>JBGSJL010000179.1:0-2380 GCA_041741955.1 Pirellulaceae bacterium | reverse complement strand
TCAATCCGCGGCGGTATCGACGTGATCGATTTTGCAGATGGAATTTGGCGAGCTGCCAATCCTGGCTTCGGCGATATCAATCTGCACGATCAGGACGTACAACTAGCTGGTTACACATTCGGTATTGAATTTAACCGCTAGTCGCAACAAAGCTACTTCCACCAGCTTCAAACTCCACAAACCCAGGGATAAACTCTCTGGGTTTGTAGCTTTGATTGTTTGCTAGAGCGGAGCATTTTTCAATTGTTGCAGGCGAGCTTGATAGTCTTTATTCTCAGGTTCGATCTCCACTAGCATCGCCAAGTAGCGGCGGGCCGAGTCGACCAAATTGTGCCGCTCGGCTAGCTGAGCCGCTGCGCGCAGGGCGCCCGCCCGCACTTCCGCACTCGGTGGTGGAACGCGAAACATGGCCGCCTTTCGATAGGCCGATAAAGCTTCCGGGATACGTTGCCCGCTTTCCAAAATCCCACCAAGTTGCAAACAGGCCTCGGCTCGCAGCTTTGCTTCTTGGGACGTTGTGGCCAGTAGCCGGATCGCCGCGTCGCTGTTCCCCAAATTGTGCAGGGCAACCGCGAGGGGCAAGTTCAAGTATGTGTCCGCTGGATGTCGCGCAAGTCGAGCTCGGCAAACTCGTTCGCGGACCACGTTCAATTCCACTCCAGCTCGCTGCAGTGGCTCTTCGGTCAACCGCGTGGGTTCCGCTTTGTACTCCTTTTGGGCCTCCCAGTGCAGTTGCAGTGCCCGCGCTAGCTGGGCTTCCTCCCGCAGGAACTGAATTTCTTCATGGTCGGGGAAGCGGTTGCACGCCAGATCCAGCACGCGTTTCGCATCGACCCAGCGGCTGTTCTGTAAGTAGATTTTCGCCAGCTCTAAGTACGGCTCGCTATGAATTGGGTTGTCCCGCAGCGCCTGCTCCAGCAACTGAAATCGTTCGAGCGAAACCAGCCTTGTCGCCTGCGGTGTCGCATCGCCTCCATCAACCCAGCGTCCCATTTCGACTGGGTTGTGGCGAATCAACAGGTCATTGGGCGTTAGTGGTGGCATAAAGTCGGGCCTTAAAGGCTTGGCAGTTCACGTTAAGTTTGTAGGCCATTATAGCGGATTGCGAGTTCTATCGCGAACCTCAGGCGCTAGCCGTGGGCTGTCTTTGTGAACCTTAGGCGCTAGCCGTGGGCTTCGTCGGATGGTGCCCACGGCTAGCGCCTGAGGTTCGCGACAGGATGGAACTTGCGGTTTCTGGCTCTGCAGCCACAAGTTTGGAGAACTTTGTATTTTCGTGAATCCGCCGCTCCACTCCGTCCGTAAGCCTCGGGACCGAAATTTTCTAGAGCTACACTCCGAAAGGTATTTTGCATGAAGACTTTGTCACTACTAAGCTTGCTTTTTCTGGCTTCACTAGCGCCGCGTTCGCTAGACGCAGCCATCGTCAACTTCCAGCTCCAGGGTACCGGTGGGTTCGGATTGCTCGGATCCAACGAAAATCCGGTTGTGGTGGGCGGCGGCAGCGGCGGGTTGGTCGGATCCGGCATATTTCTCGACGATGTGACCAACATGTTGAGTATTAACGTGGCATGGGGGTCTGCTAACGGGTTTACCAACCTTACGGGCGACGCAGTGGCTATGCACATTCACCAGCACGATGGGAGTTTTACCTCCAACGGCGCTGTCATCATTGGTTTGAACGGATTGGCGGGCTTCAATGCGTCGGCGAGTGCTGGAGGCCTCAGTACAACGGTAAGTTTAACGGCTCCCCAAGTCGGCAATTTGCTGGCGGGCCAATTGTATCTGAACACCCACACCGGCCAATTCGGTGGTGGTGAAATTCGTGGCAATATCACGGCGGTTCCCGAACCGACGGCTCTTGGCCTATCGGGATTGGCAATGTTCGGAATCGGTATGATCCGCCGCAGTCGCAAGCCATCCGCTCAGTGCTAATCGCGCTGTTGATTCGCGGTTGATTAGATGTAACCGTTCACGGCCAAATGCCGTGAGCAGTTATGATTTTTTGTAGGGTGGGTCAAAGAGCGATAGCGATGAAGACCCACCGATGCTGCAATCACATAAAAACGGTGGGTCATCGCGGCCTGTCGGCACGCTTGACCCACCCTACATCTACTACGATGAATTGCGCGATTACTACGATGAATAGCGCGATTTTAGCGAAAAAAGTTACCGTTCTCGGCCAAATGCCGTGAACGTTTACGATTAGATTCGCCGTTGATTAGATTACATTTCAAGTTCATTTTTCGGCCGGCATCCTCGTATTTCGGGGGTGCCGCGCCACTTTCTCATTGGCTGTATTAAGCGTGCGGGAACTCAAATTCGCTGGGCAGCGATACACCGCACGCGCTCGTCGATGCGAGTTATTAGCAGAGTGATC
>JBGSJL010000178.1:0-3715 GCA_041741955.1 Pirellulaceae bacterium | reverse complement strand
TTCCACAGCCAGGGGATATCATTGGCGATTTTCAAGTCGTTGGAGTTGTTTCGCGCGGTGGGATGGGAATTGTTTACGAGGCTATCCAGTTGTCGCTCCAGCGCGTGGTCGCCCTAAAGGTCCTCGCGTTGCTGGAACCATTTTCCGAGTTGAGTTCTTCATCTCTGATTCGTTTTAACAACGAGATGCGAGCGGCTGCCAGTCTACAACATCCGCATATTGTTCCCGTGCATGCGATTGGCAGCCACGAAGATCTGCACTTCTACGCCATGCAATTGATTGAGGGGATGGACTGGAGGCAATGGAATCGGCAAATGAGTCAGACTGGCAATCGAGACTGGAAGATCATCGCAGCTTCGGTCCGAGATGTGGCCTTGGCTCTGCACCATGCGCACGAACGTGGAGTTTTGCATCGCGACATCAAGCCTTCTAATCTACTTCGCGACAATCGGGGACATGCTTGGGTTGTCGATTTCGGCTTGGCCTCCTATCCAGCCTCTGTGGCCGCTACCGCCACCGGGGAACTGGTAGGCACGTTGCGCTACCTCAGTCCAGAACTGTTCAAGCCAGGCTCGCTGCGCAATGATGCTCGCAGTGACATTTATTCACTCGGTGCAACATTTTACGAAATGTTGACTGGCTGCGCGTTGATTTCAGGCGAGCAACAGTCCGACCAACTCTGCGCGCTCGTCAATGAGAACCATAAACTTCCATCTCAAGTCTCCCGTGATCTGCCGCTACCGCTGGAGACAATTGTGCTGAAAATGATTGCACGGGAGCCCACAGATCGATACTTGTCAGCCCTCGATGTGGCCAGCGATTTGCAATGCTGGTTGATAGACAAACCTATTCAGGCTAAGCGTTTGTCGCGTATTCAATACGGTCTGCGCTGGAGTCGCTTGCACGTCGGCTGGATGCTGACACTGATTTTGTTCATGGCGATTTCATTAGTAATGCTGGGCTTGCTATCGACTCAATTGTTTAAAACGCGCAATGAATTGAGCGAGCAGTTGCTGGTCTCGCACGCCGCCGTGGCTCAGGCACGAACCACGAGTGGGAGTTTCGGCCAACGCTTCGCTGCACTTCAAAGTATCGCCGAGGCAACCGAGGATGGTATGTTTCCCAGCATGTCCGAGCCCATGCAAGAGTTGTTCAAACGTACCGCCGCCACCGCGTTGAGCTTGATCGATGCACAAGAGCAATGGGTTTTGCCTCGCCCTCATGGCGGCTCGCTGGACAGTATCGTGTTTCGCCGTGATCTTCGATACAGCACACTTTCAGAAGGAACCAAAGTTCAAGTTGTACGCGTGGGCGACGGTAAAGTGGTTAGCGAGTTCGTTTTGGAATCTGAACCGCTGACAATGTGCTTTGTCGATCAGTGTTTGCTCGTGCTGCGTGGACCTGAGTCGGCTTCGACAGTCGAGGTCTGGAATTGGCAAGAAAAAAAGTGCTTGTGGTCGCTGCCTGCGACAAGGTTCTCAGCTACACCTCGACGTTTCGCCATCGCTGCCTCGCAGGAAACTTCGGCTGTCGCTATTGGGCTCACCAATGGAGAAGTCTGGATTCTCGATCGAGCATCTGGCGAACGCTTGGCGACGCTCGCGGCCGAGGCAACACAACCCATCGGCCAAGTGCAATTTACTCCAGACGGGACGTTGCTGGCTGTGACTCACGTAGCCCCCGACAATAAGATTGTCGTCTGGGACGCACTGCAATGGAAAATCCAAGCCACCTGGTCCACTGATAACGACGCATTTTCAGTTGCCTGGTCCTTGGACGGATCGCGGCTAGCGGTGGGGAGCGGATATGACGTGATAGTCTTTGAAACGGAGCGATTGTTTGAGACCCCACTGGCAACCTTGGGTGGGCCGCAAGAAATTATTGCAAACATCTGCTTTCATCCGTCCAACCGTTGGTTGGCGGTCTACGGTTACGACGGTAAGACACGACTATGGGACTTGGACAATCGTAAAATCGAATTGGTGTTGGAGGGTCATTCGCACTGTTTCAATCCCAACGGAAACCAATTGGCCTTCCGCACCTACGACGGGATGGGTATCTGGCAACTGGGGCTGGACGATGTCGTATGGCACCAGCGAAATATTCATGGCATCGAAAAGAATTTTGAAGTGTGTACATTTGCGTGTGGCGACAAGTGGCTCGTTGTAGCCGGCTCACGAGGTATGCAGATTTGGAATTATCCGACGCGATCTCTGCTGATCGACATTAGCGACCACCAGTTTTACGATCTCGCTTGGTTGCCTGCGAAACGTCAACTGATCGTCGTTAGCGAGATGGGTTTAAGCCTATTGACCGAGGCGGAGTTGCAGTCAAAGATGGCATCCAAGCCAGTGGCTCACTTGCCACCAATCTCATTCGAAACGCTGCAACCACAGCGGCTTGCTTTTCCTGAGGACGAGCTACCTCAGCGGCTGAGTGTGTCAGCAGATGGTAACCAATTGGCAGCAACCACAGAGTCGGGTGGACTTGTGTGGCTTTCGGACCGCAAGCCATGGATTTGGCTGGCAAGACCTGGGGAAAACTACTGCTATGTGAGTGTAAGTGCGGACGGATCATACCTAGCTAGCTCGGCCAAGAATTCTCCCCTAACATCCGTTTGGCAGTTGACGTCAACACCTTCAATTTGGCCGATCGATTCCCCGGAGGGTGGCGCGGTTTGTTGGGGGCTAATCGAGCATCAATGGCATTTAATAACCAGCGAACAACATCGCTATCGACATTGGCAGATGACGACCGCCGGACCTAAGCACGTTTTGGACGTGCCACGTCCTAGCGGCTATCAAAAATCTGTAGTAGCTTGGACAAATCAACTCTTGGCATTGGCCATGGACAGTACTCTAGTCAGATTATCGGACCCGCTCAGCCGGAAGCCACTGCTGGATCTTGTCGATGGCTACCAAACCAAACGGACACTCGACATGTCTATAAGTTCAGAGTCCCGCAAGCTGGCAATCGCCCTTGGCCAGGAAGGATTTTTAGTTTGGGATCTCGATGTGCTGCGACGGGAATTTACAAAGCTCGGAATGCCATTGGGCCATTAGGCTCAATCAACTCTTGACAGCTCAAAAACCACGTGCGTGCCGCCAATGCACTGGCTGACGGGCAATCGATCCAGTCTTTTTTCCAAGCTGGGGTTCAAAACGTAGTCGCTCTTGCTGACCACCAACCAACAGGGACGCCGAAGGCCTTCAACGTCTGACAGAAAATCTTCGAACTCCGCCCCCACAGCCCGTAGCTCTTCCGAGCCGCTAAAGTTCGAATTGACATAGATCGGCATCGATCCTTGATGCGACTGAATCCAGTCGCGAACGCGATAGGTGTCCTGACCCCAGTCCGAGGCGTCATTGAACAAACACTTGAAACCAGTTCGATTGCCCCCCGCCAACGTGTTGAAGGCACTTAACCAATGAGGTGCCACCCAGGCACTCCCCGCAACTGACAGCACCACACCCACCAAAATCGCACGGCCCGATAGTCGAGCCAAACGAGGTCCGGTGCTGTCACCCTCACGTACGAGCGCGCGCCCGGCCACGACGCCAATCGCTAAGAACAGTAAGGGATAAGCAGGAAGAATGTAGCGATGCTGCTGCGCGAATCCATCTTGCATCGCGGTGATGGCCAGCATGGACAACAGAATCAGCAGCGGCAATCCCAAGCGATCGCGGCTCGATCGCATCCACACTCCGATTGCCAT
>JBGSJL010000177.1:0-2359 GCA_041741955.1 Pirellulaceae bacterium | reverse complement strand
CTGGCGTGCGTGTTGGTCGATTCCGAGGTACAGCATGAGCGTGGTTCTCCGGTTGAGGAAAGAACAGAGACGGTTTCCATTGCAACGGGAAAACCCCTCCTTCTCAACTCGACCCGCTCTTTCATAGATACCAAAGCGTCGCAGACCCTGTGCGCACCTCGCTGAGGTGGTGTCCAGCGACCGCAGTTTTGGGGGATACTTGAACTTGCTGAGAACGATGAAGCCTCAGCAGATTTGGCGGATGTCGAAAGCCTGCCCAACTACTCAGGACGGTGCGTCACGCGTACCTTCAGGATTGGTACTACCGGATCGGATCGCATCGCACCGTCTTGACACTTGTTGTACGATAACTTGGTGTTGGCCGTTTACATTTCACACATTCGCCGTGCAGAGCAGTCGCGGCTGTACTCCTGCCAGTACGTTAAACCGTATGTCCGCTATAAAATGCGCACTGTCGCTTTGCTTTTGCACATTCCTGCTCGATACGACTAGTCGCTCGGAGACACTTCCAACAGAAGTTCCGGAAGCGGTGGGGATGTCGTCTACACAACTTTCCAAGATTGACGGCATGTTGTGTCATCGAGTGTCTAAAGGGGAATTACTCGGCGCATCGGTGCTAGTGTCGCGGCGAGGAAGAGTCGTGTATTTCAAGCAATTTGGCCTCATGGACGTAGAGTCTGGTAAAGAGTTCCGTCAAGATACCATCGTTCGGATCTACTCTATGACAAAGGCAGTCACATCGGCTGCTGCGTTAATGCTCCATGATCAAGGGAAGATTTCTTTGGACGATCCCGTGGAACGGTATCTGCCCGAGTTGGCGGATCGTACCGTTTACGATTCAGCGGGCCTTCGTCCAGCGAAAACGGTGATGACGATTCGGCACCTGTTGCTGCACACGTCCGGGTTGATTTACGGCAGGGCAGACGGCTCAGAGTTGGAACGGCGATACGCAAGAGCGGACCTGCTAGATAAAGAAGGCACGCTACAAGACTTGATTCGGAAGCTTGCCAAACTGCCGCTTGCTTTTGATCCTGGCGCCGATAGGGAGTATGGCGTATCGACCGACGTGCTGGGCGCCGTAGTGGAAAAAGCTTCTGGCCAGAGTTTAGCTGAGTTTTTTTGCGAACGAATCTTTCAACCGTTGGACATGGTTGACACCGGATTCGAGGTTCCGCCAGCCAAACTTAATCGGTTTGCGGCCTTGTATGAGCGGCGGAACGGAAAATGGCGTCTCGATGACGCACCCGCGAAGAGTCGCTTTGCGCGTCCTGCTACTCTGTACTCGGGTGGCGGTGGGCTTGTCTCAACAGCGCCTGACTACTGGCGATTCTTAATGATGATCGCCGGAGGCGGGGAAGCAGGCGGCAAGCGATTGCTCGACTTGAAAACGGTCGAGTTCATGACCCGCAATCAGCTTGACCACAGGGAATCAGGTAATTCCGATGGGCATAGTTTCGGATTTCGCGTCGTAGTTGCGCCGACCCCATCGTCTGAGAGTCGCCAGATGGGGGAATATTGGTGGTTTGGGCGAGCAAGCACACATTGTTGGACGAATCCCAGGGAAGGCTTCACTGCAATTATACTTGAACAACGGACACCATCTGATGACCTTCCCTTTGATACTACCTTCGCGGTGGTGCATCCGTTGATCTATGGTGCAATAGAACCAGACAAGACTAGCAGTGCCCGTCCGTAGCGGCCAGTACGGCTTTATGGCGAGGGCGGCGGTATGCGGCAGCGCCCCTCTTAGGCGTCTTCGTTAGACCGAGAAATCTGCGGAAACAGCTTGCTCTTCTATGCCGCCGCCGGCCGTTGGACGACGAGTGTGATACTCGGCGACACGCCAGACGGCCAGTCACTGTGCATTAGCAGTGGTGTGCTCCTGCAATGGATGTCAAGCACAACGGTGGATAAGACGGATGCGGCGGAACCAGCTGAGAAGTGAAACTTCTCACCGCTTTCGGGGTCGTCGAACTCCCAGAGGTGCAGCTCACCTCCGTTAGTTTTGGAATCGCCAAAACTGCGTCGGCTTCATCGACCGAGGGGACTTTGGGCGTCCTCGACTCTATCGCAGCGACCCCCACCAAGGCGGGGTGCTGTCCCTAGGCGGCGTCTCTGGGTTCGTGCCTTCGGCGTTTCACTCCGACGCAGGTTGTCGGTCACGGAGTACCACTTAAAGACGACGCCTTCTCACGCAGTTGATGAAGTGCTAATTATCGTGTGATCGGCAGCCGAAAAGTGCAGCGCCCGGCGAGCCCCTGATGGCGCCCGAATTGTGCAGCGCGCAGCTGTGCTGAGTGAGCCGTTAGCAGGAAGCTGATTAGCCGTGGGGCGGGGGCGAAGCCCCCCGCTCGAGGGT
>JBGSJL010000176.1:0-4659 GCA_041741955.1 Pirellulaceae bacterium | reverse complement strand
CTCGCTTCGCCAGCAGGGCCCAATTGTTAGGCTCTGGAGCTACCTGAATCGCTTGAGCTTGAAACATGCTCAAACCACATTCACGATCAGCGAGCGCATGGCAGCGGCATTGGCCAAATATGCGAGTCCCGAAACGGTACTCGAGGTCGTTCATAACTGGACCGACAATCAATTGATTCAACCCATCGCCCCCCAGGACAATCCGTTCCTAAAAGAATTGGGACTCCAGCAAAAACGCATCGTGTTATACTCGGGTAACTTCGGCAAGACGCACGACATGCTCTCGATTGTCGAAGCGGCGCGACAGTTGATCTCGCGCGAGGACATTCATTTTTTGTTGATCGGCGACGGCGAGCAAAAAGCGGCTGTCGATGCGCTAGTGGCCCAGTATCAGCTCAAGAATTTAACCCTGTTGCCATTCACAGACAGCCAGGTCTTTCCGTATTCGATTGCGAGTGGCGAGATTGCCGTCGTGACCCTTGATGCAGCGGCGGCAAGTGTCTCGACACCCAGCAAGACGTACAACTCGATGGCCGCCGGCTCAGCCATTATCGCTTTGGCGGCGCAGCACAGCGAATTGTCCGACCTGGTACAAAAGCATCATATGGGAGTTGTGGTTGCGCCTGGGGACGCTCGAGGGCTGGCGGCAGAAATCGAGCAGCTTTTCGCGGACACCGCGCGACTGCAGGAATACCGATACAACGCACGCCTGGCTTCGAATGACTACACTCCACGCAATGCCCAGTCGTACGTACGTGCGCTTTCGCGCAATGCATAAGGTCTGCATTGTCGACGATTGTTGCATTAGGCCGGAGGCCGACATAACCCCAGGCGGTGGCGTGAGCCGCCGTTACTCTGTAGATAGACCACAAGGCCGGAGGCCGAAACAGATTGAAGCTCCGGTGTGTCGGCCTTCGGCCTAGCAGCCTTGCGACTTTCCTCCGAGGCCTGACGACCTCGGCAGAGATTGTTTCGGCCTCCGGCCTATTGATGCTTGTCGCTTCGGCTCTCCAAGAGACTGCCCACGACTGACACGTGAGGCTCACGAGAAGTTTAAAGAAAGACATGGAAAAACTACTGCTAATTGTCAACGAAGTGCTGGATGAAGCCGGGCGGAACCCGCTACCTGCCTTGTCATCGGACTTGCGACTGCGCGAGGACCTGGGACTGGATTCACTGGAGCTGGCAGTGCTGACGGTCAAGATCGAGGCAGCTTGCGGCGTCGATGTGTTTGCGGATGGCATCGTCGCTACAGTCGGGGATATCCAAGCGAAAATCGATGGCCGCTAAGCTCTTCTACTGCGATCCCCAGTCGCACGTGACGCACAGTTACGATGAACTTAGACGCGATCTCGGCGCGCTCAAATCGATTCCGAAATTAATCGATGCGGATGATGGCTATCAGGTTTTTGTCTACCTCCTGGCAGCGCTACAAGCAAACGCCACTCTGGCGATCGGCAGTGACGCAAATACAGACCTACCGGCAGATCTTTTTTGCAGCGAACCTACCGACGACCGAAGTTGGCGGGCTGTGTCCGAGCATGGACCGTCGAGTATGGCGGAGGTTGTTTTGAGTTCTGCAGCGCAGATCGCTTTGCAGACTTCGGGAACTTCCGGCCTGCCCACTTGGGTCGCGCATCAGTTGCCCTCGCTGACGCGCTGGGTCCGAGTGTCTGAAAAACATCAACACGATGTGTGGGGTTTGGCCTATCAACCAAGTCGGTTCGCGGGTCTGCAAGTCTTCTTTCAAGCCGTCTGCAACCAGAATCCACTGGTCCGACTGTTCGGTATGGAAAGCCGAGCTGTGCAGGCAGCGATCGAGGATTACGAAATTACGCATCTGAGCGCTACTCCCACGTTTTACAAGCTGCTATGCACCGAGTCGGTGGTTCACGAGCGCGTCCAGCGCGTGACAGTTGGTGGCGAAATCTTAGACGCTCGACTGGCCGATCACATCCACCGCACTTTTCCAAACGCGAAACTCCGTAATGTCTATGCATCTACCGAGGGCGGCTCGCTGCTGGTGGCTGATGGAGAGGACTTTACAGTCTCCGACGAACTGGCCGAGCGGATCCAAGTCGTCGAAGGCGAGCTGCTGATTCATCGCTCGCTCTTGGCCCTGTCGTTGCAGCCAAATGTAGTTGGTGAATACTATGCAACGGGCGACTTGGTCGAGGTTTTGAGCCAGTCGCCGCTGCGCATTCGTTTTATCTCGCGCCGCAGCGATGTGATCAATGTCGGCGGATCGAAAGTTAACCCACTGGTGGTCGAGAGGATGCTGCTCGAACAACCGCAGATTGCAGCCGCTCGAGTCTACGGTCAGAAGAATTCGGTAACCGGTAATTTGGTGTGCTGCGATGTGGTGCCCGCTGAGGGCTGTAGTATCGACAAGCGTCAATTGCGGCAAACGTTGGAGCTCCGCTTGCAACCGTTTCAAGTTCCACGAATCGTAAATATTGTGGCCCAGATTGCCGTTTCGGCTGCTGGTAAGACTTTACGCCGCAGCGACTGAAGGATATCGCAGAGTATAGTATTCCCAATCCCAGCCCGCCGCGTCAGCAAGGATGTTTTATTTTTGCGTTTTCATCCCAGCCCGCCGCGTCAGCAAGGATGTTTTGTTTTTGCATTTTCATCCCAGCCCGCCGCGTGAGCAAGGATGTTATGTTTTTGCGTTTTCATCCCAGCCCGCCGCGTCAGCAAGGATGTTTTGGTTTTGCATTTTCATCCCAGCCCGCCGCGTCAGCAAGGATGTTTTATTTTTGCGTTTTCATCCCAGCCCGCCGCGTCAGCAAGGATGTTTTATTTTTGCGTTTTCATCCCAGCCCGCCGCGTCAGCAAGGATTCGAAGTATGTTTGTTCCTTGCTTACGCGGCGGGCTGGGATGGGGAACCTTGCTCACGCAGCGGGCTGTAATTTTGAACCTTGCTTACGCAGCGGGCTGTGATAAACAATGAATATCTTAATAACAGGAGGCTCGCGGGGACTGGGCTTGGAAATTGTCGGCAGACAGCTCGGGCTGGGCGATCAGTTGTTCATCGTCAGTCGGACGGTCTCCGCAGAGCTTCAAGAGTTACTCTATGCGTTCCCGCAGCAAGCGAGGTATTTTGCCTGCGATCTGCATGACCCCAGCCAGATCAAGCAGCAGGTATTTGGACAACTTGGTGACGACGTGCCGATTCACGGCTTGGTAAACAACGCTGCGGTCGCTTACGATGACTTGGTGACCAATTTGAAACTGGAACCCTTGGAAGCCATGTTCCAAGTCAATGTGTTTTCGCCGATGATGCTTACAAAGCTGACGATTCGCAATATGCTTTTGCACCGCGTAGCGGGCTCGATCGTGCATGTTTCGTCCATCTGTGCGCATACGGGCTATAAGGGTTTGGCCATGTACGCGGCGAGCAAAGGAGCGCTGGAAGCATTTTCGAAGAACACCGCCCGCGAATGGGGCTCAAAAGGAATTCGTTCGAATTGTGTCGTGCCGGGTTTCATGGAAACTGAAATGTCCGCCTCGCTCTCCGAGGAAAACATGCAGAAAATCGCGAATCGTACCGCTCTGAAGCGCTCGACCACGCTTGCGTCGGTGGCAGCGATGGTCGAGCACCTGCTGTCCAGCGGCAGCGAATCGATGACCGGCCAAAACCTAGTCGTCGACTCGGGCACGATCTAACATGCCAATACTAGTTATTTTGGGGGACAAGACCGCGAATGAAGTCCTAGAAGCGGCCGTGCTGAGCGACGCGAGCGAATTCTCGGCGATCGAAAAGTTGTACTTTGACAAAGAACGTTTTTGGGAAGTGGATGTCCCACGTTTGGCTGCTCATGAAGAAGCGGTGTGCTTCAATGTTGGCATCGCTAATCCAACTATAAAAGCCGAAGTCAATCGGCATTGCTTATCGGCCGGCTGGCTACCGTTTTCAGTTGTCCATCCGACAGCCACTATCGCACCCAGTGCGACGCTCGGTGTTGGCGTATTTGTTGCCGCGCAGGCTGTTGTTTCGTCGAATGCCAAAATTGGGGATTATTGTATCGTGCATATCCACGCGACTGTTGGCCACGATGTTTCAATAGGCGAATACAGCGTTGTACTTCCCGGGGCACGAGTTAGCGGTTCGGTGATTGTCGGGCAGCGCGTGCTCATCGGTAGCAATGCCTTTGTGGCGGCTGGGTGCAAGATTGGCGATGACTGCCAGGTTGATGCTTTGACTTATGTTAGGTGCGACATCCCTGATGGATACTTGGCTTCTGTTCGCACGCTGCGGCCCGTCAAGCGCGTGAAGTAACCATAACTGGCTGGAGATTGAATCCGTACACGGATTGCTTGGCGGGGAGCTTGCCTCCCCCCAAGCATGCTTTGGCGTTCTAAGAGGCACCGCGGTGACGACACTACTGCCTGTGCCGAATCGCTGCACGCGATACGGCACAGGCAGACAGGTAGAGTCGGCTCGTCCTAGTTAGTATGCCAAAGCGGCGTCCGTCGGAGACAAGCTCCGAACGGACGGGTCGGAGACAAGCTCCGAACGGACGGATACGTTCTAATGAAATACCTTGCTAACGCGGCGGACTAAGAAACCTATGAAACTTGAGATCGCGCTGCAGCGCGCAGTAAACGCTGTGATCGGTCCGGCGACGGAGAAGATCCTGCTGCATCGCCCCTAC
>JBGSJL010000175.1:0-38543 GCA_041741955.1 Pirellulaceae bacterium | reverse complement strand
TTTTTTTTGGGCTAGATAGCGTCGGGGCCGCGTTCGCCGGTACGGATACGGACGCAATCGTCCATGGGCAACACGAAGACTTTGCCGTCGCCGATTTGCCCTTTGTCGCCCGTCTTCGCACCGGCCATGATGGCGTTCACGGTAGGTTCGACGAAATCATCGTTGACTGCGATCTGCAATTGGACTTTGCGCAGCAAGTTGATCGACGAGTCGGGGACGCGCTGGGTGGCGAGCTGGCCGCGCTGCCGTCCAAAGCCTTGGCAGTCGATAACAGTCAGGCGGAACACTTCAACCTCTGTTAGCGCGAGCTTAACCGCCTCTAACCGGCTGGGTTGAATGATGGCCACAATGAGTTTCATGATATGCTCGACACATTTGCAAAACCGCAAATGTACTGCCAAGAGAGTGACTTGTCATCGCAGGCAAGCGTTAAAAATACCCCGGCCCGGACGAATGAGGCGGACATTCGTCGCGAGCCATTGGGGCACCTTCAGGCCCAGGCATGAGCCGAAGCCGAGTTGCCTTCATGACTCCAATTATGGAGCCATGAAAGCGTCGAGAAAAAGTTACCTGGAATCAGCCAGGCAGAGCCACAACTGCTCCAGGCAACTTGGGTAGGTTCTATCCAAATTCCGCGTGCTAGACGCCCCGCACTACTCCCTCTGCGGGATAAGCGTGCATTCCATGCTCCGAAATATCCAATCCGGTTAGCTCTTCCTCCGCACTCACACGCAACAAGCCGACTGCCTTGAGTACCAGGAACAAAATCGCCATCGTGACAAACGACCAGCCGCAAATGGTGGCCGTGCCTATCAGTTGAGTCATAAAACTGGTACTGCCAGCTTCCAGGTGCGCGTTGGGTAGGATACCGATGGCCATACAACCCCACACGCCGCAAATCCCGTGAACTGGAAATGCCCCGACCGGATCGTCGATTTGGAGCTTATCCAACAGCAGCACGCCGAGAATAATCAACACACCCGCCACTGAGCCGACAACGATCGACATCCAGAAGCTCATGCAATCGCAACAAGCCGTAATACCCACCAAGCCGCCGAGGATTCCGTTGAGGCCCATCGACAGGTCGGGCTTTTTGAAGATAACCCAGCTAACCAAGGTCGCTACCAGCCCGCCGGCTGCCGCCGAGAGCGTGGTGGTAACAGCCACCATCATCGTCGCATCGATGGACGCAGATTCTTTAAACGCAAGATTGCTGCCTGGATTGAAGCCGTACCAACCAAACCACAGTATAAAGACGCCCAAGCAGGCGATCGGCAGACTGTGACCAGGCATTGGAATGCTCTTGCCATTTACGAATCGACCAATACGCGGCCCCAAGATGATCGCACCCGCGAGAGCGGCGAAACCGCCGACGCCGTGTACTACGGCCGAACCAGCGAAATCTTTGAAGCCCATCGCATCTAAAAATCCGTAGCCCCACTTCCAATATCCGCTGATCGGATACACAAACGCGGTCAGCACGGCTGAGTAAACCAAATAGCCAAGGACCTTCATACGTCCAGCCACAGCACCGGACACGATGGTGGCTGCAGTGGCGGCGAACACAGCCTGGAACAACCAATCCACGGCCGGAGCGAAACGGCGCTCGGGCGCGGCGGCATAACCGTCTAAGCCAACGCCTCCGAATCCCAAGTAGCCCTCGGCAATGTAGGTCGGCGAACCGTAGTTGGCCGGATACATCAGGCCAAAGCCAATGATGAAATACAGCAGCACGCCGATACAAATGTCCATCGAGTTCTTGAACAGGATGTTCACGGCATTTTTCTGGGCATTGAAGCCCGCTTCGACCATCGCAAAGCCGGCTTGCATGAAGAACACTAAGACGGCAGCTAGGAACAGCATGACATTGTCGAGCGCGTAGCCTACGCCCAGATCAGCTTCTTCAGCGGGCGCTTCGGCTGCAGCATCTCCGCCAGAATCAGTTGCAACGGCTTCGGCAGCTTGCGCTTCCTGAGCCACTGCAACCGACCCCAGCGAGAGACACAACCCCAACAACCCCACAAGGAGAACGGTTGGACGCCACGGGCGCCACTCAATTAGATTCGTCAATTTTCCGCCTTTCAAAAAACGGCATGTACTGAAGCTGTGTTCCACGCCCCACGGGCGCTTCACTGAACGTGCCGAATCACTGCTCGTGCCTGGGCCCTTTTATCTTCCCCACAGCTGCGATCGTCTTGTTCAACGGTCCACTAAAGGCACTCCGTGTACCAAAGACACTAGAAAAATTGGCCTAATGGCAGTGCCATGCGCACAAGTCGTTTGAAATGAGCGGTTTGCGGCATGAAGAAAAACATTAAGAAAGAGCGGTAAGGCCGTGAGGCTACAGGTCTTGCACAAAAGCAACGCTCGCTTGCTTAGATGATAGGCAGCATTAGCGTGGCGAATCGCTGAAGTGCTGGCGGACCAAACGCTTGAAATCAGCCAAGTTTTTTACTTCTTGAATGCTGCTTCGAAACGAATCGAAATCGGGTAGGAACTTAGCAAAATAGCAGGCAACTCGTGGCAACCTTCTAATTGCCAGGGGCGAACCGTACAGAGAGAATTCGCCTTCGACGAGTTGGAGCAGCACGCGGGCTCGCTCGCTGGAATTGGGTGCGGCAATGCTCGCTCCACCGAGGACGAGCGCTCGAGCTTGTTGGAATATCCAGGGATTCCCCAAGCAGCCTCGGCCAATGGCCACGCCGTCGGCGCCAGTGGTTTCGAGAAAGCGAACTGCATCGCTGGGTGCCCGCACGCCGCCGCTTCCGAGCACGGGAATTCTTACGGCTTGCTTCACCCGCGCGACCACCGACCAATCAGGACCGCCCACGTAGCTTTGCGCGACACTGCGCGCATGTACGTCCACCGCTGCGGCTCCAGCCTGTTCGGCTAGACGAGCAACTTCGACGGCCGTTTCGTGCTCCGCATCGGGCCCAGTGCGGATTTTCAATGTGACTGGAATATCGACCGCTTTGACGACTGCTGCGACCAGCTTGGCGATGGCTGGTGGGTCTGCCATCAGCGCACCGCCCTCACCGCGACCAACCAAGCGGCGGATTGGGCATTCGAAATTTAAGTCGACGATTGAAAAGCCTTGCTCGGCCACGATCCGGGCCGCCTCAGCCATTTCACTCGCATCGCTACCGCTAATTTGACCGACCACGGGCTTTTCAGTCGGCGTCGTGTAGAGCAACTTGATCGCTCTGCGGTCACGCTTGGCAACATCTTTCGCGTCGACCCGCTCGCCGCAGACTAGGCTGGCTCCGAGTTGCTTGCAGACGACGCGAAACGGATGGTTGGTATGCTCCTCCATGGGAGCCAGTGTGATCGCGTGGGCTACGGAGACATTTCCAATTCGCATGGTTAGTCCCAACTGCGCAGTGAGCCGATGAGCTGACCCCAGCCCTGTCGTGTCGTTCTGGTGAGACTGACAAACTGTGTGTCGTATTCGGGCGGGATCAAACCCAAAACCTGTTCTGCTTGAGCGAGAATCTTCTTGGCTGTGGATTCCTTTCGAAGTTTACGATAGCACTGAGCCATTTGCAGCAGGGCTTCGAGCGATTCGGGTTTGTTCAAGAATCGGCTGGCCACATTCTGGTAGGCTTGAATTGCTTCCTCCCAGCGCCCAAGTTCGAAAAGCGTATCGGCTTCTCCGAAATAGCAGTTGCGGATTAGGGCGTTGATTTGGTCGGACGTTGCCAAAGACGTTTGGCGACCGTTGATTGTGACGTGCAACTGCTTGAACTCGTCGAGCGCCTGTTCAAGTAGCCCGCGGCGATCTTGCATGAGCTTGCGCCGCGCTGTATCGACGATGTTTGGATTTGAATTGGCGATCTGGAGTGGCGTCGCAGCGGCCAATCGGTGCGATTTGGCGACTAGATACATGGCTTCGTAGTGGCGTGGGTCGTCCGGATACCGCGTTACGAACCCACCAAGCTGTTTGACAACTTCCAGAAAATCACGATGGCTCGCTTCGAGTTTGGCTTCCTTGACGGCTAAATCCGCTTCGGGCTTAAGTCGCAATTCGAGTTGCAGTTCGTTGCCTTGCCGGAAAATCGTCTGCCCGAGCTGATACAGAGAGTCTCGCCAGATTTCGCTCCTGGGATCCAGCGCAACGGTGTTACCGGTCAAATTCTCGTCCAGCAAAGCGACCGCATCATCCAGTCGGTTCAGTTCGAAAAGCGCTTTAGCAGCCAGAAGTCTCGCTTCGAAGCTCAGAGGATGCGCCGGATGCTCGACTTGGCATCGCTCCAACGGATCGATCGCGTCCTGCCACCGCGCGGCATTGATATGGTTTCTACCTAGTGCCAAGAACCCACGCGGTCGCTTGGTTCGATCCTCGTATCGCAAATAGTCGGTTAGCAGCGCATTGGCACGGTTCAATTCGCCGGCCTCTTGGAAATTTGTAATCGCCTGCCAAACAATATCTGGGTATTCGGCCGAGCGCAACTCAAGTGCAGCCAGCCGCTCGAAATGTTCTGCCGCCTGTCGGTACTTGGTTTGCAACTCGTCGCGTGCCTCTTGTTGCATTCGCGCTGTGGGGCCCAGCGTTGACTGCTTCAGGTTATCTGCCCACTGCTCGAGCGCTTCGGCTTGAAGCCGGACGGAGTCGGAGAGCGGGAATGCCAACGCGAGCAATTGAGCAAGCTCGATGGCACGCACGAAGTCGCCCTGGTTTTTCATCTTCCGGCCAATTTCCAGCAAGCGGGCTCGAAACTCGCTTAGCGGGATCCACATTTCATTGTAAAGCGCGAGGTCTTCGATGTTGCTGAGCAACTGTTGCAAATTGGCAATCGCTTCATCCAAATTGCCCGCGCTGGCTAGTATCTCGGACTCTTCGAGTCCCGAGGCGATAGCCTCGGCAGAATGGGGGCTGCTTTGGCGTGCTCCACTGAACGTACTAAGCGCCTCGCGAGTGGCGGATTGTTGGCGTAGAATTCTACCGCACAGATAGGTGGCTTGGCGGCGCAAGTGGGCTGGAGTGGCCGCAGCTACTTTGAGTTCTCTGGATATATCGCCAGCTTCGCTAAGTAGCTGGCTGCGTCGATGCTCCGCCAATTCTGCTTTGTCACCTGAAAACTCTAACCGCCAACGCGCGCGTAGAAGCTGTGCGTTGAAGTACTCCGAAGAGGTGGCAGGGATACTGCTCAGCAAGTCCTCGCAGACCTTGGTATCTCGCTTGAGGAAAGCCAAAGCAGCTTGGGAGATTTTTATCCGAGCCTGCTCGGTATCCGACATCCCAGGAATCGCCATCCATTTTTCCAGCGTTGACTCGGCTGCGGGCAGGTCGGGTGGAGTCTTACGAAGTTGCGATTCAACCACCATGCGGAGCACATCGCTCCGCTTCTCTGGCCACAGTCGCTCTACGTCGCTGAGCTGCTCGGTAGCTTTGTCCCAGTCGTAGGTGTTGAAGCTGCACCAGCCCGAGTAGAATTTTCCCTTGCCCATGTAACCTGGGGAGAAGCCGATGAGTTCGGATTTCGCCAAGTGTTGGGCGGCATCCAAGAGCACCCGACGGTGTTGTGGAGTATCCAGATTCTCCTCAACCGATTTCAGCTTGGAGACACCCTGAATGTACTGCCACGTCGCATCTTTTTCGCTTTCAAAATTCTTCGACTTGGCGACATCGCGGGCTATGCGACCGGCCACATCCCAGCGGCCTTCGTCCAACAATGAGAGTGCAACTCCAAGCTTGTCTTGCGTTTGGCTACCGCTGCCGCTAACAATCAGCGTAAAGACCGCACCGAATGCCAGCAGCGCGGCTGCGCTACTACCACCAATGAACAGCTGTTTTTTGTTCGGCATAACCAAATCGTCTCCCAACCGGTTCGCTCGTGAGCATGCGCACAACCCCAAGATAACTTTGCCTGCGCATCCAGTGGATGCAACGACAATCGTCGTTCCTGCGCCTTAGTGCCCGCAGCCGAGAGCACATGGCTCTGGTTGGACCGAGTCTGCGGAATGGGATGACGAATTCGGTCGAAGCGACTAGCAGCGTTGCAACTTAGAATCAGAGCGCTGGAGAATAAGAGCTCAATGCAACGTAGAAAAACTCAATTCCGCGAAAAGCTTTCTTCGGTGACGGTTTCGAAATTAGCAGGCTGGCTGGTGACGCGCTCCATCAGCCAGCCGTTCATGTCGTAAAGCATATTTGCCAACAACTCATCGCCGCAAGGATACTGCCGAATGTCCACGGATAAACTGGCCGTGTGGAGGACTGGCAACGTTTCGCAGACCTGGGGAATACCGCAGTTTTGTGATTGCCCACCATACATCCACAATGAAGGTAGAGCGCGAGCGGTTACGAGATTCGACAACGGCTGATTTTGAGTTGGGAACTCGCCGCAAATCGAAATCACACCTGCAAAGCGCTGTGGATAGCGCAGGCCAATCCGCCATGCCATCGAACCGCCTCCACCAAATCCAGCTAAGAAAATGCGTTCGCGAGCGATGGAAAATCGCGAACAGGCCAGCTCAATCGCATCGAATACCAACTCCTCTGCAATCGCCGTAGAGCTTGCTGATTTACCCCAGCGAAATAGCGTGCCGTCGGGGTTGCTGGCAAGAGTGCCTCGTGGCGCACAAGCTACGTAATTCTGTAGGCTCAGCTCCGGCATGACCCCTGCCAACTCGCGCTCGGAGCTGTTGCAACTATGCAACCAAATTACCAGCGGATAGTTGTAGCGAGATTCGTAATGCTCAGGACCAAACAAACATATCTGCGATTGCAGGTATGCTTGCTCGGATGCGTCAGATAAGATTTGTGATTCATGCGTTTTGTCAAGACGACCGGACAGCTCGAACGGGCTGGTGAGACGGTTCCGCATTGGTTGCTAATCTTTTAATTGTGGGATGAAGGAGAAGTGTTCTGGTCTATACTCGCACCGAATCGCTGCGCACCGAACAGGCTTCTGCGATCGAGATCGCTCTACCTCAACGCTCTGACATGGTTTTTATTCGCCACCGCTCTGCAAGTCAACGTCAGCGAGACCAGTTCTGCAAATGATCTCGAAATGGAACAGACGATATTGCCGACATTGACAGTTTGCGGGTTTTGACAGCATTAAACAGACCACTTTTATTGGGCTAAGCATTCACCAACTTTTCCATGGCGGCCACTAACTCCTTGACGGCATTGACACTGTGGTCAAAACCAGCCTGCTCTGTTTCGGTCAACTTCAGTTCGATGATTTTTTCAACACCGTTGGTACCCAGCACGACCGGTACGCCCACATAATATCCGCCAACTCCATACTCTTTGTCGCAGTATGCAGCGCAGGGAATCAGTCGCTTCTTGTCGCGAATGATGGCTTCGACCATTTGCGTAGTAGCTGCAGCGGGCGCGTAATAGGCGCTACCTGTCTTTAGCAGCCCAACGATCTCGGCACCACCCTTCCGCGTGCGATCAACAATTTCATCCAGTCGCTGGCTATCCACGAGCTGAGTGACTGGGATTCCGCCCACCGACGTGCAGCTCGGCATAGGCACCATCGTATCGCCGTGTCCACCCATCAGCAGCGCAGAAATATCCTCGACACTGACGCCCAATTCGATGGCAAGAAATGTACGATACCGCGCCGTGTCCAGCACGCCTGCTTGG
This sequence comes from Pirellulaceae bacterium, assembly GCA_041741955.1. GTDB lineage: Bacteria > Planctomycetota > Planctomycetia > Pirellulales > Pirellulaceae > Aureliella. The sequence goes on along the minus strand of JBGSJL010000175.1, from coordinate 30,943 downwards.
CCAATCACCCGATTGGGTGGAAACCCCGTAACCTTCAGAGCCCTTTGAACCATCGCATCGAGCGGGTTACTGACCACAATCACAATCGCATTGGGCGAACTGCTCTTAATCTGAGCAGCGACTGAGCCCACGATCTTCGCGTTGGTACCGAGCAAATCGTCGCGGCTCATGCCGGGTTTGCGGGCGATTCCGGCCGTAATGACCACAACGTCGCTATCGGCCGTATCGTCATAGTTGGTTGTACCCGTGATCTGGCTATCAAAACCCATGATGGGTGAAGCCTGCATCAAATCCAGAGCCTTGCCCTTAGGCATGTCTTCAGCTTGAGGGACATCCAGCAGGACGATATCACCCAATTCGGCGGCAGCACACCAATGTGCGCAGGTTGCGCCGACATTTCCAGCACCCACAATCGTAATCTTAGCGCGACGCATCGTCGTTGAAACCTCCCAGCAGATTTAGTTTTTCGAAGCGTCCGAGTATGAGGTTCCATTCATGACCGTCAAGCAGGGATGCGCTGGCAAGTTAAGGAGCGGTTTTTTCTGCGACCGGCGGCGGGACTTTAAGATGTTGATGAGGACGTCGTTGATCCAAGCTAAAAATCGCAATCCATATGGCCGCCAAAATTCCCACGACGGAAATGCACAATGCCCAGCCAAACCAGCCCATCGACTCCGGATTGTTTTCCACCGCGGGAGCTGTCGCAGACAGCTTGGAGGCGACGATGAGCGGTGCCAGTTGGCGGGCCTGACTGTCGCTGCTTCGCGACCTGACGAGCTGGCTTTGGTACGACCACATTCGGTAGAACGTACCCTCCAACAGTGCGTATTGGCCAACCTGCCAGCTGGCTTGTTGGGCGAGCTGTTTTTTGGGTGGGGCGAACGGTGTATCCAGTCGACTAACAATCGTGATCGGGAATTCGCCTTGAAACTCGATGCGCTGCGAATTGGGATCCGCAGTGAGGACTTGATAACTCACCCGGTCGTTACCAATTTCTACAAAGCCATCGAACTGCACATAGGCGCTGTCGCCCAAAACCTCCTGCATGCGTCTGTCGGGAACTTGCACGACCGTACCAGACACCAAACGCACGCGCCAACGCACTGGCTTGCCCAGACTCTGCTTGGCCTGAGAAAGCAGCTCCAGTGGCTTGGACTCGGTGCTCGAAGGCACTTCACTTAACCGGTTTGCAATCCGCATCAAAGAATAAAACGCTTCGGCCTCGTCGCCTGCCAAAGCGGCTTGGTGTCGCTCCGCCACGACATCGATATTGAACAAATCCCAGCCATGTTTGGCTAGTTGCAAATACTGAGGAGACACAGGCGGCAGCAGCGAATCGACTTCGGTTGCCTCCGGCAACAACCATTGCGGGCGTTCCGCAATGGCGCATACAATTTGCGAACTGTGACTGTCTCGCAGGCTGATCGCCTGCAAGCGCACGGGTTGGCGCAGTTGCGAGCTGGAGAGCCATTGACTGGGCACGTACCGGCAAAAGACAGTGACCAGAGGCTGTGATTCAAGTTGCTCTGCGCCCTTCAGTGGCGAGCTTGGCGGGCCGAACAAATCGGGTTGTAGCTGGATTTCGAGCCGCATGAGCTCCGGTTTTTCTTGCGTCTGATACCAACTGCGCTGAGTCTGGTCGAGCTCGACCGGCATGGCCAAGCGAACCCAGCCGCAGATCTGTTCGCTGGCCAGCTTAATGTCGGACGCCGTTTCGATCGGCGAAACAAATTCAAGCGAAGTGGGCCAGCCCAACTTGTTTAGGAGCTGGATACCCTTTAGGCATTGATTTGGAAATACCGTAGTCTGGCCACGAAGATAATCGCGAAGTGCAGAAATTGCAGTGGGGTCAAAAGCTGTTTGCAAGCCCTCGCTCAGCGCGCCTGCCACCGGATCGTCCTGCGGACTGAGCACCCAGGGAGGCGGATCCTGCGCGCAACACCTGGCACCATGCATCCTGGGTGCAGTCGGCGACAGGCCGCTCGCAGCGAGCCAGCACAATAGCGTCGGCACGATCGTTTTCTTCGCCGAAGATTTCCCAAGGGCATCGCGAGTGTGTTTGGAGCGATTGAGAAAATGAGCCACAATGGGTCCCAGCAGGATTCCCGCCAGCAGGCCGCCCGACACCAGTGCAATCAACAGTTGCGTTTGAAACTCAGGCGAATCCGTGGACAAGGTTGGCGAGTTGGTCGCGGTGGGGATTTGTGAGGCGGCCAGTGGCTTGACCTGAGTTGCGAACAGCGTCGGTGCGACTTCAACACCGGCCTGCGACGCATAGGCCAATCGCTTGGCGAAATAACCCGTGACCTCGACCGCCGGAAAGTCGGCAGTTCGCGGATTGATTTGTTGAACCAATTTACCGGCGGCTGGGTCGCTGGTGTAGACCGCCACCGGCTGCACGCTATCGTCTTCGCCGCGCAGCCACATTTCCCAGTAAGCAGTCGCGGGTGCCATCTGCGGATGCCCCTTGGTTACCAGTTCAATCCGCCGCGCGGTGCCGCGAAAGCGCACGAGCTGTCCGCGAAACGCATCGGCTTCGGATTCGAGCTGGAGCGTGTTGACAATCGGTGGCTGCCGGACCAACACTGCCACCCCGCCCTGCCCTCGCTGTATCAGTCGCCAAAATGCGGTCGTCTCGCGCTGCGTCCAAGGCGTCGCATCACGCAATCCGCGGACGAGCTGACCATCCAAATAATCCGACAAAGCAATGGCAAATTCGGCATCCAGTCCAGCATCCGCAGAAGTTGGATCCGTGTTTGCGAAGCGGTTCTTCCAAAGTTGTTGCCATTGGGATTCCATCCGCCTCAGCGGCTGGAGCCAAGCCGTTTGCTCGGCCTGCGGGAATTTGGGCGACTGAGTCTGGCGAATTGAATCTGCCAGCACAATCTCAGCATTGTTTTTTAGACTCAGCAGGCTTTCGGAGAGTTCGTCGTGAACTCCTAGATTAGTTCCCGAAGATGCTTCACTGCCGAACCAGTGCAACCCCAATTCGCTGACGTCCGCAGTGGATGCACTTTCCAGCAGTCGCGGTAGCATGTCCCGGCAAGTCGTCCGCCAGCGTGCCGCGGCGGGCGATGCGTCGCGGTCCGAGTCGCTGGAGGGCAAGTCCGCTTCAAGCCCACTCCGTTCCTGGTTGATGGGCTCCTGGCTCTTGGTAGGCATTGTGCTGTCGAGCGGTTCGTCCGGAGTCAGAGGTACTCCCAACGCTTGGAAGGCATTGCTAACGTGACGCGGGTCGGTCGCTTTCTGCATCAGCAGTACCACCAGTGCGAGCAGCAAACACATTGAAAACAGTCTCCGCGAACCCGTCACACGATTGGCGACCGAAGACCGACTGAGGCGCTGCCCCTCAGCCGAATACCAACGATCAGATTTCAGTCGTACCATGAAATCGCTTGCGATTTACAGAGAGGTCATCCACGGAGGGCCAAAACCATTCAAGCCCTCCTCGGCCCATTTAAGCCGAAAATTTTCACTCGCCCGCCGACTCTCATCGAGTCGTAAATCCTACTTTTCAATCGACACCCACGCCCAAGTCTTGTGGCTGGGCACGTGCGCAGGTAACCTAGACAGTCGTCTCATCTTAGAAATGTCCGCGCTACGACGCTAACGGGCGGACATCGTATCGCTAAACTCTACGAGCTATGAAACGAGAACCTCCTGTCGTGCATTCGCTCCCCTTCTCCATAGCCTACACCGCACGCGTTTGGATTGCCACGCTACTAGTTAGCGGGTCGCTGTTGTCGGGCTTGGAATCGCTGCGCTGCGAAGAGCCTTACCAACGGTTCCTGCAAAAATTGCAAGACGAGCAGCTCTTCGATTTGGCACTGGTTTATTTGGATGCGACTCAGGGTAAAGCAGGCGTCAGCGGGGAACTCAAAGCAGACATGCAGTTAGAACGCGGGCTGTTGCTGTACCAGTCGGCTGCCCTTCTACCCGCTGCCAATGCGGAACGCCCGAAGAAACTCGATGAAGCGGAAGGCGCTTTGCAGACGTTTATCGATAATATGCGCAATCATCCACGGCGAGGTGAGGCGCGCATGAAACTCGGCGAATTGCTGCTAACGCGGGCTGAGGAGGCGAAGCGGCGGGCTGGCAATGATGTCCAGAGCGATAACCCCGAAGCGATCAAATTCTACGATGAGGCCCACCAGCTCTTCGAGTCGACGATCGGAGAACTCAGCCAAATTATTGAAGCCATGAAGGGTGCCCGAGTGGACCCCTCGGATACCGCCAAAGTCGCCTATCGCCAGAAAATCCAGCAGGATGTTCGGCAATCGCAATTGTTATCCGCCAAGTCCATCGACGACCGAGGACGGAGTCGCGCTGTCGCTAGCCCGCTGCGGCAGAAGGACTTGCAAACCGCTCTAGAAATGTTCGGCGATCTGTATTCCAAAGAAACTCGCATGGTGGGTGTTCGCAACTACGCGCTGTTTTATCGCAGTGCCATCCAATCCGAAATGGGCAAGCTGGACGATGCCGTCGATGGCTATCAACGCATTGCCGATCTGGAAGGAGTTGACATTCTTCGCCCACTTCAAACCAGCGCCGTGAGCGAACTCGTAAAACTGCTGGCTTTCCAAAAGAAATTTCCGCTGGCCGTAGAGCGGGCCGAAAGCTGGCTCAATAACCTCAGACCCGACGAACGGGACAAAGCAGAAACCATCGCGTTGAAACTCGAGCTGGCACGGCAGAAGATCCAGTGGTCCAGCGAATTGCAGCGCAAGGATCCCAACGACCGTGTCGCCAGCAAGCTAGCCAGAGACACGCGCGTCGAACTGAGCAAGCTCCTGAAAGTTCCAGGCGTGCATCAAGAGCAAACTCGCGAATTGCTCGGGCAATTGGGAATCGAAAAGGCCGAACAGGCAACCGCCGAACTGCCTCAGGTCAAGAGCTTTGCCGAGGCGCTGGCGGCGGCTCAAGAGCGGATTGATCGCTCGGAAAATACTTCGATTGGATTGGAGACTCTGCAACTACAAACCGCCGACGCGCAAACGCCACCCGAAAAAAAGAAAGAGCTCGCACAGCAGATTCAGGAATCGCAATCTGCCATGGATACCGATCAGCTGCAAGCCATCGAGCTGCTGCGTTCTGCCCTGCGTCTTTATTCGAGCAGCGATGCTCGCGAACAACTGTTTGATGCGAGGTTTCGATTGTCCTTCTTATTACTCAAGCAGCATCGCCCCTGGGATGCGATGAGCGTGGCTGAGTTCCTGTCGCGGGCCAATCCGAGTACCGAGAATGGACTGCGCGCCGCCGCCATCACGCTAGCCAGTTTCAGTGACTTACTACGCTCGGCTGGGGCGGAGTCCAAAGTTGATTTGACGCCACAGTTGCAGCCCTTCGCGGAATACTTGTTGGCAACTTGGCCGGATTCCTCCGAAGCCGGTGCCGCCGCTTCAGCCCTGGTGCAACTGGCGCTAATTAATAAGGAGTGGGACAAGGCCAAGCAATTCCTTAGCATCTTACCGCCAGGTGGTGACGCGGCGGGCAAACTCAAACGGGCAGCTGGTGTCGCCTTCTATGCAAAACATTTGGAGGAGCGCAAATCGGCCGGCGACGATGACGCGGCGGTCAAACAGCTGAAGGCCGATGCCACCCAGTTCTTGCAGGAAGGTTGCCGTGACCTTGACCCCGCTAAGATGGATGCGCCGACCGTTGACGCCATCAATATTTTGGCGCGGCTCTATCTGAAAAATGACCAGCTCGACGCGGCTAACCAATTACTGCTCGAAGGCGGCGGTTCGCCCATTAAAATACTCGAAGGCCAACCGGCTTGGGCACCCGTGCCAACCATCATGGAAACCTACCGGACCGCGATCCAACTGACGATCGCGCGGTTGGTCGAAGACAAGGTCAGCCCCGACTTGGCCAACACGCAAGTCCGCGACTACATCCAGCGACTGCAATCTGCCGCCAAAAATGAAGCAGACCATCAAACTCTGGCCACCATTTTTGTCGGCCTAGCTCGCGATTTGAAAGAACTGCTGGCCAACGCCAAGGACGAAACCAAGCGTATTAAGATCTCGGAGACTTTATTGCTGGTGGCGACCGAGGCTGCTAAAGCCGATAGCTTCAACTCGCAGTTTTGGGCCGCAAATACAATACTCTCGATCGCGCAGGAGCTTGAAACAACCGCCGCGGGCAAATCCCAGGCCTCTAAGGCCTATGGCAGTGCCGCGACCGTTTTACAGCAGATCCAAGCCAAAGAAAAAAATCAACCAGGTTGGATCAATCCGCCGAATTTTGTCACGCAAGTGAGTCTCAAACGGGCCCAAACGCTACGCGGTCAAGGCGATTACAAAGCTGCGATTGAGGAACTGGCTACGATTCTCGAAACCAACAGCGCATTGCTGGACGTTCAAATAGAAGCCGCGCAAACCTACCAAGCTTGGGGTGATGCGGTGAATAGTGGATTCCATAAAGTTGCCATCGAAGGCGGACGGCCCAATCCCAAAACGCGGAAAAAACTGATTTGGGGCTGGGGAGAAATTCAACGACTTACCGCCAACCAACCCAATTTCACAGAACAGTTCTATGAAGCCCGTTACCAGCTCGCATACAGCCGCATGCAATTCGCTAAAGGCCTGGCTGACCCCGCGAAGAAGAAAGAAGAGTTGGGGCGAGCCGAGAACGATATCCAATCAACGGCCAAGCTATTTCCAGACTTGGGAGGGCCCGTCATGAAGAAGCGATTTAATGTATTGTTGAGCACGATCCAAAAACAGAAATAAAGTGGGTCGCGAGTCGAGTTGCCAGGACACATCCAAAAAAAAGTTTTTTACTAGTAGACTGTTCAGTATGAGTTTCCGACTTATTCCAGTGTTCTTTTTGCTCGGCGCCCTCAGCATGCAGCCATGGGGTAATGCTCAGGATCGCGTTTATCCCAAAAAGGACACGGTTGCCTCAGGTGAAATCACCGAGATCTCGCCCTCGTCGGTCAAGATCAAAGTTCGCGGCAAAGAACAGAGTTATGAATTGAAAGATGTCCGTAAAATCTCTTTCGATAACGAACCTGCGACACTCGATCGGGCTCGCGAAAGCGTGTTGCTCGGCCAATACGAGCAGGCTCTCGAAGAAGCCAAGAAAATTTCTGTGGATGGTATCAAAGATCCGCGGGCTAAGCAGGACGTGGAGTTTTATCGCTATTACAGCGAAGGTAAGTTAGCTTTAGCCGGTAGCGGCGATAAGAAAGCCGCCGCTGCAGGGTTACTTGCCATTGCCACTGCCAACGCGAATACCCATCATTTGTATGCCATCAGCGAATTGCTGGGCGAACTCGCCCTGGCGTCTGGCCAGCCCGAACAAGCCGCGCGATTCTTTGGAAAATTGTATGGTGCTCCCAGTGCTGAGACCAAGGCGATTGGTGTTTACCGCCTGGGTGAGGTCGAGCTGGCCCAAGGCAAGACCGCAGATGCGAAAGTTCGCTTTGAACAACTGGCTGCAGCGCCAAGCAATACGCCCGAAATGGCCCGCATGAAGAGTTTGGCCGAAGTTGGCTTGGCGGTCTGCGAAAATTTGGCAGGCAACAGTCAAGAGGCCCTGAAGAAGCTCGATCGCATGGTCCAGCAGCACGACTCCACGGATCAGGGGCTGTTCGCGCGGATCAACAATGCCAAAGGCGCCTGCTATCAAACGCTCGGAAATACAAATCAGGCGCTGCTATCTTATCTCCAAACCGACCTACTTTTCTTCACCGAAGCTGAAGCCCATGCCGAGGCGCTGTATCATCTATCGAAACTTTGGCCCCAAGCAGGTCAACCCGCCCGAGCGGCAGAGGTCAAGGCACGCTTAGGGAATCAATATGCATCAAGCTCTTGGGCCAGCAAGCCCTGACTCAAATTGGATCGGTAAACAATTAGCATGATAAATCTCCTGTGGAGCAGTTGTATGGTGGGCCCGTCGAGTTGTACTGGATCGAGTCGTACTGGGTCGAGTTGCAGTGGGCTGCAAAGACTAATCGCGAGAGTTGCGGCAGTAACGGTCCTTGGAGTGGCTTGCCTCGCAGGAACTGCCAGCGCTCAAGACGAAGCCGCCCTCCTGGAAGAGTTGGGCGGCGCCCCGGCAGCCGCGCAGCCTGACCAGCCCGCTGGAGGCCCCGCCGCCAACAACGCTCCGCCCGCTGAGGACACCGGCCCCAAGGCACCCAGCAATCTACTCGCTTGGACCTTTCAAGCGCTTGGGATTTCTTACACGATCGTGTTTTTCGCGCTGTCGATCACGCTGCTAACTTTAATCGTGATGAATCTACTGGCAGCTCGCAAGGATAATATCTGTCCGCCCGACTTGGTCGAGGGTGTCGAGCAGCAGTTGGCCGCTGGCAACCCTCAGGCCGCAGCGGAACTCATCCGCACCGACGAAAGCTTTCTAGGCCAAGTGGTCGCTGCAGGGCTTTCGAAGTTAGATCGTGGCCACTCGCATGCGGTTGAGGCGATGCAGGAAGTTGGCGAAGAAGAGACGATGAAGCTCGAACACAATCTCAGCTATATGGCCTTGATTGGCAACATCAGCCCCATGATTGGTCTGTTCGGTACGGTGCAGGGCATGATCAGCGCGTTTCGCACCATTGCCACTTCGGGTACCACGCCCAAACCAAGTGCTCTGGCATTGGACATCTCGACGGCCCTCTTCACGACTCTGGCAGGCCTGGCCATCGCGATTCCAGCGATTGCGGTCTATAACATTTTGCGAAATCGTGTGCAGCGACTGACCATGCAAGTGGGTATCACCAGCGAAGAACTGCTCGAGCGATTTCAAGGTTAATCCTCATGCGAATCAATAATAAGGTCACCCCGCCTGCAGAACCCGATCTTACGCCCATGATCGACATGACGTTTCAATTGATCGCGTTCTTCATGGTGTTAATTAATTTTTCGCAAAGCGAACAGAACGACAAAGTCGTCCTGCCGACCAGCGAATTGGCCAAGCCCGTGGAGACGCCCATTGAATTCCCGATCATTATTCATATGACCAGTAGCGGCTCAGTCGTCATCGGCGGTGACGAAATCGCGCTCTCGTCATTGCGCAGTCGGCTGGCGCCGGAGTTGTCCCTGCTCAAGCTGCAAAAGAAGACGGCCAGCGATGCCAGCATCATTATACGCGGCCATCGCGCTGTGCCCGGCGGGCAAGTGCAGGATTTAATCAGTCGCTGCCAAGATCTAGGCTTCGAAAAATTTGCGCTACGCGTCAAGGAGGAAATCTGATGAAATTTCGTCACAAAAGTTCGCAGCAGGACAAGACCGAGCTGTCGATGACGTCGATGATCGACATCGTTTTCCTGCTGCTGGTATTCTTCGTGATGACATTCAAGATTAGCGCTCAAGAAGGTGACTTCAATGTCAAAATGCCCCTTCAAGATAGCGGATCGCCGGCCGATAATACCCAACTGCCGCTCAAACTCCGTTTGAAAGCCGATGCGGCTGGCAACCTACAGGAAATAGTGCTCAACGATAACCAATCGTTCGGAACCGACTGGGAGAAATTGCGAGGCTATATCGTACAGCTCGTCGGTAACCCAACGGGGCCAGCCGACGATGAAGGCCCAGAGGTCGAAATTGATCTCGATTACAACCTGCACTACGTTCACGTGATTCAAGCCATTACCAGCGTCACCGGTTATCGTAGCGGCAATGACATCGTGCGTTTGATCGACCGCATCAAGTTCGCAAAGCAAAGGCAGTAACACATCGTCCGCAGGTTTGTCGTGGCATCCTTCAAGCCCGCGGGTGAAATTGTTTATGAATTCTTTTGAGACGCGAAGAGTCGACAGAGGTGTAGATCTGGGTCGTTTGGATGCTTGCATGGCCCAAGAGTTCTTGAATCTGCCTGAGGTCCGCTCCACCGGCCAGCATGTGCGTTGCAAAGCTGTGGCGAAGTGTATGCGGGCTCACGTCGGGGTCGATCTCCGCCCGCAGGGCATACCGCTTGACTAACTCCCACACGGCTTCCCGACGCAGACGCCGACCGGTCCGCGAGAGTATCAACCACACCGCTTGCTCTGGGTCGCGTTCGCGGAGCAATGCGCTGCGTTCTTCGCTCAGGTAGCTTCGAATCGCCGCGACGGCTCGACCGCCGATCGGCACCATCCGCTGCTTGGAGCCCTTGCCTTCAACCAAGCAATATCCGTCGTCCAAATGAACATTGGCGGTCAATAGATTGCAGACTTCCGAAACACGGCAGCCGGTCGCATAAAGTAGTTCCAGAATGCAGCAGTCGCGCAGCCAATAGGTATCGTAGCGGGCCGGTGCGGCCAAAAAGCGATTGACGGCTGCCGGAGTGATCGCCTTGGGGATGCGATCCCACATCTTTTGCGATCCTAGCAGCTCGGCCGGGTTGTCCTGGACAATCCCTTCCAATTGCAGGTACTTGAAAAACATGCGAGTTGTTACAATGGCCCGCGAGATCGAGGCAGGTGCGAGTTTCTCGTTTTGCAGCGAAGCCACAAATTCGCTTAAATCTGCTAGGCGCATGCGGTTGACCGCGGCGCTACCCATCCAGCCCATGAGACGTTTTAGGTCGCGACCGTAAGCCTGAACGGTATTGTCGGCCAGGTGGCATTCGCTGCGCAGGTAATTAGTGAATTTCTGGTGCCAGTTGCCCCCCGCCTCCGGCGGAGGCAAACGACTTTCCAGCCCGCCTTTTTGTCGGAGTTTGCTGAGCTTACTGGCCATGGATTGCTACTGACTGCTTGGATCGAGCTAGTTAAACTCGGTGGGTCAAACTGAATGGGTCCAGCCGAAGCTGCCTGAATGCGGATGGCGACGATTGGCATTGTCATTAGTTTCGACCAATGAAAACGCAAAGCTTCTGACTTGTCGCTCGCAATCTGGTGAGACTCGGGTGTCCACAGCGTTAATGCGTGTAATGTTTGTACAAATTCGATTGGAAGGGTTTTTCGGATGAAGGTTCTGGTGATCGGCGGTGCCGGTTATGTGGGTTCGCACACGGTTCGTAAGCTGGTGCGCAGTGGTCACGAAGTCTTCGTGTATGACAATCTGTCGCGCGGTCATCGCCAAGCCGTTCCCGAGGGAACATTCATCGAAGGGGAGTTGTCCGATCGGCAGGGATTGCAGCGCGTCTTTGCCGCTCATGGCATTGAAGCCGTCATGCACTTCGCTGCTTTTGCACTGGTCGGCGAGTCCGTCGCTCAGCCGGCCATGTACTATCAGAACAACGTCAGCGCGCCCCTGGAGCTCCTCGAAGCCATGCGCGCCGCGGGCGTTTGGCGAATCGTCTTTTCCAGCACTACGGCTACCTACGGTCAACCCGAAAAAATTCCCATTGCCGAAAACACGCCGCAATTTCCCATCAATCCCTATGGCTTTACCAAGTTAGTGTTCGAGCATGCGCTGACCGATTATGCCAAGGCTTACGGTTTCGGCTGTGCGGCGCTGCGGTACTTTAATGCGGCGGGAGCGAGTCCCGACGGAGACATTGGCGAAGACCATGACCCCGAAAGCCACCTAATTCCGCTGGTGTTGCAAACAGCCCTTGGCCAACGGTCGCATATCGGGATTTTTGGCGAGGATTATCCAACGCCCGACGGTACCTGCATTCGCGATTACGTCCACGTCGACGACCTCGCCGACGCGCACCTGCGCGCGCTGGCTCTGCTGGAACCGGGTGCCAATTTGCAACTCAACCTAGGCACGGGGCGTGGCCAAAGCGTGCTGCAAATCATCCAAGCATGTCGCCAAATAAGCGGTCACGCAATTCCCACTTCAGTCCAGCAGCGCCGTCCAGGCGATCCAGCCGAACTGGTCGCCGACAGTAGTCTGGCGCAGAAGGTGCTCGGCTGGCGTCCGAACTACACCGAAATCGAGACCATCGTGGAGACCGCTTGGAAATGGCACCGCGCGCACCCGCGCGGATACGCCAGTTAATATTTCCCACGACAACTATCCCGAGTAATCTGCTCTCCATGCAAAATATTATCGTCGAAAAGCCATATAAGTTTATCCCGCCCCACCACGGCAGTTGGCTGCCGTGGCTGGTGCAGAAACTGCGCGTAGTCGATATCTATCTCAACCGCTGCGAAGGTATTGAATCGCATGAAGTCCGCGGGCTGGAGCACCTCCAGGACAGTCTGCGGCAGGGGCATGGTATTTTGCTGGCTCCCAATCACTGCCGCTACTCGGATCCCATCGCCATCGGCTGGCTTGTGCGACAGGTTAATGTTTACATCTATTCGATGGCTAGCTGGCACCTGTTTAACCAGAGCCGAGCTCAGGGGTTTGCGATGCGCATGTGCGGCGCATTCAGCGTTTACCGCGAAGGTGTCGATCGCCAATCGCTCAATACGGCCGTGGATGTGTTGACTCAGGCGAAACGCCCCTTGGTTGTCTTTCCTGAGGGAACCGTATTTCGCACCAACGACATCCTGCAGCCCCTAATGGATGGAGTGTCCTTCCTAGCTAGAACGGCGGCCAAGCGACGCGCAAAACACAGCCATGGAAAAGTGGTCATCCATCCGGTGGCGATCAAGTATCTTTTCAAAGGCGATGTGCGCAAGTCGATAGAACCCGTCTTGGCAGATATCGAGCAGCGACTGACGCTCAATCATGCACCTCGGCCCGAAAATGTTTTGGAACGCATATCGAGGATTCACCAAGCTATGTTGGCTTTACAAGAAATTCAGTACGCAGGTGGCGTGCAACCAGGGTGTATCGCGGTTCGTCAAAGTCAGCTCGTCGAACATCTGCTCGCGCCACTTGAAACGCAGTGGCTGGGGCGAGTTCGCGCGGAGCCAATCATGCCTCGCGTCAAACAGTTGCGATCTGCAATTGTGCCCAAGTTATTCCTGCCCGAAACGACGGATTCAAGGCGTTCTGAGCTGTGGCAACAGCTCACGAATGTTTATATGGCTCAGCAAATCGCTTCGCATCCGAGCGATTATCTCGATACGCCAACCGATACGCGTTTGCTGGAAACAGTCGAGAGTTTCGAAGAAGATTTGACCGACCGCTCGCGCATTCATCGTCCATTGCACGCCATATTAGAGCTCGGACCCGCCATCGAAGTGGATCACGCCAAGCCGCCGCGCGAGGCCGACGATCCACTCATGTCCGAGCTCGCAGATTCCCTGAAATCCATGCTCGGTAAACTGTCGACCGAAGCAAATTTAATCTAAGGTCAGTCCCATCGGTGGCAGCAAGTTCTGGGACCGCGGGAGATCCAAGTTCACTAGACTCGCAGCGGCGGCCGGTTTGGACTCCGAGGTAAGCTGGAGTTGTCGAAGCCGAGCAACTTCACCGCGTAAAAAAACTAGCTCAGCCTGAATGCAGTGCATCGGCTCTACCAGATCCTGCCAATGATCGTCCTCGCGGAATTTCAGTGCGACGCAGGCGGGTTCCTCGATGAGCGCGGCCAAGTGTTGACGCAGGCGATAGATGGGGCCTACAAACAAATTGCTCAAACGGATCACGTCAAAAATGACCAGCGGCAAACAGAGAATTGCGCTAGGTAGCCAGGGCCATATTTGGTCAAACAGTACCGAAACATGTTTGCCCGCCTCCCAGTGGGGATTCTGGTAGTACTGAAAACATGCCGATCCGAGTCCAACGTAAACCAGCGCGGCGGACCAATAAAGTACGACACGTCCGACAAGTATTCCCTGAACGTTATCGTCGATCCAAACTTTTTGTCTAAGTACCATGAGTACGTTATTACCGATTTGAGCCGTAGGATCGCCACCAGCCTCTGCGGTGGTGGGTTCCGACCATGCATCAACTGCCCTGGCTCGGCTAGGTGTTAGGAACCAACGATCGCCGTGGCCGATTTGTCAAAGCTACTCTTGGTCGCTTGCGTCAGCGCTTGAACACTAGCCAGGCAAGCGCCAGTAATGAGCGCGATCATAACTGCGTATTCAACTGCGGTAGGGCCATCTTCGCTGGACAACAGCCGTCGAGCAGTCTTCTTCAAAAAAGCGATCACTTCTATTCCTCTCGTCACTGTATGTTTGGATACCCATGGCAGCCGGTTTTTGACGTTTAGTGCTTGAAGCCTAGCTTTCTAGCAACGTATGGCACCCCAGAACCTTCAAAATCGCACGACTCTCCTTACTTTGTAGCTCGTTCTAACGCTAGAATCGGAGTATTCTCCCCCACCCGAACTGTTCAACTGCAAGTTTCGTAGATTGGATTAAGCTGATCGACTACGATAATAAATCCGAATTTAGTACTTAATAATATTCAATATGATGCTTGGTCCAATTCTCACTCGGGAGTGGCTGGTCGCGCCCCGCAAGCTGCGATTCTATCTGCAGCGAGTTGTATTTGTGCTTGTGCTATTCAGTTTGGTATGCACGGCCTGGGCGCTGATGGCAGGGATTCAGCAAGTTCGAAACTTGGGCGACTTGGCGCGCTTCGGCGGCTTGGTATTTCAGATCGTTGTGCCACTTGAATTGATCGTATCGATGTTCCTTTCGGCCGTTGCTGCGGCCAGCAGTGTCAGCCAAGAGAAGGATCGCCGGACACTGATACTACTATTGCTGACCCGACTAACTAGCCGCGAAATCGTCCTGGGTAAACTAGCGTCCACACTGGTCGGAGTCGCAAACCTTATTTTCTCCGCACTACCACTGCTACTGCTGATCGCCATTCTGGGTGGAGTCAGCGTTTCGCAAGTATTCGCGGCGACGGCTATCGTCCTAGTCACTTCGGCCTGGACCGGCTCTCTGGCCAATCTTGTTGCCTTCTGGCGCGAAAAGACATTTCAAACACTAGCCATTACTCTGCTGGCAATTGTGGGATGGTTGGTGTTCTGCGAGGCGATTGCTGCTGGTAGCCTCGCAAGTGTGGATCCCATCTGGGCGGAGCTGCTCAGTCCCATCCGCGCGGTGTGGAGTGTCTGCCAGCCAATTCCATCGGCGGCTTGGACGGCTATCCCCGGTGGTATCGCGCTGGCGCATTCACTGCTGGGTGTGGCCGCCACGTTGGTATTTTGCTTGATCGGTGTCTGGCGCTTACGAATCTGGAATCCGTCGCAGCAGGTGCGGCTGCAAGCACCTGAGCCGGATGAAAATTATACAGTCCGTGCCGGTGCGGCCACTTCCGAACCGCGCTCCTGGAAAGTGCGTTCACCGCGACCCATGTGGAATAATCCCGTGTTGTGGCGCGAAATGCGGACCTGGGCCTACGGTCGTAAGTTGCTTATGATCCGGCTGGCATACGTCGGACTTTTTCTGGCGGCAGTGGCCGGTTTGTATTGGTCGGTTTCCTCGGGCGTCGCCTTGCAGCGAAGCCGTTTGGCCGATGAATTGATCCCAGTTTCCGCTCGAATCTTAACTCCATTTTTCGTCGTTTCTCTGTTCATGATCAATGCCTTGGCTGTGAATTCCATCACCAACGAGCGCGACGGGCAAGCGCTAGATCTGCTGTTGGCAACCCAAATCACGCCGGCGCAATTTTTGTTTGGAAAGCTAGCTGGCGTGCTGTATGTCACTAAGGAAATGGTCGTGCTGCCGCTGGCGCTCTCAGTCTACTTATGGTGGCAGGGCGGGATGACGACTGAGAACTTATGGTTTACCATTGGCGGTCTGCTGGTGATGGATATTTTCGCGGCCATGCTGGGGGTCCATTGCGGCATGATTTATAGTCAGTCGCGTGGTGCGATCGGCACCAGTTTGGGTACGCTGTTCTTCCTATTCTTGGGCGTGGCCACGTGTATGATGATCATGATGAGTTTCCGTGGCTCCTTCACGCGGCAACTGCCGCCGTTCCTGGCAATTATTTTGGGTGGCGGGACAGGCTTGTATGTGGCGCTAGGTAGTCGCAATCCAAGTCCAGCGATCGCTCTGGCTGCGTTTGGCCTGCCCTTCCTGACATTTTTTGCGATCACGAGCTTCATCTTACGCGGGCAAGAGATGGTGGTATTTTCAGTGATTATGGCGGCCTACGGTTTTGCAACCACCGCCATGATCGTGCCCGCGCTGAGCGAGTTTGACTTTGCGATGGGTAGGTCCCGAACCGTTGATGAAGAAGGCTAGGCATGTTGGCCTCCTTGGCAACGATTTGGACTTACTTGCCCGGCCTACTCACGTTGCTTTTAATCAGCGGTTTTTTCTCGGGTAGCGAAGCTGCTTTCTTTTCGCTGACGCTTGGTCAGCGACGCGAGCTAAGCAAAGGCTCGCGAACTGGAAAAGTCGCCGCGAGTTTGCTGGCGCAATCCGAGCGGCTGTTGATGGGTATTCTCTTCTGGAATCTCGCGACGAATCTATCCTACTTTTCACTCGTGTCGCGGGCGGCGTTCAAGCTTCAGTCTGAGTACGACTCTCCCCAGCTAACGGCGACTTTGACAATCTCTGCGCTGGTCGTCATTATCCTCCTTGGCGAGTTCCTACCCAAGAGCTTAGCCGTCTTGTATCCCATTGCCGTCGTGCGCCTGGTAGCCATACCGTTGTCATTGGCCATTCGCATGTTGGATGGTTTTTTGCCGATTATCAAACTGGCCAACGAAGCTTCGCGACGGTTGTTATGGCCCGGTTTGAAACCAGAAAGCTATTTGGAGCTGGCAGATCTGGAGCGTGCCATCGAACTGTCCACCGACGACGCACAGCTTGTCGAACAGGAGCGGCAAGTGCTGCGCAACGTGATACAGTTGAGCGAAATTAGCGTGGAGGAATGGATGCGTCCCCGCACTCAGTATCGCTCTTTTGTGCCGCCGATTAGCGTCTCGCAACTGGATGGCAAGAAGACCGCCAGCGACTATATGCTGGTGACCAATTCGAGCGGGCGCGAGGTCGTCTCTGCCATTGCCCTGAATTCGATTTTGCCCGACGAGATCGATGACTTGGCAGCCAAAAAGAAAATGCTGGTAGTCATTCCCTGGTGCGCCACGATTGCCGAAGCACTCAAACGCTTGCGAAAGGCAAAACGCCGCGTGGCTGTGATTGTCAATGAATATGGCGAAACGATTGGTATCTTGACTTGGGAGGATATCTTCGAAGCGATACTGCACTCTGAAGACTCTAATTCGCACCGCGAGCTGGCGCGGGCTGAAGTGAATCTCCAGTCGCCGGGTGTTTGGTTAGCCACCGGCATGACTAAACTTCGACGCCTGGAACGACTGATGGGTCGACGCCTTAACGTCAGTCGCAACTTGACGGTCGGCGGCGTCGTGCAAGAGTATTTGCATCGCTTACCCGAAAAGGGAGACGTGTGCAGTCTCGAAGATCTGCTGCTGGAAGTCGTAGAGGCAGGGCATCGCGGCGAGATCCTCGTTCGGATTTCTGAGGCCCCGGCAAACATCGAGGAATCCAACTGATGTGGATCTTGCTCTTAATTATCGTCGGTGTGAGCCTGAGTGCCTTCTTCAGCGGTAGCGAAACGGGCTTCTATCGAGTTACCCGCGTGCGTTTGGTGATGGACGCAAAGTCGGGGCGCTGGATATCGCGGATGCTGCTCTGGTTGGCGAATCATTCCACGGTGGTTGTAGCCACCGTTCTGATCGGCAATAACATCGCCAACTACTTGGTAACACTCGGATTACTGCTGGCCAGCCAGCGACTGTTCGCGAATTGGGGCGAAATGCAATCGGTTCTGCCGCTGCTGATGACTCCGTTCCTATTTATCTATGGCGAACTCCTGCCGAAGTATCTGTACTACCAAGTGCCCTACCGCTTGCTCAATCGCGGCGCGCCACTCATGGTCTTGTTCACGATTCTGTTTTCACCGGTCTCGCTGATCGTGATTGCGCTAGAAAGTTTGTGGCAAAATACTTGGGCTACTCGCTCCATCAAAGCTGGCTCGACCCTCGAACGCCAGGAGTTGCAGCGCGTGCTGGTGGAGGGGCAGGAAGCCGGTGTGCTCCTACCCATTCAACGCGAAATTGCGCAAAACTTGTTCACCTATGGGGTTCGCCCCGTCAAACAATTTGCGGTTCCCCTGCGCGCTCTACCACTGGTGAACAGGCAAGCCGAACAGCCCGAAATTCTGCAACAGGCCACACGCCGTGGGCAACCCATCGTGGGTGTGCTCGATGAATCGCAGCAGCGCTTGATCGGTTGTTACATCGTCGCAGATCTGCTGATCAACCAGTTGGCAGAACTGCCGATGCTACCGATCCTCCGCACGTCTGGCACCGACTCGAGCATTCAAGTTCTGACTCGCCTTCAGAGCTCGCAATGCCCTCTGGCAGCAATCGAGGACAGCAGCGGACGGACTGTGGGCATCGTCGAAAAGGAGCGATTGATGTCGCTGCTACTGTCCACGAACTAATTCAGAACGTGGGATAGGCTTACAGCCTGTCGATTCCCGCATGACAGGCTGGAAGCCTATCCCACTCATTTTCCGCTCGATCCCCCAGAGGGATCAATTCCGGTAGCCGTTGGTTGAGCGCAGCGAATACCAGGCGATGCATACTATAGGTTCTTGGCGTAGCCTAGCGTGTGAATGACTTGCAGCATCTCTTCAAAGGTGATGAAGCGACGGCGATGCTGTAGTTTGTAGCTGTCGATGGCTTCGGCCAGCTCGCGGGCGTCGGGAGATAAACCGACATGCGAGTTGGTGAACTGCCTGCGCTCGGTAGGTGCGGCTGGTCCCACTGCACCACGGCGATCGACGAAGGGAGATAGTACGGGAGCATCTGCGTTGTAATCGATGTTGGACGGTGTCGTTGCCAAAGCTCTCTCCACGTGTTTGCGATGTCAATTGCAGGGGCGTCTCGAATCGTTTCGCTCATCCCATCGGGATACCTGCCGTGGAACTGTAGATCCCAAACATCCAAAGATCCAGAAAAAACCACCGTCTTTCTGGTCATCCGCCCGACTCGCGGCAATCTTACTGCGCATCCGGAACCGCCTGCTCGAAACCCGTCAAGTTAACAGGCGGCGAACTACGGCGATTGGCCTGGTCGAGTACAAGCTGCAGTTGCTGAGCGAGAGGGTTGTGTGGATCGTGACGGCAGGCGCGACCAAGGCAGATGCGGGCTTCGGACATATCGCCAGCTTCAATTTGAGATTCGGCCAATGCTAACAGCATATCGGTTTGATCGTCGGCGACGCAAAACGCTGCGTTTTTCATGCACGTTCTCGCCGCACCATGTTCTCCTAAATCGGCTAGAGCCTGTCCCTTGAGCAGCCACGCCTGTGCACTCACCTGTTCAGCGGACTGCCCGTCAGTCATGCAGTCCAGCGTGGCCAAGGCGCGCTGCGGACGTCCCAGCGATCGGTAAATCTCGGCCAGCGCAAGCTGAACTTGAGGCGAATTGGGTTGATCGCCTAAGGCACGGTGGTAACAGCTCATCGCCTCTTCCAACTGATTTCGTTTCTGCAAGACTTGGCCTCGCAAAGCCCAGGCGCCCGCGTGACGGCGCTGGCTATCGAGAGCCAGATTGGCTTGGACCAGGGCTTGGTCATAATCGCCTTGTTGTAACTTCATCTCACCCAGTCGCACTAGGTAGTCTGGATTTTCGCCGCTGATCGTCGCCGCTTGAGTCATATGCTGGATAGCTTTGGACTTCTCGCCCTGCTGCCACAGCACTTCCGCCATGCCAGACTGAGCGCGTTCGTCCGCCGAGCTGTGCCGCAGCGCTTCGGTGAATAAGAACTCCGCTTCCTGCAGCTTGTTTTGCTGAAGTTTTTCTGCACCACGAAGCGAATTTTGCCTCGCGCTGGAAAGTTCTTGGGTTTGACGGCGAGCTCGCAGCGTGCGACAGCCCACATGCGTTAGAACCATCGTTATGACGACCAGTTTCAACAGACTAGGTCCGGCCCAGGCACGCCAATTTCGAGTTGCGGCGGGTGCAGCAGGTAGGCTGTTTTTGCTCGCGCTCAACATAAAGCCGCTTATAGAGTTTCTTCGAATGAGCCTGTAGAATTAGCCTTCGCTCCAGCCAAAATCTGGTTGCGAACGTAGCAAAAATGGGCGGCAAGCCGAAAGGCCATTACTCGATTGCTGTCATTGAATTTGGCCGTTTCCAAGTCCTTTTTAGGTCCACCATGCCCGCTGAATTTGAAGGCCTCGGGATCAGATTCCTGTATCCAGATACATGGTTACTCGACCCAGAAAGCGATAGCAATGCGGTCTCGATCGAGAGTCCCGAAGGCGCTTTTATGACGATTACGCAAGTCGCTGGGCTGGCCGATTCCGCCGCCGCACTGGAGGGAGCATCGGCAGCCATGCAAGCCGAATACGACGAAGTCGAGCGCGAGCAGGTAAGCCAGCAGTTTGGAGACTTGACGCTCGATGGATGCATCTTGCGATTTGTTTATCTCGACCTAATTATCACATCGCAGCTACTCGTGTTCACTCACCAGCACCAGACTTACTTGGTCCAAATCCAGGCCGAAGATCGTGACCACGAACGCCTTCGCCCTGTGTTTGAAGCCATGCTTACCTCGATCGGTCAGAGCTTTCCTTAGGATCAAGCGGAAAATAAGTGGGATAGGCTTCCAGCCTATCATGCGGTAATCGACAGGCTGGAAGCCAATCCCACGTTCACAATCAGACAGTAAGTTTCCGCACGATCCTTAGTCGCTAAACGACATAGCCTCGGATGGAAATTTATTGGAATAAACTTTGAGCAGTCCAGCTCTAGCCCCGGTATCTATTCAATTCCCAGTTTTTCGAGAACCAGCGATAGATAACTCCTGGGTTGCACGACGCTTAAACCGAGGCGACTGGCCAGTGCTGAGATGCGCTGCCCAGCCGCTGCCAATTGTCCAGCATCCGTAATCACCAACTCGATCTCTGCGAAATGTCCCAGCAGCGGTACTTCGTCCAGCATTACCTGCACATCAGAATTTGCGTAGGGGCTATTTGAAGTCGGTATAAAGATTTGCCGAGTCTTCTCCACGGCCGGCCAGGCGATGAATCCGAGCTGCTCAATTAAGTCCAGCCAGCGTTGTCGATCGGTATACGTGACGTCCAGTTCAATTTCGGGACGCGTCTTGACCGCGCCTGGCAGCCGCTTGCCTTTGTAGGTGACGCAGGTACTGCTATCCAAAGTTCGCAAGCGGAAGGCTTCGTCCGTAGCGCGGAAATCTCGGCAAGGATGCCGGAAATAGACGTCGCAGTTACGTTCGCTGCGCTCGTGTTCGAATCCCGCCGCAGCTAGCATTTTCAGGAAACTTTCGGTAGTTTCCAACACAAATTTTTGCTCAACTTCCCAATTGTCCTGCATGGATAGTCCTTCTGTTGAAATTCTTGTCGTGCGATACTGGGGAATTATAGATATCCCAAGTTATGTGCGCATCGCCACTGCCACGGAGAAAAGTCATGCAAAACACATCGGAACCTGCCAGCCAATCCAGCAACTTCTACGTGTTGGTGGTGGGCGGCATCATGCTAGTAGGCTTAATGCTGTTGGCATGGATTGGACAGCCGCCGCGCAGCGTGGCGGTGGGTGAGCCACTGCCGCGACTCGATTTGCACCCACTGCTGAACGTCGAGCAAGGCATTTCGAATAGCGATTTGGAAAATAAACTTGCGCTGCTGCATTTCTGGGGCACCTGGTGTCCGCCTTGTCAAAAGGAATTTCCTGAATTTGCGAGCTTGGCAGCTGAGTTCGCGGGCAACGCAGAGCTGGTCGTTATTTCCGTTTCGTGCTCGGCTGGCCCCGAGTATGACTTGGAAAAACTGCGAATCCAGACGGAGACCTTTATGATGACCACGTCGGGCAAAATTCCAACCTACAGCGACCCAGCTGCCATGACTCGGCAACAATTGGCCATATTGCTCCCCAATGGCTCTCTAGGTTACCCAACGACCGTGCTTGTCGGCCGCGACGGCAAGATTCTAGAAGTGTTGGAAGGCTACGCTCCAGGCGACATGGTCAAGTTGGGCGATGTGATTCGAGGCAAGCTATAACTCCCAAGCCAAGCGATATTTCCTGAGGCTCAGACGCAAGCCGTGGGCTGCTAAAAGTTTTGGGGTTGTGAAGAGAGTATACGTAGGGTGGGTCAAGCGTACCGATAGGCCACGATGACCCACCATTTGTATGTGATCGCAGTATCGGTGGGTCTTCATCGCTATCGCGATTTGACCCACCCTACAAAAAATAACAACCGTGTACGGCCAAAGGCCGTGAACGGTTACAAAAATCTTTGTAAGGAATTTCGTGTTACTCCGTCTCCCTTTTGTTCGCGAACACAACTGTCATCGAAGTCTAGCTTGATAAGTGTCAAGTCTCACAAGGGCTTCGGTATTTTCGGTGCAAACAATACGTGGAGAATGAAAACATGAAGATTCTAGTAACAAAGTACCTTCTCACTGCCTGTGTGGCGTCGCTGCTCTCAACGGCCTTAACGGGACAGGAAACGCCAACGGTGACTGCTGTGCAGAGTGGCTCGCCTGGAATTACGGCGGAGCCCAAAGGAGATTCAAGCAGGCGAGTCGTTTCAGGTACGGCAGGTTCTATAGCCGTGGGCCGCCTGCCAAGATTCTTTGCGGGTATCGTAGATAGTCAGCAGCGACTGACGATCTATCAAATCCAAGCGGATGTTCGTGCTAAAACGGAGCTGCTTGAAAAGCAATTGCAGGAGCTGCGAGATGCAGAGATGCTGCAAATCGAAGGCTTGCTATCTGCCGCTCAACGAACAAAGCTCGATGGCCTGCGAAGCGCCGCCAACATCCGTCCAGCGGTGCAGCGCTCTGGAAAAACCGAGCCCAAGCTCGGCGCTCAGCCCAGCGAGGTCCCCGAGTCGGATGCAGTTCCAGAGTTAGAGACTCAGACGAGTGAGCCAAAGACCAGTCAAACGGAGCCCGAGGTCCAGCCGTAGTCTCTGCCCAGCTATATAGCGGCCGGTCGCACAGTGGCCGGTCGCACGTGCGGATTGTTCAGCGGTGTCGCTTGCCAGCGTGAGCTATATAGCGGCCGGTCGCACAGTGGCCGGTCGCACTGTGGCTTTTTTCCGAAACATTTTCTACTCGTGCCGCGCCGCCAGGATCGCTTTGAGCTGGCGGGCGGCAGCGGTGGGCTGAGCGGCCGAGTGAATCACCTGGCTAACCGCGACTCGCCGACAGCCGGTATCCATGACTTGTGCCACGTTCGACTGGTTAATACCACCAATGCCAAATGCGGGAATCGCTAGTTGACTGGCAACCTGTGCTAGAAACTCGGTTCCAGCAAACTGCTCAAAAACCTTGGTCTCAGAGGGGAAAGTAGGACCACATCCGATGTAGTCCGCACCACCCTGCTCTGCCGAAATCGCCTGTTGCATATTATGGGTCGAAATACCAATCCACATTCGATTTCCCGCAATCTGCTTCGCGTCGGCCAGCGACACGTCCTCCTGTCCCAAATGCACGCCGGCTGCACCCGTCGCCAGGGCAATGTCTATGCGGTCGTTGACGATCAGCAGCGACTGCGAAGTTTTGAGAGCCTCCACGCCAGCTCGCGCATAGCGGACCAATTCGGCTCCTTCAGCTCGCTTATCCCGCAACTGAAATAAATCTACGCCCGCGTCCGACAACTCAGTTAAGGAGCTTATAAAGCGTTCGACCGGCAGGCTGCAGTCGACCAGCAGATAAAGTTGCATGTTAGAACACATCCGATTGCTCAACAGTCGCGACTCTATTCTCGCTAGCGTGTCGTAGGCTTCATAACGCAGACGCTTGAAATCGTGGCTCGTAGCCGCCGAAACACATTTAGAAAACTCTTCCAGATTTCTCAATGACTGCGTCACCCGCTCGCAAGCGGGAGCAACAATGGAATCCAGGTTGGGACGCGCCATTTCGCCAGTTGTGGTGATATCCGTGCCAGCATCTCTGGCAGTCGAGCGGACCGCTAGGCGTTGTTCGCGATCGATCGAGGCGACGACTTCGGTCAGCCGATGACGCAAGTGTTTCGCCAAGCTGGCTGACAAACCATCTTCGCGGACCAGTCGCGCAAAGTCTTCGAGCGAACGCAGGCCTTCTGCGGCCCGATTTGCGTTGACATCGATCACTCGGATTGCTTGCACCAGTCCCAATTCCATGTTTACTCCGTGATTCGAGCATCTAGTTGAGATTTCCCTGAGCCTGCTTTGGACAGAATCTTTACCAAATCCATAGAACACGGTATCGTAAGCACGCGTCCCTGTTTAGGCTACTGAATCCTAACTCTTTGATCTGGAAGCAAGAACCCGTGGCTATAGCCAAAACGGCTCATGTGAAAACTCCTGTCCTTGCGTTATTTACCCTTCGGGACCGCTCCGCCCCCATAGTTTAACGGATAAAACGAGGCTTTCCTAAAGCCTAGCTGGTGGTTCGATTCCACCTGGGGGTATTGACGAAGCAGGGACGACTTTCTGAAGCAAGCAAAGCCAGCGATACCGACTGTTACCAAATCTTTCAAGTGGGATAGGCTTCCAGCCTGTCATGAAAGTGGATAGGCTTCCAGACTGTCATGAGCGTGGGATAGGCTTCCAGCCTGTCATGCGAAAATCGACAGGCTGAGAAGCCTATCCCACGTCCAGAATCAGACAATGATTTTCTGCAAGCTGCCTTACGTTGATCGAAAACGCATAGCGCTACTGAGTGCAGGCAACAGTAAAGCAGCCACTGCGCAGCCCCACCAAGTTCCAACCCACATGAGCACAACGGCCGCATCGATCAACACAAGCGTCAGGATTGCATGTCGTACCGCCAACTGGACTTTGCGCGATACTGGATGCATGACGCCAGCAAAACCGCGATTCATTACGGTCAGACCGATCAAGGCAATTAAGAGTGGATAACCTTGATTGGGATTAAGGGTCCAAGTTTGTTTAGCGGCCCACAAAGGCAAGCATCCGATCACAACTAGGCCAGCAAGTTCGATGATCATGCCAAACAAAAGACCAGCAGGTGAACTCTCATGCTCTTCGCGCCGCGCATAGACCGTGACTCCGAGAATATACAATCCGATCCCAGCCGCCAGAGCCAACAGCGGACGCGGAAAAATTACGTCTGGCAGCGGCTCGCTTATCGCTTCTAAGTCTCGCGAATCGGAAGTCGCTTTAGACGACTGTGTCGCGAGGCCGGACTGCAGAGGATCGACACTGCTGAACTTTGTACTGGGTGACGAAATTGTGGGTGAGGGAGCTGCCAACTGATCGAGTTGGTTCCAAGTGACAGGGGTAACATCTACTGGCGCAACCATCAAATCGCCATCGATTTTTTCAGTGGTTGGGTAGAACGTAACCGCGAGCATCACAAAACCGACCATTAGGATATTCAGCCCGCGGCAGGCACCCATTAGCAACGGCCCAAGCGGAGTTTGCTTGATCGGCGAGTTATAAGCGCGTACCGACATCGACAGCAAAATGGCGGCCAGAAAAGCAATTCCCATCCACAATGCCAGCGATTTGTGGACCGTCATCACAGCCAGAATGATGATCGGAGCGACCAGCAACATGCCATTGGCCACATGACCGGCAATGACTGGAGAAATATCGCCTGCCGCCAGGGGCCTTTCGGGTCGGGTCTGCCGATCGTCTTCAATATCGACCACATCGTTCAGAATCATGCCCGCCCAATAGGCAAACAGCGATGCCACTAGCGTTGGCAGAAAAGCGGTAAGCGGCCACGCCAAATGCGTAGCCACGACTGCCGCGGCAATACAATCCGAGAACAGCGTGAACACGTTGGGCAAGCGAACAAGCTGTGCCCAATGCCTAAGTGTTCCCCACTGCAATTCGTCGGCGACAACATCTCTTGTTTGGGCCGTACGCCCAATGGTTGAATGCTCCATCGCTGAGCCTCCCTGCTTGATCCAGTTGTTTCGAGTCGCGAAAGTTGGCTACTAAGGATTGGATTTCTTGATGTCGTCGGCGAGAGCTGGATTGATGGGACTCAGTACGCCCCGCCCTTCGGTGAGCCGCATGTCTACATCCATTTGAATATCTTCGTTATCGATATCCCAGAACTTTTTGACAAGCTCCGCATCGATGGGTATGTAAGATCTAAAGATGCGAAAACCCACGCCGCGGGCAGGATCGTCGGTGTACCACCAGGGACTCAACGGGAAATTTGGGTCTTCGTCTTTCCAATCTTCATCCTCGGAAGCCAGGCGGGCGGCTGACCGCAATTGTTCGGCATCGTCCTGCCAACTGCCGCCACGGACGACTCGCTTGTCAAACGACTCAGACCAAAAGATCGTTTCCTCAAAGGCAACGGGCTGCTGTTTGCCACTCAACCATTGGTAGCCATCTTCGGTATGACCGTTGATTGTCCATTCCATAACATTGCCATGCATGTCATGCAGTCCAAATGCGTTCGGCTTCTTGGTTCCTACAGGATGCGGCGTTCCCTCCGAGTTCTCAGCATACCAAGCGAACTCGTCCAGGCCACTAGCTGTGTCTCCAAAGCTGTAGGCGGAGTCCGAGCCAGCGCGACAGGCGTATTCCCATTCGGCTTCCGTGGGCAATCGATACTGCTGGCCTGTCAGCTTACTGAGCCATTTCGTGTATTGCTTGGCGGCGTATTGGGTCATCGTTACCGCTGGCAACTCTGGGTCTTCCCCATGCTCGAAAGTAAACGATGCATCGTAGAGTTCCGTGGGTGCAGTCACGGCGTCGACTCGGTTGCTTTCGTCGATCTTCCGCAGTCCCTCCGACTGCAACGATTTGAGTAACTTGTACATCGACATGTAGAGTTTGTACTCCGCCCAAGAAGTTTCCTTCTTCGCGACCCACATGGGACCAACGCTTACTTGGATTTGAGGCACTTCGTCCTCAGCGTGATCAGTGTCGCTTTCGCTGCTCCCAAGTTTGAACTGGCCGCCTGGCACAGGCACCATCGGTATTTCAACGGCAGTGCCTGGGATAGTCAGCGTGTAAGGAACCAAAAATCCGCCATCGACTTCTACAGAAGGTCCTTCGGCGGGTTTTGTGGCCGCAAAGCCGGGTGTGTCGCCCACTTTCTCTGCCCATGCCAGCGGTGCATGAACCCACGTCGCGACCAATCCACAAAAAGCCGCAAAAATCAAACGCATCACAATTGTCCTCGATCCAGGAAATATCGCCGCATTCAATGACGGGTTGCAGCCGTCCCATTCTAGTCGCTGGCCGCCGAATGGCCAACGTCCAACTCGGCTTCCCCCCACGCCTGCTTTGGCGTTCTAAGATGTGGTGAGACTGGACGATCCAGCGCGTCGTAGTACGCCAAAGCGGTGTCCGTCGGAGGCAAGCTCCGAACGGACATGCGTGATTGTCGACCCGTTATCGAGCCAATAATACTAGGGTGAGCAAGATCAGTAAGCATGAACCGCAGGCGACGGTCAAAGATAGCCTCAGTCGCTCCGGCAACGATACTTTTGGCAATACATCGCGACGAACCACGTACTGTTCGTCGCTACCGGGTTTCTCGGGCAAAAACTCAGGTATACCCGGCGGACGCGTTAGCAGTACAAACGCGATTACGAACCACAATGCAGAAAATCCCCCAGCCAAAACGACGGCTCGGTGGCCAAGCCATCGATCCATGGCGATCAACATGGCAAAGAAGAAAATAAGCAAACCGAGTCCACTGTTGACTTTCATGGAGAGTTGTTTCGTTGGGTGGTTTGTCGCAGGGTCGCATCGCGTTTGCCGATCACGATATTGAACTCCAATCTCTGCGAATTGCGAAGCACAGCGATCGGTGCGCTGCTGCCAACGTCCGTTTCACCGATCAACTTCATCAATTCGTTTTGGTTCATGACGGGCTGGTTGCGAAACTCGATAATAACATCCTCGACCTCCAAGCCGGCTTGTCGAGCCGGAGAAGGCATGTCATCCGGGAAACCTTGCACGCGAACGCCTGGCACAAGCTTGCCGTCGGCGTCGAAACGCTCGGTGTCAGCTAGGTCTGCCATAGAAATACCCAGCCAACCACGCGCAACTTCGCCATGCGCGACGATAGCTGTCGCCACGCGCTGAGCCACTTTGCTGGGGATCGAAAAACTGATCCCGTGAAACGTTTCACCCATGATGGCTGCGTTGACACCCACGACTTGGCCCAGCGAATTGACCAGCGGACCACCACTGTTGCCAGGATTAAGCGCCACATCGCTTTGCATCATATCGCCATACGCATTACCACCTTGAACTGATTTTTCGTAACGTGTCGCACGGAAGTCCACGCGATGCTTACCGCTGATGATGCCGAAAGTGACTGTTTGTTGCAGGCCGAACGGACTGCCCGCCGCCCACACCGGTGTACCGACAACTACTTCGTCGCTATCACCCCATTCGATCGGCATCAGTCCCGAAGCAGAAATTTTTAGCACGGCTAGATCGGTCATGGTATCCACGCCGACAATTCTTGCGGGCAAACGTCGGCCATCGCTCAGCGTAATCTCAATTCGGCCTTCGCCTTCAACCACGTGCTGGTTAGTCAAAATCGTTCCCTGACTATCGATCAGGAATCCGCTGCCCTGTCCTTCGAGTCGGAGGCTTGGATGCTGAGTCCCGAATAGGATTTCCAGCCGTGACAGCGACTGTTCGTTACGCAAGACGTTGATATGCACGACGCTCGGGCTGACCCGCTGACTGACCAACTGAGAAACCTCCGCCAGCGAATCCAGCGAGACGTTCTGCAGCTGTTTGCCGCTCAGTTCATACTCGGCTCTGAGCTGACCTCGATACCAGCCATAGCGCACGCTCTCGACCAACGATGGAACCAGCAGTCTGGCCGCGAGCAACAGAGCTAGCACCATGAGCAAGCTTAGCAACGTGGAAGTCGCCAGATGCATGGGCTGGAGCTCGCGACTTCTAGATTTGGTCGCTGGTGAAGTCAACTCTCCGTCGGCTGCGGGCTGGCGAAGTTCGCTGGATGTGCCCAAAAGCGTGAGCGTGGGCAGAGCAGCACCGTCGCTAACTTCGATCGGTCCAGGCAGGGCAACCATTTCAGTTGGACCCTGTCCGGCGTGCTGTTCGCGGTCGATGCCTCCCAAGTATTGATCGAGAAAGGCTGCGTCATCTTCGGCTCGACCGTTTTCAGCGGAATTTGATTCGTGCATGCGGACAACCAGTCGTCTAGAGCGGGCCAGATCATATCTGCCATTGTAGCCGCGCGGCCAACTAAAAAGCAAACTAGCAAATACACAATAACCAGTGGGGTTTTCGATTTGCTGCCTATCAGTCTTCACGATTGATCGTTGGCAGCGTAGAACTTAAACTCCTAGCCTGACAGCGCCAGGGTCCAGCTAGAACACCTCCCCGAAAGTCTCTTGCCCCAAGCGAATTGACATAGAGTATGGCAGAAAACCTGAAAAAGCAGTTGTTTGACGAACTCGATTCACTCGTTTTGATAGATCCCCATACGCACATTAATCCGCATTGCCCAGCCAGCGCGACTTTGGCGGATTTTTTGGGATACCACTATTACACGGAGCTTTCCCATTCTGCAGGCATGAAGCGGGAATGGATTGAAGAGCCTGGCATCTCTCCCAAAGACAAGGTCGCGAGATTGGTCGAGGGGATGGCCCACATCGACAATACGGTCCAGCTCAGTTGGCTATTGGAGGCCGCTAAGACGCTCTTTGGTGTCGAGTTGGATCGGCTCGACAGTTCAAACTGGGAGACACTTTACGACACCGCCCAGGCTCAGTTGGAGCGGCCCGATTGGGAGCAGCGTGTCTTAGAGCGCTCGCGGCTCGAAGCCGTCTTTTTGACCAACGATTTCGACGACCCACTCGCTGGTTTTGATACCGTCCGCTACGTACCTTGCCTACGAACCGACGAGCTCGTATTCCACTTTTTCAAACCCAGTGTTCGCGAACGATTGGCAAAGTGCGCTAGTGTCGAAGTGGATTCACTGGCGGGTTTGCGGACTGCCATCCGCCAGCGCTTCGAACATTTTAAAGCGAGTGGCGCCCGCGCGTGCGCAATTAGCTTGCCGCCATCCTTCGCGCCCTGCGATGTGAGCGATGCCGATGCCCAGCGCGCACTGGGCAAGTTGTTGAGCCAAAATGAACAGGCCAGCGACGCGGACAAGCAGACGGTCGGATACTGGGTGTTTTGGCAACTGGCCAAGAATTGCGACGAGCACCAACTTCCATTCGACTTGATGATTGGTGTCAATCGCGCGGTCTATCCTGCAGGTGTCTATCAGGGTCAAGACTTGTACGACAGTCGAGTTTCACTGATCCAATATCGCGAACTGTTCAACACTTTTCCAAAAGTTACCTTTCCGATTTCCGTCCTAGCCAGTGTGACGAACCAAGAGCTGGTGAGTTATGCGTGGATTTTCCCCAACGTGGTGTGCAATGGCCATTGGTGGTACAGCAACACGCCCAGCTTCATAGCTCGAGATTTGCATGCGCGTCTGGAGGCTGTGCCACGCAACAAAATCGTGGGCTACTACAGCGACATGTACAAACTCGAGTTTGCACAGCCAAAGTTCGCCATGTTCAAACGTTGCCTAGCCAACATTTTGGCCGATCATTTTATCGGGCTGATGGGTTGGAGCGAAAAGCGGGCCATCGAGCTTGGGCAACAAATTCTTCGCGGCAACGTCGAATCTATCTTTTACCGCTAGATCTCAGCTACCTCGAAAGTTACCGTCTTCGTCGTAGCGAATGTAGGCAAACCAGAAGAAAGTAAAAATGGATATTGGAAACATCAGCAGGAAAACATAGCTGAGGAACGACATCGCGGTCCCAAACACCAAGAACAATATCCACAACCACCACGTTTCCCGCAGCAGACCTTTGAATCGCATTCCAGCCAGTCTCTCGAATAAGTTTTGATCGGATTGGGATCTATTCATAACGCGCTCTGCCCGCCTACGACAAGCCCCGCCCGTCTTTTCATGCACAAGCTACTGACGTGTTTGCCAGAATTACCCCCCGATCAAATCGACCGCGCAGCGGTGACCACCGGACATCTTCTGAGTTTCTCTCTCCGCACGCCACAACCCATGAATTCTTGCTCCCTAGTATCTATCGTACCGTCCGCTTTAACAATTAGAGTTGACGCTGCTGGGAGCTGGTTGCAACGGATTCTGGCACAGCTATGCAGGTCGTAAATGCTCCCAAGAGAATCGTATCTCGCGGAGAAGCA
>JBGSJL010000174.1:0-5290 GCA_041741955.1 Pirellulaceae bacterium | reverse complement strand
GCCAGGCACCGCTCCGGTCGACGGAAAGCTCGGTGCGGGTGCTGTACACGGGTAGGCCATCGGCTGCGCGATCGCTTGGGTCTGCACGAACTGGGGCTGTTGGTTTTGCAACTGTTGATATTGGGTCAATTGAAATTGAGGCAGGGCCGACTGCTGGGCGGTCAGGTAAGTTGGCACGGTCGCGCGGGGGCCACTGCTATTTTGGGATTGGGTATTTTGCGATTGGGGAATGTTCGTTTGATAGGCGGCAGTCTGAAAGACGGCTGGCTGGTACGGGCTGGTCGCATAGCGGCTGCGGGGTGGCGGCGTTACATAGGGCAACCCAGTTGCAATGTCCTGCGCGCCGGTCCGTGGATCGAGCTGCCCAAGTTGAGGCAAGGGTTGTGATGCGGGACTGGCTGCGCCTTGGATCGCACGCAGCTCTCCGGAGCCGCCCCGCGCGGGCGTTGCCTGCGATAGAGGTTGATTGCGGGCTGGCATCGGCAAACTCGGAGGAGGGAGCACATCGCTCGAAGTCCTCAAATTGGGGGGGGTGGCAGAGTTCTGTGAAGACGCAGAGCTCTGTGAAAACATGGGGTTCTGTGAAGGCCCAGGCGGCAATGGGTAGGGAGAGCCGTAGGGATTGTTTGGCGGTGCTGCGGGAACAAATTCCGAGCTCCCGTTGTTAACTGGGAAGCCCTGGTAGGGTGGCAAAGTCTGGTTGATAGTATTTCCAGGACTGCCGTTGCCAAAGCCATCCGAAGGCAGTGGTGGTGGTAGGCGGTCGGAAAATGCACCTGGCGACTGAAAGAAAGCTGTCTGCACGGCGGCAGGTTGCGCTTCGGAAGAAGTAGCTGCGGGCTGCACTTGGGCAGTGGCCGTCCAGCCGCCCGACTTGCGCAGCGAACTGGTTTGGGCTGGAGCGGCACTAGCACCCCAGGACCAGCACAGAGGCACCGCCAGCCAGAGGAGCTTGGGAAAGCTATTTTCAAGAGCCATGACTTTACCTCGCTGCAAATCTCCAGAACATCGGCGCAGAGTGTCGCCGATGTCTCCATAGAAAATGCCATCGAGCCTGTCTAGGCCGATTTATTTTTTGGCGACGGCGAAGCGTTCAGCGACAGCGTCCCAATTGACTGCGTTCCAGAACGCTGCAATGTAGTCGGGCCGACGATTCTGGTACTTTAGGTAGTAAGCGTGTTCCCAGACATCCAGGCCAAGAAGCGGCACGCCTTCGATACCGGCGATGGCTTTACCCATTAGTGGGCTGTCTTGGTTGGCCGTCGAGCCAACGGCGAGCTTGCCATCGCTGAGATAGAGCCAAGCCCAGCCGCTGCCGAAGCGAGTTGCACCCGCATTGGCAAACATTTCCTTAAACTTATTAAAGGAACCGCAGGCGGCATCGATGGCGGTGGCTAGCTCGCCGGTGGGCAGTCCGCCCTTGCCCGGTCCGAGCACGGTCCAGAACAGCGAGTGGTTGGCATGACCTCCACCGTTATTACGGACCGCAGGCCGTTTGTCGTCTGCAACCGTTGCGAGGTCCGCGATGAGCGCTTCTACACTTTTGGATTCGTGAGGGGTGCCCGCAATGGCTTCGTTGACCTTGGTGATGTAGGCCTGATGATGCTTGGTGTGGTGAATCTCCATCGTCTGGGCGTCAATGTGAGGCTCTAAGGCGTCGTAAGCGTACGGTAGAGATGGAAGTTGATATGCCATGGAAGAAGATCCCGTGAGACTCGTGCGTGTAAAGAAAACTCGCCGCCCAGGGTATGATCTTATGGGCGAACTGTTGCACGATATGCGTAATCGCGCCGACTGGCAACCAGGGCGCTGACTTTCACGGTGGGCTAGCGGTTGGTCACTAGCGGTGCTCAGCGATTGCAGAGCGCATTTCGTCGGTAATTTCCTGGCCAACTAGGTAAGAATTGAAGCTGGTGAGCAACTGGTTGGCTTGACCAAGGAGTGTCGAGCCGCGACGATCGCGGGCGTTGATAGCTCGGATGACGATTTCGAGTTTTGTCTTGCTTTGGTAGGCATTGGTCCGAGGGTTGCGATAGTCGACGGGTTTTACAGCAACTTCCATGATCATGGTCAAGCTGCGCTCTCCGGAGCGTCGTCCGGCCTCGAGCTTTTGCCCGTCGATGCGCAGCGTCACTCGTCCCAGTTCGGTCTTGACCACTTCGGCGCGGTGATCGCTGATAAAGCCTTCCAGTTTTTGGACGGCCACCGCGTGAGGAACGGAAGCCAAACGCTCGGTTTCAATAATGGGGATGGCTTGATTGGATCGAAACCAATTCAACCAGCTAGCCTTCTGCTGGGGGCATAGCTCGCGGACGGTTTCGCGTTGATCCGCAGGCAGTTGACCGGCTCCCAATTGCACGACGCGGTTGCGGCCGGTGCTTTTAGCTGTTAGCAAGGCTCGGTCGGCGCGAGCCACCAAGGTGGCTGGCGTATCGCCGGCTTGATATTCAGTGACTCCAAAGCTGGCGGTCATGGTGCTACCGTTGAGCGAGGGCACTGGAGTGTGTTCGATGGTTCGGCGAATCTCTTCGGCTCGCGATGTGGCGGCCGGATTGTCGCAGCCAGCGCATAGTACGACGAATTCTTCTCCACCATAGCGGGCAACCATATCGCCTTCGCGGGAGCATTCTCGCAACACACGGGCAAAGGTTACTAGGGCTTCGTCGCCAGCCTGATGTCCGTAGGTATCGTTAATTTTCTTGAAGTGATCGATGTCGCAAATGATCAGGCTACCTGGCCTGGACATTTGCAGATGGGCGTCGATGAATTTGGGTATCGTGCGGTCCAGTTCGGCGCGGTTGGCAACTTTGGTCAGCATATCCTGAGCGGCCATGACGTGAAGCGACTGCACGCGCTCTTCCAAATTAACTTGTGCCGACGCATCGCGGACCATGAGGATCAGACCCGAGAGCAGCCCCTGTCCGGTGAGCACAGGAGTCCCCGTCAAATTGACTTTCAGCACGCGTCCATCGGGTTGTGTGAGCTGTAGGCGAAGATGGACGGCCGTGCAGTTTTGCAGCGCAGATCTGAGCGGGCACTGCTCGTCTGGGATTGCCTGCCCCGACTCGCTTTGCAAGCCCATCAAGGCCGGAGTCCAGGTGTGGTGTGTGAGCGAGGCTGCAGCGCGTCCGGTCATTCGCTCAGCGGCTCGATTCCAATAAAGGATCTGACCTTCGGCGTCCAGATAAATCGCGGCGTCGGTCAGCGAATCCAAAAGCCTTCTGTGAAACAGGGTATCGATAAGGCTTTGAGTCGCCCCACAGGAAATGGGGACGTCGGTAAAACTGAAGCCGGCTGGGCTATCGGGAACAAACTGGATCAACCAGCTCTTCGCAACTTGACTCTCCAGCTCGGGTCTGGGTTCGCTGTTCAGCGTTGCGAAGTCTTCGACCAATTTCGCGTCAAATTGAGTATCCACGTTTGCAAAAAGTTCGTTGATAGCCCGCTCGCGGCTCAGGGCCTTGCGAAAAACCTGCTCCGTAGTCATCGAATCAAAGGCATCGACGATGGCTAACATTTTTGCCGCGTCAGGCAGCGAATCCTGCGCTACGTTGGACCCAGTACGCGACAATCGAATGATGTCGATTAATTCTGGGCTAGCACCGGCCCCCTGCAACATTTCAGCCGCGGTAATCGACTGCATTTCCATCAGCAGTTGTTCTTGTCCGTCCAATTGGGAGGGTTTTTGAAGTACGCGATCCGGCACTCCAATTTTTCCAATATCGTGGAGCAGGGCGGCGACTTCGAGCATCGAGCTCGCGGATTCGTCCGTTTTTCGCCAGCTCGACCACTTTGTGCAACCTAGGGCAACTCGCAAGCCGTGCGCGGCCGATGGAGGATGTTTGGCTCGCAGCGCATAGAACAGTCCAGCGTAAACGCCCAAGCGAGCCCGCACGAGCGAACTCATCGGCTCGCTCGGGGACACAATAGCTTCAGTCGTTTCCGGGTGGACTGGTGGCTGATTGGTGGCTGTGGGCATCGCAAATTTTCGCCGCTTCGTGGATTTAGATCGGACATTTTGAGTCCGAAACTCTTCGGGACATGCAATCCTAGGTTGCGTTAGCTGTCGCGTCAAAACGCCTATTTCCGGTTTCCGTAGATACCAAGCTCCTGGCTAGGCTGAACTGCTGTTCTGCGGACTGCCTAACCCGCTCAAACATCACAATTGATGTATTGACGCCAACCGCGCATTTTTGGGACTCTAGTACGACGGCTATGCAGGTAGGGTTAGCTGCAATTTCCCCCGCATTTTTTCCCCCTCAGGAGTAATCGGC
Source organism: Pirellulaceae bacterium (assembly GCA_041741955.1). Taxonomy (GTDB): domain Bacteria; phylum Planctomycetota; class Planctomycetia; order Pirellulales; family Pirellulaceae; genus Aureliella. Next base: position 1,016 of record JBGSJL010000174.1, on the reverse strand, counting down.
CATGCCAATTTCGCGTGACGCGCGGATGGACCGTCGCCGCCGCTTCCTCCGCGAGGCGATCGAAGAGGACGCTAGTGGCACTGCGACCGTCAAGCGGAATTTGCGCAAAGTTCAATCCGAGGATGAACTCGATGTGCCAGGCACGAAGCGCAAAGCTGGCTACAGTCAGGATGTTCGCAGGGCTTGCGGGCAGCGTTTGGTTCAGCTCATTCCAGTCCGCCGCCGCAGCTTTGCCGCCGTTATTTTCGTCAGTCTGCTGGTCCCAGGCATATTGCTGACGGCCCACTATCTGGTACACGTCACGGGCCAACTGCAATGGTGGCGACACCCGCTGGCCGTAGCGCTGGACATCGGACATCCGCGCAGCATCGCCGCTTGGCTCAGCAGCCAACTTTGGTTGCTGTGCCTAGCCGCCACGGTGTTAACTTTTCAACTTAGACGACACAAATTAGACGACTATAACGGTGAATACAGGTTGTGGTTCTGGCTGGTGCTTACATGTTTGATCGCCAGCGTGGATGCCACGACTAGCATCACTGAACTGTTTGCTCAGGCGTTGGATCGCTGGTCGCAAGTCCATCTGGGTTGGAGTGGTTCGGCGTTGGTCGATTCGACGCTGGCAGTACTGATTGGCATGTTGGGTTTGCGATTGTGTAGCGAACTCAAAGCAGTCCCATTGAGCCTAGTATTCTGGTTGATAGGGCTCGTCCTCTGGGCAGGTAGCGCCGCACTAGGACGCCAGGAACTGAAAATTGATTTGTCGGCACCCGTGCGCTACTGGTTGGTATCCGCGCTATGGATGGGCGGTCTGGCAGTCATTTGGCTGGCCGCACTCACCTATTTGCGCACCGTTTACCTCGAAGCCCAGCGCAGATTCTTGCTGCGAGGTCGCTTGGCATCCATCGATATTCCACTAAGACAGCGGATTCGTGAATCGATGCCGAGTATGCCAAGCATGCCCAATATGCCCCGCATGCCAAAATTCCGACGCGACAAATCGGCACCGGCCGCGCCGC
>JBGSJL010000173.1:0-30849 GCA_041741955.1 Pirellulaceae bacterium | reverse complement strand
CTGGACCCGCTGGAGCTAACGTACCTGATCGACAATGAAATCCTAAACATCACTACCAAGGATGCGGCCAACGACGAGCCTATCCGACGTGTTTATCCCGTGGGTGACTTGGTCGTGCCAATCACCTCCGGTGGAGGCATGATGGGCGGTATGGGCGGCGGCATGGGTGGTATGGGCGGCGGCATGGGTGGTATGGGCGGCGGCATGGGTGGTATGGGCGGCGGCATGGGTGGTATGGGCGGCGGCATGGGTGGCATGGGCGGCGGCATGGGTGGCGGCATGTTTGTCGTTCCCGATGACTCGTCCAAGTCGAAAACGCCCTTAGCACCAGCGGCAAAACCGATGGCCGTAAGCGGTGCTAGTTCCAGTATCGATGTGGATACCTGGATCGCTAAGTTCCAATCGGCCAACGAGCAGGAATATGCGGAACTTGAATCGCAGGTTCGCCGAACTGTGCAAGACAAAATTGCATTGGCCCAGTCGTTTCTCGAAGCGAAGGATTCACGAGCCGCTAAAGCCGAGTTCGAGAAGGTCATCGGCTTTCTCGGCGGCTTGCTCGGTGCTGGCTATCCGCAGCAGTGGATGTATCAGGCGCTCAGCCTAGCCATGGAAGCCTGCGAATATCCCAACTCCGAAATCAAGCGGGTACTACTCAGCTCGCTCGACTTCAGTGGCGATTCGAACAAAGCCTTTCGGATTGCGGAGTACTTGGCACGCAAGGGGATGAAGAAAGAGGCCCTGGAAATACTCGAAGACCTTGCCAAGGTTGAGCCCAACCGGCACGACATTTTTGCGTTGGCACTTCCCTTGGCCGAAGAGACCCAAGATGTCGATGCCCTGCGCTGGGTTTGCGTGGGTGTGCTAAGCAAAGTGTGGCCCAAAGAGCAAGTGGCCTTGTTCGATCGAGCCAGCTTGGCGGCCCGCGCTACGCAGATGCGGCTGAAGCAGCAGGGGCGACCCATCGAAGCCTCCATTTTCGAAGAAGAAGAAAAAGCGGCGCGGCAACGCGATATCGTCGTCCGTGTGAATTGGACTGGAGATGCCGACCTGGATATCCGAGTCAAGGAGCCGGCAGGCAGCATCTGCTCGCTTGCCAATCCTGTAACCATCGGCGGCGGTGTGCTTCTGGGGGATACCAGCAGCAGCAATGCTAAAGCCAGCGTCGACGGCTACTCCGAATTCTATGCCTGCCCAAAAGGTTTTTCCGGACAATACGACGTTCTGATTCGCAAGATTTGGGGCAAGACCTCTGCGGGTAAAGCCACGGTCGAGATTTATACCGATTACGGTACTCCCGAGCAAAGCTACTATGTAAAGCAGGTCGACCTGTCCGAGAAAGACGCGGTTATCCAAGTCGACGTTAAGCATGGACATCGCCAGGAACCAATCGTCGAAGGGCAACTAGCCAATATCCGCAAAAAGCAAACCGAGCTCGGTCGGGCTGTACTGGGTCAGGTCGCGGGTAGCGACAACAATAGTTCGGGCGACTACGACTACGTGGGTAACTACCGGCGGATGTTGGCAGCGGCAGCGGCAGCCAATGCGGGCCCCGGTTTCGGCTTTCCAATCGGCGGTGGTGCCGTCGGATATCAGCCGGTGATTACGACCATCCCCGAAGGTGCGATGATGTTCCCCACGGCTGTCATTTCGGCCGATCGCCGCTATGTGCGGGTTACGCCCAATCCGAACTTTTCGGGAATCGCCGAAGTGTTCACATTTAACTCGGCTACGGGACAGCAGGGCATGAATACGGGCGGCCAAGGTGGCTTTGGTGGTGGTGCTGGCGGTGGCGTCAACCAGGGTGGCGGTCAAGGCGGGCAGCTTTAGTTCGCCGGTATAGCCAGACGTAACCAGTCAAACATTCCTAACAAGGCAAGCTAGCAATAGCTTGCCTTGTTCGCTTGATGGTATCTCTACTTTTTGAAATGACCGTGCGTTCGCTGGGCTGTTTTTGCTACTGTTCAGTGATGGACAAACGAAGCTCAATGCGAACTTTAGAACTAAATGGATTTGCGTTTTCAGTCGCAAGCGACGGCACGTGGTAGCCTGGAACGCAAGTCCCGGATGCCCGTGTCTAAAACGCGGAAGTCGCGAAGCGACGGCAGGTGGTCCGGTGCTCCTAAAAGGGCACCTGTCGTCGCTTTGTAACTTAAACCTGAACTTAAACTTAACCTTGAACTTAAACGGCAATCCCAATCGCCTAGTTTAGGTTTAAGTTTATGTTTATCCGAGCAAAAGACCGTGAAGTTTAGATCCAATGACGCGAATCGATCGCTATCTACTATTCCTTTATATTCGAGTCCTAGCGATCTGCTTTGCGACCGTCTCGGGTCTGATGATCGTGATCCATGTGTTTACGAACTTGGACGAGTTTCTACGCTTCAGCGAAAAATCGGGTGTAGGCCTGGTGCATGTCATGGTTGACTATTATGGACCCTACATGCTGTACATCTTCGAGCGATTGAGCGCGATGTTGGCACTCTTAGCTCTGTTGTTCGTGATCGCTTGGCTTAACAAGACCCATGAGTTCACCGCACTATTAGCCGCTGGCATCACCAAACGCCGCGTCGTACGTCCGCTGATGATTGCTTCGGCTATTGTGATCCTGTCGGCGGCTGCCACGCGCGAGTTCCTCATACCGCGTTTCCAAGATCGACTCGACCGAAACCCTCAGGATTTGGTGGGCCCCAGAGCCATCCGTCCGACGTTTGATCCTGGGGCCGTCGCGTTAATACAGGGCAAACACTTGTTACCCGCCAGTTCTGAGATCATCCTGCCCAATCTCAAAATCCAAGGTGGCCCACTGCTGGCAAAATTTGGTTCGCGCATTTCCGCCGAGGTTGCGGCCTATCAGAAAAAGACTGCCAATCTTGCTGCGGGCTACATGTTTCGCGGAGTCACCGCACCCAGCACGATTGACCAGCTCGATTCTACCTTTACGACCGGTGGTAGTCCGCTGCTGTTGACCGCGAAAGACACCGATTGGGTTCCGACGGGAAGTTGTTTTCTGGCCAGCGACATCGAGTTCGAAATGCTTCGCGGCGGAAGTGTTTGGAAGCAGTTCGCGTCCACGTCGGAATTAGTTCAACACTTGCGAGGCGAAAACGTGCGTGGTGGTAATGACTTGCGGGTCGCCATCCATCAGCGGATTCTGCGGCCCGCCATCGACTGGACCGTATTGCTATTGGGAATCCCCGTCTTGTTAACTCGTCCCGACCGACACATGTTTTGGGTGGCTGGTGCCTGCTTGGGGATCGTGGCGGGCTTTACGGGCGTCGCGATTGCGTTATCCGCGCTTGGCAGCGCGGGATACCTACTATCGCCCGCGCTGGCTACTTGGCTGCCACTGCTAATTTTTCTACCCTGGGCTTGGGCCAAATCGGCCCATGCCATGGAAACTTAGTTAAATGGACCGCGCAGTCGGTCACAGATTTGCTCTGTCTCACCCGGTCGAATCGCTTACAGTGATTCGACCGGGTGAGACCGTGGGGGCCGTGCTGCATGTTAGGGTACCAAAGCATGCTTGACTGGACGCAATTACCAAGACGGCTGGCAGCGCTCAAATGCTGGTAGACGTTTTGACGGAGTTGTAGAGGTATGGATTCAACGTCGGATCGTTGTACATTTTCATTTGCCGGTACGTCTTGTGAACTCTCTCACCATGCACGATCGCGGCCAATAATTCTGTCAGCGAGCGACTCAAGTCGGCACGCTGTTCTTCGCACAATGCCGTCCGCTGCATCACCTTTTCTAAGTGGCTCGCGTCGGCGTCCGTCCGCTCGAGCTGCTCGCGGTAATGGTACAGCCGCAGCGACATAATGCTCAAGCGGTCTATTGCGCTGCCGGGAGTTTCAGTATTTTGCGTCGCGTTGGGCTTGGGAAAAACACCTTGCTTGCGCAGCTGGTCTGTTAGCCAGTCGTCCAGTTTTTCGATATGGTCATTGCGGGCTTGATTGAATCCGTCGATGGCCCGCTTGACCTGGGCAATCTGTTGATCGCTGACTTCGCGGCTGCGCGCGATATCTTCCTGATGCCAAAGTTCGTAATTGAAAATGTGTTGCTGGCAAACCAAGTGCCACACGCCTGGGTAGGTATTCTCAATCGGGCGATGATGCCAAGCTGCGACGGTATCCGCGTGCAATTTCAAAACGGCTTGAACGTCGATCATTGATTCATCCCTCTTTTTGGCTTTGACAAAGCGCTGTTGTACCAAACAACGGACAGATTGGGCAAGCGAGATCAACTGTAGGGCGCTGGTCACTTGCGCGGCAGAATATGCCGAATATGTCGAACATTATTTCCGATACAACCTCTGTAGCCGTTATCTGCTACCGAACTTATTTGGGAAAGGATGCCTGAAATGCGAAGGACTCTGGTGGCATTTATTGCCAGCATTGCCATGATCGGCAATACACCAAGCTCTACTTGGGCACAGTCGAGTACATTTGTGCCCGGTACGGGCAGTGAGTTGACTCAGGTGGGCGATGACTTTGAGGATCCGCAGTGGGACTATATTCCCAACAATCCTAAGAGTACCGAAGACATCAACAAGCGACAAAATACTCCGATCGGCAAGTCGACAAACGGACGCTGGTTCGAAGGCGTCAAGCGCGGGCATCCGGATGTTGTCAAGCGAGTGAGTACACCGCCCGATGGCTTGCCCGGCAGCACTGGGGCTCTCCTAATGCAATCGCTGTATACAGGCATCCCCAACCAGCCCAGTTATACGATGCACCAAGAAGACTTTATTGGCAACGTGCAGTATCGACTCGGCGGCCCGATCGCCATCTCTCAAGCGCCCAGTGTCACCACACGTGTCTTTCTTCCACCCATCGACCAATGGGACCGCCGTAGCGGCCCGCACTTTGCGTTTCGCGCGGCCATAGAAACCGACGACGCACCGAAGGCCAAGCCGAAGCTTTTCTTTTCTTCCAGCAAAAAAGACGAAGAGGAAGGAGTTCTCTGGCCAGGCCTGTTCATTATTCTGGAAAGCAAGCATCAAACGGGTAAAGAATTCGACTACGCTTACTTTCGTGTGCGTGCCGATCGAAAAGGCGGCGATATGAAGGGCCCGCAAATTGAGACCACGGGCTGGTGGACACTGGGTATGTCGTTTTCGACCGACGGTATGGTGCATTATTACGCTAAGCCGGGTGTCGAGGATCTAACCGAGCAAGACTACATCACGTCGCAGCTACCCTATGGTTACCGCAGTGAACGCTTCCGTGCGTTTTTCTTCAATGTCGTCAACGGCGACGATGGCAAAAACTGGACGACGCCTTGGATTGTCGACGACCCCAAAGTCTTTGTACGCAATGGCGGTCGCATTGCTGCCCGCCACACTGGCACTCGCCACTAAAATGAATCGTAACCGTGTACGGACAAAGGCCGTACACGGTTGTGATTTTTTGTAGTGATTTTTTGTAGGGTGGGTCAAATCGCGATAGCGATGAAGACCCACACATACTGCTACTAAAATCAATACCTCGCAACTCGCAACTCGCAACTCGCTACTCGCTACTCGCTACTCGCTACTCGCGCTGCCAGCCAGAGCATGGCTGCAGCGCGGTCGACGAGCTGCCCGTCGAGCTGCATTTGGCGGGCCGTATCGAGTATGCTGCTAAACTTGGGACTTGGACGCAGCCCAAGTGCGATCAAGTCCGAGCCATCTAGCAATGGACGCGGATCGAGCTGACTGGTTGGTAGTGCCAGTTGCGGCCGCAACCAAGCCAGCGTTGACTTCACCTGGGCTAAATCTTCAGTTAAGCCGATTGCGGCGCGGGCTTCAAACAGCTCTAGCGCTGGCTGCGCAAAGCGGTGCGAAAGGATGGGTTGAATCTCAGACCAGGGCTTGTTCTCTGCATTTTCTAATTCAGATTGGCTCGCCAGACTAAAGGCCATTGCTTCCACTTCATCATTGGCCAACTTGAGTCGCGATTTGAGCGACTGCATCAGATTGGGTATGGGAATTGCGTTCACCTGCATAGCTTGCCACAGCAAAATGCAAAGTCGCTGTAGGCCATCGCCAGCTCGACTGGCGGCTAGCATCGCAGTGGCGTCGACTTTGACTCTTGACCAAACGGGAGCAATTTCCGGCAGTATTTGGGCAAGTAATCCCGTATCGGCCCACTCGCAAACCGCCCAAGCCGCGTGGGCTGTCGCCAGCGTTTTTCGCAACTCCATGCTCACCCGCTCGCCACTGATCAACGCCACTTCATTAGCGTTTCGAACTATCGCCGCCCGCGTCTGGGGTTCGAGCGTAAAGTCAAAACGAGCCGCGAAGCGAATCGCCCGCAGCATACGCAGCTTGTCTTCGGCTATGCGATCATCCGCCCGACCGATCGCCCGAATCACGCGCTGCTCAAGATCGCTACGGCCCCCCACGTAGTCGATAACCTGATCTGTAGTGGGATCGTAGAACATACCATTGATGGTAAAGTCACGACGTTGGGCATCCTCCTCGGCGCTGCTAAACACGACGCTGTCAGGACGGCGGCCATCGCTATAGTCGCCGTCGTTGCGAAACGTGGCCACTTCAATTTGTCTCGCGGCGGTAGCGGGCTCTAACACGACCATTACGCCGAAGGACATGCCAACAGCCAGCGTATGTTTGCGTCCAAACACTTCGCGAACCTGTTCGGGCCGAGCCGACGTGGCCACGTCGTAGTCGGACGGTTGGTGGTTCATCAGTAAGTCCCGTACGCAGCCACCTGCCCAGAGCGCCTCGTGGCCTGCATCGCGCAGTCGCTGCACGACCGCGATGGCAAAGAGTTTGTCGGGAGTGTCAATCATCAGCGCACACCTTATTTAAGAACCCATCCGCATTGATATCCCTCAAATCAAAAGAATCCAAGTAGAGCAAATCGATTTGCTTCCGCGACTGTAGAAGCTGCGTTCCTATTCGCTTCAGGAAACCGACGCTATCTTCAGCATGCACCTTCGTTCGGTCGCCAACCAGCGACCGAGCGACGGCGCACGCTTCGGGACTTATGTCCACACTGAAAACCTGCCCGTTGCAGCGCTCGGCGAACTGATCGAAGAGGTACGTGCTTTGACCATCTCCCTCCCAGTTGCCTGGGGCCCGCGCGCAGCCGGTCTCAATGATCAAATGACCTTCGGGACGCCGCTTTAGCAAATACTCAAAGGCCGAACGCAACGTAGGCCTACGCAAACCCAACCGCGGCCCCCACTCACTATCGAACGTCTGTAAAAACGACATCTAAATATCTACCTCGGGCAGAGTGCCAGATTGCATTGAGCAAAACGAAAACGATGCTGACAAATGCGACCCATTCTCGCAAGTATCGGTTAGGGCAGCGGGACTGTATTGAGTCAAAAGACAGCCATACCAGGCCCTCTCGCTCCGAAACAAAATCGGGAAAGACAAAATTGGGAAAGATTTGCTGAATGCATTGAGTTTAACGGTCGATAGTGACTTTGCGGGCCAGCGCGCCCAACGTCCAACCGAGGCTCGCGGTTGCAGCTAATTCGACATTGAAAGCTTAAATTACCATGATGCGCCATATTTCTTTGTTTGCTCTGCTTGGGTTGCTAATTGCGGCGGGAGCTGGCTGCTGCTGTGTGCAGGGGATGCCTGGCGATGCCTGCTCGGCCACCGGCTGCGGACCCTTCGGCTCAGGTCCCTTGATGGGTTTAGCGAGTTGCCGTGGAGCTTGCGGTGAGGTTTACGTGGACGAATGGGTCAGCGAACCTCCCGTGGTCGACAACTGTGGATATGACTGCGGGGGCTGCGGTCGATGCGGAAGCTGTCGCCCCGTTCGCAACCTGCTACAGATGCTCTGGGGTCGCAAGTATGCGACGTCGTGCAATACAGGGCTGTGCGGTCCAAGCTGCGGCGGCTGTAGCAGTTGCGACTCTATGGGGTCCAGCGCCGACTTTGCAGGTGAGATGGTTTTCCAGGGCGAGCATGCAGCGAGCATGTCCGGTTCGACCTGCAATTGCGGGAGAAATCACGGCAGCAGCTCTGTCTATGAGGCTCCTTCTCCACCCATGGGCCCGATGCAGTTTGCACCCAGTCGCGATGGCGGAGCATCGCCTATGCCACATGCCGATTCGATTCTCCAGGAGGACTTCATGCCGCCAGCTTTGCCAACACCAGCGCCGAGCATCACACCAACCTCTGCCAAACGCTTAAACCCAGCCATCAGTCGGCAACGCTAAGTACGACAAACTTAGTGATGGAAAACAGGTAAGGATCAAGCGGAAAATAAGTGGGATAGGCTTCCAGCCTGTCATGCGCGAATCGACAGGCAGGAAGCCTATCCCACGTTCAGAATTAGACAGTAATTCTCCGCACGATCCTAAGCGGAACTAGATCGATTCAATGTGCAAACTTCGGCGGCGACGCTCTTCGCGGCGAACGTCGTCGATCAGGCTAGCAATTTCGGGAACGCGATCAATTCCGCGTAGCAAGAGCTCCGGATGACTGCGGTCGCTGCCGGTGATCGAAATCGTCCCGACACCTAGCATTCGCTGAATAATGCCTTGGGTGTAGCTGACGTCATCGATATCGATGACTTCGATGCGATCCGTGCGCCGCACCAAAATGCCGTTTTGGTGAACGAAGCGCTGCGTGGTCAGTTCGTAATGCATACCTAAACGGCGATATATGTATAGGCCAATGGCTAGGCACCAGCCGATCAAGATGCCCGAGCCGGTAATCAACCACACATTCCGCTGTTCGCTAGCAAAGAGTGCCACCAAAACTAGGGCAACCACGGTTAGGGCCGCAACGATGGCCCAGGTGCCGTACATGGCGCGGGGCGAGTAGCCGCCTTTCCATAAGCTCCGTTCGACAGTCGCATCCCGATTTGCTTCCATTTTCTCGGCAGCGGCGGCCTGAAATCGATCGCGAGCGGGCGACTCTGAAGCCTGCGGGCTGGACTCCGATTTTGGCAGGTTGCTGCCAGAGGGCACTTCGCTCGACATTTCTTCGGTCCTTGTAAACTGTAGGCTATTGTGAGTAAGGTAATAGGGTTTGTGCTTGAAGTCGCCAGAATTGCCACAGGTGCCTAGCGATAATTTAACCGCCAAGCGCATGTTCAACTGCGAAGCGTACGATGCACCGCGGGACTGGCTTAACCCATTCTATGACAATTTCGGCTTTCAAACAGCTAGCTGGGATGTGGGTCACTGGCCCAAGATATTACTTAATTAGGCGCAATTAGAGGAAAATAGGCATGCACTGCCCACATTGTTCTGCGGACAACGACCGCGTCCTCGATTCGCGTGCTTGCGAGGATGGCCAGGCGATCCGACGACGTCGATTTTGCAACCATTGCAAACGTCGCTTCACCACTCGCGAGCGGGTGGAACGCTCGACCCTAACCGTCGTCAAGAAGGATTTGGTCCGCGAGCCGTTTCTCCGCGAGAAGATCGAACGGGGCGTCGAGCGAGCTTGCTGGAAGCGACCTATCAGCGGCGAACGCATTCGGGAATTGGCTGCTCAGGTCGAAGCCGATATCCAATCCGAATACGACAGCGAGATACCCAGCACCATCGTGGGACGCATGGTCATGCAGCACTTAGCCACGCTCGATCAAGTCGCCTACGTGCGCTTTGCCAGCGTGTACCGCGAGTTCACCGACGTTGAAGACTTTGTCGCCGAACTCGCACCGCTGCGCTTAACTATTGAAGAAGATCGCGAACATTTCGGCCAATTGTTTGACGACAAGCCGTAGGCGCCCGTTCATGGTAAAGGCTCACCCGGTCGCTCGCTAACGCATCGAGCTGGAATTTACTCAGTGCGTCCGGTGCACGCTGTAGTCGGCGACGGCCAGCAAGCAATTCAGGGCGGGCGAGATTGGCATCCGCCGCAAATGATGCTTGGCTCGGTCGACGCACTTCTTAGCCGCTCGCAACGTAAATTCGGCGGCGTCGGAACGATCCAGTTCCTGGCGAATGACCAGCAGATCTTCGGTACCACCGCGCTGCAGCAGCCCCGCCAGTCTCAGTTTCTGTGTGTCTTCGGCTGACTCCAGCAATCGAATCAATGGAAGCGTTGGTTTCAATTGGACCAAATCGGTACCAAGCGTCTTGCCGGCTTGCTCCGTTCCCCAATAGTCAAGCCAATCATCGTAAATTTGAAAGGCCAAGCCAAGCAGGCATCCAAACTGGGCCAACTTGCGGGCTTGACCCTGGTCCGCACCTGCGCACCAAGCACCCAAACGACAACTCACACCGCACAGCGCGCCGGTCTTCTGCAACAAGATACTACGGTATTCTTGTCTGGACAGCGACCAATTGCCTGCCGAAGACTGTTGACGCAGTTCACCGACACAAAGCTTGGAGGACGCCGCAGCAATGCGTCGAGCTGGATAAGTGCTCGAACAACGCGCTGCCAAGGCGTAAGCGCGAGTGAACAATAGGTCACCCAGCAAGACGGCAGCCGAATTACCAGCTCGCTGGACGACCGTTGGTTGATGTCGTCGCTGACTGGCACCATCTAAGACGTCGTCGTGAACTAGGCTGGCCGCATGCACCAGTTCCACAGAAGCCGCAATTGCGGTTAGGTCGCGCCGCTGACGCTGATTCATTCGGCTAGCAGCGACGACCTGGGCAGCCAACAAAACTAGCGTTGGACGCAGTCGCTTGCCGCCTAGCGCAGTTGCCGAGCGACACAATTCCTCGACTTCTTCAAATCGACTCGAAGTGGTCGTTTGCAGCAAAGCGTCGACTTGGCTCAAGTCCGCGCCAACGTAACGCTGCAGGGGCCAGTGCGCTGCCAAAGCCCCTGGGTCGTGAGCAGTGGTGGCGTCTGGACTAATGTTTCTATTGATCATGGTCGTTGACTTTCAATCGCGACTAAAATCGCCGCGAACTCCACCGGTCTTACTACGCAACTCAATGCACTCGATTCGCATTTCCCGATCGCTCGACTTGCACATATCGTAGATCGTCAGGGCCGCCAAGCTGGCAGCGACCAGAGCTTCCATTTCGACGCCCGTTTTGCCGTGCGTGCTGGCCGTGGTGAGCACCTGCAAACGCGTCGGATCCAGCCAAGCAAAATCCACCTCCAACGCATCCAGTGGCAGCGTGTGGCACAGCGGGATCAATTCATCAGTTCGCTTGGCGGCTGCAATGGCTGCGATTCGTGCCACTTGCAATACATCGCCCTTGCGCAACGTGTTTTGACGAACCGCTTCGGCCGTGCCCAGACTCATCACGCACTGTGCAGTGGCCGTAGCAGTGCGACGAGTGACCTCTTTTTGTCCCACATCGACCATCCGCGCCTGTCCCTGCGGATCGACGTGCGTCAGTTGACGAGTATCAAGACTGTCGCGCTGGGTTGCCATTGTTGTCCTCGAAAATTTGGGTAGCAGCTCGCGTTTTTGTGTTTAACCGCGTGGGCATCGCCCCGCGTTTACGTCCGCAAACAAACGCAGCCCGCTGGGCACGCGGGTAAACGAGCAAATTGTACTCAAGCAGCGTTGCCCCCCTCATCCCCGACCCTTCTCCCCCGGAGTACCGAGGGAGAAGGGACAAGAGTTTCAGGGCTCCAAAGACTTCCAGAACTCTAAAGGGAGCAAGAGTTCCAGGACTCCCATGTACCCATTAGCTACGTGACCGATTTCCTGGAGCCAGATTAACTCGCTGGAACATGTTTTAGCGTAGTATTCGAAAGTGAGGCGACGGTACGACGAAAAAAGCCCGCTTGTCGCGGACGACAAGCGAGCTTTTGTGATTAACTTTGCAGTTTTCGGGGATTTTTCCGAATCGATCGCGGGACCTAGTTGGCTAAGGCACTGAGCTGAGCGGAGAATGCTTAGACCAGTTCTTTCTTTCCACCCACTAGAGTTCGCAGACGTTCTGCCAGGAGGCGAGCGTCGAACGGCTTCTTGAACGTTTCGTTGATTGCCGAACGATCAAAGCTGAACGTCTGGCCGTCGTCAGGAAGCAACGCGATCAAAATGATTTCAGTAAAATCGCTATTTTTACGCAGGTTTTGGCAGATCTGAAGCGCTTCCACTTTGCCGATTGAGAAGTCCACAATCATGCAGTCGGGATGGAAACTTTCAGCCTGGATGCCCGCCTCGAAACCACTGGCTGCCGTCCCGACTTTGAATCCTCGTTCAGGCGGCAGTTCGCGCCGGAGGTTCTCAATCAGAACTTGGTCTTGAGCAACGATTAAGACTTTGGCCATAGCCTCATCTTCCAAGTCACCCAGGGGCATACCATGCTCCTTGAGGAACTTGATTAGGTACTCGCGCGGAATCCGGCGGTCTTGCGAACCCGGAATGCGATAACCTTTGAGTCGGCCGGAGTCGAACCATTTGCTCACGGTTCGAGGGGCCACCTTACAGATCTTTGCGACCTGTCCTGTGGTGAACACCTTCATATGCAGGATCTCCGTTTTCCTTACGTGTTGTAGAGCCAGACGAATTCCTCGCAGAACCCGATCTAGCCGTGGTCGCCCCTGCTGTCAAACTACTCCGGATGAAACATCCATCGTGCGGTCGTCAATCCATTGACTAACCTTTGACAAACACTTGGGTCAGGGCTTTCATGTGAGCTAACTCCACCTGATTCGGGGCTCAGCTTTCCCCTCATCGAAACTAGCTCGTTCGGTCAGTTGCCTAGCGGTCCCGCGTTCACAACTTCGATCGCAATACCACACCCCCGAGCGGTAAATGCAATCACCGATCCGAGTCAATGTGCGAGAGCTTGCTCCAGTAGGTGTAGCCGAAACTACAAACGGAGAACCTGCGGTGATGCTAGCCGTGAGCCATTTTGAGTGGCCACACAACTGCAACTCCGGCAATCCGCGCACTCATGGCGCAGTTGCTCAGTTAGATTCCCCCCTAACTGAACCAATCTGTCTCGCACGCCGCCCGAATCAATCGATCCGTTGGGACTTTGCAGAACAAACTGTCCGCTCTTAGTTTTCGAATTAATCGGGGCAATTACTTTAGGCTGATTGCTCGTTTGACTAGGACCAATGCCCATAATCGTATCGCCGTGCAGGTTACAGCCGGTAACAACCGCAAAAACTGCGCCACTTCACAACTTCTTGAACTATTAATATTCGATAACGATAGATTTCGATTGATAGCAGTTGGCCTAGCGAGCTCCTTGCCCCTGGACGAGCGTCACACGCGTATCCAGAGCCACATTTCGAAACGTCTCTTTCACGCCGCCGTGCCAATAGACTTCGATGCGTTCAATCGAGGTGGTTTTTCCCATCCCGAAATGCAACCAATCGCCGTAGTGACTTTGGTAGCCTCGGCCACGATGAATTTCTTGGACCTGCTCGGCACCCGCCGTGCAAACAACGATGCGACTGCCAGCGGCGTCGCGATTGGCTCCCGTCCCGACACATTTGATTTGCAGCCAATGGGAATCGGCCTGCTGGCTATCGTTACGGAACACTGAGGTCGTCGAGTTGAAATTCAGAATCAGCACATCCAAGTCGCCGTCATTGTCCAAGTCGTCGGCGGCGGCCGCTCGGCCAGGTTGGTCTCCGGCCACGTTTTGACCGGCAGCAGCCGTGACATCCGCAAAAGTCATTCCAGCGAGATTGCGAAACACTTGATCGCGAGACTCTTGTACGGCACCCAGCTCCGACTCATGCGGTAGCGTCGTGAGCCTGCCACTAACCACGAATAGATCTTGAAACATGTCGTTGTCGAAGTCTGCTAAGCACACACCCCACTTAATACCGCCGCCAACCGCGCCCAGCCCAGCCGTCATGCCAACATCATCGAAATATTCACCGTGGGAGTTTCGGTATAGGTTGGGTACCTCGCCTTTGAAATTGGTGGAGACTAAGTCCAACCAGCCGTCGCGATTGTAGTCGCCACAGTCGACTCCCATGTTGGCCTGGGCTGCTCCAGAAAAGCCGTACGCCACACCGGTAATCAGCGCAATTTCGCTGAAGTGACCCTGGCCATCGTTGTCCCACAAGAAATTGGCTTTGGTATCGTGACAAAGAAACAAATCGGTATCGCCATCCTGGTTGTAGTCGAAGGCCACGACCCCCATGCTCGGACCCGCCAGCTCGCCGATCCCAGAGCTCCCGCTCACGTCGGTAAACGTACCGTCGCCGTTGTTGCAAAATAGTTGGTCTGGGTCGGGCGGAAAGTCCTGTGGTCCCTGCGCTAAACGCACTCCAAATCTCGATTTGTCAATCTGTTGTTCGTAACTGAATTGGATGTAATTTCCGACGAACAAGTCCAGATCGCCATCGCCTTCGATATCCAGGAACGCAACTCCTGCCCCCACCCGAGTTTCCTGCGCACGCGGCGCATCGGCAAGCCTCGAAAAAGTACCATCGCCTTCGTTGCGGAAGAACACATTGGGCCCATAATTGCTGACGTAAAGATCTGCATCGCCATCGTTATCAAAGTCGCCACACGTCGCACCAACACTGTGGCCCGAATCGCCGACCCCAGCCAGCTCGGTTACGTCTTGAAAGCGAAATCCACTCAAATTCCGATACAAACGACTCGATCCGCTAGGTCTGGCATCCGTCCCTAAGTCGCCTTGGTCAAGATTGCCACTGAGCAAGTAAACGTCCATCCAACCGTCATTGTCGAAGTCAAACACCGCGAGGCCAGAGCAGATGGATTCGAAAATGTAGTCCTTACCCGTTCTGCCATTGCTGTGAATAAAGTCGATCCCAGTCTCTTGCACGATATTCTCAAAACGGATTGGCGGCGACTGCGCGAAAATGTGAGCAGTCGCTCCGTACGCCAGCGACACTATTAGGGCGCCGCACTTCAAACTATTCATGTTCAGCTCTCAAGTCTCATGCTTCGATCGAGTCTCATCCTTGAGAATCTAGCATAAAACCGCACAGTCGTTGGAATCCAGCCAGTCCACGTGCCGGCGATACAATCGCGCCAATCGACAAGCTCATCGCCAACTGCGGTTCAGTTTCCCACTTGGCGCTTCCGACGATTTGACCGGTCCTACGCATGGTTTAGGTTTTCATGTTGAAATCCCATTTACATGCCGATTCCGAGTCTGAAGTAGCAAAGTATTGGCAGCCAATCGAAGAGAACTATGAGCCCATCAAAAAATTTGGCTGTGCCACAAACCCCAGTTTCCGCCGTCGAGTTGAACGAGATCAACCTGCCCAATCGCGCACCAAACCAGTACGGCCAAACGGAAAGCGTGGCCCTGCGAGCCGAGCGGCAGCTAGATCATCTGGTCGATCTGCTCGCATCCGAGCAACTGCTCAGCGGCAGGGTCTCCGCGCCAGGGCGGACTGCGCCCCGCGCTTCCGCTGCCAAAGTCGAGACGATCGAACTGAGTATTGTCATGCCGTGCTTGGACGAAGCGGACACGGTCGGAACCTGCATCCTTAAAGCCATGCATGCTCTCGAAAAAATGGGAATTTGCGGCGAAATCATCGTTGCCGACAACGGCAGTCGCGACGACTCCGTCGAGATCGCCGAGGAATTGGGCGCGCGCGTCATCCACGTCGATGTACCCGGCTACGGAGCGGCGCTTATGGGTGGCATTGAAGCGGCCCGCGGACGATTTGTGATCATGGGCGATGCCGACGACAGCTACGACTTTAGCCAAGCTCACCGCTTCTACGCCAAGCTGTGCGAAGGAGCCGAATTGGTCCAGGGCTGCCGTCTCCCAAGTGGCGGTGGGCGGGTCATGCCCGGAGCAATGCCCTGGTTGCACCAGTACGGAAATCCAGGCCTGACCTGGTTGGTTCGCAAGATGTTTCGCGCACCGATCCATGATGTCTACTGCGGGATGCGAGGCTTTACCAAGGAGCTGTACCAGCGGCTCGACCAACGCTGCACGGGCATGGAATTTGCCACCGAAATGATCATCAAAAGCACGCTCTTCGGTGCCAACATTAGCGAAGTGCCAATCGTTTTGCATCGGGATGGACGCAAGTCCCATCGTCCACATCTGCGCACTTTCCGCGATGGCTGGCGCACTCTCAGATTCTTCTTAATGCTCAGCCCCCGTTGGACTTTTCTCGCTCCAGGCCTCACGCTCGGAGCCGCAGGCGCCATGGGCTGTTTGTTGGTAATGATGCGCGTCAGTTTGGCTGGGATCGTTTTCGACGCGCACACTCTGCTCGTTTCCATGGTGGCCCTGTTGGTCGCTGCGCAATTGGGTTGTTTCGCCCTGCTGGCGAAGACTTTTGCGGCCTCTGAAGGAATTTTGCCTCGCGACCCACGCGTCGAACGGTTTGCCCAGAGCTGCTCGCTGGAGCGCACCCTGTGGTTCGCAGGCGCTCTTGTGGTCAGTGGTGCGGGTGCAGTCCTTTGGCAATCTTTGAGCTGGGCCAGCCACGGTTTTGGGCGGCTCGACTATTCGGAAACGATGCGCTGCCTGGTGCCTGCGGTCGGCGCGATCGCTCTAGGTTTCCAGCTAGCGTTCAGTAGTTTCCTATTGAGCATACTCAGGCTGGCGCGTCGGTAGCGACCGACGACCCCAAAGTAGACGTAGCAGCCGAGAATTTACAAACCACCAGTTTTACGCGAGTCCCACAATGTCCGATGTAGCGGCTACCTTTGATGCGTCTGCCTGCAGCTATGCGGAGCAATTAGCGCAAGGTATTTCGCTCAGCGGTGAGAGCGCTGACTATTTTGTCGACGGGCGCGTGCGGTTCCTGGCCGAATATTTAGAAAGCCAAATTCCATTGCACGACCTGCGAATTTTAGATTTTGGCTGTGGTGTTGGTAACGCCTGTGGTCGGCTGAGAGAACAATTCCGAGCTCAGCAAGTCGTTGGATTGGATTGTTCGCAAGCGTCGATCGAACTGGCGCGGAAGCGATACACGAGTCGTCAACATCAGTGGTCGGTGGACGGCGCAGACATACCAGCGGCCAGTATGGACGTCGCTTACACCTCAGGCGTCTTCCATCACATAGAACCACAGCAGCGTCAAGCTGAGCTGGAGAAGATCTTTTGCTGGCTCAAGCCCGGCGGGTATTTTGCACTGTTCGAAAACAATCCTTGGAACCCGGCGACTCAGTGGGTCATGTCGCGGATTCCATTTGATGCGGATGCCAAGTGCCTGTCCATGGTGGAAGCCCGACGTCGATTGGTCTCGGCGGGATTCGAAACTCAGTTGAGTCGTTCCCTGTTTTACTTCCCACGATTCCTGCGCGGGCTGCGACCCCTGGAGAGCTACCTGTCTCCGCTGCCACTGGGAGCTCAGTATGTCGTTATCGCTCAACGACCCTACCCGTGAAGCTACCATGGCAGCACGCGTGACGGGGCTCCTGCACGGCCGTTGGGGTGGCTGGCTCTCGGCTGCTGCCGTGGGAGCGATCGCATTTTTGGTTGCCGCCGCGATCACGCAATGTGCTCCGTATGCGCCGCGCGTGCATGACGAGTTCAGTTACCTGTTGTCTGCAGACACGCTGCTACACGGGCGACTGGCGAACCCGATCCCAGAAGTATGGCAGCCGTTCCAGTCGTTCCACATCCTGGTGGAACCCGCCTACGCATCGAAGTACCCGCTGGGACAGGGTGCCCTGACGGCGCTTGGCTTGCTTGTGTTGGATACTCCGATCGCTGGCTGCTGGCTGGCCGCTGGCTTGTGCGCGGCGTGTACTGTGTGGTTGCTCGGCGGAGTGACCAGTCGCAAGTGGGCTTGTCTGGGAGGGCTGCTCGTAGCGCTCCATCCAACGCTGCAAGTAACTTGGTCGCAAAGTTTAATCAGTGGTTGGCTGACCGCAGCGGCTAGCGCATTATTAGCAGGAGGCGTAATTCGGCTGCGCCGCAAATTCCAGTGGGGCGCGGCTCTAGCCAGCGGAACTGGTATTGCGCTACTCGCGCTGACGCGTCCATTCGAAGGCTTGGTGGCGACGGTCATTTCAGCAGGCATGCTATTGACACTCTGGCATGGTCGAGAGCTGCAATTCAAAATTTCGACAGCCATGCGCACAATTCCAATTGCAATACTGCCGATCGCGGCAGCCATCAGCCTGATTGGGCTGCAAAACTATGCAATTTGCGGTAAGGCTACGCTCATGCCGTATCAATTGCACGAGCAGAAGTATGGCGTGGCACCGCTGTTTGTGTTTGGACAACCGCAGACACCCGCGCTGGCCAGTACAGCGGATTGGCCAGCGGGGCTCGACGCTTTTCATCAGGGATGGTCGCTAGATAGCTACCAAGCCCGAGCGGGTCTGAAGGGTTGGCTGCAGGGAATTGCCGAAGCATTTTGGACGCTATGGACCGATTGGTCTATTTTTGCGATCGTGCCTGGGCTTACCTTAGGCTACTGGTATCGATATCGCGTCGCCAAGTGGTTGGCAGTTGCGGTGGTGCTGCAGATGTTGATTTCCAGCACAGTCTGCTGGATTTTTGCACACTACCTTTCGCCAGCGTTACCGTGGATGGTGGTGCTCAGCGTGTTGGGCATGCGACGACTGTTTCATAGTCTTCAGCGGCTTGGCAGGTTCGAGCGTTCTAACTTTGCAAAGTTTGCGGCCGCCATAATCGCCACGCAGCTTGTATTGACTGCAGCCAGCGCAGTGCGTCTGTCTGCGGACCCAGTTCGCAAGTGGGCCTTGCAGCGAGCCGCTATCCAGGCAGATCTTCAGTCTCGCCCGGGCACACATTTGATCCTAGTCCGATACAAACCGGACCATAACGTACACCGCGAATGGGTCTACAACGGTGCCGATCTCGAAACCGAAAAGGTCTTATGGGCCCGAGGTGAGCGAGCGGACTGGAATCAGCGTCTATCGGCCAAGTACACGCAGAGTCGATTCGTGTGGGAGCTGCACGCCGATGACGAGAACGCTTCCCCAAAGCTCCTCTCCTCTCCCCAGTAGCTTCGTTTAAGAGTGCCACCCAACCTCGGAATTCTTGCTACCTTCTCCCTCGGTCTTGTTCATTTAAAAATACGGGGGAGAGTGGTTGGGGATGAGTGCCAGGCAACCCCGAAATTCTTGCTCCCTTCTCTCCCGGTACTCCGGGGGAGAAGGGTTGGGGATGAGGGGGCAACTGTTAGCGACAACCAACGCGAGCGATAATCACCCAGCAAAACTTAAACTTGAACTCCTTTGAGCAAGTTCAAGTTTAAGTTCAAGTTCAAGTTTTCGAATACGGGACTCGAGTCTCAGGCTTGCGCATGCGGTCGCTCGGCGACTTAGAAACTGCGGCGAGTCTGCTGCTTCTGGGCGAATCTCACTGCGGACCGAGCTACCCCCATCCGCCCGGGGTTCAATCCGATTAAACTGCACTAGGTAGTTTGATTGATTATTTCGGAGGTTGGGCGTGTTAACTAAATCACTGAGTGCTCTTGTGCGGCGTGTGGGTCGGCTCAGGCAATTGACCTATGCGACCGTGGTCGGTGGGCTGGTTGCCATCCTCGTGCCCGCTCTGGCAGTTCTGCTTGGCTCGATTCTGGCGAGCCTCGTCGAATTGCAGCGCACTGAGAGCGCAGAGGTAGTGGCACAGCGCATCTCGCCTTGGTTGCCCGATGTACACGGCCTGCTGTCGAGCGAACTGTCGCCTTTGGCGCGAGTTACCTACCTGCTGGTGATGGCATTGGCCGTCGTTTTGCTGATGACGTGGTTGCTCTACTTCTTTTATCGGCTGGTACAAACCGCAGCCATCGACTTTGAAGTCACCTTGATCTCCGAGCTGCGTGATCACGCCAAAAAACTGGCCACTGTGCGCACCCTTTCTGCGCAGCAAACTGCGCTAACCGACTGTCTGGATTATCATTTGCCCCGCGTGCGTTCGAACTTGAGCCGTTGGTGGCGAACTTTCCCGCGTCATGCCATCCAATTTATTGCCAGCGTGTTGATCGCGTCGCTCATTCAGCCGATGCTGAGTCTTCTCACTTTAATTGCCACGCTGCTGGTAGTCTTGGTCTACCGACTGCTGGATCGTATGCGCCGCACTTCGCTGCCTGTAGTTCGCGAACGGGCTGCGCAGGAACGTCAAGCGCTGGTGGGGCTCAGTCTCCAAGGCCCATTGCTGGAGTCGGTCCATGCATCGGAGGCCATCGAGCGCCGCTTTGCAGAGCAACTAATTCACTATCGCAAAGACGCCGTGCGTAGCTTGACCAGTTCGGCTTGGAAGACACCCACCCTGCTGGCCGCGTCTAGTTTACTTCTGGCGATGTTCCTGTTCGTTATCGCGGTGCAATTGTTGCGCAGCGAGACCCATTTTTCTGTCCCTGGAGCGTTTTCATTTTCCCTATGCGTGTTTGCGGCAGGCATGAGCGCTAACCGGCTCCAACGCACATGGCGGGATATTCGTACCGTGGATACGGCTGCGGAGGAGGTCGAACGATTCCTCTCGCTGCCCGTCGAACAATTCGATAGCGACCATTTAAAATCTATCCAACGCGTTTCGCAGCAGGCCGAATTGGAGCATGTTACTGTGCAGGATAGCAGCGGTCGCAAGCTGCTGGAAAATGTCTCCATCACATTTAAGCCAAACATGTTGATCGGTGTGCTGGCCAGCCAACGCCTGCAAGCCCATGCACTGGTCGAGCTGCTGATGGGATTTGGCAGGCCTGTAAGCGGTCGCATGTTGGTCGACGGCATACTCGTTTCCGACCTCAAGCCGCAGAGCTTGATGAGCTGTGCACACTGGGTGGCCAGCGACGGCACGCTAGTCGCCGGCTCGGTCCGAGATAACTTGCTCCGCAACGGTCAAAAGATTGCCGAGGAGGAACTGAACGGAGCCGTCTCAGGTGCCAAACTGGTGGAGGTTCTCCAGAAGTTGCCCGATGGCCTCAACACACTAATTTCGCCAGGGGATGATCGACTCGGCGGCGATGCGGCTTTCCGAATTGGCATCGCGCGGGCACTCTTGACGCGTGCTTCGGTCTTGGTCGTGGAGGAACCCAGCGGTCACTATGAGACCCAAGTCGAGCAACAGTCGTTGGCCGCCATTGCCAGCCTAGTTAGTGCCAAGACCATCACCGTCGTATTGCCCCAGCGCCTGATGACGCTCCGGCAATGCGACCTTGTCGTGATGATCCACGATCACAAAGTGGCTGACATCGGCAAACACGCCGACCTGTTGCAGCGCAATGAGCTGTACCGGCATTTAAATTATCTACGCTTCAACCCCTTCCGCAGCCTGCCAGAATGAGGCATCTATGCTGTCTGCGCGCGGAGACTGGTCAGTAGCGATCGGTAGCGCGTGAGTAGCTTACTGATCAGCCAGGAAAGATATCCGTTTACCACTAGCGACAATACTAGGAAGACGCTCATGGTTCCGTCGGCGGCCTTTGTCCGAGGATTTTTTTCTTCCGCAGAGGGCTTGGCATCACCAGCGCTCTTGTCCGTCGATGCCAAGTCTCCAGGTCGCAGCGGTGGCACTTGTGCGGCTCCATTGCTGCCGTTGCCCATGGCGACTTGAACGGGCCGAATTCCAGCTCCGTTGATTCCGGATTGAGAATAGTCGTAGCCATTACCCTGTCCCGTGCCCGCCTGCGCTGCAGAATTGAAGTTCGTGAAGCCCTGCCCGAGATAACCCTGCCCCAGATTACCCTGTCCCAGATTGCCAGGGTAATTGCCGAATCCAACATTGGGTGTTTGTTGAGGCGCTATGCCATTAAACATCTCGCGACCGGGAATCGACGGATAGTTGGGGTCGTAGCTTGATCCATATCCAGGATTTTGTGTGATCGTATTGCCATTAAAATTAGGGCGATTCGGGTCGTAGGCATTGTTCCCGCGACCGTCCGCCAAGCGATTCGTTTCGTCGCCGCTGCGATCCGAGCCAGCCCGCCAGTTGTTGCTGTTGGCCTGAGCGAGTGGATTGGCAGCCGGAAGATTGGAGTCCACGTTGCTATTGAATTTTGAATTGTTGGCTTGACCAGAAAAGCCGTTGGGTAGGGCCGGAGCCATGGAAGGAGCCGAGTTGACCAAAGGGCTCCCGAGGCCCATGTTGCCTGAGTTGCTGTTGGCTGCTTGGCTGTTGGCTGAGTTAAAGGGGCTGGGAAAAGTCAATCCGTCGCTCAAGCTCGCTGCATTTCCAGAATTGCCGAGATTGGCTGCAGTCCCTTGGGCTGCGCCAGGAAACGACGGTAAGCCCGGCGTTGTTCCGCGCGCGAGCTCTTTGGCTTGATCGATGGCGTTGGGTGTGACTGCGGATCCTGGGACTCCGCTGGGATTGGCGGGAAAACCGGGGCGTGGCAAGCTCGAGTTGGCACCGTTACTTGGTAGACCGCTGTTGCTCTGGAAGCCACTGTTGCTCTGGAAGCCACTGTTGCTCTGCAAACTCGACGCGGGTCCACGATTGCCGCCCTGCTGTACGTTGTGCAGCGAGTCCAGTTCGACGTCGGAGTACTTGCCAGGCCCTAGTGATGCCACCGCGTCGCCCGGCGAGCTTAAAGGAGGCATTTTACTAATTTCTTCCAAACTCGGCGTTTGCGGGAGGATATCATTTCCAATCCGCAACACAATTCGCCGAGCCCGACCCACCAGCTCCGGTGGCATGTTGCTGGTGTCCTCCAAACCCGAGGCCTGCATTTGAGCCGCTTCTTGCGGCGAAATTTGTACGATATAGCACAGAGCTTGGTCGGGATTCTGTGGGTCGAATTCCCACCCATAGTCGCGATTGTTGGCAGCGTGCTGGGAAACGCTGAGTTGCCCAGCAACAGCGAGCAGAACGAGAAGTCCGATTCCGTTCATAAATACTATCCTACGATTGGGCTAATAAGCAAACTGGCGCAGGTCCAATTAGGATTGCCCGCCAGGAGCCAGCGTGTCTGGATCTCAAATTAACAGTTCAAGCTACATCATATGCAGCATTTGTGTAAAGAGAAGTTGGGCAGGCACCAAGGAAAAAGGAAACCCTACGCCTTCGGCTAGGCGTCAAACGATTCACAACATGAGATGTCGTTTGACGACAAGCCGTAGGCGACCGTTTGAAAGGAAAACCCTACGCCTTCGGCTAGGCGTCAAACGAATGCTAGCATTACGGTTTGAGCAGGCTACTCAGCTCTCCGCCAGTCGTCGAAGCCTGCAAAATGGCCTTCGCATGAGGATCGGCGATTAGCAGTCGGTCGCCCCGGATCGCAATTCCGACTGGATTTTTTAACGGCTCGCCTTCGAACAACTTTTCTGGCTTTTGGCCAATAATTATTTTCCAAAGGCACTTGCCATAGCCGTCCGCAACATAGGCAGTCCCCGCATCGTCGACGCGGATCTGGTGCGAAAACTGGAACGGCTGACCGGCGACAACCACTTCTTGCTGCTTATCGGGCGAGATGCGCAGCACTTGGTTCGGACCGTGCGATGCAACCCACAGATTGTCGGCTTTGTCGATGGCAAGGCCGCGGGGTGCGGGAACTGCTAAAAATTCCGTCGGCTTGCCACCGGCGGCTGGAATCACATAAATCATATGAGCTTCCAAGTCGGCCACATAAATGTCACCGCTGCTACTAACGGCGATATCCATCGGAATTCCGATCACTGCTTGACCCAGCGGTTCAGGCTTGCCCGCCGAGTCAAACCGATAGATCTCACGCGTCGCCGAGTCGCCTGCCAACAGTCTGCCTTGTTGGTCGATCGCCAAACAGCGAACGGCATTCATGGGTGTGCGAAAAGTTTTTGACGCTTGGTAGAAAACGACCGCTTGACCATCGCTAATTTTCCAGATGCCTGGCAAATTACGATCGGCGACAAACACGTCTCCCTGCTCGGACCATACGACGCCGAGCGGGTACACTAGGTCTTGGCAAAAAGCCGTAACCGCTGGCCAGACGCACAGTCCCGTACAGAGCGCCAACAGGCAAAATATTTTTTTGACGAATAACATTCCTGATCTCTGCTCGCGTATTCCCATTTTCGACCTGATGCACAGCCCCATCGAAACCTTTGGCTCAATCTAAAAAGTGACCAACGGCTACTTGAGGGCTCGCACGATGGGTAACCGTGAACGGTTGTGATTTTTTTGTAGGGTGGGTCAAATCGCGATAGCGATGAAGACCCACCGATATTGCAATCACATAAAAATGGTGGGTCATCGTGGCCTATCGGCACGCTCGACCCACCCACAACTGGATCAGCCGCAACGCGTTAGCGTCCGGTTCTCGTAAAAACCGGGTGCCAACGCACTTCGCCTGATATTCAATTCGGTAGTTTATTTGCGGACGAGTCCTTAAAGGCTAGCACGATTGTACACTACAGACACCTGTTCTATCACATCATGCGACTACAAAACACGGACGAGGCGATTGGATGAAGCGACCGACAACACCGCAAGCGAGTTTGTCCGGCCAATCAGGACCAGCCTCGCCGAGAATTTTCCGGCGACTGGTCGGCATGGGCCTGGGGTTGATCTTGCTGCTCGGAGGCGGATTGGTCGCATATCGCTGGTCGATCGCTAGCAAGATTGCCGAACTGCGACGTGCCAGCGACCAAGCGCGACGGGCGGCCGATTGGCCCGAGCTGGAACGCGCGGCGCGGGCCTGGGCCATCCTTCAGCCTCAGGAGGTAAAGCCATGGTCGTTGGCGGCGTCGGCCGCGCGGGCTATGGGCGACCTACCGCAATGTGCTGAGTATTTACGGCAACTACCTGATGCGGCCCCTATCGAAGCCCTGCATGAGCTGAGCTTGCTACAGATGGAAACGCTCGTGCAGCCGCTCGCAGCCCGCCAAACGTGCCAGCGCGCCGTGCGCCTCTACCCGCAGGACAATGAATCGAGCCTGCGATTGTTGTTCATCCATATGATGCTGTGCGAGCGACAGGCCGCAACGGACGAAGCGATCCGCGCAATCCACGACGGAGCTGACTCGCGCGCAACGT
Source organism: Pirellulaceae bacterium (assembly GCA_041741955.1). Lineage (GTDB taxonomy): Bacteria > Planctomycetota > Planctomycetia > Pirellulales > Pirellulaceae > Aureliella. Next base: position 6,120 of record JBGSJL010000173.1, on the reverse strand, counting down.
ATGCCTACCTGTTCACGGCCAATTGGTTGACGTTTTCCAATGGCGATGAGCTCAATCAGTTTTGGCTAGAAAAGGATCCCGACAACGAAACTTTTCAAGTCGCCCAGTTGGCGCATGCGATGCTCCACCGCGACAGTGCTTCGATGGCCGCCAGCGAGGCTCCCGCCGAAGTGTCTGGAGTGATCGCGATCGACGACACATTGCGATTGGATGCCTTGAGGCGACGTTATCCGCAAAACACCGAATTGCGGAGACTGGCCATGTCGAACTGTGTGCAGGCAGGCTCAATCGAGTCCTTGGGCGAATTGCTTAAGTCAGAGTCCGACGTACCAGCCAACGATAGCCGGCTGTGGAGATTCAAAGGTTGGTATGCGGCCGCCCAGGAGCAGTGGGAGGTAGCGACCGATGCATACGCGCGGGCACTGGCGATTTGCCCATTTGACTATTCCAGTCAAAATGAATTAGCGGGCGTGGTACGGCGTAGCCAAGGCGTAGAAGCCGCGAAAGCACTACAATCCAAGGCCAATCTTGGAATTGAAGTCTCGCAAGCGTTTTTACAAGCGGCTAATTTTGAAGCCGTGCCCCAAGGCGACTACGAAAAACTAGCGGACTACTTTCAGCAGTGCGGTGAAATCGAATATTCAAATGAACTACGCACTCAAATTCGCTAGCTGGTCTCTATTGTTGACCATGATGCTCCCGATTTTCGGGTGCGGTCCACGTGCTCAGCTACCGCCCGAAGCACCCAACCGCTTAAACAGTGAAAGTGCATCGCAAAAGCCCGCGTCTCCCGAAACGAACGCTACTGCCCGAGAGCCTGCGGGCGAGCCTGCTCAATTAAGCACACATGTTTTGTTTAACGAAGTCCACGCAGCGCTGGGGGTGAACCACGTTTTCGACAATGGTGCGCGCGGACAATTGCTGGCCGTTGAAACATTGGGCGGTGGCTGTGGTTGGATCGACTATGACTTGGATGGTCGTATAGACATCATCCTCAATCAGGGAGGGAATCCGGCGGCTACAAACCGAGCAGGGCAACCTGTCGATGGACTGTTTCGAAATCTCGGCCATTCGTTTCGCCAAGTCGACGTAGAAGCCCGGTTGGCGGACAACGCGTTTAGCCAAGCGGTCGCAGTCGGTGACTTTGATAACGATGGCTTCCAAGATATTTACATCAGTAACGTGTCTGCCAATACGCTCTGGATGAATTGTGGCGACGGTAGTTTTGTAGAAGTGGGACAAGCGGCTGGCGTGGCCGATCCGCGTTGGAGCACCACGTCGGCTTGGGCCGATCTGGACCTGGATGGGGATCTGGATTTGTACGTTTGCAATTACTTGAATTACGACCCACTGCAACCAACAACCTGCTTGGATGATCAACAGCGCGTCGTACTCTGCAATCCGTCTAAGCTCGAACCTTGGCCCGATGCGTGTTACATCAACCAAGGCGACGGAACTTTTCTGGAACAGTCCAACGCGCGCGGTCTGGTCGGACCGGGCAGCCGCGGATTGGCCGTGGCTGTCGCCGATTTCAACAATGACCGCTGGCCGGACATTTACGTTGCGAATGACACGAATGACAATTTTTTGTTTTCCAACTTGGGCCATGGGTACTTCGAAGAAAACGCAAAACTGCTGGGCTGCGCCACCGATCACTTAGGGATGCCACAAGCCAGTATGGGTCTGGCGGTGAATGACTTTGACCGCAACGGTTTTCTAGATATCTACGTCACCCACTACACGGCTGAGTCCAATACGCTCTACCAAAATTTTGGGAACCATGGTTTTCAAGATGTAACCGGACGCATGGGCTTGCATCAGTCAACGCTGCCCTATTTGGGATTTGGCTCCGTGATGCAGGATTTCGATCAGGATGGCGAGATGGAATTGTTCGTCGCCAACGGTCATGTCGCCACGGCGCCTCATCAAGCCGATCCACGCATGAAGCCACAGTTGTTCAGTTACACGGGCTTGAAGAAGTGGCGGGATATTTCACAGTTGGCGGGTCCTGTCTTTAACGACCTGAGGATGTCGCGCGGAGTGGCCACAGCCGACTACGATAACGATGGCGACCTCGACCTGTTGATCTTGAATTTGAATGATCCCGCTTACCTGCTCAGGAATGATTCTGAGCGCGGACAATGGCTGAGCCTGTCATTTGTCGGCAGCACATGCAATCGTTATGGAATCGGCGTGCGGGCCGAAGTTACTGCCGGCGAGCGAACCTATGTGGGTGAGTTGTGTGGTGGAACAAGCTTTGCTGCTGCAAATCAGCCGCACCTCCATTTTGGACTTGGCGACTTCGCGGGAAATGTAAGTCTGCGGATCCTGTGGCCCGGCGGCGACGAACAACTATTGCCCGCCGTCCCGCTTGGACAACATCGCGTTATCCGGCAAATGCCCAGCGAGTAGAAGGCCAGGCTGTTGATTTTAACGGCGATTGCTTTGCGGGGAGCTTGCCTCCCTCAAAGCATGCTTTGGCGTACTATAGTCGTACGCACTCGACACGTTTCATCTGGCCGAATCGCTGGAAGCGATTCGGCCAGATGAAACTGGGGGACGCACCGCAATTTAGGACGCCAAAGCGGTGTCCGTCGGAGGCAAGCTCCGAACGGACATGCTCGTACCCCAAAGACATCATGCTCGTACCCCAAAAACATCGTGCTCATAACCCAAAGACATCGTGCTCGTACCCCTAAGAAATCGTTGACTGCACAATCAGTATCATGAAAAGAATCATGAAGTTTCCCCGTCACAAATCGATTCGCCCATTGGGCTTACTGCTGCTGCTGCTGGCTGCTGCGGCAGGTTGTCAGCCTGCCGATCCGCGGGCATCGCAATTAGCACCTAAACAGGTCGTGCCAGCGTCAACTCTCTCCGACGCGCAGCGAAGCTTTCGACAAGCGCGTTATGCCGAAGCGTTGCAGATCGCACAAACGCTGCTGGTTGCCGAACCGGGGGCGGTGCCGTTACGAATGCTGGCTGGAGAGTCGGCTACGAAGCTCCAGCGCTACACAGAGGCGCTCCAGCACTATCGACAAGTTCCCGATGCGGCGGGGGCTCAAGCGGCCGTGGCGCGGTGGGCGGCGGGTGAAATCTACTTTCACTTGGGCCAAGCCACCAACTCGATCGAACAGTTGCAGGCCAGTCTAAAAATCAATCCAGAGCTCATCGAAGCCCGCGAACGCTTGGCCTGGATACTGGGGGTCTGCGGTCGGCGCGGCGAAATGCAGCCACATCTATTGGCCTTAGTCCGCGCCGACCGCATGTCCCTTGAAACGCTTCTGGACTTGGGAAATCCCTGGACAGAGTTCCAGGATTGGACTGAAATCCAGCGGTATCGCGACGCGACACCCAGCGACCTGCTTCCCAATCTAGTGTTCGCTCGCAAACATCAGCAAAACGGAGAAGCAGTCGCGGCAGAATCGTTACTGGTTGATTTGCTGAACCAACAGCCGCAATTGTTAGCCGCCCATGCGCAGTTGGGTCATCTTTGGCGGGCGGTGCATCCCGAAAAGTTGGCGGCTTGGAACGCTCGACTCCCACAAAGTGCAGACACGAACGCCGATATCTGGTGCGTGCGTGGGCTGTGGCTACGCGAATCGGGTGACGTTCGCGGTAGTGTTCACTGCCTGCTCCAAGCGCTCAGCCGCGACCCGAACCACCCATTAGTATGCGCGGAGCTAGCAAAATCGCTCAGCCAGATCAAGGAAACGGCGGCCATCGAGGCTTTGGAAATGCGCTCGACCGAGCTTCAAGCATTGCACCAAACGGTCGACCGAATTCGCAGGACCAGAAACTACGAGCCGACCATTCGGCAAGCAGCCGAGTTAACGAACAAGCTGGGAAGGTACTGGGAGTCGATCGCTTGGTGCCAATACGCGCTGCGACTTAACGCACAGGCAACATGGCATCGGAAGTTGCTCGAGGAGATCGGAAAACGAGGCGTGCTCGGTGCGGCCATGCCGCAAACCGTTGTATCGCCTGACCTCAAGTTGCTTAGCAATGCGTTCGAGCGATTTCCAGCTCCAAAGTTTCCGCAGGCGGACTTGGAAAATGTGCCACCACCGCCAAGCGTTGCAGCCAGTAGTCTCACGCCGGCTGTGAGCGACGAACGATCTGCAGTTCGTTTTGTCGATATCGCTTCGCGGGCTGGTATCGATTTTGTCTATCAGAATTCGTTTGTCGATCGGAGCTTGGGCAAGCGTATGTTCGAATTCACCGGTGCGGGCGTGGGCGTGTTGGACTACGACCACGATGGCAGGCCCGATTTGTTCTTGGCGCAGGGTACACCTTGGCCCGTTCCTGCAAACGTACTCGTGCCCAGCGATCGGCTCTACCGCAACCTTGGCTCGCGGGACGATCAACTTACAGACTTCGCAGAGGTTACTCAGGCTGCTGGCATTGCGGATCGTCAATTTGGTCAAGGAGTTTGTGTAGCAGACATAGACTCGGACGGATTTGACGATGTTTACGTGGCCAATGTGGGCGGTAATCAATTGTGGCTCAATCAGGGCGACGGGACTTTTCGAGATGGTAATTTATTGTTCAGTGAAAGTTCGGATCTTTGGACCGTCAGCGCGCTGGCAGCCGATTTGAATGGCGACGGACTGACTGAAATCTACGACGTCAACTACGTGACGGGTACCGATGTCTATACGCAGCGATGCGCGATTGGCGGAAAACCCAGGGCTTGCCCGCCGCTTGTCTTTACGCCAGCACCCCAAAACATTTGGGTGCCCAGCAGCCAAGGCCACTTTGAACTTTACGACGGGTCACCGCCGCGTCCGCTGTCCTGCAATGGACTAGGCGCACTGGCCTTCCTGCCGCTGGGTGAAACGCTGCCGAGCATCTTTGTGGCCGTTGATCAACAGGCAAATTTATTGCTCCGTTTCCAACGCGACGATACGGCACGTCATGGCTTCGCAATCGATGATGAAGCCATCTTGGCGGGGATTGCTTTCGATCAAGCCGGACTGGCACAGGCGTGCATGGGAGTGGCGGCTGGAGACGTCGATCAGAATGGTGAAGTCGATCTGCTGGTTACGAATTTTTACGACGAAAGCAATACGCTCTATCTACAGGACGCGGGTCAATTCTCGGACGCAACCTTGAAAACAGGCTTGGTGGGTCCGAGTCGCCCCATGTTGGGTTTCGGCGCACAAATGCTCGACGTCGACCTCGATGGCGATCTGGATTTGGCGGTGCTCAATGGGCATATCGACGACCATTCACACATGGGGATCGTAGAAAAAATGCGGCCTCAGATGTTTCTCAACACTGGTAGTACCCAGTTCGTCGAATTGCCAACCAGTAGTGCAGGTGATTTTTTTGCGCTGCCCGGTCTCGGCAGAGGCATGGCGACGCTGGACTTGAACAGCGATGGCCGGCTGGACTTGGTATGCACCGATCTCGAATCACCGCTGGCACTGCTAGAAAATCAAACCCCACAGCTCGGTGAATATTTGGCGGTCTTTTTGGTCGGTGTACAATCGGATCGCAATGCGTTCTTTACGCAAGTCACGGCGGCGGCAGACGATTTCAAGTCCACTCAGCAACTCGTGGCCGGTAGTGGCTACATCGCCAGCAATCAACGCATGTTGCTCTTCGCCGTTCCTTCCGGTACGGCGATGGTCGATCTGAGTATTCAATGGCCCAGCGGCCATTCACAGCGCATTGCCAATGTCGCCGTGAATCGATCGATTACTGTCATTGAGGGACTCACTAAATAATTGATTGTAGATCGATGGTTCACAGCAGCCGTTCCGGGGCTTGTCCCCGACGCCGTGAAGCTTTGGTGTCCTAGTGCCCCGCTGACGCGCAGCCTAGGTCACTATCCCTCCGCCCGCACTGCGGGCGGAGGGATAGCAACTGTCGTGGTGAGCTTTGCGCCCGGCTTAGGACGCCAAAGCGGTGTCCGTTGGGGACAAGCCCCGAAGCGGACATGAAATGCAACGAACAGCAGCCGTTCCGGGGCTTGTCCCCGACGGCTGAAGCTTTGGTGTCCTAGTGCCCCGCTGACGCGCAGCCTAGGTCACTATCCCTCCGCCCGCACCGCGGGCGGAGGGATAGCAACTGTCGTGGTGAGCTTTGCGCCCGGCTTAGGACGCCAAAGCGGTG
>JBGSJL010000172.1:0-3622 GCA_041741955.1 Pirellulaceae bacterium | reverse complement strand
GAATCGGTCCTCTGAGAATCGGTCCTCTGTGAATCCGTCCCCTGTGCCATCGAAGGCCGTTCATCCAGTTGGCTGGCTGGCGGCCCGATTTTACAGCGATCGTCGTTTGATCGTGTTGACTCTGCTTCTCGCCGTAGCCTCCGGTGCGACATCACTAATGGTCTTGCCGCGGATGGAGGACCCGTTATTGACTCAGCGTGCGGCCAATATCACGACAGTATTTCCCGGTGCCGACGCCGCTCGTGTCGAAGCTTTGGTGACTGAAAAAATCGAGGAACAACTGCTCGATATTCCGGAGATCAAGCGGATGCGATCGCAGAGTCGTGCCGGTTCTTCGTTCATATCGATTGAGCTTCGCGACGAAGTTTACGACACGGACCCGATCTGGTCCGCCGTGCGTGGGAAGCTCGAAGACTCGATCGGTAGTCTGCCTCCGGGTGCCAAGCGGCCCAAATTTGATGAACTCGATATCGCTGCCTATGCCTGGATTGGGGCCATTGTCTGGGAGCGCGACGAACCCGTGGCCAGCGGAGTGCTGCGACGCCTAGCCCGCGAACTCAAAGACGACCTGTTTGCGGTCACCGGCACCAAGGCCGTCGACTTGTTCGGCGATCCTCTGGAAGAAATTACGGTTGAGATCGACGCTCAGCGCGCCGGTTCGCTCGGGTTGCCCGCTTCCCTAATTGCAACTCAGCTAGTGCAGGGCGATGTCAAATCATCGGCCGGAGTGTTACGAACTGAAAACACAGAGATGGTGGTCGAGCTGAAAAACCAATTCCGTTCGATCGAGGACATCCTCAACATGACATTGCAAAGTCCAACGCCTGGACAGACTCCCGGTGAAACGCTGCGACTATCCGATTTGGCCCAAGTTCGCCGCACGACGCCAGAGCCTGTGGCTGCCAAAGCCATTATCGACGGTCGACCGGGAATCGTCGTCAGCGTGATGCTGCGTCCCGAATTCCGTATCGATCATTGGGCCCAGGACGCCGCTCGGACGCTCGACCAATTTCAGCAAGCGCTACCCACTGGGATCGGTCTGGAAGTGATTATGGAGCAGGACCGCTATGTCCGCGATCGGCTGCAGACCTTGATCAAGAATCTTGTTTTGGGTGTCGCTGCAGTTAGCTTCGTGACACTACTGTTTCTGGGCTGGCGAAGCTCGCTACTGGTCACCGCCACGCTGCCCGTTGCCGCGCTGATGGTCATTTTTGGCATGCGTGTCCTAGGTATGCCCATCCATCAAATGTCCATTACGGGCCTGATCATTGCGATGGGGTTGTTGATCGACAACGCCATCATCGCTGCTGACGAAATCGACATCAGCCTGCGGCGCGGACTGTCGCCGCGCGATGCGGTCGCTGACATGGTCAGCCGCCTATTCGCACCGCTGTTGGCCTCGACGGTCACCACGGCATTCGCCTTCGCGCCGATTGCATTGATGGAAGGACCGGCTGGCGAGTTTGTAGGCTCGATCGCCGTCACCGTCATGTTGGCCATTTTCAGCTCGTTTATCTTAGCCATGACGGTCCTGCCCGCGAGCGCCGCCCTGTTGCAAAGTGGTTCGCAGACCGGGCAAAACCACTCGATGCTGCAGCATGGGATCAGTCTGCCCTGGCTCGCGCGACGTTATGAAACCTCGATCACTTGGATTGTCCGTCATCCGTGGTATGGGATCGGCCTGGGTTGCGCGTTACCGCTGGCTGGCTTCTGCGTGGCTGCACAGTTGAGCGAGCAATTCTTTCCACCCGCCGACCGGGACCAATTCCATATTGAATTGGAAATGGCACCAGGTACATCGCTGGCGCGCACAGAGCAAATCGCTCGCTCGGTGGACCGCGTACTTATGCAGCGCGATCGCGTTCATCACACCGCTTGGTTTCTGGGGGAGAGTGCACCGCCGTTCTACTACAACATTATTGCTCGACGCAAGAACTCGCCGAACTACGCCCAAGCCATCGTGACGCTCGACGACAACTCCAAATCGCTGACGCTCATTCGCGAACTGCAGTCGGAACTGGACGCCAATTTTCCCAGCGCGCGTCTGTTAGTACGCGAACTGGAACAGGGTCCACCGTTCGATGCACCTATTGAAATGCGACTCTTTGGAAACGACTTGGACCAATTAAAAGACCTTGGCGAGCAATACAGAACCATCGCGACTACGATTCCCGATGTTTTGCACGCGCGGACGGCGCTGAGTGAAGTTCGTGCTGTCGCATCCGTTGCCGTCGCTGGTCAACAAGCCAGCTGGACTGGACTTTCTGAAGCTGTGGTCGCGCAGCAGTTATTCGCGCGCTTCGAAGGCGTTTTGGCAGGCACAATTATCGAGGAGGTGGAAGAAATTCCCGTCCGTGTCCGCGTGACTGGCCACCAACAACAAACGCTCGGCGATTTGCGGAGTGCGGGACTATTCGCCAGCACAGGCGACAAACCTATGAGCGCCGTCGCGGATACCATCCCCGTCGGCAGTATCGCCCAGATCGAGCTGAATCCTCAACGAGCAGTGATCACTCGCTACAACGGCCGCCGCATGAATGAAGTCCAAGGCTTCATTACCGCAGGCACGTTGCCCTCGCAAGTGCTCGCCGAACTGCAGCAGCGCGTCGCCACGAGCGGTATCGAGCTACCGCTGGGCTATACGGTTGAATTTGGTGGCGAAGCCGCCGAGCGCTCCGCAGCGGTTAGCCGCTTGCTGGCCAATGTCTCCGTCTTAGCGGTCGCTATGCTCGCCTCCTTAGTGCTTGCCCTCGGCTCGTTTCGACTCACCTTTTTGATCGGCCTGGTTGCAGTGCTGAGCATTGGCCTGGGCCTGGGATCACTGTGGCTTTTTGGCTATCCATTCGGGTTTATGGCGATCATCGGTACCATGGGATTGGTCGGAATCGCGATCAATGACTCGATTGTAGTAGTCGCTGCGCTGGACGCGGACGAACGAGTCCGCGGCGGCAGCATCCCTGCCATGGTCGAGTGCATCCTGGAGGTCACGCGGCATGTGCTCGCCACGACCGCCACCACCGTTGTGGGGTTCTTGCCGCTGTTGCTCAGCGGTGGCGAATTCTGGCCACCGCTGGCCGTAGCCATTGGTGCGGGAGTAACCGGTGCCACGCTCCTGTCGCTAACCCTCGTCCCCGCCGCCTTTCGCTTGTTGAACCCACCGTCGTCCGCAAAAGTATCCACACTGTAATTAATTCTAATTCTTGAATTCTTGCCCAATTCTCCTTTGGATATTCTGGCGGGAGAAGCATCCACATCGAATTCTTGCTCCCTTCGCCCCCGGTACTCCGGGGGGAAATGTCGGGAACATAATTCTTGAATTCTTGCTCCCTTCTCCCCCGGTACTCCGGGGGAGAAGGGTTGGGGTTGAGGGGGGGAATGCATTTAAGTTTGACCTCTTCGTTTAACCGGCCTAGGCCGAGACTCTTCGTTTAACCGGCCCAGCGGGCCGCGACTCTTCGCCTCGACTTCTCGTACTAAAAAAGCCCCAATGGATTTGCAGTCATCGTGAGAACTGGGTTAGAATGCTACTACCTGTCTTCGACGAGGACTTGGTCGTTTAGGCTGTCAATGGAGCTGAATCATGCCCCCAATTGTCCAGTTACCCGCAATTACTGCGGCCCTT
>JBGSJL010000171.1:0-40154 GCA_041741955.1 Pirellulaceae bacterium | reverse complement strand
GGGGTGTACGTGATCTAAAAAGTATTCTTTCCCTAGGCAACGATGGCCCAACTCGACTTGGCATTTCTCGCGGAGCAGCGATTGGAAGTCGACCAAGGGTATGGAATGAGATTCGGAAATCTCGTGGATCGCAGCGGTGATGGCTTCGATCGCCCGCAGGGGGCAAACGTCTTCTTGCACGGCCCTGCCAAAGGCGAAATCGGCTCGCTCAAAGTCTTGCAGGCCAAACAGTGCTCGACCGAGACGGTAGTGAACCTCCGCGTAGCCCGAATCGATGGACAGCGCCTGCGCGCACAGCTCGACGGTTCGCGGCCAGTCGTGTGTTTGCTCGGCGGCCAGGATTTGCTGCAATAGAGATTGAAAGTCGGAACGCTGATCGGGATTCAGTTGAGAATCGAGTTCACTCTTGAATGGCGAGCAGTCTTTTTCATTGGAAGCAGGCGCAACCAAGACGATCTGCGCGCCAGCTCGCTCGGCGATATCAACCATGCGTTGCAAGTTGACTCGGTAGTGTTCTACTACCTTGCGTTGCCAAACGGGATCGCGTGTGTAGTCTTGGGGTCCAATCGTATGATTGAGTCGCTCGTCCACTTCGGCGGGTAGGATGTCGGTGGCCGCCGCAGGTTGGCGATTGCCGACTAACAGACGATCCATCACGGCAAAGGTTCGCGTCCGTGACGCCAGCGCTTGCAGACGCAGCAAAGCGTCCGGCCGCGAGAACATGTTGGCGTAGGTTCGGCGTTCGAGGAATTCATTGTGCGCTGAGAATATGACAAATATATCGGGATCGTATTGCGATAGCTCCTCCATGACAGCCGCGACTCGATAGCTGGCGTAGCTGACACCGCCCGCATTAATGACTTCCCAGCTGCAAGTGCTATCCGCGACCGGCAGCAACTCTCGCATCCAACCTGAAAACGAGGTTAGATCGGCATAGGGCCGGCCGAAGGTCGTCGATCCGCCCAGACAAAAAATTCTCTTGGTGCCAGCCGGTTTGCGTTGGGGAAACGTCTGCGAGTTAAACCAAACCAGTTTGGCAGGTGCAGTGGTCATCATGGGAATTTGGTCAATCAACACCTCTTCGAACAAGGGGATTTGCGCGACAAAACCAACGTAGGGATCATGGCGATCCGTGATGGGACGCACGCCGAAGGCAATCAAGGTGCATTCCAGCAATGGAAATAGCATCAGAGCTGGCAATAGCGCGTAAAGAATTTTGCGCCACCACACAATGCGTTGTCGGGTGATTGGCTCTTTTTGGGTCATGCGAGCTGGCTTGTCAGCTAATAGCGTAAATGGGCAACAGCGTTTATGTTAGGGGCTCTACCATGCTGCATGTCCTAGTGAACACACTAAAATGGTTTTGCTCCCAGAAAATTATATCAATCGCGAGATGAGCTGGCTGGCATTCAATCAACGGGTGCTCGACCAAGCCATCAATCCCAACGTCGCCCTACTGGAACGCCTAAAATTTCTGGCGATCACAAGTAGCAACCTGGACGAATTCTTTATGGTTCGCGTGGGTGGCCTGCAGCTTCAGCATCAGGCGGCGGTGGCGTCGACCGATCAAAGTGGTCTGTCGGTAACCGAGCAACTGGATGCCATTCGCCAGCGCACGACACGCATGATCGCGCAGCAATATGCGTGTTTCCTGGAGGAGCTCGAGCCCGCGTTGGCTGGTCACGGGATTGAACGTATCCGGTTGGCCGATGCTGGCGTCCGCCATCGCGAAGCGGCGGACCGCATCTTCCAAGAGGAGATTTTTCCGGTCTTGAGTCCGATGGCCATTCACGCCAGCGACGATTTTCCACTGCTGGTCAACCATGCCCTTTATGTGTGCGTACAAATTGCAATTCCGAAGGCCAAGCGGCAAGCCGCCGGCGCCGATTTTCGTTTTGCGGTCATCCCCCTCGGTCGCGCGCTGCCTCGCATCTTGACACTCCCGGCTGAACATGGCTTTTGCTATGCCTTGCTGGAAGACTTGGTTAGTTGTTTTGCGAGCAGCTTTTTTAGTGGCGAGCAGGTTTTGGCTACCGCTGCTTTTCGCATTTCCCGCAATGCCGATGTAAGTGTCCAAGAGGACTCGGCCGCCGACCTGCTACACGGCATGAAGGAGCTGCTGCAGCAGCGGAAAACAGCCGAATGCGTACGACTCGAAATCGACTCGCGTGCCAATTTGGAGATGGTGCGGTTCCTACAGCATTGCTTGCGTGTCTCCGATTACAAGACAACCTACAGTCCCAATCCGCTCGATCTTTCGGCCTTCATGCAACTCAACGGACTCGAAGGCTTTGACCATTTGCGGGACACACCCTGGAGTCCGCAGCGAAATCCTGCGATCGATCCAACGCAGAGCATGTTTTCGACGATCGCGGAAGGCGATGTGCTACTGTGCCATCCTTATGAAAGTTTCGGACCGGTCGTACGTTTGATCGAAGAAGCTGCCGACGACCCCGACGTGCTGGCGATCAAACAAACACTCTATCGCACCAGCCGAAATAGTCCGATTGTGTCCGCGCTCCGCAAGGCGGCTGAGCGCGGAAAGTACGTGACGGCCATCGTCGAACTCAAAGCACGCTTTGATGAAGCTCGCAACATTGAATGGGCTCAAGAACTGGAAGAAGCTCAAGTGCAGGTAATCTATGGCGTGAAGAATCTCAAGACACACGCCAAAGTTTGCATTATCGTTCGGCGCGAGCCACGCGGAATTGTCCGCTACATGCACTTTGGGACCGGCAACTATAATGAAGCCACAGCCCGCTTCTATGCCGACATAAGTTATTTCACGTGCAGCGACGAATTGGGAACCGACGCCAGCGCCTTCTTCAATGCGATCACCGGTTATTCCCAGCCGCAGCAGTACCATGCTTTAGAAGCAGCACCCATCGGCCTGCGCAAAAAAATCATCGGTCTGATCGACGCCGAAATTGAGCGCAAGAAACAGGGGCAGCGCGCACTGATTATGGTCAAGCTCAACGCGCTGGTCGATCCAGCCATCATTGAGGCACTGTACCGTGCGTCTCAAGCAGGTGTAACGGTGCGTTTGAACATTCGCGGTGTATGCTGTCTTCGTCCCAATGTACCTGGGCTGAGCGAAAATATTACCGTGGTGAGCATTGTCGATCGCATTCTCGAACATGCCCGCGTGATCTACTTCCATCATGGCGGCGACGATCTCGTATTTATTAGTAGTGCCGACTGGATGCCCAGAAATTTAGATCGCCGCGTGGAATTGTTAGTACCCGTACCAGATAATGCTTGTAAACGCAGACTGATGCACATGCTCGAAAGCTGCTTTCGCGATACGTCCAATTCTTGGCAGCTTCAAAGTGACGGAAGTTATGTTCGCCGAGAAACCGAAAACGGCCAGCCCGCACTTCGTGTCCAAGAGTTGCTCCACAACCAGGCGGTCGACGCCATCAAGCAGTCAGAGCAGAAGCGGCGAACGGTCTTTGAACCACATCAGCCAGCGGCAGCTAAAGAAATGGGCTAAATAGTTTATTCTTCACGGCGCGGGGCAGGCCCCATCCCTTGGTTTCAAATTCAGTTCTTAGGTGTTGCCATGACGCAAATGACTCGCACTTGTTGTTTCCTGTTCGCCACGGTGTTGAGTTCAGCGCTGTGGGCTCAACCCGCTGCACCCACCTTGCGAGACTTAGATACCCATTGCCCGTTCACTCCTCCCGCGTCGCTACCAGCTTGGGAAATGCGAGCGGATCGACTCAAACAGCAGCTCAAAGTCAGCTTGGGACTCTACCCAGCGGTGGAGCTAGACCCAGTCGTACCGCAGATTTACGACGCAGTCGATTACGATGGATACACAATCGAAAAAGTGACTTTCGAAAGCCTGCCCGGCTTGATGGTAACCGGAAATTTATACCGACCCGTGGGTCTTTCAATCGATGCCAAAGTCCCTGCGGTTCTGGCACCCCACGGCCACTGGAACAACGCGCGTTTCTATGATGAGCAACCCGAAACGATTAGGCAATTGCTGGCCACCGGTGCCGAGAGGTTTGAAAATGCTGCCCGCAATCACATCCAAGCTCGCTGTGTCCAGTTGGCGAGAATGGGATGCATCGTCTTTCACTGGGATATGCTGGGCTACTGCGACAGCCAACAGATTAATGCAGAACGAGCCCATCGTTTTGCCTCACAACCTGCGGAGTCTGAAGCGAGCGACCTAGGTTGGTTGTTGTTCAGCCCACGGGCCGAAGCGCACTGTCAATCCGTGCTGGGCCTCCAAACTTTGGCTGTCAGGCGGGCGGTCGACATGCTGCTGACGCTGCCTCAAGTCGACGCGGGTCGTGTTGCGATCGCAGGTGCGAGCGGTGGCGGCACGCAGTCCTTCTTGGGTGCCGCCTTGGACGAACGCATCAGCGTAGCGTTTCCGGCTGTAATGGTGAGCACGGGCATGCAGGGTGGATGCACGTGTGAGAACGCTTGCCTATTGCGAACGGGAACTGGTAATGTCGAAATCGCCGCGCTCGTCGCACCGCGCCCGCTGGGAATGACTGCCGCCGACGACTGGACGCGAACCATGCCCCAAGATGGATTTCCAGAGCTGAAAAAGCTTTACGGACTGTTTGGGGCCAGCGACAAGGTGGCGCTGTTTCCCGCGATTCATTTTGGTCACAACTTTAATCATGTCAGCCGCGTGGCCTTGTATGGCTGGATCAACGATCACTTCAAGCTGGGTTTTGAGAAGCCGATTTTGGAGCGCGATTTTGAGATAGCGCTCCAAGAAGATTTAACCGTCTGGGACACCTCGCATCCGCGACCCAGTGGGGGTGAAGATTTTGAGCGACACTTGCTCAAGTCTTGGGCGAGCAACATCGACAAGCAGCTCCAAGCACAATTGCACGGCGATGTCGCCCAGCTGGAACAGCTCTCCCAAACTCTCGTTAACGGCTGGCAAGTTTGCTTGGGACTTACCACAGTCGACTTGCTGCCACCCCGTGTGGAAAGAAACGAAACGGGCGCGAATTTTAGCGCAGCCCATGTGCCTAACTGGCAACTCTCTAGCCTACCGCCCGCAACGCTGCAACTCGCAACCCCGCAAGCCGACTCCCCGCCATCGGAGGTCTCGCAATTTCGTATCGAAGTCTCCGGCGGCGACGAGGAGCCAACTTTTTACTATGTGCAATTCGAACCGGCTGCACAGACCGGCAGCCCGCCAGCGTCAGACTTGCAAGCCTTGGTGCCCAACCCGCGTTTAGCGGCGGCCTATACCTACGGCTACAACCTGCCCCGGTTTGCACAACGGGCCCAGCAAATTGGTCTGTCGATAGTCTGGCTGAGCGAAACCTATCCCGACAGACAGTTGACTCTGCATGGCCGAGCATCCGGTGCGGCTCTTGCGGCTGGGGGAGCGTTTGTGGCGAGCCACGTGGAGCCGAAGAACAAATCGCTTTCCACGCGCTGGTCCACGTCCAAAATCCGCCTGAAGCTGGAGCCCCAAAGCTTCTCGTTCGCCCAAGTCGCCTCCATCCGCGACGCGAATTTTCTACCGGGCTCCGCGCGTTTTTGGGATCTGCCAGGGCTGCTGGCTTGCACCAACACCCAAGCTGAAATCAAGTCGCCTGAACCTACGAAATACACCCGCGTGCAGCTTCTGGCTGAGGCCGCCGGTGGCTCCCTGGAAGCCTCCGCGACCCAGGCTACTTCGCAGGACTGATTTCAACCAGTTCGTCTGCCAGAGCCATTTTGCGAATATCTTCGGTAATCTTCATCGAGCAATACTTGGGGCCGCACATGCTGCAAAAGTGCGCGCTTTTGAACGTGTCTTGCGGCAGCGTTTCGTCGTGATATCGCTGTGCCGTTTCGGGATCCAGAGACAATCGGAATTGCTCTTTCCAGTCGAATGCGAAGCGAGCTTTGGACAGCGCGTCGTCTCGATCCTGAGCACCGGGCCGACCGCGGGCCACGTCGGCGGCGTGCGCAGAAATCTTGTAGGCGATCACACCTTGCTTCACATCTTCGTCGTTGGGCAAACCCAAATGCTCTTTGGGAGTCACGTAACATAACATGGCCGCTCCATGCCAACCCGCCATGGCGGCGCCAATCGCGCTGGTGATGTGGTCGTAGCCCGGAGCGACGTCGGTCACCAAAGGGCCCAGCACGTAGAACGGTGCGCCGTTGCAGACCTTGATTTGCCGCTCGATGTTCATTTGAATCTGGTGCATTGGAATATGCCCAGGTCCCTCGACCATCACTTGCGTACCATTGGCTTGACCGCGACGAGTTAATTCGCCGAGGACATCGAGCTCCGCAAACTGAGCTTCATCGGAGGCATCTGCGATCGAACCCGGTCGCAATCCATCGCCCAGCGACCAGGTGACGTCGTACTGCCGCATGATATCGCACAGGTCATCAAAGGCTTCGTATAGTGGATTCTGCTTGCGATGCACCATCATCCACTTGGCGATCAACGAACCACCGCGACTGACAATACCGGTCACACGGCGAGTGGTCATGTGCAGGTGTTCCAGCATGACTCCGCAGTGAATCGTCATGTAGTCGACACCCTGCTTGGCCTGATGCTCGACCATATCCAGAAAGTGCTGGGCTCGCATGTCTTCGATGTTGCCACCCAGCTCTTCGAGCATTTGATAAATGGGTACCGTCCCGATCGGCACGGGAGACGCTTCGATTATTTGCTTGCGAATATTGTCGATGTCCTTGCCGGTGGACAAATCCATGACGGTATCCGAGCCGTGATGAACGGCTGTATGCAGCTTTTCTAGCTCTTCACCCACATTGCTGGTTACGGCACTATTGCCGATGTTGGCGTTAATCTTGCATTTGGCGGCGATCCCGATACACATCGGTTCCAGTCGGCCCTGCAAGTGGACTTTGTTGGCTGGGATGACCATCCGCCCTGCGGCCAATTCATCGCGAATGGTTTCGACAGGCAGCAGCTCGCGCTCGGCAACAAACTTCATTTCGGCAGTAATTTCGCC
This sequence comes from Pirellulaceae bacterium, assembly GCA_041741955.1. Lineage (GTDB taxonomy): Bacteria > Planctomycetota > Planctomycetia > Pirellulales > Pirellulaceae > Aureliella. The sequence continues at coordinate 33,195 of JBGSJL010000171.1, read as the reverse complement.
CGCTTGAGCGGCCAATATTTGGGTTGTCATCTTCGGGTGGACTCCTACCGGTATCTTGTAATTTCGGCCGCCAGTGCGGCAGACTAAGTGAAGCTGGGAACCGCGCAATTATCCGGCACTCCGGTCATTTGGAGAACCCGTCCAGGAAGTAATTTGTCGCGATTTTCTCTTTGTCTGGCTTTTCTCAGGATAAGTTGAGCCTTGGTTTCGAAGGCTGCGGGATTCTGGTCTAATGGTCCCTGGCCTTGCTACTGTTCAACAAAGCTCAATCCGCGTCTGATTTACGTGTCTGAATTAATCGTAGGTTTTGGTGAAGCCCTAGTCGATGTGCTGCCGTCGGGTGAAGTTGTGGGTGGCGCTCCGCTCAACTTTTCACTGCGGGCAGCTCAGCTTAGCGCGGCCCTGGGCTGGCAGGCTGCCCTAGTCAGCCGGATTGGCTCGGACGAACGGGGGCAGGCGATTCAATTGGCTCTGGCGTCCAGCTCGCTCGATATCACTTGCTTGCAAATCGATCTGCTCGCGCAAACGGGCTACGTGGACGTGACCATCCAAGACGGACATCCACACTACGTGATCGGTCCAGAAGTCGCCTGGGATCATATTGCCTTCGACAAGTCCGTTGGTCTGCTGGCCCAACGCGCCTCGGCGGTTTGCTTTGGCACGCTCGCTCAGCGCTCGATGTCAACCCGCGATACGCTCTATCGGTTTCTGGAATCCGCTGCCCAAGCGATCAAAATTCTCGATATCAATCTGCGGCTGCCGTACCCCGACTTGGAGATTATTCGCAGCAGTTTGCTAGCTGCGGATGTACTCAAGTGCAACTCCGACGAGCTGTTGCTACTGGCACAGTGGCTCGGACTGGAGCAGGTCGCAGCGCCCGCTGGCATCGCGGCTGAATTGCAAGTCGCCTTCGGTTTGTGCTGTGTGTTCTGGACGCGAGGGGCCAGCGGTTGCGTCCTGCAGCGGGATCGGGAGCTAACAGAAGGTCCCGTGCCCGCGTTGATTCGCGATCCCCAAGCCGATTCGGTCGGGGCTGGAGATGCCGCCTCAGCCGCCTTAGCAGTGGGCTTGGTGGCTCACTGGTCCGACCAGCACATTGTGCGTGTTGCCAACTATTGTGGGGCATTCGCTGCCAGCCATCGCGGTGCGACCCAACCGCTTCCAGATGATTTTTTGCAACAGCTCGAATAGGTCGCTTGTCTGAGATCAATAGGTTGCTCAATCTTAAGATTTCGAAAATTTGGCCTATTGGTGTCCACCGGCAAAATTGTGACTCGGTGGTCTCCATCGGCAGGTAAGGAACCACGCTGGCGACCAACGTTCCACACGGCCGCACTTGTGGTCGCACCTAGTTGTATCGCGCTGCGCATCTGCGATAATTAAGAGCATCCTGTGACGCACATCTTCTTTGCGATCCTCAGCTTCCTTTCACGGAGTTTCTCTCATGCTCATGTCGCGATTTTCGTTCCTGCGCACCGTCGTCAGCGGCGCGCTGTCGGCTTGCCTAACCCTCCCTTGTACGGCTCTATTGGCCGCCGAGCATGGCCTGAGCAAGGGCACGCCTGATATTCAACATGCAGGGCCAATTGCTTTTGGTCCCGACGGCATTCTTTTTGTCGGCGATACTCGTGGTGCAGCCATCTTTGCGATCGACACGGGCGATCGTTCTTCGGCTTCGAGCGAAGCTGCAGTGAATGTCGCTGGCGTCAACCAAAAGATCGCTGCGATGATTGGCAGTGCGCCCGATCAAATCTCGATCAACGACATGGCTGTCAATCCTGCCAGCGGAAGCATCTTCCTGTCTGTTTCACGCGGACTCGGTCCCGACTCCACGCCAATTGTTTTCAAAGCGGATGCCAAGGGCAACGTTTCCGAAGTCAGCCTGAAGGACGTGGCCTTTGCTAAGGTAGCCTTCGACGATGCGCCGGAGTCCAAAGAAGGACGCCGCAATCCGCGGCTAAGCACCATCACCGATTTGCAATATGAAAATGGCAAACTGATTGTTGCAGGACTTTCGAATGAAGAATTTGCTTCCAAGCTGCGTGTGCTCGATTTCCCATTTGATGGCGCGAAGACTTCGACCAGCATCGAAGTTTACCATGGTGCCCACGGCAAGCTAGAAACTGCTTCGCCAGTTCGCACATTTATCACCTACGAGAACACCGTGCTGGCGGCCTACACCTGCACTCCGCTGGTCACCATTCCTGTCGACCAACTCAAAGGAGAAAAGATTCGCGGCAAGACCATCGCCGAGCTGGGCAATCACAATAATCCGCTCGATATGATCGTCTACAAAAAAGACGGCGAAAACTACTTGCTAATGGCCAATGATGCCCGCGGCGTGATGAAACTCAAGCTTGACAAAAGCGAACTGGATAGCGCCAAGTCGATCGACTCGCGGATCGAAGACACCGCTGGCGTTCCCTACGAAACACTCAAGTACGAGAATGTGGTGCAGCTCGATAAGCTCGGCAACCAACATGCCGTGCTGCTGGTTGCCAACTCGACCGGCGCAGTCGACCTAACCACCATCGACCTGCCGTAAAGTAGCTGCCAGTACCCAACCTGCCAGCACTAAACCTGCCAGTACCCAAACTGCCAGTACCCAAACTGCCAGTACTCAAGGTGCCAGTACTCAAGGTGCCAGTACCCAACGTGAATCCGCATGGGAGTGCTCCGGCTAAGTGGAGCACTCCTTATTCGACGATCGCCATCTAGGATAGATTGATCTTGAATACATCTCGGCTAGTCACAATTCGAGCTTGGCGTTGGCTTGTACTTTCTTTGGCTTCATGCTGTCTAGCAAATGCTGACGACAGCGCTCCGCTCAAACGGGTGATCACGCGGTCGATCGAAGTTGAATTGCGATTGCAACCAACGCCACATTTTGTGGTAAGCGGCCTTGTGGTAAGCGGCCTGGATGCAACCTCGGCTGAATTGTCGGCGGAATATTTTTTCGTTTCTGTCAAGGCCGCCGACCAAGCCAGCGTGCCACCGCTACTGGGTGAGTACCGCGTTTCTGAAGATCGCTTGGCAGTATTTACTCCCCGCTATCCGCTCAGCCAGAATGTCGACTATCGATTTCACTTTGGCCCGAAGGTACTGGCGGTGCTGAGTAATGGTTCGAACGAACGAGCTCTGAGTGACCTCCCATTTAGACTGCCCGATGCGCCTGCCAGAGCCAAAGCAACGGTCACCAGAATCTTCCCATCAGCGGATCGCCTACCAGAGAATTTGCTCAAATTTTATATTAATTTTTCATCGCCCATGAGTCGCGGCCAAGCTTACCAACACATTCACCTGTTCGAGCTTTCGGACTCCCAAGCTCCCACGGAGATACACAAGCCATTCTTGGAGCTAGGCGAAGAACTATGGGATAGTCAGCAGACGCGTTTTACGCTGTTTATCCACCCTGGCCGCATCAAACGCGGCCTACGACCACGCGAAGAGGATGGGCCCGCTCTGGTTGCTGGCCAAAAGTATTCACTGCGTATCGACTCCGATTGGCAAGACGCACGCGGGCAGTCTCTGCTGGCAACGGTGGACAAGCCGTTTACGGTTGTACCAGCCGACGACGAAAAATTAGATCCCGAGCAGTGGAAGATCCAAACGCCTCCGTCGGGTACTTGCGATGCAGTCGTACTGGAGTTCGACGAGCCGCTCGATCAAGCTTTGTTGACGCGCGTGTTGCAAGTTCGGCACCAAGATGGCACAGTCATTCCTGGCGAATCTTGGGTGTCCAGCAAGGAGACCAAGTGGCAGTTTGCGCCGCTGAAAGCTTGGGAAATCGGAACTTACAATATCGAAGTAGCGACCAACTTAGAAGACCTGTGCGGTAACAGCATCGCGCGGCCTTTCGAAGTCGACATGCAAGTTAGCGCGACAGAGCCAACCGCTCCAGCTCACATCGCCGTCGAGTTCGTCGTTAAGTAGTGCTAGGCTAAAGCGAATTTCCTCCATATGCTTCCGTCCGTTCGGAGCTTCCATCCGTTCGCAACTTGCCTCCGCTGGGAGCTTGGTCGCGGGGAACTTCCGTCCGTTCGGAGCTTGCCTCCGACGGACGCCGCTTTGGCGTACTATAGTGGCAGGCTGGATCATTCAGTCCCATCGGGCCGAATAGCTTCCAGCGATTCGGCCCGATGGGGCTATGGACGGCCGCACAGCGAGACTACTTCGGCATACTACTTAATCCGGCGGGTACTCGAGCTTAGCGACACTGACCCGTCCAAACGACTTGGAGAGAATTACTTTCGGCTCAATAGCCGCCCGTCGCTCGGACTCTAACAGCGACTGGAGTTTACGAGCGAGCGTGGTAGCCGGTCCGCGATAGACAATCCAGACCACGCGGAGTCCGGACAGTCGGGAGATTTGTTCCGCTGCATCCAATTGTTCTTTCCAGAGCCGCGAATCTGCGACCAGCGCGTGGGGCTCTACGAATTGTCCGCTGGATCTGGATGCAGTCACCGAGTAAATGCCGCGCAGTGGGAAGCTAAGGTAGCGATCCAGTTGTGGGGCTAGCGGTACATCGACGGTATGGCCCTCGATCAAGCCGCTGGCGCACCACAGCTCGTCGCCTGGATCGATTCGGCCGCTGAGCCAGTTGGCTGCGCCGCGCCAGTCTTCGACGCGCTGCCAGCCGATCCATTGGCCCGACTGCCAACTAGCCAGTGTGCCTTGTCCGACAATCAATCCGCCAGTTACGCAGGCGGCAGCCGCCCAGCAGAGCCAACCCCGGCGAATCCTAACGAGCTGTGTAGTGGCCAACATCGCCAGCGGTAGCCCGCTGGTAATCACAAATCGGCGATGGAAAATCGGAGCCAAATCTACGGCGGTGACCAGCCAGGCCGTGAGCCATGGTCCGAAGCAAGCAACCGACCACAGAAGTGATCCAGCGAACAAGTTCGCGCTAGCGTCCGGCCGGTCGGGCACTGCCGATGGCGACGCAGTTGACGTTCGCGTTAAAACCCAATCCAATCCTCGGGCAACAGCCACCGGCAGTAAATAGGTAGCCAGCGGAAACAATTGAAGCAACGCGGACAGCGAATCATCACCGGCGAAGCTCTGCCACTGCGCCCGCCGCTCCCACGCTTGATCCGAGAAAGACAGCGCGACCGCACCGGCAACCCCACACACCAGCAGAGTTGCAGACCAATCGCTAAGTCGAGTCGGTTGTCGACGATAGACCACGACGGTCCCTACTACGGCCTGCCACAGCACAGCTAGCCCCGCCGTGATGTGCAAGAAAAGCATACAAATCGCCGCCATACGCCAGATGCCTAGTAGCCAATGGAACGAGCTCCACTGGCCCATCCAAAATGTACGATGCGCTTTGTGCGGCACGGGCAGCGTTGCGGGCAATCGCCAGATGGCCATCCAGCCCAGCAAGGCAACGAGTTGCACCCAGGCGTAAACGCGAGCCTCGGTTCCGTAGAACAAGAAAATTCGATCCAGCAGCAACCAGACGAGCAGGGCAATTGCAATCTTCGGTTTGCCCTTCAATGCTCGCTCGGCCCACATGAGGCAGGCGAACACGGCCAATCCCCAAGCTACCGAGGACGGCAATCTCAACACGGCCTCAGCGGGTGTCCACACACTTTTCGCGGGCACGCCGTCCGCTTCTGGACCGAGCGCTCCGGTCGGGCTGAGGTCAAAAAAACCAAGTGTCTGGACGAGTCCCCAAACTGGCCAAAAAAACAGCGGCGATTGATTTCCTTCGCGGGCACGCGGCCCAACGTCGGCCAACTGGCCACTCACGGCCCAGCTCGTGTGCAATTCGTCGACCCATAGCGACTCAGTGGAGGCAAACACCGCCAACAGGGTGGCCAAAAGCCCGCCAAGAAACGCCCACCAAAAGGGTTGTTTGTCCCAAGTTGCTGCCTTTGGGTTGAGTAGGGGTACAGTCAAGTTGTGCAATCGGCTGCGTGGGGAGTAAGATAGAGGATGGTCGGGAGTCGGCGAGGATACCACCCGTCGCGACCTCAACGTTCGATCTCATCTCGCGTGTGGCTCAGTTCCCGCAAATACTTAGCCTAGTCTAACTGGCATTGGCGGAATTCGGATCCGAGTGCCCAAGGAAATTCTGCATGCTCCTAAATGAAAAGATTCCCTCGACTCGGCCAAATCGCCGGTCGACGAAACTGCGCGGAGGGTTCACGCTCTTAGAAGTGATGATTGCCACGGCAGTCACACTACTGATGATGGTTTCGTTGGCACAGATTTTTAAAGTCATCGGCGACAGCATGAAGCAGGGTCGGGCGGTGCTTGAACTGAACAATCGACTGCGGAGTGTCGTCTATCGTATTCGCACGGACCTGGACAATCTGACCGCGATCCCCGAGCCGCCGGGGGATCCTTCAACTGCAACGGGTTATTTGAAAGTCTATGATGGAGTCCTCACCGACTACACGCTAGCACTCGCCAATCCGTCGCAGAGTCGCTACGGCGATTTAGACGATATTCTAATGGGCACAATCAAGGCTGGTGATGTCTGGTTTACCGGCAAAGTGCCGCTGTTCGTTCTTAGAGGAACGGATCCAGACTTGGACACCGATGCCAACGGTAACGGGATTGTCGACGATCTCGAACCCATTTCGATCGCTTCGCAGCACGCAGAGATTGCGATATTCGTTGAGCCAACGGTCGCCAATTCGAGTACTGCTTTTCCGGCTTACCTGAATCCCGATCGCAACCCGGGCTACATGGTCGCATCGCCGAACTTCTTCAAAGACGATAATCTCGACGGTTTTCCGGACTCGTTCCGACTGCACTACCGCACGCTGCTAATACGTCCTGACTTGAATTTACCCAGTGGCTTGCTGCCAGCCAGGTTTCCGATATTCGTGGCATCGCCGCAATCGGGAACCCTGCCTGACGGAAGCAATTTTACACTGCCATCGCCCCTGTGCGACATGAGCAGCATCCATGGACTGTGCGATCTTTCGGTGCGTCGTGTCTTCAACACGGGCGATGGACTGCCGGGCACGCGCGACTATATTGCGGCCAACAGTTTGGAAGACTTGGTGGATCCAGCCAATCGATTTGCGCATATCCAAGTTCCGTTGCCCGGCACTGGCTCTACCACGATGCCACTACTCGCCTTGGGGCCCAAGCTACTGCCGTCTGCCGCCATGCCAATTCCTGCCATCGCAGCCGATCCCAATGGTGGACTGGGCGGAGCCGGCTTCGAAGTCGGTGCGGGTTTCCTGCATCCCGCGTTTACACTTCAGGGCCCTCGGGCTGGCGAAGACCTACTCGGCAGTGAAATCTTGGCATTCGACATCAAGTTGTTTGACCCAGGCGTACCCTTGCTGGGGACTCCCGGAGCAGACGGATTTTATGGCACGCCGGACCCAGATGATAACGGCGATGGAATGCCTAACAATCTTGCCGAACTCGGCTGGGCTGGTTCGGACGACTTGGTGCTCAGCCCAGGCGATCCAGGCTATGGGCCTGCCATGTTGACGGGCATCAACGTGGGGTCGGGAGAGTATGTCGATCTGGCCTGGGCCCGCAAGTTGGTGGCACATGGTTTTACGGTGTCGGGTGCCACGAATGTATGGAGCCCGCTGAGCGGTTTTTCGCAAACGAACTTTGCGGCCAACGGTTTAGCTGGGGCTTACACGGACGGACTTTTTAAGTCGGGCGCAGTATTGGTCGACAGCTCAGCGACCTACGTACTACAGCCCGCCTACGACACCTGGACCAATCGCTTTGAAGGCGATGGAATCCTGCAAGCGTTTCGCGGAACTTTGTTCGGAAACGTGCGCATCAATGGGGCCGTAGATCTATACGGCATTGGCACCAATGATTTCGGCAATGCCAATCCAGCCTGGCGACGCACCAACATTGATGCGGGCACGGATGGAATCGATAACAATCCTACGCCCAGCCTTACCACGCCGCCAGCTATACCTGGGGGCAGTGTGGCCGACGATGTCTCCGAACTGGAAACTTTGCCACCGTTTCCCACACAATTGCGGGGCTTGAAGATTTCGGTGCGGATGGAAGATCCGAACACGCGACAAGTCAAACAAATGTCTGCGGCCAAAGAATTCGTTACTCAATAGATTCCTCGGACGAAAGATTGTCCGGACGAATTTTGTCCCGCGCGATGCCCCCTATGCCCGACCATAGTATTCGACTTCGCGAACCCTGGACCGTCTTAACGAATGATTCCGCGCATGTCCTATCGCAACCACCTACTCGGGCCGTCTATGCTCGAAAGTTCAATCGGCCCAGCGGACTTTCTCAGCACCAAGTGGTATTTCTGGTTATCGAGTCCAGAGCACGGCCTGTGACAAGCCTTCTCAACGATCATACGCTAGCCCTGGTCGGCGTTTCTGAAGGCTCATTCCAAGCTCAGATCGACGACCAACTCAAACCATTCAATCAGCTCAAAATCGAGTTTGAACAAGAGAGCCATTTCCCACCGCCCGCCTTAAACTCGTTTGCCGAGGTTAGTTTGTCCATTCGGGAAGCCACCGCAGAGGGGTTAGCAATTCCCTTTGTTTGAAGCTCTGTTTGCCCTGCATATTCCGTCCAGGGTGGTTTTGATTCGCTAGGCTAGTCGTTACAGTAAAAGCGTCTTCCTGCGATACCCATTCCAAACTTGATGTAATACCGATGAATCTGCGTTTATCTAGCGTTGCGAGTTGCTGCATTTTGAGCCTGCTGCTCGCTGGCTGTCGGCCTAACGAATCTGTCGAAGTGGCCAAGGACAAATTGATCCAGCCAACTGATTCAGGTTCTGGCGTGCTCGGCGGCACACCCGAAGTCGTTGATGAAGGTCCGATTGCTCCTCCCGAGGTTATCGAGATCCGCGCCGAGACACTTCTAGCCGCGCAGTTGACTCCGGACCAATTGTCAGAGGGCTGGGTGCGCCTGTTCGATGGCCAATCGTTGTTCGGATGGTTTGTAGTGGGCAGCGCCGACTGGCAGATCAACGATGGTGTCTTGAAGGTAACACGCGGCGAACGCAGCTACCTATGTACCAGTTTTCAGATGCCGAACTATGAGCTAAAAGTTGATTTCCGCTGTGACCCCCAGACGAACAGCGGTATCTTTTTGAGAACAGGGCCTTCGCCCCAGGATGTATCGGTCGAATGCTTGGAGCTCAACATAGCACCGCCGGATAATCCATTTCCAACCGGCAGCTTTGTCGAGCGCAAGAAGCTCGAAACAACTGAGCTGGGAGAATTCGATCCCACTCAGTGGCACACCTACTTGGTTCGCGTGGATGGAAAGCAAGTCAAGGTATCGCTCGACGGCCAGCCCATCATGCAGCTAGACGACTTTGAAGCCGACCCGAACGGCCACATCAGCTTGCAACATAATTCTGGGCGGGTGGAGTTTCGCAACGTCATGCTGCGGCCCATCGGACTGACGAAGCTTAAGCTCGACAAAAACTGGCAAGAGGATTGGACGCTTTCGGAAAAAAAGCCCGATACATTTACTGCGGAAGCCATCGCAAGTGGTATGCAGCTCAAAGGTGGACTGGGACAGCTTCAATCCAAGCAGGAATATGGTGACTTTTTTCTGCAAACCGAGTACACGCTGGCCAAGCCCGAAGTCAACTCGGGCATCTTCTTCCGCTGTCTGCGCGACACAATTCTCGACGGCTACGAATGCCAAGTAAATCATGCGGTTTCCGACGGTGATCCATTGCGGCCACTCGATGCAGGAGCCGGCGCTATCTTCCGCCGACAACCAGCTCGCATCGTAATGGGTGATGGAACCAAACCCACGTACCTAACTTTGCTCGCCAGTGGTCCTCAAATGTTGACGTGGGTTAATGGAGTCCAAGTCGCCGATTTCCTTGATAGTCGTGAACCCGACGATAATCCGCGCAAGGGGCTGCGCACGCAGGCGGGGCCAATTGCACTGCAAGGCCATGATGCAACCACCGACGTGATCTTTCACAGTTTGAGTGTCGGCGAATTGTAAGACTTAGCGCCGTGTAAAAACTTAGCGCCCAGACAGATTTTTCTCTACCCAGCGTTCTAGGCTCGTGCGATTGTCGCTATTGACGATGATATGATCGCCGGGCTGAAGGGCATAGTTCTGTCCGACATTCTTGGCTTTACCCTTGGTGTCGGTCGCAGTGTCCATTCGCAGCGGTGGGTTGCCAGCCTCGGTCGGGCGCATGATCGAAATGGACAGTTGTCCAAAACGATCGTGCAATCGAGCTTCCTGAACTAGCTCTTCAATGAAGACCGCGCGGTCCATCGGCAACGGTATAGATTCTAAGTGAGTCTCGCCTTCGCGCACTTCGAGAATGACTCGCGGTTTGCCGCTTGGATCCGGCGCTACCGGCGAAGGCATACCGCCCGGTGGGATAGAATAGCCCTGCGTCTCCAACATCCGCGTGTCTAGGGTTGGACTCTTCTTTTCGCCCAGGAAGCCGCTAAGAGTCAAGCAACCTGTTTGGGAGCAAACGCACAGCCAGCAAGCTGCCATCACTGACCAACGCATAGACACAGTCATTCTTGGTACTCCATTCCAGGCGGAAGTCGCGAAGCGACAGCGGGTGGTCCGGTGCTCCGGAAACAGCACCTGTCGCCGCTTCGCCACTTTCGGTGTCGATTTCTAATCAGACCTGCGACGCGCGTCCCAGGCTTGCGCATGTCGTCGCTCCGCGACTAACTTGCCCTTAGTCTTATCGACCGGCCAACTTTAAAAATTCACACCTGCCCAGAAAATTTTACGCAAATGCTCTGGTCGATTGCTAGCTTTGCCACGCTGCCTTAGCGACCTGTCATGCCCCAGCGGTTGCGGAGGAAAGCGGATATGACGGCAAACATAAGGGCCACACTCAGCAAGGCGGTCGCAAAATAGGCCAGTACCATTGCCCAGCTTCCGCTGGTCGCTCTACCGCTGGCAGACGCAACAATCGAAACACCCGCTTGAGTGTCCAGAATATTGCTATCCAGCGGGACCCAAAAGCTGGCCATCAGTGGGCTGGCAGTGCCCAAGAGTTTGAGCCAATCAAGGGTTTGCTTCAAGGTGTCCGGATTGCTGACATTGCTAGCGATGTACCAAGCTGCAACGGGCAAAAAGTAAACCACGATCAAGATGCTATAGCTGAGCAGCATGGCCACTGAGGTCTTCTTACAGATGGCCGAGCAGAGTAGGGCACTGACAGAATTGAAGACTGCCGAGACGAACACAATTCCAAAGAAGGCAACTACGCTCAGCCAATTGCTCAAGTACATCTGAAAGGCGAGCACAAACGCTAACACCATGGGCCACATTAAGAACATGGTGAGCACGTACGAGACGCGGAAGCCAGCCAGCAGCTTACCCCAAAGAATCTGCCAAGGCTGTAGCACGGTGGTCAATAATAACTCGAGCGTCTGCCGCTCGCGTTCGCTGGTGAGCGCTCCCGCGGAAAAAACGGGAGCGACCAGGATATTAAAGACGAGCACGTACGCGATATACCAAGCGCAGTACATCGGTCGTATGAATAGGAACCCGGCCATCAACGGAATCGCCAGCAACATGCTGATTTGGATCACCAACCGCAGCATAAGCGTGCCCTGACTAAACAGCTCCGCGTGTATCTCTTTGTCGTAAACAGGATTGGCGTCGTCGCGCATCAATGCCGTCCGGCGCGGCGGAGCGAAAAGTCGGTCAGGGAATTGATCGCGCTGAATGACCATACCGATTGCGTTTTTGGACTCCTCTTCTAAATCAACCACATCCCGTCCGCCCGCTCCTACATCGGGTGGATACAGCAACCGATGGGCCGTCCAGCGGCATAGCAGATAACTAATCGCAAAATATAAAGGAGGCAAAACGAAGAAAGCGATTTGCAGACGCAAGCTACCCATGCTTTCCAGCGCCCGCCAAAAGATGGCACCTAGAATCACTAGTGGCAAGATGACCAAGTAGGACACCACCAGCGACGATGCCGTCCGCTGAAAACCGCAACTGCAGGCTAGCCCAATCGAGCCGAACAATACAATCGAAATGATCAGCCACAGATAGGCACCCAGCACTTCATAAATGCTCACACCACCCAGGGGCAATGCCAGCATGATAATCGGCAGTGAGGCGATGATCAGCACAGCCAAGTGTGTTAGCGAGGCCACCATTTTGCCGACGACAATCGCCCAAGGTGTTAGCGGACTGGCCAGCAACATTTCGTAGGTCTTGCGTTCTTTTTCGCCACTGATCGCCCCCGCTGCAAATGTCGGAGCCATCAGCGATGCTAGGACATACTGGCCAAGAAAAAAGAAGTCCACCAGTTGGCGTGCGGCAGACGAGTCCGTGGACAAATCGACGCGCTGACCCGACGGATAGGCAACCAGCAGGACAGAGGCCAGTGCGAGCTGATAAACGAGCATCAACACGAACGCGCGATTGGCTCTTAGATTGGTAAGCAGCTCGCGCTGCAGTACTGGGTTTTCAGTGAGCAGCATGGACAGAGCAGCCAAAGACGAGTGGTCAAGACAAATGAGGAAAGCTCAATTTAGTCTTTTACCTGTCCCGCTGCCAGAGTTGGGCAGCATGGGTCTAAGAAGATGCCTTCAATTCGCCTTCTTGCATTTGTTCGGACGTCGCCAATTCGGAAGCGGGCGGCGGAGGCATGTTGGGGTCCCAGCGGATCATATAACCACTGCCGCGCACCGTGAAAATCATCTGCGGTTCGACGCCACCGGAAAGCTTAGATCGCAAGCGATTAATGTGTACTTCGATCACATTGGTGACACCCTCCCACTCGGGTTGCCACAGGAATTCACATAACATGCGGCGCGTCACGGACTTGCCTTGATTCCTCATCAGAACTTCCAGGATTCGGAATTCGGTGGGTGTCAGCGGGACGAGCCGTCCATTGCGAACGACTTTGCGAGAGGTCAAATCCATCAGCAGCGGTCCAAGTTCCAAAACCGACTTGGGCTTGGTCTTGGTGCGGATCATGGCCGCCTCGACACGGGCACGCATTTCGTCCAGTGCAAATGGTTTAATCAGGAAATCGTCGGCACCGGCTTCCAAGCCAGCCAGCCGCTCCTGCCTGAATTCGAGCGGCGTTAAGATCAAGATGTTGGAGTTTTCGTTGGCTTCCCGCATACACCGCAATACACCCAGGCCAGACTCGTCCTCCAGCGCCAGGTCAATGATGACAACATTGTACTTTTCGGACTCCGCCAGCTTCAGGGCGCTCGCTCCATCGGTGACCAAACGACATTCAAACCCCTGATCGGAAAGACCCTGAGTGATTGCGCGGCCAAGGATCGGATCGTCCTCTACGACGAGTAGCTTTTGTACGGGTGAACTTAAATTCATGCGATTCCAGGGCTAGCTCAGGGGTAGAGAAAAGTCGCCGGTTGTTGAACCCGAATTCGAACTAATCGGGTCGCAAGTTTTGACATTTAACACAAAATTGTTTGCGAATCATTTCATTCATCACTCGGAATCCTCTGCGTGACTACCGCAAATTTCCCGTCGCACACGGGTAAGTCGTATCGCTTGGACGGCCTCCCAGCCCCTTTGGGTGGGTTTGTAAAAGGTTTTGTCGACTCCCAGATAGTCTTGTTGAACCAGACCGTCCTTTCCGGCGTGTGCGGATTGGTAATCCTCGCCATGCCCAAGCAACTCAGCGCCCTTATAATGCGTATCTCGGAGCGCCAACGGAACCGCAATAATCTGCCCTTCGCTGACTTCTCGGCGTGCATTTCCTATGCCAACTGTTGCTGAGTTGCTCTTCTCGGCGCAGGCCAAGTAAAGTACTGCTTGAGAGAGAGTCAATTGGCACTCCGGCAAGCCGACAAACTCGCAGGCTTGCATGGCTGCGACCGCGATGCAAAGTGCTTGAGGATCAGCGTTTCCGACATCTTCACTAGCCAAAATAACTAGTCGGCGGCAAATGAAACGAATGTCCTCGCCGGCCTCCAGCATCCTCGCCAACCAATACAGGGCCGCGTCGGGGTCACTGCCTCGAATGCTCTTGATCAGCGCGCTCGAAATATCATAGTGTTCATCTCCCGTCGCATCGTATTGCAACAACTTCTGCTGCATCGATTCGCGAATCAGTTCCGTGGTGATCGCGACCGGTCGGGTGGGACTGGACAGCACGGCGACTTCCAACACGCCCAACGCCCGCCGCGCGTCGCCGTCGCACGCGCTGGCCAGCGATTCTAAAGCTCCAGGCGCGCACTGAGTCGCAATCCCGCCCAGTCCTCGCTCTGAATCCGCTAGCGTCCTAGTTAGCAAGCCAAGTATATCCGTTTCGCTGAGTGGTTGGAACTGGAAGATCTGGCTGCGGCTAAGCAGGGCTCCATTGATGGCGAAAAACGGATTGCTAGTCGTTGCGCCCACCAGCGACACAACACCTTCTTCGACATCCGGAAGCAAGGCGTCTTGTTGCGATCGATTGAAGCGGTGGATTTCGTCGACAAATAGCACTGGACGCGCGGCACCGGTGGCGATCTCATCGCGGGCCCATGCCAGAACTTCACGCAGGTCTTTGACTCCACTCGTTACAGCGCTAAGCTGCTTGAGCTGCGCACCGGTTTCCTGGGCGAGCAGATAGGCGAGCGTGGTTTTACCGGTACCGGGCGGACCATAAAGCAGGATGGACCCCAAGCGACGCGCGGCCAGCATCCGTCTGAGCAACTTGCCTTCGCCCAAGAAGTGCGTTTGCCCGACAAATTCACTGAGCTTCTTCGGGCGCATGCGCGCGGCCAACGGCAAATTGTTGCGCCGGTGTTGTTGTTCCTCTTCTGCAAACAAATCCATAGAATCCTCTCCAATTTATCGCGCCTGATTTGCCTGGAACTTCGCGCTGGTTGTGCGATAGGAAACAATGCAGTCCACCACCGCGATCCTCACTGTGGTGGCTTGGCTTGTGCAATTTGATTGGCCGCCCAAGGAGACAACTGTTCGCGAAAAATCTTGGAGTTGTGGCGAATGTCGGTCGGTAAGCGGCCTGGGTAGAGCAAGATGTTCTCGATGTCGCAAGTGTGCTCGTGCTGCTCGCCTAGGCCACGCAACTGGCCCAGCAATTGTGCTGTGCCCATTGAGTCTTTGGGAACATGTTCGGGCCAGGGCTCAGCAATCATCACGGGTATTTGCGCCCCGGGACTACCCAATCCTACCAGCGCACTGCGATGGACGAATGGGTGATTGTTAAAGATGGCTTCGCAAGGCTCGGTATAAATCTCTCGGTTGGCAAGTCGCACGCGATGCGACTTTCTTCCGCAGCACCAAAAACGATCCTGGTCGTCCAAATAGCCAACATCTCCCATGCGATGCCACATCCGCTCTCCATCGCGGACTTTGTGCAGTGCATTTTGGTCCAGTCGCGTGACGTACTGATCGGTTACCACATCGCCGCGGACCATCAGTTCGCCAACGCTACCCCGTGGCAATTCGCTGACATGCTCAATCGACTGTAGCGGCCCATCGTCAATGCCGATGATCTTCCACTGGATGCCGGAAAATTTTTTGCCGACGCAGGTTCCCGCGCCTTGACGGCACATGGCAGCGGTCTCCTCCAAGATTTCGCGTGACTCGATTGAGGCCACCGGCAACGCTTCTGTCGCTCCATAGGGCGTATACATGTGTCCGTCCTCGGCCATGGTAGCTCGCATCTGCTCGAGGACTTGCGGTGGCACGGGCGCACCTGCCGAGAAGACGCGGTTGAGGCTACGGACGCAGCGGCCAACTTTCGTCGCGTGGCGGCCCACGGCCGTCCACAGCGCGGGCGAACCAAAAGCTTGATTGATTTGCCACTGGTCGATCGCATCGAGCAGGCGGGGCGGCTCCACATCGGCGGGTCGCGTGGGATCCATATCGGGAATCACCGTGGTGGTCCCCATCATCGCGTTGAACAAACCGAACAGCGGGAAGCCGGAAAGGTCCTTGCCGCCCGGCGAAATGCCATAGTGGTCGACGAGCTGATCGATTTGGCTGTTAAACGTGCGATGGGTATAGAGTACTCCTTTTGGGGGTCCTGTGCTGCCCGTGGTGAAAATGATCGCCGCGGCCGAGTCGAGCGTTATTCCGGGCGCTTCGTAGAGAGCGGAAGGCGTGCCAGCTAGCTGGTCCAATGTGGGCTTGGGTAAAAAGCCAAAGCGACGACCAACCGTTACGTTAATTCTTGCCTTGGGAAAGCGATGCCGGAGTGCCATTCGAACTAGATGTGCGGCCGGAATCGCTACAAATCCATCCGGCTCGGTTGCCTCCAAACAACGCACTAAGTTCTTGCGGCCCATACCTGGGTCGATCAGCACGACCACCGCGCCGGCTTTGAGCAAGGCAAACAACAAGGCGATGAAATCCACACCGAATTTCACGAGCATGACAATCCGCCGGCCGGGCACCACACCCAGTTGCTGTAGACCAGCCGCGATCGAAGAAGTCTGTAGTTCGAGATCCGCAAATGTTTGCGTAGCGTATTCGCGATTGCACCCCGGCACGTATCTTCCCAGCGGACGCACCGTGGCAATTTGCGCAGGAGTCCGAGCAGCAACCGTGCGGAGTCGGGCCGCGACATTGCTCGTTTGTGAATCTAAGTTGGATTCGCCAGTCTGCACGCGACCACACCTTTCCTTTCTACTTTTGACAGGCAGCCAGTTACAGGACCTATGCCCTCACAGCCAGCTCGATAACCTTGTGAGCAATATCGACATTCAAGGCGGCGGCCAAGCCCTTCCAACCAGGGACGGCATTGACTTCCAACACAAACAACCGTCCATCGCGGGCTGGTAGCAAATCGATACCAAGCACTTGACCACCAACGGCAGCTTGCGATTTTTCTGCGATCGCTTGTTGCTCGCTCGTCAATTCATGTGGCTCGGCACGACTGCCCTGCGAAATATTTGTGCGCCAGCCGCCGTCGCTGGCAACGCGGCGAATGCAATAAAGTTGCCCTCCGACAAACAACGCTCGAATATCATAGCCGAAGTGGTCGATAAATTGTTGGACATAAAGGACTTGTCCAAGCTGCTGAAGCGTTCCGAAGATTCTCCAAGCCAGATCTTTTTCGCTGGCTCGCAGGATGCCGCGGCCCTCCCCACCGAACAACGGTTTGACTAACACGTCGCCTCCGAAATACTCAAAGGCCTCCATCGCCGACGATCGCGTTTGGCAACAAATCGTCGGCGGTACCACCACGCCAACTTCGTTCAATTTCTGCAGACACAGCCATTTATCGATCGCCGTCTCTAAGCTGCGTGGCGGATTGATCACGCGGACTCCGCGACTCTGCCACGTCTGCAAGCAGTCCATGCGAAAGATAACCTGTTCGAGCGAACCCAGCGGCATCGAGCGAACGATGATCGCATCGATGTCGCCGGAATCATGTTCGACCAGCGGCTCGCTCGGATCGGCATGGCTGGCACCGTTCGCAGAGCGAAAGATGGGAGCAGCCCTTTGTACGCCTTCGTCACCAATGCCCACTTGCATGTCGCCAAAACGCAAAACGAGCGTTTCGACTTTGGGAAAAAACGGTCGAGCGGCGCGCTGCAAATCCACGACAAACGGATTATCAAGATTGCCTAAAATTCCGATACGCATAAGTGTTTTTACACAAAGTGTTTTTGCACAAAGTGTTGTGGTTCAAGAGGCTGTGGGTCAAGAGCGATTGGGGAAATCCGTTGCGAACGATTTGGAAACCAGATCGCTGCGGGGTGCTCCAAATCGCCAGCTTCGTCCGCTGCGCAAGTTCATCAGCAGGACTTCTGCGGGGCTAAAAAGTCCAGGGTCGATCTTGTAGAAATCGAAGTTGCATCTTTTGAAAATTTCCGCAAACGGCTGGCCAAAATCCGGCGAAGCACAGCTTGGCAGTCGTGGCCCTAGCTCGAAAATCGCATCGTCGTCCGCATCGACCCACAGAGCGACTTGACCGCCATACAGGATGGCATCATTGGTGCGACCAATTCCGGCGGCAAAATCTGGAGTTGGCGGCGGCAGAGGCGCCAGGCCTGTCGCACTGCGAACGCTCTTCAGATCGAAGCCCAATTCGTGCAACTTGTGCAAACTGGTTTCTACGCTCCGCGCGACGACTTGCACGCAGCCAGCTACACTCCGCGTGGGTGCCACTGCCAAATACAAGCCGCTGGGGGAAGTCCCGCATTCGGTAGCCATCGCTTCGACGACAGCCTCGCAAGGTAGTTGATCGCACTCGAGCGTGCCCACCGCCAAGTCGTCGGTTTCCGAGACCGCCGCGTTTAATAGTAGCTCTTCGCGACCACGTCGCAAACGCATGGGCCCAGAACCCATTGCGAAGAATTTTTCGTGCTTGACGGGCCATCCCGCATACTGCGACAACATGCAAGCCTCCCAGGGGTGGTCGGTGGCGACATGCACCCAAGGACCAGCCCAGATACTTCGCTCGCCAGCCGAAAGTCGTACCGTCGCGCGACCCGCCATACACACCAGCGCCATGCGCAAGCCTGCCTCTAGCCCACCGAGCGCCTCGACGCCAAAGTCCAACACCTCTGCGCCGCAAGCCATGCGATGAGCACGCAGCCTGAGCTCGGTGGCGCTGTCGCGGGCTTGCAGAAAGATCCGCTTGGCCGTCTCATTAAGTCCATCACTCGCAGTCATAATTTTTGGCTCTCCATGGACACTTGCCCCTTAGACATTGGCCAGACTCGTATGCGCAGAACCCCGCCAGCCGCCTTGAATGGACGCAGAAGCCAAGGGACTTGCAAAGCTTAGCGAATGCCCCGTCCGCCATAATCGCTTCGGGCCGCTATCATCTATGCTTATTGCCTTCCGCACAAGCCGCTAGAATGCTTGCGTTGCAAGTTGCTCAATACCTGGTTGCCTCCGTCGGCCAGCGGTTGAGTTGATGACCACCAGAAAATGAGCCAGCCAGTGATCAGCTTAACGGTCGAAAACTATGTTAAAGCTATCTACCAACTGACCAGCGAAACCAGCGACTCGACGGCTTCCACCGGCGGGCTGGCCAACGCCCTGCGCGTCTCGCCCAGCAGCGTCACCAGCATGCTCAAGACACTTCATGAAAGCGGACTGGCCGAGCATCGCCCCTACGAGGGAGTTCGGCTAACCGACAAAGGCACGCGGCTCGCCCTGCGAGTCCTCCGCAGGCATCGACTGATCGAACTGTTTCTGGTGCAAACTCTGAGCTTAACTTGGGACGAAGTTCACGAAGAGGCCGAACACATGGAGCATGCGGTCAGCGATTTACTGGTAGATCGTATGGACGAATTTTTGGGACATCCGGAACTTGATCCGCACGGCGATCCGATTCCGCGCAGCGATGGTAGCATGGCCGCTCGAACTCAAACCCCGCTCAGCGAGTGCGAACCTGGCACGCCCTGGATCCTGCAGCGTGTGCTCAATCAAAGTCCCGAGTTTCTCCGCTTTCTTACCGACGGTAACTTGGAGATCGGCGCGCGCGTGAGTGTCCTTCGCAATGAGCGGGCTGCGGGGACAGTGACGGTCTTTGTTCAAGACTGTGAACTCACATTGGGTCGCGACGCGGCTCGCGCCCTGATGATGTGCGAGCAATCCATCGGAGTGGACCAACGATGATGTTGCAAACGATAATCGTCTGCAGCCTGATGGGTCTGATTATGGGACTCATTCTCTATGCGCTCCGCAGTTCGATCGATCAACGACGCGGGGCAGTCAATGAAGTCATCGGGTGCAGCCTACCAATTTTGGTGGCTGCAATCTTGATCCAAATTGGTGGTGTCAGCGACTATGGTGAATTCGGAATGCGACTCGCCCCCGTCGCCGAAATCGTGTTCATCGCCTTGCCGTTGCTCGTGATCGTGCGGTGGGGCGAACGCATGCGGCAGGGCGAATCGCTACAAATCGGCGACTTGTTCCGCATGACTACGGTCATCGCACTGATGATGTTTGTTTTTTCGTCGCTGCTCAGTCCGCTGCACGCAACCGATATTGCGATCGCCACGCTGATTTATGTAGCGGCGGAAAAGTCCCTCCATTCCTCGCGGCCAGGTCGCAACTTGGCGATCGTGTTTAGTCTTTGCTTTGTCATCGCCACCACTGCCAATGTTCTTTTCGTGCGGCTGTTGTTTGGTCTACTAAGTGCCTCCGACCTGCCCGCCATGATATTTGGTTTTGACGAGGGTGGATTTGCGTTGGTGGCCTTGATTGGTGCTCTCGTTTTGTCGCCATGGGTATTTTCCAACTTGGCACACTATCCGAGTTGGCACCATCGGCTGGCGGCTGCCGTAAGCGTCTGGCGGTTCAACGCGGGCCACCCGCAGGATCTGATTACGGTCCGACCATTGATGAATCTATGGCACTTCCGCCCCGGCGTATGCTTCCTTAACCACGGATCCTTTGGTGCTGTTCCCATGGTGTTGCGAATCGCACAACGCAGGTTGCGGGCGGAATGCGAAGAGGAGCCCATGGACTTCCTGGCTAGGCAAGTCGAATCGCGCTGGTTGGATGCGCGATTCAAGCTGGCGACTTGGCTGGGCACAAAAGCCGAAAACATCGCGTTTTGCGAAAATGCCACCGCCGGTATGAACGAGATCGCCAACTGGTTTCCGCTCAGCCCGGGCGATGAAGTGCTGCTGAACGATCACGAATACGGAGCCGTTCGCCGAGTGTGGCAGCGCAAATGCGATAGTGTGGGTGCGAGCTTGGTCACAGCCACTCTTCCCATGCCATTTGAATCGCAGCAGCAGATCGTAGACGCGATTCTAGCTGGCGTCAACGAGCGTACCAAGCTAGTCATCCTCAGCCACATCACGTCGCCCACGGCCGTGTGCCTGCCCGTCGAAACGCTCTGCGAACAGTTGTCGCAGCGCGAGGTTGCCACGTGCATCGACGGTCCACATGCGTTGCTCCAAGAGACCGTCAAGCTGTATCGGCTGCCCTGCGATTTTTATGTGGCCAGTTGCCACAAGTGGCTGTGCGCACCGGTGGGTAGCGGCTTCATCTACGCAGCTCCCAAATGGCACGGCCAGATCAAATCGCTGCGGCTGAGTTGGGGCCGTGTGCAACCCAAGCGACCCGAGTCGTGGACCGACGAATTGCTGTGGACCGGCACCCGAGACTACTCGGCTTATTTGACGGTGCCACATGCCATTCGCTTTTTTGAAAGCTTCGATACGGACAAACTCGATCAACGCAATCACGCTTTGGCCTGTTACGCCCGCGAGCGACTTAGCCAACTACCCGGCGCGGAGCCGGTAACACCTGAGGGACGCGAGTGGTTCGGATGGTTGGTGGCAGTCTGGCTGCCCGCTGGAGACCATTCGACACTACAGCAACGGCTCTGGCAGCGCCACAAAATTGAAGTACCCATCGTGCACTTTCGCCAGCGCTACTTGGTGCGCGTCTCGTGTCATCTTTACAACACGACCCATGATATCGATTACTTGCTACGAGCGCTCCGCGTCGAGCTGTGTCATGATCAGCCGTAGTGAGCGGCTCAGTTGCCATGAACCTTGTTTCGCAGTATCTTCTTCGCAGTATCTTCGACGATCAATTTCCCATGAAGTCTGGTTCGCCACTAATTGCGATCCCAGCGGGCCAAGTTAGATTTTCTGGAGGATGTTCTGCGGTCGTGAATACACCCTCCTGAATCTGGTTCGTTCGCTCCAGTAGCATGGGAGCAGCCCCTGCGTTGAGTTTCCAGATTTCGTAAACATAGGCTTCGTGGTGTTCGGCGATTCCACCATTTTGAGAAATATTTTTGCCAAGAATCGCGCCAACGGCCAAGCGTGTTTCTCCACCGACTACGCCCATATCCGACACGATTACGTTCCAAGAATTCGGAGGAGTCTCCAGCACATGGCCCTGGTTTGTGAGGTATTGGCTGCGATCGGCATTGTTCGAACCGATTGTGACGAAATCGCTTCCGTGGTTGGGAAGTGCATCCTCAATGACTTTGTTGACGCCAATCTGGTCTACTTCGCTAAAGAACTGGCTGCCCTCAAAGACATCCGTCGTTCTACCGTTGTTGAACACATAGTAGCTCGTCGGCCCATTTGATTGGAGTGCGACAGAAGGTTGTAGGTCAGTCTCCGCGCTAGACATCATCCAGCCAGCAATCGCAACTGCTGCAATGATGGGTAGAATCCAGAATCCAAGTCGGGCAAACATAGGTTATACCTGCTAAAGATAGGAATGTTTCTCAATCATCGAAGCTTCCACACTGCAACTCTCAAGAATCGAGGCGGCGATGAACTTGGTATCACTACTGGGTTCTGTTCTGCATCCAAAACTTGCTCAACGGTGAGGTCAAGCCAGACTTCATGAAGGTACGGGCCCCACAGCATCCCGCCACAATAGCTGCCATCAAACTCGTACTGATGTTGGCGGACTGCGATAACGGTATCAATTGGAATCGATTGTAAGAATCTCGCTTCTTCAAATGACCACGGTCGCCAGTTTCGGTCATATAAAGCCGGGCTTTCCCAATTCATAGTCAACATACCGAGAACGTCTGCGCCATAAAATTCCTTCCTGCAGGTCGGTGGAATCCAGTTTTGGTGCTTAAATCTGAGTCTCCAAAGTAACCCCGCAGAATAGTTGGGTTTTACGATCACACTGACTCTCTCGCGGTAGCGAACACTTCGCATCGACTTGCATTTAGCGGCACGGAAATGTTGTTTAATCTTAACGGATTTTTCTTGACTTGCTGAGGTACGCCCGTAAGATTGCGAACAGTGTCTCTCACACGCGGAGTACAACTCGTGTTCAAGCTCTCAAGCTCTCAAGCTCTCAAGCTCTCAAGCTCTCAAGCTCTCAAGCTCTCAAGCGTAGCTGTCGCTTTGGCTTTAGCATTCGACGGTCGCGAATGCCCAGGTCTCTCTTAGTGGTTCCCCCGTAGCAACTGCGGTTTGCTCGTTGGCGAATTTAACTCTCTCATCAACTCCTTTTCGAATTGAACTCAATCTGTTTGTAGTTTAGGTCGGAATTGCGTTCGCTCCGGATCGAGCTTTCTGTTCTTGCGATTCGACGAGCTAGCTGAGCATATGGTCGCAACGAGTTCAGATCGTCATCAACTTTCAAGCAACCGGGATTCGATATCTCGCTTGACAAGCATAAGTTCTCGGATGCCTAAACACGCATGAGCGTATCCACCTCACGTCTACTATCTTAAAAAACAAAGGTTCGCGATGAAAATTCTTGCACTCGGCGTTCTGTTACTATCCTCGCTTCTCACGCTATCTGTCGGACCAAAAATTGTTCAAGGTCAATGTGTTGGGTCTGGAACTTATGCTGACCCTTATGTTTACCAGTCGCCGGTTGATCCGGCGACTGGCGCGCAGTTCATGGTAAAGCGAGGTCAGACACAAAATTCAGATCAATTCACCATCGATGGGATTTTGATTTCTGAGAGTATGCAAGCACAAGTCGACGAAAGACAAGAGAAAAACACCCATCCAATTCTAGGGTTAATTACGACGAAACATACCGGTGCTTCGCTCGATCTGGAAAGCGTATCGACACAGATCAACCAAAATGGATGGAAAAGAACCTGGCACAAAGTAACCGAAGTTGTCGGATCAATCGTGGAATTTCAGAGTCCGACCAATCCTCCAGAAACTATCGGTGTTGTGAAGATTTCCACACTGGAAAGTGAGATGCATCAAGATGCCAATGGAACTCTTGGGGACTTGGTCGTAACAAGCGCGATAACAAATCCCAATCCCAATCCAAATAACGACCCCCTGGCGGAGGATTTGACATTCACCTATGCGTTTAATTTCAATACAGACACTTGGAACGCATCAGTAGACCGTAAAGTCAATGGAGAAATCGACTGTTCCGGAACAGATCAAGGTAGTTGGTCTCCGTATGGTGCAGGCACTACGGTAAATCTCCCAGACCCCTCGTTACCTCTCGCTGGTTCCAAAGCCGACTGGTACATCGACGGAACGTACGCAGACGATGCCTGGACCCTATCGAATAATGTCCACTATCACCCAGGCCCTTTAGCGTTTGGGTTCCAACCACTACAGCAGGCTTATATTGAACAATATTGTCCGTAGAAGAAGGCTTGTCCAATGTCGATTCGTATGATAGCAGCTTGGGTTTTCTCGGTCGGATTTGCCTATGGTCAAGAAGCGCGTTTGCCCAGCTTAAACTATTGGGATTTGTCGGCTCGATTGATGCAAAACGAGGGGCTGCGGGACGCCGTAGATTTAGCTCCCACTCAGTTGGCGGCGTTGCGAGAGATGCGAGCGGACGTTGAATTGCAGCAGATCTTCAGTTTAAAAGCAAAGATGCTCAAACGTACTCAGATCGTTCAAACTGGAGAAACGCTTACCGGTGAGCAAGTGGCTCTAGCGATTCGATCTGATCTCGATTCGGTGATTCGAACAAGGTTGCTCAAGTTCATGCACTCCGAGCAGCTAGAGGAACTGCAAATCGCCGCCCTGCGAGATACCTACTTGACCGGATATTCGCCCTATTTTGCGAAAGAGATACAAAGTCATTGCGGATTCTCATGCGAAAGACTGCTGGAAACTATCCAAAAGGTGAAGAGCAAGTCTGACGCTGAGTCACTCCAAGTCGCTTGGAATTCGTGTCAAAAGTTCGTTAGTAAACTGCCTCCGTCGGTGAGGAAGAAAGTCGCCTACTACTTTGGCGCAGCGCATTTCCCTTTAGTCAACATCGATGTGCCCGAGTTCACTCGGCTCAATAGTGAAGCCCTGCCGTTTCCACCCCACGGCGGCGGTTCATTTGCGATTCTGCAAGATGACACAATCCGAACTCGGTTAAAGATCCTCGATTCGCAAGTCGAAGAATTACAGCGATTATGGGACGAACTGAACATTGCCATCGACAACCTGAAACCGCCAGCCCCGCCCAACGCGATGGAAAACTACAATGCCAGGTACTTCGGATTGCACGCCCAGCACCGCGCGCGGACTGAAGCAATTCTTACAGCCTCCCAAATAAAAGAAATGGGACGACTATTTGCATTCGGCGAGTACAAACAGGATCCGACACACTTATTGGAGCGTAATGATTTCATCGAATATCTAGCCATTCCTAGTGAGGAGCTAAATCAGATTCGACAGGCGGCTCGAGTGGAGCGCGAATTCTTGCAGAATCGTCGCGATTCAATCAACCATGCGAGCTTTGTTTCGATCAGCGAGACACTCGATCCCGTGTCGAGGGAGCGCTTGCTGAATCTGTTCGCTGGAGTATGGGATTGAGAATCGCTTGTCTGACCCTCAAGTGCCAGGTCTCAACTTATTTGGCCAATGAAAACGGTCTTGGGGTCACAGCTCGTCTTCAGGTGGTCGGATCATCCCCATTTGTGAAGCTCTGTCGCTGGCGTGCCCTTTAGCTGATAAGCAAGGATACGGCACGGGAAACGCCGCACTCTGCCTAGCGGCGAGCCAGCTTGCGCCACAACGCGTCAAGTTAAGCTGTGACCCCAGACTTCCGTTTTTCCTGCGACATGGCTCACCCCAATCCGACTAATGAAATGATATTCGAATTGAGACTCGCATCATCAAGCTACGACACTGATTTGTTAGGTTCAGCATAAAGTAGCCAGTATGTCACGGGGATCACAAACAGGGTAAACAGCGTCGACGCAATCAGTCCAAAAATCAGTGACCAGCCTAGGCCGGAAAAAATCGGATCGAGCGTAATCGGTATTGCGGACAGCAAAGCTGCTCCAGCAGTCAGCAAGATCGGACGCAAGCGTACGACGCGGCTTTCAAGGATTGCGTCAAACAGTGGCCTTCCTCTAGCGACCGATTGCTGCATGAAGTCGACGAGAATAATGGAATCACGTGTGACGATCCCCGACAACGCAATCATTCCAATCATGGCCGTGGCCGTGAAGTAGACGGGGTCCGCGTAGCCTCCGACTGTTTGACTCGCCATGGCATTGAGCAAATAGAATCCCGGCATCACCCCAAGAGCTGTCAGTGGAATCGCCAGCATCACGACGATCGGAACCAGGAACGATCCCATTTGTGCGACCAAGATGATGTAGATCATGAGCATGGCTGCTGCGAATGCGAGTCCCAAATCACGAAACACATCCAGGGTAATCTTCCATTCGCCTTCGCCCGCGAATGTCACTGCCATCCCTTGTCCAACTCGCCAATCGATTCCACCGCCATTGGATAAGAACGACCGGTAGGTTAAAGAACGAGGCTCCGATTCCTCAACAAAGTCTTGTCCGTTTGGTAACTGGTCGCTCAGGATGTCGATGACACAGTCTGCCGGTGGACGTCCCACGCATTCGGCGAAGACATACGCTACGCGTTTGAGATTCTTGTGATAGATCGTTTGGCTTACCGTTTCGGAGTGCCAGTTGCCAATCTCCCTTAGCTGTACCAACTGGCCAAGAGCATTCTTGAAACTCAACTGCGACAAGTCTTCTTGACTCGAGCGCAATTCTCGCGGCAAACGAAACGCCATCTTCAATGGGTTACGCTCTCCTTCGACACGGAGCACGTTAACACGGTCACCTGTCAATGCGATTTGAATCGTGTTTGCAATATCGGTTACCGAGATACCGGACAATGCCGCTTTCTCTTGGTCGGGTACGAAGACCAACCGTGGAACGGAAGCCTCCCGAATATCATCGACTTCCGCCACACCCGGCTCGCGACGCATTCGGTCTGCAACGGTTGCGGCTGAGTTTAAGACATCGCGATAATCGCTTTTGTCCGAGCCATAAACTTCCGCAACCAGTGAAGCCAATACGGGTGGCCCTGGTGGCAACTCGACGATCTGAATCTTGGCATTCTCGGATTTTGCAAGGGTTTCGAGTTCATCGCGCAATCGCAATCCGATCCCATGACTTTGCTGGGCTCGATTCTTCTTGCCGACAAAATTGGCACGCACCTCGGCTTGAAACGGCCGGCTTCGCAAGTAATAGTGCCGAACCATACCGTTGAAATCGATAGGTCCCGATGCACCAACCGTGCTCACGTAATTGATCACCTCGGGTTGAGATGCCAGCACCGACTCGATGCGTCGAACGACGGCATCAGTCCGTTCGAGCGTCGTTCCTTCCTCCATATCCAGCAGAAAAAGAATCTCGTTCTTATTGTCGAACGGCAGCATTTTCAAAGGAACCATCCGCAATGCACCTAAGCTCATTGCGGCCGCAGTTAGTCCTCCCATAAACACCAGAAACAGGACTGCGCGTAAGCGAGTCTTGAGGAGTGGCAACATCAACGGTCGAAAGAATCGATAGAGCAAGGATTGTTGAACGACAGCGGGATCGTACGCTTCTTCATGTACAGGCTCTGAGTCGCTTGCGTTTTCAGCGATCGCGGAAGCTTCCTCAGATTTGGGAATTAGGTTCGTTCCCCAAGTCAAAATGTGGTACGACAACCAAGGGGTGATCGTAAAGGCGACAAACATCGACATCACCATCGCAACAGGGACGTTCAATGCCATCGGTGACATGTAGGGCCCCATCATCCCTGTGATGAAAAACATAGGCAAAAAGCTGACGATGACAGCAAGTGTTGCGCTAATCAGCGGAGGACGAATCTCGGCGACTGCATCGAGTACGATCCTGCGAGTGGCTTTTTTGCGATGCTCAAAATGCCGTGCGATATTCTCGACATCCACGATGGGGTCATCGACCAACAAACCAAGAGCCAGAATCAAAGCAAAGAGCGTAACACGATTGATGGTGTATCCAAATAATAGGTTCACAGCCAACGTCAGCCCGAACACGACTGGAACCGCAATGGAGACGATTAGTGCTTCACGCCAGCCCAGACCGAAAGTCAAAAGCAGGATCACAATCACGATCGCCACGCCAAGTGCTTCGATCAGTTCATTCACTTTTTCGTTCGCTACGATTCCATTATTTCGGGTAACGATTAGATCAACGTCATCAGGCAGAATTTCTTCGCGTAGCCGATTTGCTTCTTGAATCACTGCGTCAGCTACTTGAACTGCATTGGCCCCCTTCTGTTTGGAAATCGCGATGGTTATAGCTGGAATCGATTCATCTGTCGTTGAATGACTTGGCGCTATAGGCTCATCATGCTTTGATCCAATAAGCCAGCCGGGAGTCGATTCATGCTTCTCGAATGAGCTTGCAGAACCCCAGCCATGACGAACATAGTCGGTAACTTCGTCGGGACCATCGGAGACGTCTGCGACATCCTTCAAAAAGACAGGTCGGTCGTCGAATACCCCTACGACCAAGTTTCCGACATCTGCCGCCGACGTCAGATGAGGTTGTACGACAACTTGGAATTCTTTGTCCAAACGACCAAACGTGCTCGCGGGGCTCGCGACGTTCGACATGGCGACCGCATTTTTAACCTCTGAAATCCCCATCTTGTGTGCGAGCAACCGATCGGGCACAAGCTCAACCGAGATCGTGCGCGCTTGGCCCCCGACGAGAAACGCTCGACTCACTTTGGGAACAACCGCGAGTCGCTCTACCAATTCTTCCCCTATACGTCGAAGGGCGAAACTGTTGCTATCCGCTCCTGTCAAAGCGAACGTTACAACGGGTACGTCATCGATTTCGACCGGTTTCATTACCCACCCCGACACTCCGGGCGGAATCGCTTGGGCGTTCTCATTCAGTTTCTTGAAGAGCTTGACCAGACTTCGCTCTCTATCTTGCCCGACGTAAAATCGAACCGTGATAATCGCAGTGTCGTCGCGAGACATGCTGTAAACATACTCGACTCCGTCAATCTGATAGAGCATGCGTTCAAGTGGTGTCGCAACGAGCTGTTCGACTTCAGCCGCAGTATGACCCGGAAAATTCACATAGACGTCGGCAAGTGGGACAACAATCTGCGGATCTTCCTCACGCGGAGTGATCCACAATGCAGCGAAGCCTACAATCAACGACAAGATGATCAGAATGATCGACAGGTGCGACTCGAGAAAGATTCGCACGATGTTGGTCAGGAAGTCGTTCGGTTCTTGCGCCGAGTGTTTGTTGGAAGAAGTGTCGGTTGCCAGCTTCTCATTCACGGTGAAACACCTGTCGTAACTGATGCTGGAATCAAGACTTGTTCTCCAGCTTTCAGTCCAGTCAGAATCTCCACTTGATCTCTAAAATCTCTGCCGACCTGCACGGAGCGACGGGCTAGACCACCTTCGGTTAGCACTTGCACAAACGTCAGTTGACCTACACGTTGAATCGTCTCGACAGGAATCAAAAGTAGATGTTCATCTTCCAGCGGCAGCATCAGCCGGCCAAACATGCCACTGTAGACTCCTGAAGGACATGGGCCTGTTACTTTGACTTCAAACGAACGGCTGGAAACATCCGCTTTCGGTACCACTTCACTTACCGTAGCCAGGCATTCGTAACCCAATGATTCCATTCTCGCAGGCAATTGTTGACCAACTTGCAGTTTCATTGCGAGCGACTCACGAACGTTGGCAACGAGTTGCATATGTGTCGGATCGTAGAGTGACACTAGAGTCTGTCCAGGACTCACGGTGTCTCCTGGTTGAACTGATTTGTCTACAATGATTCCAGAAAAGGGAGCGACAACAGTTGCGAAGTCGAGGTAGACCTTAGCTTCTTCCACAGCACGATTCGCTCGATCAGCATTCGCCTGTGTGGTTTGAACACGGGTAGTCGCGGTATCAAATTCTGCTTGCGAAATTGATTTGCTCGCGATGAGTTGACGAGCCCGCGCGACTTCGCTTTTGGCCAATTGCAGTTCAGCAATCATCGAATCGCGATTTGCCTCCGCTTGCTGCACTCTTGAGCGCTGCTCGTCGTCAGAGAGCCTTACGAGAATATCGCCCGCGGTGACTTTCTTTCCGGCAGTCGCATTGACTTCCAAAACGCGAGCAAGGATCTTCGATGCAACGTTGGCTTCGTGAACTGGCTTAATGGCGCCAATGGCAGATTCGTATCTCGGCTGCGTTATCTCCGTAACCACAGCATACTTCGCTCCCGCTGGCGCCGGGCGAAGACGAGTGCTCGGTGTCGCATCGACCTTGGTATGGAAATAGCCAGCGAAGACCATGAGCAGCAGCGTCACTCCGACAATGCCTGCGAGCA
Source organism: Pirellulaceae bacterium (assembly GCA_041741955.1). GTDB lineage: Bacteria > Planctomycetota > Planctomycetia > Pirellulales > Pirellulaceae > Aureliella. The sequence goes on along the minus strand of JBGSJL010000171.1, from coordinate 3,254 downwards.
TTGCGAGCCACACACTCACCCTTCGTATACGATTCATCCAAAGTTGTATCATGTTTGATTTCTCAGTTCAGATCCACCATTTGTTGCAACACGGCACTCAATTCCGATTCGGAAGGCATACCTGCCGATTGAGAAACAACCTCGCCTCGAAACACAAACGTAAGTGTTGGTATCGATGAAACGTTGAATTGCTGGGCAAGCGCTGGTTCTTGGTCGATATTGACCTTCACAATCTTGGCCCGGCCATCGAAAGCGGTCGATACTCGATCCAATACAGGACCAAGCATCCGACACGGCGCACACCAGTCGGCATAAAAATCAACCACAACTGGCATCGACGATTCTAGCACTTCGCTTTCGAACGTCGCGAGTGAAACTTGTTTTGCACGACTCATTTTGAATACCCCTTGGGGAAGATGATGGGTTTGATCAATGATTGGGTTTGGCGATGTTTGATCTAAGACGCAAAGAAAAGTCGCGAGCATTGCTATTCTGGCGGGGCTGAGGTTCCCTCAGCTTGTTGGATTTGAATTGCTGAATTCGCTGACGATGCGTTCGATGGTGTTGACGCTCGGAAGAATATGCTTTGAAGCGTCATTACCAGAAACAAGAGGCCAGCGATCCACATCCCCGGGCAAGCCTTGCAACCGGAGCCATTTATGTCACATGCCATGATTTGGTTTCCTTTCAAGAATCACCATGAATCTAACTACAAGTGCAGACCCATGAACTCGAGAAAAGTTACAAAGCAAATTGTGCGATGCGACTTAAGAGGCTTCGTCTGACTCAACGAAGATTGCCTTTACCAGCCAGAAACACCAAGAAATGAGTCCGATATTGATGATAGCAAAGAGCAGAAACACCCAGAATCCTACTACTTGCATGGCTTCCGCATGCTGGGGCATTAGCTCCTGCATCCTTTGCTCAAGAATTCAGGAATGTTTATGGTCGGGAATCATGGCTTGCATGGAGTCGCCAAATTTCTTCGTCAAGCGTTCACGAAGTGCCAATCGAGCTCTCAGGAGTCGAACTTTGACAGTCGATTCTGTCAGAGCTAACGCTTGTGCCGTTTCTCTAAGGGAAAGTCCCTCGACGTCGCGTAAAACGAAAACCAAACGATACTTGTCATCGAGTTCCAATAGGGCTTTTTCCAATTCCTCTTGTACCTCTGCCTGCTGAACGATTTCATCCGCAGTTTGACTCCACGGGGCAATGAACTCTGGATGCGGAATGTCGCTGTAGTTATTGTCGGACGCCATGTCCGTCATCGATACCATTTTCCCCCCACGGTTCTTGCGCAAAATCTTCAGTGCATGGTTTGTGGCGATCTTGAGGATCCATGTTGCGACCGACGACTCCTCGCGAAAGTCTGCGATATGCTCGATGAGTGCCAAGAAGGTTTGCTGAGTTGCGTCTTCCGCATCCTGAGTTTGTTGGAGAATCCGATAGGCCAGTCCATAAACTCGCGGCTGAAGCTTAGCGATAAGCTGTTGAAATGCCGCAAAATCGCCCACTTTGGCGCGCTGCAGCAAGCCAATATCTGTAGGTTCCTCCAGTAGTTGACTCTCCATTTTGCCATTCCAATCAATCGCAAGGAAATGATGGCTCAAATCTAATTTCCATTTTCGAGCCAAGAGTATTGTAACCTTTTCCCTTCTGATGGCTCTACACCTAAGATTGACCGCAAAACCAAGGGCGGGTGCCGAGAAGGGCGATAATTGCCGTTTCGAGCTTGGCAAATGCGTGTGAACCAGAGCAATCCGGCTTGCGGATACCTCGATCACCGAGTGCGCTACGTGATCAGTTGCGCGATCTTTTATGGCATCGTTGCTCTTCGTTGTAACCAATTCCTTCTTGGTGGCTCTACCCTAACAACAAACGCGATAAATCAAATCAAGGGAAAAATCATGATCAAACAGAATCTCGGCAATATTGACCGAGCAGTAAGACAGTAGTTCCAAGTGAATCCACAGTCATCTCCCGCACAAAAATGAACTCAAAAGGATTTAGAGAATGATCAAAAGCATTTCAGCGAATGAACTTTCGAACATAGTCGCATCTGGCAAGAACATCGAACTGATCGACGTTCGCACGCCAATCGAATTTCGAGCGCTACACGTCACGATCGCACGCAATGTGCCGCTAAGTGGACTCGACCCAAAATCCATTCAATCAGCACGCAACGGCTCTTCAAGCGAACCGCTTTATGTTGTCTGTCGCTCCGGAGGTCGCAGCAAGCAAGCTTGTGAAAAGTTCCATGCTTCTGGAATCACCAACGTGATCAACGTCGAAGGCGGAACCATGGCTTGTGAATCTGCTGGCGTACCTGTCGTGCGTGGCAAAAATGCGATTCCGCTGAATTGCCAAGTCCAGATAATTACCGGATCGCTTGTGGTCGTTGGTTCCGCTCTCGCCGTTTGGGGGCACCCTTATTGGGCAGCATTGCCAGGCGTCATGGGAGCGGGGCTGATGTTCTCCGGACTGACAGATACCTGCGCTATGGGTTCGTTCCTAGCAAGAATGCCATGGAATCAAAGCAGTAGCAGCAATGCGACAGAATCAAGTACCAGTGCGACTTGCTGCAACAAGTAGCACCACACCATCTTTACCTTTACTTTATTAAAAAAAGGCTCTTCGGAAGAACTAGTGGGTGACCTGGGCAGTTTCTGAAGGTCGGCTGGAGTGAGCCCCTCGGGAATCGGAACAACAAAGCCTACAGAAGATTGGGGTGGCGTAGACCGTAGGGTTCTAATCCGGCTTCTTACGACCTGTCATCCGTCGGGGCCATGCGCTCCGCTCGTTCCTCGCTTCGCCGAGGTGAGCCCCGACGGATGACAGGACGACGAAGCCTACAGCGGAAAAGAGATAGAAAAAAAAGTAGCATCCTGCGGCAGTTCGACGAAGAGGAAAGAGCTTGGGGTCACAGCTTAATCCGGGCGGTACGTGGAGCCAGTTGGCTCGGCCCCAGGTAAAATGCGAAATCAGATGGCGAAAGAGCTTGGGGTCACAGCTTGTCCAAACAAGAGCTTGGGTGAGGTGGTGCCGAAAACTGGGGCGCGCTTTCGCCTTAATTCCGACCGGCGTGATTGGTTTCGAATTGGTGGGGTGTTTGGTAACCGATTCCCGAGTGCTTACGTTCGCGGTTGTAATATGCGAAGTAGTTGCCAAGTTCTTGATCGGCTTGGGGCATGCTTTCGTACTCGGTCATTTCAAGCTCAGTCTTGATTGTTCCAAAGCAAGATTCCATGAATGCG
>JBGSJL010000170.1:0-6935 GCA_041741955.1 Pirellulaceae bacterium | reverse complement strand
AAAGTTCGTATATGAAGTGGGCGCTGTCCGGATAAAGATCTTCAACGATCTTACGAATTCCGCTATGTTTCTCAAGAACGCGGGCCAAATCCTCCCGTTCCGCGCGGACATCATTGATGACGCTCATGCCGATGCCTTCATGATCCGCAGCAAGCCAAACACAATGGGGGACGCACGGACATCACCACCACTAGTAGCTTGCGCAAGTTCAACGCTGCGCCGATCAAAATCTGCGTTTGCACGCGCCAGCTCACCTTGGCGCATGACACGGATTTTATCGTTCGTAGCGCGTCCAATTTGATCTTCGATGACAGTTGAACGGGCGCGATGGCTCACCGTGAGGCTCTGAACCCTATGCTCAACCAACTGACGATTTCCGTCGATGTGGTTTGCCTGAGCATCCACCCATTTTGCATGATGGCGTAGTTCCAGACCCTCAAATATATCGGGGCCAGGCAATGCCAGATCGACATGACTGGCGAGCGCCAGAGCCTCCAACAATGAACTTTCTAGCGCCATGTCGGTAGCGATAGCGACTAGCGCTTCATCTGGTCGGACTCCGTGCTTCGTCCAACGATATAGCGCAAAGGGATGATCCCCCACGGGTAAATCGGCGCTGTGGAGTTCCAGGGTGCAGAACTGGGGCTCATCAACATCGAGAAAGCGCGCCGCCTGACGCACAAGGGGATGGATGACCGAAATGTGGACCGTTTTGGGATTTTCGGATGCAGCTTCCTGATCGAACGTGACAGCCAAGGTCGGTTGCCCGCCTTTAAGCCACTTTTCCCATTCCCGTGAGATCGGATCAACCGAACGATCTAGCCGAACAAAATCGTTCAAGAGGGCGGCTCGTGATTCTTGGCTTAACCTAAGTGTCTTGAGAGGCCCCGCTCCAAGGAGATGTTCGCTCTCGCTTTCCAGCCTTCCAGAAAGATAGGCTTCAACGGCGGCAGCGATGGCGGCAGGCGAAAGCCAAAATGTCTCCGCAGCCTCAACATCGTCCCGCCAAGTTGGTTTTGGGACGTCCAGACCAAAAAGCTCAGATTGCTTGTTTTCCAAGTCCTCCTCTTCCCGAAGCTGACGAATGACGTTGTCCGACAATTGCCTTAGCCGGTTTCGTTTTTCATCTTCGTTCAGACTGAAGCTTTCGGCAATGTCGTGAATTTCTCGGGTGATGGTCCCCAATATCTCTTCGTTGCCGCCAACCGCGTGCTGGAAAACACCGATCCTCCAGAGGCAGCGCTGATAAATGTCGCCGTCAACCGTTCCCGGCGTGACAAGGTTCATGATTGCCACCGTCTCGCTACGCTGGCCGTATCGATCAATGCGACCAATACGTTGCTCAATGCGCATCGGATTCCAGGGCAAATCGTAATTTATCAGAAGGTCGCAAAACTGGAAATCGAGTCCCTCGCAACCGACTTCAGAAGACAGCAACACGTCGATTGCTTCGGGGTCATCCTTGGCGAGTGCAAAGCGCCGCCTCAAATTCGCCCGTTCTTCATCGGGAATGCCCCCATGAACCACACCGAACCGCAGGCCAGTCTCGACGGTGTGCGCCGCGAGGTAAGAAAGCGTATGTCTGAAGGTGGTGAAGACGAGAGACTTATTGTTTTCCAAACACCCCTTGTCCGCGAGAATTTTCTTGAATGCCTCAATCTTGCGATCCTCGGGATTCAAATTTTGGGAAAGGGCTAGGAGTTCATCAATCTCGCGACGCACGGACTGCACAAACCCTAAATCAACGTCGCTGTCGCTGTCTGCCGCTTCCATCATTTCGAGCTGATCCAGCTTGCCAGCCAGAATGTCGGCTAGCAGTGGCGCTAAACCGTAAAGACAACTGGCGGCTTGGCGACGTATCGTCGTCATCATGAATTTCACATTCTGCTGACCGTGGCATTTTGCGAGAATTCGGCCGATCAAATCCAAAAGCTTGTCGTGCAGCTCGCGCTGCTCTGAAGTAAACTCGACCAATACGGTCTCAGGTTTTCGGGTTGTGAAATTGCCGATGTCGCGGCGACGGGTTCTATTTATGAGCGGGCTAAACGTGTAGAGTTCTTCCAGCTCCCTTATCAGCGGTATCCGGTCGGCATCCTCAAGCCCTTGCTGCCCGAGTCTATCATATACAGCCTGAAAATTTGGGGACTCCCGAAGGAAAAGACGCCCCCATTCAGTTGCTGCTGCGTCATTCAAGGCATCGACCGCGCTCTGTTGCCAACCGTCCTCGACTGACCGGCAATGCTGAATAGCAGCGTTGATCGGCCGGTTAGGCTCAGCCATTTGTTCGAAGCTGGCGTGATCGATAACGAGATCGGGACGCAAAACATTTAGAAGCGTAAATAGGTCATCGCTACCAAGCTGAACGGGCGTCGCTGTGAGCAACACGACCGCCTGTGCATTGTCGCAAAAATATCGGACGCCTTGGTGCAAGAACGTCTCGCTATTGCGGATGTGGTGCGCCTCATCGACGATCACGAGATCGAATCTTGGGGGCGGATCAAGCTCCAGTAGGCCGCGAACCTTTCGTCGGCCACGTCCTCCAGGTGCGCCAAGGAGCATATCGGAATCGAATAGTGAAAACGGCAAAATCGCTTTGGAGTGCTGCTCCGGCCACTCGCCATCCAAGTCCATTTCTTGAATGCAATGACGGAGCATGGCACCATCGAGGGCATTAAAATGCTCATCGAAGCGCTTCATTTCGTTGAACCATTTTCGCTCAGCGACCAAAGCCTTCGGGCAAATCACGAGAACAGACTTGATGTCCATTCGAGCACGCAACTCTTTGATGATGAGGCCCGCTTCAATCGTTTTGCCGACGCCCACTTCGTCAGCGACCAACAGACGCGGTCGGTCGGCTCGTATGAGTTTTAGAACGGGCCGGTATTGATAAGGGACAAATTGAACTCGGCCCGAGCGCAACGAATAGAGATTGGCTGTCGAACCCGACAGGATTTGAAACGCAGTCAGCCTTGCCCGCAACTGCGCGGCATTGAGTGGGGTAGGTCGCTCCGTGTCAGATTGCCCGGATTGGAGTTGGCTTTCGTAAAAGACAGACTTCATGCCATTTTGGAAAACCCGATAGCGGGTTTCCGCGCCGCCGAGCATCACTTCTATGACCGGCAACAAAAGGGTGGGAGCCGACCGCAAAGCGACCAGATCGCCAATCTTGAACAACGATTGGGCGGCTGCAACTATTACCTGCGCGGCCTCGTCTGGCACCCGATTGATTGATGCAGAGGTCATAGCATCGCGTGGCTGACCATTCGAGGATGGGGGTGGACTCATTGCGGCCATTGCGATGTTTTTGGCAGCGTCCACCGCTAGGCGTGTCTCCGCACTTCCATCTATAGCTTCCAAAAGGCGACCGAGCGTATCAGCGTCTCGATACGCTTCACTAGGAGGGAGATCGGTTGACGACAGGTGCGCCCACTTGTTTCTGACGGTTTGCAATTCCTTCAGCCACGAACGGGCTTCACGCGGCAGGCTAAGCGTCGAGCTGATCTCGAACCAATTTTGATCCAAGATTCGCAATAGGGCGGCAAAGTCGAATTGCTCTAACTGCTTAAACCCCCGTTCGCGGGCAGTGCGCTGCTGCTGAAAACTAAGCCGATCAATTACGAGCTTGTTCCACCAGTCAGACGACAGTTTGGGAAGTTGGACTGCCAGGAAGCGCGAAACATCCCTTGTCGCGGCTCGAAGTAACTCGTTCATTCTGCCCCCTCATTTGATCGGACCAACCAGTCGCCAGATCCTGCTTTGTAGTAGCCTCTTAGCTCGGACAAACGCTGAGCGCATTCATACCCGACCTTCTATGCTGCATTAAAGCGCTTCGACAGAAATGTCAGGATTTCGCTTAGAGGCACTTCGGGCGACGAATTGCCGCTACGAACGTGCATCCTCTAATAACTGGTACCATTCTTGTCTTTATTCCTTGATCAGCGAATCGACGAGCTGCTTGGCATCGTCGCGCTTCCAAGCATATTCGCGCTGAAACGCTGGGACGAAGAGCTGCTTTTCATCTATCTTGTCGAGAGCCTGAGAAATTTTCACCAATTATTCCTTCAATCACTGATCGCTTGGCATATCGCACAGCTGAAGCTTCCCCAGAATTCCGGGCACTTCAGGCGTCCATTCGCCGATGTTGTCCAACGCCCACATTCACCACCAATCCGCGCGCGTAAAGTGAGTTGCTACGGCCAGTTCGCGTCAGAGCGTTATTGACGAGTTCTTCCCATTTCTCCTCCCGAGGACGGGACGGGGAGCGTTGCCGATCTCCTACAGAAAGCAATACCAATTCAGGAAGTCGGCGCTTCAATTCTGCGTTGGTCCAAATCTTTCCGTCGCTCATCAGTTGAAGTATCGCTTCCTGAATCTGCGCTTCGGTGGTCCGCAATCTTCCGGTCGCTGGCACCAACTGGGCAGATGGCGTCTGATTGATTTCGGCAGCAATAATATCATCGACAAGATGTGTGTGGATAGGCGGTTCCGTTAGTTGCACTTCGACAACCGCGTCTGCTTGAGAAAGTCTATCCCCACCTATTTCGAGCGGCTCTTCATCAGGACCGGCAGAGCGCCATTCTTTGTATTCGGTGTAGACGGTGGACCGTTTGTCCGCCGCTCTGGGCTTGATGTCCAGCGAGTCCAGGAGCTTGCACAGTTCCTCAAGTACGGTCTGCCGCTCGCGAACGAAACGTGACGCAAAGCAGCGCCAGAAACGCCACCCGGCGCGTTCAAGTGTTCGCTGCCGCTGCATGTCCGCAGGCCACTGCTCCGGTCCATGGTAGCGATCGCCGTCACATTCAATCGCGAGCCGACGATCATCATCGCCTTCAACGACGATGTCGATGCGATGCTGACCGACGCGAACCTGCGTATCTAGGGCATATCCTTGATCGTGTAAGGCATCAAAGACCTCGCGCTCAAAGTCGGATTCGCAGCGCAATCGGGCGTCAGCAGCTTCTTCAGTATCATTGGGAAAGGGAGCACGAAAATGCTCAAGCAATGCCCTGCGCAATTTATCACTGGGGCTGAGTTGATCCAGTTCAATTGATCGGACGAGGATCATCCTCTCGCGAGCACGGGAAGCCGCGACGTTGAAGCGCTGCTCGAAAGGCAGGCCACTTAGCGCAGCGGCATTGCCTGGCGTCGCGACCATGGAAAGGAACATAATATCGCGTTCATCGCCCTGGAAGGTGGCCGGGTCGCCCACGCGGACCCGATATTTTTCAATAAACGGGATGCCAAGCTCGTTTTCGATTCTGCTATAGACTAACGCCGCCTGTTCGGTTCCCAACAAGGTCGTGACACCAATGGTCCGTCCATCGAATGATGGATCGTCGGCGATGCGGTGTAATTCCTCGATGATATAGTCGGCTTCTGGCGGATTGGTTTTGCCGCGCCCTTTGCGGTAGCCATCGACTATAAGAACGTCTGACAGCACAGGATCGAGTCGCTCCGATGCCTTTGAGAGACGCAACGGGCACAATTCGTTGCGATAGAATTGCCGCTTCGAGAATTCGATGATGGGAGCCGCACAGCGAAAATGCTCGCGCAACATGAACCGATCAGCGCCAAAAATCACACTAGCAAGGTCGTATAGCGAGCTTTCCTGCCGCATCGGTTCAATAAACAAAGGCACCTGTGTCGAAAGATACCGGACAGCGAGTGCGTTGGACTGTTCCATGTTCAAGCCGACATTGTCGGGGCTAACCTGTTTGTCGTCACCGACAACGAGAATCTGCTTTGCGCGAAACAGCGCCGGGAGGGCCGACAAAGTCGATTGGGAAGCTTCATCCACGATCACCAAATCGAAAATGCCGAGTTCTGCGGGCAGAGATTCAGACACGCGGCTATGCGGCATGATCCAGCAAGGGAGGGCACTCTTTACCGCATCGGCGGCATTCCGCGCGGTTTTCCTGTGACGATTTGCGCTCTTCCCGGTCCCGCGTCCGATCTTGCCAACGGCAACCGCATAGGCAGCTAATGCCTGCATCACACTCGGCGAAGCCTTCTCCTTGAGCGCCCGCCACGTCCGCTGTTCGATTGTGCGAATGTAAGTCTTTGAAAGGTCCGTTTCGGCGCGTTCCCGTTCCTGATGAAGCTGTCGCAATCGGGCGGATTGGTTGGATTCGTCGAGCCAGCGATCAAGCCGACGCAAGCGCCAACGCCTCCGCCAGTCAGCTGGACAAAGTTGGTCGATTGTACCTGTCGGTATTGAGAGGAGTTGAGCCGCCCATTGCGGTGCACCGCTCGCTTTGATCTGACTGCTCACGATCTGGATTTTGTTGAAATGCGCATGCAGGTCGAGCAAATGGTTGATCCGCTCGGAATGGCGCGCGATCTCGTCGGCAAGGGCAGGTTTGGCGAGCGCTGCTTCGCCAATACGTACTGCTAGCGACCTGAGTTCGTTGTGCACGGCGGTATCGCCCCGCCCAATTGCATCGTGCAGGGACTTTCGCATCGACCGCGCGGTTTGCAACCGGGCAAGGTCCAAATGGACGTGTAGACAATCCAAGACGTCAGCCGGATCGGTGTCACGGCTGACTGAGCCCGGCCAACGCGGTAAGAGTGCGCGGATTGATCGCGATAAAGCTTCTGCTTCGCTTCCAAGCGATGTGAGCGCGTCTATACGGTTCAGCAAGTTCAAAGCTTCACGGCCCGCAGCTGGACCATTCACCGCGATCGCAGGTAACGAGGTTCCGGCGCCGGCATGGTTCCAACTCTGCATGAAACTTTGCGACCGAGCCGTCGTATCGATGAAGCGGGCAACGGCACCCCATTCCTCTGGACCTGAGGGCACCTTGCCTTTCAGCCTGACCGCCGAAATGTGAGCCTTGGTCGTACGCGCAAACAACCCAGCAATTGCGCCCAGGCCGGTGCCGCCTTCGGCCAGGTCGGCAACACTTGCGCGAAATCTGGGATCGTCGAGGCTACCA
>JBGSJL010000169.1:0-6864 GCA_041741955.1 Pirellulaceae bacterium | reverse complement strand
GGGGTGTGGCGCACGACGACAGTTCGGGTGGCCCGTATTTCACAAACTTGGTCGAGCGTGCCTAACGTGCGGAAGTGGAGCAATATTCCGATGAGTTTAGTGAAGTCGAACGTAGCGGTTGTCCCGCTGTCTTGTCTAGCTTCGCTGGCGGCGGGGTCTAGCTTCGCTGGCGGCGAGTTGATTGCAGGAGCCGCTGCCGGATCATGTACAGTCGCGTACTCTCTTCGACTTTTTTTCCTTGCATGTCAGAGACGTAAAAGACGTCGACGACTTGATCTAAGTGTGTACTAATTTTGGCGAAATGTAGGATCAGTTGCATGTCGAAAAGGACTTTGGAGACAGCGTACAGCAGTCCCAGCCGGTCGTAGGCAAAGAGTGTGATGATTGTATGGTTATCCGAGGTGCTGTTATCGAAGCGAACTTGCGTAGGTTGGATCTCGAGATCCACTGAGGTTGCGCTTTTTCCTGTGTTCCATTTCTTGGGAAAGCTAGGCGGTGTGGTGTTTTGCGGATCGAGCGCCAAGTTGATCTTCGAGCAGACCGCATCGATTCGCGCGGGCGTTGGTGGACCGACAAACTCTTGGTCCTCGACTAAGAATCGATCCCAGGCAATTTCGCCGGGCTGGGTATGGATATCGGCGGCAATGATTTGCAAGCCCATACTCGAAAGCGCTCCGGTGATGCGGTGGAATGTGCCGATGGGGCGACCGCTCTGCCGCGTCGCGATCGTGTATTCGACGGCATTCTGCGCTTCGATGTAGCGTCCCCAGGCAAGCGAGGTCTTGGTGTCGAGTTGTTTTAAATTGGCCAGTTCGCTAACAACTACATGGGGCGCGGTCCGCATTAAGTAGCCGATGGGCAAGGCATCGACTTGACTGATCCACCACTGTGAATCGCTAGCTGCGGTAGTGGGCAGGCTCTGCACAATGGCTTTGCGGCGCTCGGCGATTTCTCCGCGAAAGCCCTCGCCGAGTTTATCGTCGCGAAAGTGAGCATCGGTTTGGTGATAAAGCTGAAGCAGCAGATCGACTTTCCATTGGTTGACCACATCGGGTCCAACGCTGGCTAGGTCGGCGTAGGTTAGCAGCAACAGGAGTTGCAGTCGTTCGCTCGATCCCACGACCGACGCGAATTTCACGGCTGCTTCGCGATCGCTCAAATCAAATCGAAAAGCCGTCGTGGCCAGTAGTAGGTGTTTGTGAACAAGAAAAACAAGAGTCTCTTTGTCCTGCGCGCTGAGTCGCAATCGCTCGGACGTTTTCTCCGCAATGCGCCGACCGACTTCACTGTGATCTTCGGGGAAGCCCTTGCCGAGGTCATGAATGAGCAAAGCCAAATGCAAGATGGTTTTGTTCTTGAGGCTACGATAGATGATGCCCATCAGTCCGGTGTCTGCATCCAGGTCGGTGACACATTCCACAGCCCGAATCGAATGCGCGTCGACCGTGTACTTGTGATACTGGTTGAATTGCAACAGGCAGCGAGCGTGGGTCATTTCAGGAATGATTTGTTCCAGGACGCGCAATTCGTGCAGCCGCCGGAGTTGGTCGGCCAAGTTGCCGGAGCTGGACATCAGTTCCAGGAACCGCTGGATGGTGACGCGGTCGATGTCGGCGTTTCTGCGTGTGAGCATGGCCGTGCGAATTTCGCGCCATGTTTGGTGTTCGATCGGCTTCCCAAAGCGGCTGGAGACGGCCATCAATTCGAGCACGGCGGCCGGATCGCGGCGCAATCTTTCGAGTCCCGATTTGGTGGCCCAGACGTGCCGCCAACCCACACGATAGTCGCGCTGGACGGGAATACCCATGGAATGTTCGATGGAGAGGGCCACTGGCGATTGCCACTTTGCCGTTTCGGTGAAGTGAGCGCTCACATAGCGAATCTCGCTGGTGTATTCGAAGTATTGCTTCATGAATTGCTCGACCGGCAGAATTCCGTCGGCACCCTGGAAACCGCTCCACTCGGCCAAGTGAATTTGCAGGGCGCGGTCGAGTTGGTCCTGCGACTTGCCCGCTTCGTAGTGCATCTGATTGCGCAGCCTCAGTAGGTACTGAAAGCCGCGGCGCAGCATCTGAAAATCCTCGACAGCAAGATGGCCCAGTTGAGTGAGTTTTTCTAGGTCGCATTCTCCGTATTGCGCAAAGCCGATCCAGCGAATGAGTTGGATATCGCGGAGACCGCCGCGCGAGCGCTTGATGTTGGGCTCGAGCAAGAATACAGTTTCGCCATACTTGCGACGCTCGGTCATGCGCGCGAATTCGACGGCGCGAATTAGGCGTTTGCTCCGCCGTTTGGAGCCCTGCCGCAGGCCGCGCATGTAGCGCGAAAAGAGTTCGACGCTTCCATGGAGCAGACGACTCTCGACCAGCGAGCTAAAGACGATAGGATCGCTCCAAGCCATGTTCCAGGCTTGCGAAGGAGTTCGCAACGCGAAGCCGAGTTGACAACCGGCATCCACGATGCCTTGGCTCAGTGGTTGGGCCAGAGAAGCGGCTTCGGCAGCGAACTTCTTGATATGCACGAGCATCAGGTCGACGTCGGAGTAGGGGGCCACATCGCGACGACCGTAACCGCCGTGGGCCACTAGTGCAAATTGTCCGGAAAGCTCCTTCAAGCCAACCTGTTCGGCGCTCGCATCGAATAGGTCCAGCACAATCGAGTCGATCAAGTCGGTCTGGTGTACGCAGACCTGAATACTCGGAGAGCCGCTGTCGTGTTGAGCGCGTAGCTTCAGTCGCCCTTCCTTCAGGCGCGCACGCGCACGGATGACTGCGGGTGGCAAGCCACCTGCCGTTGCCATGAGTTGCCTCTCTTAAAGGGCCTCTTCGCCCGATTCACCTGTGCGAATGCGGACTGCATTGGTCAGTTCGGTGACGAAAATCTTTCCATCACCAATCTGACCTGTTTGCGCCGTTTGAAGCACCGTGTCGATGACCGTTTGTAAATTAGCATCCGTGCAGACAACTTCAATTTTCACTTTAGGAACAAAGTCGACGGCATACTCGGTGCCTCGGTAAATCTCGGTATGTCCCTTTTGGCGGCCGTACCCACGCACTTCACTGACGGTCATTCCGTGGATGCCCTGTTCGGTGAGGGCGTTCTTTACATCTTCCAACTTAAAATGTCGCACAATGGCTTCAATTTTTTTCATACGTCGATCTCCATGGAAAATCTGCGCTGCTCTGCCATGCGATAGCGAAACCAATCAATGGTCGAATAACCCGTCACGTCAGAATTGTACCAACACTCAAACCACTCGTTTCCACCCACATAAGTCGCAGTCGTCGGGACTGCGCGATTCACAGTTTACCGTATCAGCCGAACGGCGCAAGCCGTCCGATCCTAGAAAAAGCCGACCGCTGGGGCACTTGGCAGTTTAAGTCTTCCTGACAAAGTTTCTCTGTTTCTTGCGAATTTTGTTCCGATTGAATCCGCATTTCGATTGATCAGCAGGGAGCTTGCCTCCCCCCTCCCAAGCCTTTTTTGGCGTCCTGCGAGTCCCTCTCGAACGGTTTTGTCTTCAAACTTGCACTTGAACTTGCACTTGCACTTGCACTCAAACTTGTACTTGTAGTCCGTTTCAGATCTAAGTTTAAGTTGAGGTTCAAGTTTAAGTTTAAGTTTGAGTTTGAGTTTGAGTTTGAGCAGGGCGTAGCCAGGGTGTTTCTACCAAACCAGCTTCGGCGTTCACGAAGCGGGCCAAAACGAACATCAAGTCGCTGAGGCGGTTTAGGTACACAATGATTCGACTGCAATCGCTGACGTGGCTGTCGTGAGACAGTCGAACTACTTGTCGCTCGGCCCGGCGGCAAACAGTTCGACCTAAATGCAACAGGGCGGACTCTGGGGAACCGCCGGGTAGAATGAAATTCTGTAGCACGGGCAGCTTGGCGTCCAGTTGATCGATCCATTCCTCCAGTTCGGTGACTCGGGGCTGGCTGAGTAGGCACATTTTGTTGGCAATGGGGTCCGGCGTTGCCAACTCGGCACCGATCGAAAACAAATCGCTCTGCACGCCCTGAAGCCGCTGGGCGATTTCAACCTGAGTGGGCAGCAAGCCAGCTATGGCGACACCGAGCACAGCACTCAGTTCATCGACGGCACCATAGGCTTCGATCCTGGGGTGATCTTTTTCGACGCGTGGACCGGCAAACAGACCGGTGGTCCCATCATCGCCCGTTTTTGTGTAAATTTTCACGGAGCTATCGCTGGTTAGATGTGGCTGGTTTGGAGCTTTGTCATTTTTGCACGAGTGAATCTATGTCTGAATCTATACAATCGAAAATTGTGGAGGCTGCGGGTTTCTTGCTTTTCAGCCGGCGACCAACGCCAAGTTTTCTGCTCATGCAACACGCGACACGCTGGGACCTACCCAAGGGTCACGTCGAGCCGGGAGAGGCAATTCTAGCCGCCGCACTCCGAGAAACCCAGGAGGAAACGGGCATCGCCGCGACAGAAATTGAAATCGATGCCGAGTTTCGTTTCGCCTTAGAATACGAAGTGTACGGTAAGAAGCGGGGCGACTATCGCAAGAGGACGACTTACTTTTTGGGTTTCGTCAACCAACAACACACGCCACTGTTGACGGAACATATCGGGTTCGCGTGGTTTGAATGGCCGGTTTCAGTTTCGCTCCAAGCTCAAACGATCGACCCATTATTGGCGGCCGTCGAGCAGCATTGGAGCGGGCTGCCCTCTCGATTTTTAGGTGACTAATATCAGCCCGCAGTGCCAGCGAGTGGGCTGTTTGTTTGGCAGACGTTGCGGCCCACTGGCAGCCGTTTTGCGATCATCGTCAATTAGGTCTACTTAGAGTCTTTGACGACAATTTCAAAGCCTTGGATTTGGCGGAACACTGGCAATATCGCAGCGTAGGGATTTTCGCCAGCGAGCGGGTTGTCGAGCAATTTAATGCGATTCACGCCAGCATAGGTACCTTGTGTGGCGTCTAGCGGAACCCAGCGATTTTCGATCCAAGCTTCGGTCCACATGTGAAAGGGGGCTTGGTTGGTCTGGTTGGGCTCGATGGCTAATCCACTTGCAACCCGAGCTGGGATGTTTTGGCTCCGCAGCAGCGTGGTCAGCAGCATCGCTTGTTCGACGCAAGTTCCTTTTTTGGCGCGGGCGACCGAGAGCACATCGTTCACCTCTCGTACAAGGGGCGCAAGTGCGATTGCCTTATGCAATTCGCTGCTGAGTCGCAGCGCGACTTGCGTCGGATCGACGGCTTCCCCTTTGAGTTTCTCAGCAATCTGCAAAATAGCTGGGTGTTCGCTGGGGACCTGCGGCGACGCGGCCAGGCAACTGTCATCGGGAGGTGGCAGGGGCGTGGTGGCCAGCTCCAGTTCGGAGGATTGTGTTTGGGGCGAAATTACGTTGACTTCCGCGCTTAAGGCGCTGATCGATTTCACCGTCTGAAACTCAGTTTTGGCAAGCAAACTGAACAGGTCGCCCGAAGACGTACCTGCGTTACGATCCACCGCGTAGGTGGCTTGTCGCGAGTCTATAGGGACGCGCGAGGCACCTTTGAGTAGGGCCGTGTGTGAAATCAAATCATCCAGTTCAAATTCGTCTTTGGTGCGCTGAGCGGTCTCCTCGCTGGACCAGAATGTGCTCATGTTGGCACCGCTGAGCGAGATCGTTTTGATGACTTCGCCGCGCTCATTGATCCAATTTCGCGAACGCATGCCAGAGTCCTCCGTCCACAGCACCACATCGATGGGGAGCAGGGAGTCTGTCTTGCCACCGGGTAGGGCCGTGATATCCGGTTGACCGGCGACGAGTTCAACGTTCGCAATGCGGCCAAGTTGCGGCACGAAGACTTTGCCTTTGAGTTGCTGGCCGGGTTGGGGTGGGTTTTGCATCAGGATGGCTTGGATGCCCATCAGGCCCCACACGCCATCTTCCCACTTTTCGCTGGCATATTTCGTGTCGTCGCCAGAGGTGGTGGTCAGGTTAAGTGTCCCCTGAAGGAGCTTGCCATCGGTTTCGGTTCGCCCGTCGGCCGTCTGGGCGATGTCGGTGACAGCGATCAAACGCCCATCGGAAAACTCGATCGACTCCAATTCGCGCACGAAGCGTGATTTGACTCCCGCGACCAGCATTTCGATACAGTCGGTCCGGTCAATGCGAATCCGATCGCTTTGGTTATCGTCGGCAGATTGGCTTACGACCACATGCGAATATCCAATCCGTTTGCCATCCAGATATTGCAAATACCACGAATCCCAGGGTAGGCGAGACTTTTCAATCCAAGGCTGCTTGCCGGACAGGACAGCCACTGGAATCGGGTCGGCTTCAGCTCCATTCTCGACGCTGGTCGACGGCAGTTGCTTTGGGGGAGGTGTCACTGCGTATTTTGATTCGGTAGCGGCTTGCTTTTCGCACCCCGAGCAACAAACGGCTAGGAGTATCCATGCCCAGTTGGGCCAGCTTCCAAGTGCCATATTCCGGCCTGTCATCGACCCGATTGTCATCTGTGATTTCTCTGCGGGGATTCTGCGAATGCGGTGATGCCAATGTGCATCAATTGTAACCTGCGGTCGTTCATTTATTGCTACCCCAACTCGGCCTAGGGGCAGATTGTGTTGCCTGTAGCAATGAGTTTGACTGTCCCTTTCAGGAAAGCAGCCAAGTTTGCGGCGATGTGGCCAATTATCTGGACCGTAACCTAGTTTTAGTTGTCCGCAAGAGAATCAGTTCGTTCTCCTCGGCCGGTTTTCTCCCCGACTTCCGATTTCAAGAGACAGTTTAATGGGCTCGCAGCAACGATCTCAAACATCCAATTCAACTCCCAGCAACGCAGTCAAGTCTGACGCTCTGACCAGTTTCGGAGCGCTAACGGACGAGCAGTTGGAGGCACAT
>JBGSJL010000168.1:0-16484 GCA_041741955.1 Pirellulaceae bacterium | reverse complement strand
CTTTGGCGATGCGCCAAGTTCCTATGCCACACTAGCGGCCAGCGATGGGCCACGGCATGTGATGGCTGGCCCGCGTCTGGGAGTATTGGTGGATGCGGAAGTGGAGGGACAGCCTAGTCCCATGTCGACTGCCGATGGGGCTGACGACGATGGCGTAGTGTTTCGGTCGCGATTATTGCGTGGCACAACGGTCGATGTCAGTATTAGTTCCACCGGAGGCCAACTGGATTACTTTTTCGACTTCGATGGCAACGGTGTATTTGGTAACCAGCCCAACGAAATCTTCTCAGCTACGTTGGTAAGCGGTATCCAAACAGTGCCCGTGGTTGTTCCCGCGATCGCCACACTGGGGATTACGCAGGCTCGATTCCGCTTGAGTCGCGCGGGTGGACTCTTGCCCACCGGCTTGGCCTTTGACGGCGAAGTCGAGGACTATCAGGTTCGTGTAGTCGATCGCCCAGCGGCTGCCTTTGATTTTGACTCGGTCGCCGCACCCACTCTGCCGGCAGGTTGGACGTTATCGGGCAGCGGGACCAGCAACCCTTGGGTGACCGTGGGCAATGTTAGTCATACGGCTCCCAATCACGCCTTCGTTGCGGACATCAGTACGGTCAGCAGTAGCAGCCTAGTCTCACCGATTATTCCGCTTTCCACTCAAGCGACGCAACTCAGTTTTTACAACAATTACAACACCGAAGAAAACTTCGATGGAGGCGTGTTGGAAATAGCCATCGATGGTGGAACCTTCGACGACATCTTGTCAGCCGGTGGAACATTTGCAACCGGCGGGTATGTCAGTGTGCTCAGTGGCGATTTTTCGAACCCGCTCTCAAACCGCTTAGCATGGCATGGCAACTCGCAGGGCTACATCCTAACCACTGTTAACTTGCCCGCAGTAGCGCTCGGCAAAAATGTTCAGTTGCGTTGGCGAATGGGAACCGACGATAGCGTGGCAAGTATTGGTTGGCGAATTGATTCGATTGTGTTTTCATCCGTGGCCGAACCATTTGATTTTGGTGACGCACCCACAACGTACGCTACTCTAAACGCAAATGCCGGAGCCGCGCACGCTCTGTTGGGCAATCTCCGCTTGGGCGCTACTGTGGACAGCGAACCGGACGGGCAACCCAATGCTACCGCTGCGGGTGACGGTGCCGACGAAGACGGCGTCGCTTTTCCCACCGCTTTGATCGCGGGTGGCACGTCGACGATCACAGTCGAAGCTTCTGCAGCGGGACTGCTCAATGCTTGGGTTGACTTCGCCGCCGACGGTAGCTGGAGTCAACTGGGCGATCAGATCGTGAAGGATGTGCCCGTCGTGGCCGGAACCAATCTCATTCAGATCAACGTACCACTCAATGCAACCGTGGGTACCACATTTTCTCGTTGGAGGCTGAGCAACCAATCTGCACTGGCGTTTGACGGAACTGCACCGGACGGAGAAATAGAAGACTATGTGCTCAGCATCTCGGCCGACACGACAGCTCCAACAATCACCGGCGTGCGCGTGGGATCGGTTGGCGGAGTTTTCGGATACTGGAACTCCACGTTCGTGCAGTATGTCGACCCGACACTGCAGTTGGGATACCAAATTCCGACCGGTAGTCAGCAGCTGGACACCCTGCCGTGGAACAATATCAACAGGATCTATGTGACTTTCAGCGAAGATGTGGGCAATTCGATTTCGGATGAAGATTTCCAATTGATAGGAACCCCCGGCAAAAATCCAAATCAGACGCCCGGCATCATTCCTGGTTTCACCGTCAATTGGTTATCGGCGTCCAACACGGCCGAGTTGGTCTTGGATCGATTCCTACAGCCAGCTTATTTGCGTTTGAATGTGCTGGCCCACGGAGTCACGGACGGTACGAATCTTTTAGATGGCGAGTGGGTGACGGGCTGGGGGCGTGCACAGTCGGGAGATGCACAGGCCGGCGGCGATTTCGGATTCGTGTTCGCGGCCCTTCCCGGCGACTCCGTACTCGGAGCGCCGGTTGTCAATTCCGATGATCTCGTGCGCGTATTCGCGCTGCAGAACCAATCCATTCTTGGCTTTCTGAGGCTCGACTACGACAAACGCATGGACCTCGACGGCAATGCAGTCATTAACTCTGATGATCTTGTTTCAGTTTTCCAGCTCCAGAATGCGTCGTTAAGGCTGCCGCTGCCTGGGCAACTGTTCGACGATCTTCCCCCTGACGTCACAGTGGGCACAGTGCGCAAACGCGTCAACTTATTCAAGGAGTTCGCTCAAGCGGTTGACCAGGTGCTCGCTGCCGAATCCTGAGTTCAAATCATCGGCTCGCAGCGGATGACATTGACTTGCTGAGTGTGCAAACGCTATCCATGACCCTGGAACGGCCAGCGTTGGCTTTGGCAGGGTTCGCATTCCGAAAAATCTCCAAGTTACAGGATGTAACATGATGACAATTTTTAGTAGGGCGTTTGGGGCTTTAGCACTTGGTGCACTCAGTTTGCCTTTGGTGATTGGCTGCGGCGGATCGTCGAGCCCGACAACTGCCAGCCAGCAGGACAGTACCCTGGCAGCAACCAGCGGTAGCACAAAGTCCAATGTGGCTGGCGACGAAGCAGAGCCAGCTCAATCGGTGGCCATTTTCTTAGACAGCCTGCGTAAAGGCGACGAGCGCGCGGCCAACGGCGTATTGACCACTCTGGCTCGCCAAGAATTGGCCAAGACCGCATACATCATCCAGCCCCTGGGCACGCCCGCCGGACAGTACAAGATCGGCCGCGTTGGCTTCCCATATCCAGAAGACCCTTCGGTCGCGCTCGTCGAATGCACATGGTCGGAACCGCCCCTCGATGGTCAAACGCAAGAAACGATGGAAATCGTCTGCGAAGTTCACAAAGAGGCTAAAGGCTGGCGCATTTCAGGAATTGGCGTTACCATTCCCGGTACCGACCAGGCCCTGGTACTCGACTTTGAAGATGCCGCTTCGTTGCAAGCCACGATCGACGCTGCGACAGGCAACACATCGCCACGTCCGCAGACGCAAGTTGCCAATGGTCAGCCGACTTTTCAACCCGAACTACCGGCGTATCCAACTGGCTTCGGCGTGCCGCAGTCTGAAAATACTGGGTATCCGCAAATTGCTTTACCGCAGCTTAACAATGCGCCTGTGAATCGCTAGTGCCTTTGCATGACCCTAATCCTTAAGCTTACGGTAGCGGCGAATTAATTCATTCGTAGAACTATCGTGCTTGAGGTCAACTGAGTTGGTGGCGTCGAGTTCTGGAATTATGTTTTTGGCGAGTACTTTGCCGAGTTCGACGCCCCACTGATCGAAGGCATCGATGTTCCAGATCACACTCTGCACAAACACACTGTGCTCGTAGAGTGCAACAAGTTTGCCGAGCATTTCTGGCGACATTTGCTCGGCAAGAATCATATTGGAGGGTCGATTGCCCTGGAATACTCGATGTGGCACCAACCAAGCTTCAGTGCCTTCAGCCTCCACCTCCGCAGCCGTTTTTCCGAACGCTAAAGCTTCGCTTTGTGCCAGCACGTTTGCGATCAACGTGTCGTGGTGATCACCGATGGGATTCAGCGATTTGGCAAAGGCAATAAAGTCGCAAGGGATCAGACGCGTTCCCTGGTGGATCAACTGATAAAACGAGTGCTGTCCGTTGGTGCCTGGTTCACCCCAATAGATTAGGCCAGTCTGATAATCGACTTGCTCTCCGTCCATGGTGACATATTTGCCGTTGCTTTCCATGGTAAGCTGCTGCAGGTACGCGGGGAAGCGTTTCAAGTACTGCTCGTAGGGCAATACGGCGCACGTTTCCACACCAAAAAAGTTCGAGTACCAGACCGACAGCAGCCCCATCAACACGGGCAAATTTCGCTCAAAAGGTGCTTGCCGAAAATGCTGGTCCATTTCATAGGAGCCAGCCAGCATGCGTTGGAAGACGGATGGCCCTACGGCTAGCATAGTCGATAGCCCAATCGCGGACTGCATCGAATAGCGTCCGCCCACCCAATCCCAAAACTCGAACATGTTTTGGGTATCGATGCCAAACTGAGCTACCTTGTCTGCGTTGGTCGACAGAGCCACAAAGTGTTTGGCCACCGCCGACCTGTCGCCACCCACTGCACTTAGGAGCCAGTTTCGTGCCGTATCAGCGTTGGTCATTGTCTCGATCGTCGTGAACGTCTTCGAGGCAACGATGAAGAGCGTCTGGGTCGGATCAAGGTCGAGCGTTGCTTCGGCAAAATCCGTTGCGTCCACATTGCTAACAAAACGCAAGGTTAAATTGCGTTGGCTGAAGTAACGCAGGGCTTCGTAGGCCATCACAGGCCCGAGATCGGAACCGCCAATTCCAATGTTGACCACATTCTTGATGGGCTTCCCAGTATGTCCTTTCCACTGGCCACTGCGGACCCGTTCACAGAAGGCGGACATTTTGTCGAGCACAGCGTGGACGGCGGGAACAACATTGATGCCATCTTCTGCTACTATTGTCGCAGTGCGCGGAGCACGCAGAGCGGTGTGCAATACAGCTCGGTTCTCGGTAAGGTTGATGTTCTCCCCCGAAAACATGGCTTCGATCCGCTCGGCTAAGCCCTGTGACTTAGCCAATTCGATCAACAGCGGTAGCGTCTGCGCGGAAATGCGATTCTTCGAGTAATCGAAATAGATGCCCGCTGCTTCCAATGTTAGTTCGCTGCCACGCTTCGGATTTTCCGCGAATAGCTCGCGGAGGTGTTTGCTGCAGATGCTTTGAAAATGCCGAACTAGGGCTTGCCAATGCGAGCTAGATATCAGTGCGGATGCCATGCAAATACCCCGATACTCAAGGTGGAATTTAAGTCGCATATCGCGTGCGTTAGCGATTAGAGGATACCACAATCGGTCGCTAACAAGCGTTTCGCTGTGGCGGCCTGCTTTCGCAATGAGACGCTGTCTGGCTAGAACGCCAGGTTCATCCTTAATCCTGCGACTAGCGCGGTGTCCACATTCTCGCGTGCTGGCGAAATGACTTGCAAATCGGGCGTGATGGTTAGCATGGGCGAGACCGCTACGTTGTAGAACATCTCAACGCCTTGACCGTCCCCGATCGTGCTTCCCAACGCGATAGCCAACAGCGGACCAATGTCTTCGCTGGTTCCTGAGTAGTAGTAGCCGACCCCGAACGAATCCTGCCCGCGACTGGCCAGCGGGCTAGAACCGCCCAGGCCCGCAGACAGGAAGTAGGACAGCGGGTTCGTTTGCTTGTCGGCGATACCAGCTCGAGCAAAGTAGCCCCAACCATGCGTTGGATCACAGTCATCTGTCACGAGATACTGATCGGTATTCCAATATGCAGACCAGGATCCCTGCTGAGTGGCGATTGGAATATCGGGAAGAATGATGCGTGGGTCCTGCCCGAGTGACACAAACTCACGGCTGCTCCAAGTGCCACCGAAGAGCTGGTGCCCTGGTTTGCCAAAGAAGTTGGTTGGCACTCGCAGTTCACTGTTCAACACGACGCCTTCTGCGAAAAGTTCGTCAAAGCCTACAGTTCTAGTAGTGTCGGTAGCATTCAGTACGCCGAATTTCAGCCAAGGTTGACCATCGAGCAGAAACGCGCAACCGCAGCCAAGTGTTGAATAGGGAACGGCTCGCAGCGCTAGAGGCGTGGCCACAAATGCGAGATTCGAAAACTGGCGAACTCCACGACCGTGCGCAAACGCATTCACGTCGCCGTCCAGAGTATCGAGCTTGCCAGCGAAGAGCACAAACTTTTCGGAGAGGGCTTGGGTAATCAAGAAATTGGTAACGTATAAATCTTCGCTGTTGCTGACTGGCAAATCCGCCGCCACATTGGACGGGAGGAAGGCACCTGTCGATCCGCCTAGAGATTCGCCGAAGCGGTGCTCCGCCCGAACCTGCAAGAACAGCCCCTCCTGCACACCTAGCTTTCCAAAGTCGGCATTCATGAGATAGTCGCCATGCCCTGCGTAGCGGAATTCGCGATCCAAACCACCGCTGGTATTTCCCATATAGAATTGCGTCAAGTTGTTTTGCAGTACTATGCCACTTTCCGCCAGCGATGCTTTCATACCTGCGTATTTTGCGAACAGAGGACATCCACACGCAGCACCACAATGTCCGCAACTGGTATTCCCATCGCAACTGGAATTTGCATGGCAAGTGCTTGCATCGCAGCTGGCGCTGTCGCACTGAGCGAATGTGAACGAAGGAAAAATTGCTCCGCCTGCGAGGGCTACGCTGAGCGCCCACGCTGTCCATTGACCGGTAACCGACTTAGAAATTTCCATCGCTGACAGCTCCATCCGTCTTTGAAGTGATTTCCCGCAGAATCATGCACCGCAGGCTTCGGTTTCATCGTCAGAAAAATGGGAAACACTACGCTGCTAGCTGCATTCCGGGCAACCAATTCCTCTGCACCTTCGGTTTTTGCAGGTAAGAAGGGTTATGCGGCCATCCGTTACGCACGTGCGTCCGTTAGCCAAAACGCGAACCGTGTGCAAACCCAACCACCCTACTCTGACGCACGCGGGCGCGCGGATTGGACACTGGTAACATGCAAAAGCGAGCAAATCCGAAATTCGGCTGTCACACCTTCATCGGACATGAACTTCCAGAGATGGCTTACTTGATTTTGCGAATATGACTTGCGGCTGCCACGCAAGCTGTGGCTCCCGTAGCCGGCTGCCGACCCGACTTTCTTCTAAATTTTACTCGCAGACTAAGGAATTTCTTGCATATCCAGATTTCTAATGAAACTTGCTACCGACAGGTTCCCCCAGGCAGGCTAAAATAGATTGCCAGACCTCCAACTAGTTGCCAATTCATGGTTGCTTTTTTGCGGGGCGACTTTCCCTTCGGGATCTTGGATTAAATGAGTGAACTGCACCACGAATGCGGCATCGCAGCGATCTACCACTTGCCGGGATCGGAGCCAAGTCCGCTTTGTCCCGAGCAGGGGCCACAGGAAATCTCGCGACTCTTGCCGCGTATGCTGCAGGACATTCAAAATCGTGGGCAGTTGGCGGCTGGTATCACTACGTATTCTGCCGAGCGCGCGAACCTGCTTGATACTTACAAGGATATTGGTACCGTCGCTGAAGTTTTTCGACTTTCCCACCGTGGCAAGAGCGAAGCACTCATGCAAGAGTACGCTGGCCAAGCGGGCATCGGCCACGTCCGTTACGCGACTTGTGGCAAAGACGATCGCAACTACGCTCAGCCTTTTGAACGGGCGCACATCCACAAACACAAGTGGTTCAGCTTCTGTTTTAATGGTCAACTAGCCAACTACGCTCAGTTGCGTGCCAAGCTCCTGCACGAGGGCGAACACCACTTGGCTCGCGATACCGACACTGAAATCATTATGCACGAGCTAGGTCGGGAGCTTTCGACTGGTCAGGCGGGTCGCGATATCGCCGATGTGTTTACAAAAGTTGCAGCCCAGTTCGATGGTGCTTACAGTTTGGCGTTCCTGAACGCTCGCGGCGAACTGTTGCTGGCTCGCGATCCGCTGGGTATTAAGCCGCTGTGCTACGCGTTGGAAGGCTCCCTGTTTGCGGCGGCCAGCGAAAGTGTGGCGCTGCTCAACTTGGGCTTCGAACCCGATAGCATTCGCTCACTTCTGCCCGGTCACTTAATTGTCGTTCGACCGGACGGTGTCAAGATAAAACAGTTTGCCAAAGCCAATCGTACCGCCCACTGTTTCTTCGAGTGGATCTACTTCGCCAATGTTGCGAGTACGTTGGATGACCGCAGCGTTTACCTTTCGCGCACGCGGCTCGGCGAAGAACTCGCCCGCATGGAGGTCGCTGAGAATCGCGTGCCGTTGGATCGCGATACCATTGTCGTACCCGTGCCCGATACCAGCAAAGCGGCCGCCGATGCGATGGCCTTCGAATTGGGAATCCCAAGTCGTGAAGGGTTAATTCGCAATCGGTACAGCGGGCGAACATTTATCGAGGGCGGTCGGGCACGCCTCGCCAAGGCGGCCAGCAAGTACACGCCGCTACGGGAAGTGCTCGAAGGTAAGCGAGTGTTTCTGGTAGAGGATTCAATTGTCCGTTCGACCACCATGAAGGTTTTGCTCGACCGCATCCGACAACTCGGCGGTGCGAAAGAAATTCACGTCCGCGTCGCTTGTCCTCCAATCATTGCGCCCTGCTTCTACGGCATTGACATGTCGACGATCGATGAATTATTCGCGCCGAAATTTCTGGAGAACGGCGATTTAACTGAAGAGTCTCAAAAGCGGATGGCGGCCACGCTCGGCTGTGATTCGCTGCGGTATCTGCCCGTGAGCGCTATTTCGCGAGCCATCGATCTGCCGGAGGAACAGTTGTGCCAGGCCTGTATCAACGGAAACTATCCCACCGAACACGGCCAACGCCTGTTTAGTATCGCCCAGCAAAATGCTGGCCATGTGGTGACCAGCCAGGGACGGACCTACGAACAATTCGTTGCCGCCAATACGGACATCAGCTAGTGAGCAGCACTCGATCTCGCTGCTGGAGCAATTGCGCCACGACGCTGATCGCAATCTCCGGTGGTGTGTTGTTGCCGATGTCCAAGCCAAGTGGACAATGAAACGAAGCGATCTTCTCATCTGAGATTTGAAGCGTTTGCAGGTCGCGCCGCAGCACAGATGCCTTTTGTTTGCTGCCAATGACACCGACAAACGGCGCTTGGCGAGTCGTCAATATTTCTGTGAGGATTGGTAGGTCCGTGGCATGACCACGTGTCATCAAAACGAAGTAGGTGTCGGCGCGCATGGCGTTCACTGCGGCAGGCATATCGCTAATACATCGTGTCGTTAAACGCCGGTGAATCGGGAACATCGCTAGCCAGTCGGCGCGCGGATCAATGCAGGTCACTTGACACTGCAGCCCCAATAGGATGGGAACTAGGCTTTGCGAAATGTGTCCTGCGCCAAAGACGGCGATCGACCATGCCTTACTCTGACACACTTCGAAGAACAGCTTGACCTCGCCGCCGCAAGTCATACCAATATCGGATTGGAGGTTCCAAACCACGAAATCGCTTGTGCATCCATCCTGCGTCAGTAACTTCTGAGCGTGGGCGATGGTCGCGGCTTCAATTTTGCCACCTCCCACGGTTCCCGCCTGGAGCCCGTCGCTGGAAACGATCATCTTGGCACCTACGATTTGCGGTGCGCTGCCGCGAATGTCGACCAGCGTAATTGACACAAAGGCAACCGAATTTTCGATCAGCTTCGTTATTGATTCGGAGTAGCTTATGAGATCCATAGCGCGTCGCCAGCATTCAACGAAGATTAAGGATTGGTTCCCAGGAGTCTACGATAATCGTACAGGTTGTCGATATCTTTGGCCCGGAGATTCGAATCGAAGTGGACAGGTTTGTGCGGCCGAGTTGATAAAATGCGGTCCAAGCCCTCATCCGCTGCAAGTGCTTGTAGTGCCGTCGTCAGCCGCCATGGAAACAGTACAGGATGCCCCCTGCGCCCGCCGAAGTAAGGTACGACAATTTCATCCAGGCCAGAAGAAACGGCTAACAAATCGCCAATCACGCTGGCGTGAATTTCGGGCAGGTCTGCCGGTGCGAAAAAACATCGGTCTGCCGGGAGTGGTGATACATTCGCCTCAAGGTACTGTAGCCCAACGATCAGCGAGGCTTTCATGTCGACAGGATCGGAATCTGGCTGAACAACGCGTGCACCCGCCGCCAGGGCACATTCCGCGAGCGCGCAATCGGACTGGCGCACAACGATCACTACACGCTCTACGCCCGCTGCCTGCCAGGCTGCGATGACATGCTCGATAATAGTTTTGCTTTTCCATCGCATTAGTAGCTTGGGCTGACCCATCCGGCGACTGAACCCCGCCGCCGGAATTACCACAAAACATCGTCGCGCTGGCTTGGGACCGTCGTTAGGCTTAGCCGTCGGTGTCAAATCGTCCGCTGCCTTCTCGGGATTGCTTCGCGAGTTGCTCATGTCGTTTTTAGGAACCGATGTTAGGGAAAAAGACGCATGTTGTATGAGTCCACAAAAAATATAAACTAGATCTTCTCGGAATTTGTAGCGTCGTGAAACTACCGAAGTCTTCTGCCGAAAATGATTACTGTCGAAATCCCTCCGCTGCTTCGCGATTACTGCCAGCATCACACGGCGATAAGCCTGTCGGCCAGCACGGTCGGCGGTGCGCTGACAGAACTCAAGCAAACACTGCCTGCCGTGTATGGTAGTGTCTGTGACGAAACTGGGACTGTACGACGGCATATTAATCTATTCATTAACTTACAATTTGTACCTCCTCGCGATCCACGTACTTTAGAAACACGACTAAAATCTGGGGATGTATTGACAATATGGACTGCGGTTTCGGGTGGTTAATATTTTGGGTGAAACCATGACACAGCACATTTTGCTGGCAGTGGGCACGAAGAAAGGCTTGTTCGTCGCTGAGTCGTCTAGCCGTAGGGGCAAATTTGAACTTCGCGGTCCCTTTGGTCCAGGCGTTGGCGTTAACGCCATCCTGATCGAACAACGCACATCTCCGCGAATCTATGCTTCGAGCTGCCATGCGTTCTTCGGGATGAAGCTCTTGGTCTCGACCGATCTGGGCAGAAAGTTCAAAGCGACCAAGTCGACTCCATCATTCCCTGAAAAGGACGGACGTGCGCTGGCAAACATCTGGTCGGTGGAAACAGGCGACGGCAAGAGAGATTTGTGGTGCGGTGCTGAGCCAGCCGCGTTGTTCCACAGCGACAACCTCGGTAACTCTTGGGAAATGGTTTCGAGCATTAGTAATCACGACCACGCGCGGCAATGGCATCCCGGCGCAGGCGGCCTGTGCATGCACACGATCGTCCGCGACGGTAGCCGCATTCACTTGGGTATTTCGACTGGCGGCCATTACCTCAGTGAGGACGGTGGAAAGACATTTGCCGCCTCGAACCAAGGAGTAGGGGCAGGCTTTGTACCCGATCCGTATCCCGAGTTCGGACAATGTGTGCATAAGATCGCGAGACCGGCAGCAATGCCCGGACGACTGTACATGCAGAACCACGGTGGCTGGGAAGACCGCCCCGGCATCGGCGTCCTGCGCAGCGACGACTATGGGCATACATGGACTTCGATCGCCGCCGGCCTGCCCAGCGATTTTGGTTTTCCAATCGTTGTGCATCCCGAGCAACCAGACACGGTTTACGTGGTACCACTAGAGCCGATGACGCGAACCTGCCCCGATGCGCGGCCTTCGGTTTGGCGCAGTGAAAACGCAGGCCGATCATGGAAGCGGTTATGCACCGGATTTCCAAAGCGCGATAGTTACTTCACCGTACTCCGCGACGCCCTGACCGTGGACGAATTGAACAATCCCGCACTCTATATGGGTACCACCACAGGCCAACTGTGGATAGGTCGCGAGGGGGGCGAACATTGGGATTGTCTGTTCGATTCACTGCCTCCTATCCTCAGCGTCAAAGTGGCAGCAATCTAGGCTTCGCACTGACCAAAATTGCAGGTCTCAAGCTCGTGGGAGTGCACCACAATTTTCCGTTGACTGGTACGATTGAGATAGTCACCGTTGAGGTGCATTGGCGCAACGTGGGATAGGCCTGTAGCCTGTCGATTTCCGCATGACGGGCTACAAGCCTATTTCACTTCGATTAACATGTTCTACACAAATAATTCCCCAAACTCCAGCACCCAGGCAAATCAAGCATGCAACGTTTTATTAATCACCTAGGACTGATGATGCTCGCCATGTTTGGCGGGACACTGGCAGCCCAAGAAGTACTTCCACGCCCCGAAGAAGCGTTCGGTGGTAAAATTGGATTGACCTATAAGGACTCTAAAGCAGTCAAGCCGCAACTCAGCATTCCGGCGACATTTGGACTCGAAAACCCGCCGAACATATTAATCGTGCTGATCGATGATTGTGGCTTCGGCCAAATGGGCACATTCGGCGGCGGCATTCCAACTCCAACACTTGACCGCATTGCGAACAATGGGCTTAAGTATACGCGATTTCATACGACCGCTTTATGTTCACCGACACGAGCGGCACTGCTGACCGGTCGCAATCACCACTCGGTCGGCAGCGGCGTGATCGGCGAAGCAGGCACCGGCTTTCCAGGCTACTCGGGAATTATTCCGTCATCCGCAGCAACCTTCGCCGAAATCATTCGCGAGTACGGGTACGCAAACGCCTGGTTTGGAAAGAATCATAACGTCCCCGACTGGGAGACTAGCATTGTCGGACCGTTCGATCGCTGGGCGGATGGCCTAGGCTTCGATTACTTCTATGGATTCGTCGGCGGCGACACGGACCAATTCCACCCTGCGCTGGTTGAGAACAAAAAGCGCATGGAGCCGCCCACAACGAACGAAGACGGATCTCCATACCATTTCACAACGGATATCACCGACCACGCCATTCGAACAATTCGCGCCTCAAAGGCGGTCGCGCCCCAGCGGCCTTTTTGCGTCTACTTTGCCACTGGCGCAACTCACGCACCACACCAAGTCCCGGCCGAGTGGATCAAAAAGTTCGAGGGCAAGTTCGACGGCGGTTGGGATTTATATCGTGAAGAAACGTTCAAACGTCAGAAGGAAATGGGCATTATTCCTGCGAATGCCAAGTTGACCAAGCGGCCTGATTCGCTGCCCGCTTGGGATTCCTTGCCTGCGGCGGAGAAGAAAGTTTACGCACGCATGATGGCCGTTTTTGCAGCGTTCGCAGCCCACACCGATCATGAAGTTGGTCGGCTCATCGACACGATCGAGGCAATGGGTGAGCTTGAAAACACGCTCGTGTTTTACATGGCTGGCGATAACGGGTCGAGCGCCGAAGGCGGACTCAACGGATTGCTGAATGAGATGACGTTCTTCAACGCGATTCCTGAGCCGCTCGATACCAAGCTCGCCGCGATCGATACACTCGGCAGCGACAAACACTACAACCACTTTCCGGCTGCTTGGGCGCATGCGATGGACACTCCGTTCCAGTGGACCAAGCAAATCGCTAGTCACTTCGGCGGCACGCGCAACGGTCTGGCGATCTCATGGCCCAAAGCGATCAAAGCACGTGGTGAAGTTCGTGACCAGTTCCATCACGTGATCGATATTGCGCCCACGATTCTTGATATCATCGGTGTCCAAGCTCCCGCTCAATTTGACGGTGTCGCTCAGAAGCCGATCGAAGGCATCAGCATGACTTACACGTTTGACGACGCCAAAGCTGAAGACCGTCGCACGACGCAGTACTTTGAGATGCTCGGCAATCAAGGCATTTATCACGACGGCTGGATGGCCAGCGCAGTTCGCGGCGTGCCGTGGGCCAGCGAAAACCAACCAGGCGATTTACTGGACATGCCGTGGGAACTGTATCACGTTGACGAAGATTTCACGCAGGCCAACGATCTGGCGAAAGAAAATCCCGAGAAACTACAAGAGTTGGTGAAGCTGTTCTTTGCCGAAGCGTCCAAGTACAACGTGTTGCCGCTGGACGATCGCAAGACCGAGCGTCTTGATGTGGCCAACCGTCCCAGCCTGACTGCTGGTCGGAAGACATTCACTTATCCGAATCTCCTTCGTTTGCCTGAGGGTGCATCGCCCGACCTGAAACACAAGAGTCACACGATCACGGCCATGGTCGAGATCCCAGAAGTAGGTGCGGAAGGGATGCTATTCACACAAGGCGGGCGGTTCGCTGGATATGGCCTCTATGTTCGCGACGGTAAACTCGTCTACGACTACAACCTGGTCGGTGTGGCACAATATACGGTCACGTCAGAAAGTAGGCTGCCAAGCGGTGAAGTGACGTTAAAGGCGGTTTACAAAACGGATGCGGACAAGCCATTCGCCGGTGCCACCGTGACACTCTTCGCGAATGACAAGAAGGTTGGAGAAGGTCGCGTCGAAAAGAGCATCCCCAACCGCGTAACGCTCGACGAAACACTTGACATCGGATTTGACACCGGCACGCCTGTCGCCGATGGCTACGACATGCCCTTCAAGTTCACCGGGAAACTGAGTGCTGTAACGATTGAACTCGAATAGGAACTGGCCTGCCAAGGGATGGCTGGGTCAGGGCGAGAAAAATGTCTGGCTTGGCCTAGGTAGGACGTATATTTTACCGAGGTTTAGTTTTTGAATATCAGATGATTTTTTCCCAAAGGCATTCTTTTTGCCCTGCCATGCCTTCAAAAACCTATCAAACTTGAATCTCGAATCTTTTGACTACCCACTAATTCTTCTGAACAGCCAAAATTCTGACTTCTCTCGCAGTTGCATTAATTTCGGTAACTGGTGTTGGAGTTGTCGCAAACTGCGCAGACAAGCCACCGAATATTTTGGTGATTTGGCCTGATGATGTGGGCTGGCAGAATGTCAGCGCTTACGGCATGGGCACGATGGACTAAGCCACGCCCAACATCAAATGGGACGATCTGAGATTGGCGGGAGCGTCTTTCACGATTCCAGTTTTTGGTTGACTAGCCAATTGCCGCTTCCGCGTTCAACTTTGGTTATAATCGACCCGCAGAATCTATGTCGCAATAGGAAAAAAGCGATTCTTTACGCTGCTGTACCAATGAGGGAGGCCGAACATGTCAACAGCCGCCAGGCTACGCGGTGCCGATTTCGATGCGATGGCCGAGCAGGGCGCATTTAGCTTGCTTCCACCCATGAAGATTGAACTTATCCACGGAGAACTCCGGTTCATGAATCCCGCCGGTCCCATTCATGATGGTGAAATTGAGTTTCTCACTGACTGGTCCTACGAAAATACAAATCGGGATCAAATTGCAATCCGAGTCCAGTGCGCGATCGTCTGCGGTGATCATCGTCCCGAGCCTGATTTAGTTTGGTTCCGCAAATCTGTGTCGCGACGTATGCGTCCGAACCAGGATGATATTCTGCTGCTAATTGAAATTGCAGATTCCAGTTTGAAGCCAGACCTAGGCGAGAAAGCGTTCCTGTATGCCGAACATGGTGTCGTGGAATACTGGGTCGTCGATGTTTTAGGTTCACGACTGCATGTCCATCGCAATCCGGACGCAGGATTGTACCGCTCGATCGAAATCCTTAGCGGCCCTCAGTGCGTCTCGCCTTTGAGTGAACCGAAAGCCAAATTAAGTCTAAATGCGCTGTTTGAATTGGATAGTTAGAGAGTCTGTTGTTAAGGCTTTTGTCGCGTTGCGAAGGCTTGTCGATAAACGAATGTTTAAGGACGAAAGAGCATGAGTGCCGCGAAACAACCTGAATTCGTCAGGGTAGAAGAATACCTCACCGCCGAGGATTTTGCAGTGACGCGCAGCGAGTATGTCGACGGCTGGGTCCGAGGGATGACGGGAGGCACGTCTCGCCATAGTTCCGTGAAAATGAATTGCGGGCATCTCCTGGTTAAGAATCTGCGTGGCAAGCGTTGCCGTCCTTTCGATTCGGATATGAAAGTCCGAATTCGACATGACGGAAGTACTCGATTTTATTACCCAGACTTTCATGTTGTCTGCGAGCCTCAAGATCAGCTAGATAAATATCACGATCAACCGGTCGCCATTATCGAAGTTCTATCACCCTCGACGCGAGTTTACGATCTGGATGAGAAACTGAATGCCTATCTTTCGATTGCTATGCTGCAGTATTACGTCATCCTTGAACAACACATGCCGTTCGCAATTGTGATGAGAAGAACACCTGCCGGGTTTCTGAGGGAGACTTACGAAGGCATTGATGCGACGATCGATCTACCATTCATCGATTGCAAGCTGCCGCTGCGCGACATTTATGAAGGCGTCGAGTTTACTCCGACTTGCGTCCAAGAGCCGGAAGCATCGTATGAAGCTAGTTAAGTCGACGGCCATCGACGCAAAAATGGTTAAGCTTCGGTTATTTGTGTGTCCACCTTAACCCAAAAATTGTACGAGGTCGGTATACTCTTCAGCGATCTGTGTTTCCATCATCGAGTCCCCTATTTCTCTTGAATTAAAACCATGCGATCAACTCGGATATGTTTGCTCTTCGTTACCACGTTATTGGCCGCTAATTTTGCGGTTGTTGCCCAAGGGCAGGGTCCAAAACCACCGAATGTGTTGATCATTTGGGGCGACGATATCGGCCAGTTTAATGTGAGCGCTTACAACCATGGAATGATGGGGTATGGCACTCCAAACATCGATCGCATTGCAAAGCAAGGTGCTTTGTTCACGGACTGGTACGGCCAACAAAGCTGTACTGCAGGCCGCGCCGCATTGATCACGGGTCAATCACCGATTCGAACCGGGCTAACCAAAGTTGGTTTGCCAGGTGCTCTGGAAGGTATGAAGATTGAGGACCCTACGATTGCAACGTTGCTGAAGGCCCGAGGCTACATGACGGGCCAGTTCGGCAAGAACCATCTCGGTGACGCTGACAGCACATTGCCAACCAACCACGGCTTCGACGAGTTCTTTGGAAATCTATACCACTTGAACGCCGAGGAGGAACCCGAGAATCCTGATTATCCT
>JBGSJL010000167.1:0-24592 GCA_041741955.1 Pirellulaceae bacterium | reverse complement strand
GAAGAGGTTCGTCGCAGTGTGGACAGGTTGTCGACATTGACACAAATCGGCCCTTTCAAAACACTCTTACGTTATGCCTGTCCACAGCTCACAAACCGTCACTGCCCCCCACCTGCGCAGCAGAGCCACTCAGGATGAAATCCTACTGGCTTTCGCTGACCGGCTGCGCGATCACGAATTGCTCAACGAGCAAAATGTCGTCGTATCCGACCAAAGCGTTCCGTCGCAAATGCCTGGAGGTGGATTCTGCGTTTGCGTGTCGGCGGGACCTGGCGAGTTTCCCAGCGAACTGTGGAACGCAGCCAGCCATGCGCAGGCCACAGAGGACGGTAGCGTTATCGTTGGAGTTTACACCAAAATTACTCGAGATCGGCGTGGCCGGTCAGAAATTGCTCTCTTTGGACGTCGCAAACAAACCGAGCGCGATCTGAACGTACAGCGACCTGGCTTGATCGTGTGGAAGCGGGATTTGCTGAAACTACTCACCGTTGGTCAAGATCGGCAGGCCTGGGAACCTGCTTCGGCAGCCGGAGCGCCACTGTGCCGAGATATTCCAACGCCGAAGCGCGTCACAGGCGTGTTGGACGTCCCTGGATTTCCTGGTTGGATTGGCCTGCAAATTACCATCGCGGTGACCTGGGATTGGGAACTGTATGCCTAGTGGTGGATCCATTACGATCGCTGGCAATCCCATCTTGGTTGATGTCCAGTGCCAACTGAAACAGTTCCTCGGCGATAGGCTTCCGCCGGAGGACATTCTGTTCGCCCGTTGGCAGTCCAATCCGCTTCGAGCGAACCCGTTTTCATGTGACAACGCTCCGGACTACGTTGACTCACCCTACCCGCCACTGCCGACCCTCAAGATCGGTGAACTACAGTGGCCTAGTGGTGCCAGTCGTCACGCTCGAGCACTCTATGCCGTTGACTGGCTGACCCTAAGAGCGATCGCCACGGACGCTTGGGGCTGGGAGCCTCCGACGGAATTGATCGATCCTGAAGGCGACCCTGACGATTTGGACAACCAGCAAGAAGTGGCACCGACCGACATTCCTGATTCTTGGGGAACGGTATTCTACGACGTTGAACTGAAGGTCGAAGGCGAAGAGACGTTTACTGCCGACATGTTTGCCTTGCGGCCCTACCGCGTGACCGGCAACGGCATTGATTGCTGGCTACTTCCGCTGGTTGACGCTCGCTGGAAGATGGCTCACCGAGCATTTTCGCCATTGGCGGAAAAGCCTGAAGATGCTGACACGCTCATCGAAGACATCGCAGACGCGGCAGGTGCGACAATCATCATCGATACTGCTTTGATCGACGGAGAGATTGACGAGCGACTCTGGAAGGCAGAGCAGCCCGCGGTTAGCCTGCTGGATGCCGCTTGCTTATCTCAGGGGCTACGTGTCATCCGCGATCCAGATGGTACGCTTCGAGCCGTCAATCCGACGCGCAGCAATTTCCGTCGCGATTCGCGACTCTCTCAGGACTGGCAAATTCTCAGCGGTGGCACTCGCGGACCAACTGAACTACCGCTATCGATCAAAGTACACTGCCGTCAGGAAGGCGACACGAAGTTTCACGTCGAGTCTGCAATTGTTCCTGGCGGAATCACTGTAGGCGGTGTCCCGCTGGCTGTCTGGTCGAGCTGGCTGAAGAACGCCGACAACGCGACCGAGACAGCCGCCTTCGCAGCTCAGATTGCCAGCTCGATCGCAGCTTGGTCAAACTCCGGCGGCCAGTACTGTTTAGCCGGACCGATAGATTTTGTACCCACTGGCTTTGACGATTTCGTATCCATCCTGCTGGAAGAACGTTCGCCTGATCACTACGTCTTCCGGACCACTGTCCGCGAGCTGCCTGGCGTGTTCATGCCTCGGGCGATCCTGATTGGCGGCGTGCTTGATTGCTGCGATACGCAGGACGATCACTTCCTGTTTACTCTGTTTGACTATCTGGAAGGCGACCGTGCTTCAGCCGAAATCCGCACCATGGATGACATGGTGCAAGTGGAAGCATCGGCTTCAGTCGTCAATACGCTCAGCCATTTCTCACACCTCGGCATCGGCGATCGCGGCATCTGCGTCAAAGTCGATGGCATCTATTACGTCGTTCATCCAGAGGGTGCCGGGTCCACAACCGCCGCCGGTGCGCGCGGCGTCGTTTTTACACTGACGAGCAACCTTGGCAACACTGTCTCCAATACCGCTACCGCTACAGTCTTAATTTCTGGGGTGCCTGGTGTTACCTCGGGCGATTCGATCACCGTCTACAACACTGGTAATAAGAAGGCGTTTTCAACCGCGGTTGGCTGGGCAATTCGCATTGGCTCTCAGTACTGGGTGGCAGAGGTCAATCAAAACGCCCTGCTCGCCATCGGTACGCTCAGCTCTGACACTCACGATATTTCCGGCCTGCACTCGAATAATGGTTCGGTAGCCCGCCAACAGACTACAACCGTCTCGGCCTTGGTTGCTTCGAGCACCTACCCACATTCCTTTATTCCAGAGACGTTGCCAAATCTCTCCAATCCATCCAACGTCGTTGGAATCAGTGGCGATAAAGTCTTGGTGACTTACAACGAGACCACCGACACTTGGGACATTCTTGACGTGTGGCCAGCCATTGCACGCCGCATTCGGTTCAAGCTCACCGCGAACTGGCCATCGGGTCTGATCGCAACATCCACTAGCACGACTGCCATTGCGACTTTGAGTCGCGGTGATCTGCCAGCGGCTGGATTCTCGCTTAATGACCGCTACAGCGAGGCGATGAATGCCAAGAACAACGACGAAGGCGAAGCAGAGTACAACTACGTGACCGAAGGCTGGGAAATTCAATTTATTTTCCATACTGCGACCTTGGTTCGCGGAAAACTAGCCGCCAACTTTTCCTCTACTCCGTCCACCTTCACTGTAACTCCAGAGATCGCCATCAACGGAATATTGCCATCTGGAACTTTGACTGTCCAGAACATTTTCGGTTGGACGACTGGCACCATAAACAAGAAAGTCGCCATTGTCTGGAACCCCACCGACGAGCAATGGGAGCCTTGGCAAATGGGGTGCCCCTAATGGCCTGCAATCCTTACCCCTGCGGCTGCTGCGAGCCTTGCGACAATTACTACGATCCCAACGAGTGGTACCATCGGTTCTGCTACACCGAGCAAATCTATACTGGATACGCCAATCGCGTTGGCTACGGGGGTTTCACCCCTGCCAGGTCTTGGTATTGGGGGGCCAATTCTATGGCCTCCGACATTGCCGGCTTGCTGGTCAACTTCCAGTATTCTTCCATCTTTTCAACGGCAGGCAATACGCGGACCTATCGAGCAGACGTACCAGTTTCCTCGCTGGACAGGACCCTAGACCTTTACTACGGCGACACCGCAGATCCTGAAGGTAGCTATGTTTCCAAGCCTATTGTCTTCGCTAATACTTTTGTTCGAGTCGATATACTTGATACCTGCGGCGTTTGGCGATCAATTGCCACGATCTATTCTGACATCACCACTGCTGATTTCGGGACAGTGACACTCCCAAATGCTGCCCATACGGATCAGTCTTATTGGAGAACCACAAGGAGTAGTAGCAGCTCTACGCCGATAGCGACTTGCGTAGGGGGGCAGGATCTGCACTACGCGGGAGGTACTAGCAATCTCAGAATGAGCGGATTCCTAGATAGCGGTGGATTTCCGGTCGCGCTTTTGTTTCCTGTTCGCGCGATCTCTTCTACAGAAGCCCTGCAGACCGGCCTCACCATCGTAAATAACTCACTGGCTCTTTGCCCTGACGATGGCGGTGAATAACTTTGATCCTAAAGCATACTTGCCGCTCATGCGGTAAGGTGACTTTGCTGTCTCGCTGTGTGAAGACCTTTGTTTGTCGCTGCAGCAATCCTCGTGACTCACTCTTGCGACCTTCGGACCTATGGCGCGAGCTGCATCGATATGCCTTCTTAGATCAATCCTGGAACTCTGAAGCTGCCCGAAAGTGGTTCGCCGATTGGAGCTCACGACTTCCGGAGTACGGGTGTGATTGCTCAAAAAACTGGAACAGCTACTTAACGTGTAATCCGCCAAACTTCGATTCAGCTTCGGATTTCTTCGCCTGGACCGTCGAAGCTCACAACTACGTTTCCGCCAGCCACTGCAAGCCACCCAAGCCTAGCTTGTCGCTGGAAAAGGCCTTAGCGCTCTATTGCAATTTAGCTGTCGACTTAGAGATTTAATCCACTGATGTGAGTTAGTTTTTTTCTTGGCACCAAATTGGCACCACGACCATCGATTTTCACAAATCCAGTCTGTCTTGCTTGCGTTTTTCCTTGGGAATAACAACATGTCAACATCTGTCAACGCGTTGACATCGTTGAGGTCGCTGGTTCGAGTCCAGTATCGCCCACTTTTATAAGCCCTTGCCGAATCAGCACTCTCAATACTCGCCAGTGTACTGTCAAGAAAAATAGTCGATTCCAACCTCTTTCCATGCAATCGCAGCCATACGAACTAATTTTTCAAGTATACTCGTGACGCCTTTTGACCTTGAACAACCCAGGCGCATGGAAACCACTTGTTCGAAGCACATGTAATCTAAGTGTGGTGCCCGCCTAAACTGAAATGCGATCTTTATTCGCCGGACGCGATTTGAAAAAGTTGCTTCGATGTACTGTTCAACCGTCAAATCCACGGTAATTCTTAATCCAGCTTTGGCAATCCAATTCGAAGTGAGGGCGTTATGTTCAGCAGGGACAGTTACCGATTTCCTTTGTCTTTGTTGGTGGTAATGACAATCGGCAGTTGTTCATTTTCGCAAGAGGTGAAGTTAGAGCAACTCGTGCAGCGGTCTCCATTGCCGCCCAATGCAATCTCCTACCTGCATACGCCGTCCCTGAAGAAACTTCTAGCCGATGCTAAGCTGACACTAGAACTGGGAGACAAAGCAGAAGAAGTTTGGGTGGTGGCCGACATCGATACCGAAGCGTTGAGTCCCAACTGGGAGGCCGGCTACGCTACGATTCGGCAGGCCGTCGATGCGGATAGCATAGCTAAGTCGGTAGGTGGCTACGTCGACACGATTGGTGATCAAAAAGTAGTTTGGACTCCCAAGCAAAGTTATATCGTCCCTTTGGCACAGGATCGGATTGGCTTTCTTCGACCTGCCAAGCGGAATCTCCTGGCACAATGGCTTGATAGCACAACACATAATCCAATTCCTGCTTACTTAGCTACACAAGCCAAGCAATCCGAACAGTACTTGTCTTTCATGGTTGCCCTCAATCTGAAGGATACGTTCTCGGCTGTCAATCTGTCACGCCGGCTGGCGTCGTTCGAAACGCTTAAAGGACAGGAGCCAGGGGCAGTAGCGGAGCTGCTTTCGACTGTTCAAGGTCTCAGCCTTATTGTTGGACGGCAGAGTCTGTCTGAATGCATACTGACGGTGGAGTTTGGCCAGTCACCTGCGAGCTTGGCGACGGTTGGCAGTGCGCTTTTAAACGAAGTATTAAATCGGAACGGTACTGGCGCTCCGGAAGTTGCCGCCTGGAAGACAAAAGTCGACGGCAACAAGCTGTCGTTTCAAGGGCCGATTTCTGCTGAATCGCTCGATAGTGTACTCGGACTCTTCAGTATTCATGGACATGCGGATGAAGTCACCACAAAACTGGCACCCATGAGCCAATCGACTCAGAGCAATGCTAGCGCAATCCAGATCGCCTCGAAGGAGTACTTTGACAAGGTAAACGCCTTCATCGAGCGCGTGCGAAAATATGAAGCACAATCAACCGGATACCGGGCCAAGTGGGATGAACAGCAGGCTCGCCGTATCGACGAATTAGGCACGTTAAACGTCGACCCCCAGCTTATTCCCTATGGTGCCGATGTTGCCAATATCTTGCGCGGCAATTCTACCGCGATCCGAGTTGGTAATGTTGCCGCCGGTCAGACCGAGGCCGGGCAGGCGAACAGTAGCGGTTACTACGGAGGATATTCTGGAGGCTATTACGGAGGCTCCTACACT
Organism: Pirellulaceae bacterium; assembly: GCA_041741955.1. Taxonomy (GTDB): domain Bacteria; phylum Planctomycetota; class Planctomycetia; order Pirellulales; family Pirellulaceae; genus Aureliella. The sequence goes on along the minus strand of JBGSJL010000167.1, from coordinate 18,581 downwards.
AGTAACCAAGCCGCCATGAATAATGCCATGACCACGGGCAGCCAGCAACGCATGGCCGCTGGTGGCAGCTATCGCGTCGCGATGGCGAACATCGACAAACTGACTGGCGAAGTTCGGCGCGCCATGACTGCAAAATTCCAAGTGCAGTTTTAGTCGTTTCAGGTCGATTGGCTGGCAACTTTTTTTCGTGCCCCCATCCACGATCTGGATGTAGCTGTCAGTCTACTAGTGGGATTAACTACTAGTGGGATTCACAGAATGCTGTGGCCCCAGTGAAACCCTGGCCCCAATGAGACCCCTTCCATCTGTCCATCCGGATGGACAGATATTTCCCAACGAAAGCTGTGAACCCAGTGCGAGCGTTTGTCACTCGACCTTCCCAACGTCGAGCGATGGGCGTAAATCGAGTCAAAAACAAAAAAGTTTTTGTACGAACTGCTACCTCAAAATCTCGCCGATTCCAGCCACAAATCACGCAACCACCTACCAGCCAATGGCTGGTTCTAGGTTGCGAATGACACCCAGAGAGGGGCCTTTGAAAAAGTTGCCCAAGGAGCCATTGGCGTGGCTCCTTGGGCTTCCAGCCGGGAAAAACCCGCGAGGCTTCCGCACATGGTTTGACTCAACGGGGAGGTACTCGCTTGTCGCCCAGTACATTGCTTACGAAACGCCAGTAGTAAAACTTAAGGGCATGGGGGAAATGCTCGTAGTGTTAGCGCCAATCAGCTTAGTGAGTACGACCAGAAGCACATTCACTACAAGATTTTGAATCCAGGACGTACGCCTGCCAAGTGAAGCCCGTGAAGCCAGAGCTGGTGTCTCATAAGTTCGATGGCCAGAAAGTAACCGACGCGAAGAATGCTCGCAAACCGCAGTCGCAATTCAGCCTCGACGAAAGCGGAAGCATCCGCAGATTCCCAGTGCGAAAACCCCGCTCAGAACAACCGTATTAGGTTCGGGCACGGCAGTGTAGTGCAGGTTATCGATCATATATTCCCAAGAATTCGCGCCGCCCTCAGGGTTCTGCAATGGTGAGAATGTCACACTCGTAACACTTGTAAAATTTAGTACTGCAAACTGATACGTTGGATCATTGCTTGGCAAATGAATATTCACGCTGTTTAGGCCAGCGAAAATGTTTACTGAGTCTGCCCATCTATTCGGACTTGCGATCCTCGTACCACCAACGTCGACACTTTCGAGATTGAACAAAGCCCCGTCCGCTCGACTCATTGTGATAATCGCGTGGTTCGCAGCGTAGAGCTTGCGAGTACCATTTTCGATAACGTCACTATTATTCCCTTCAAAGATCAGAAATCCGCTAGGGTTGCCTTTAGTCAAAGTAAATCGGAACCCGTCTACCTCGCGAAACTCACTATCGTTGAACCAAGCGCCACTATGGCCTTCAAAGGTTATTAGCTCGGCACGTGATGCAGCAGACGTGATCAGCACGATGCAAGCAGCTATCAACAAAACGAAGCGCTCAATCATTTTCACTCCTGCTGTAAAATCGCCATACGGGCTAGAGGAAAACTTAATCGCGTTCCCGTTTCAATTAGACGCTTCAGCTTGCCAGCCAAATAAGTTCACCCAATTTGGTATCGCTAGATTGTAGTCGCAATTTGCAAGCAAAGGTTATGGTCAAACGCAAAACAAGCTAGTTAGCGCAGGCCGGTGGTTGCCACGAGGGAGCGTACCGTCATGCAATGGCTGCATACTGGACGCATAGGCCTAAGTCACTACGGCTGTTTGGACTAGCGAGCTCGTCGCGCCTGCAAGGGCTCAGCCAGCCATAGGGGCGTGCAATCAGGGTTGCAATCAGGGTCACAGCTTGTTCGGGCGTGAGCTTGCAATCGGGGTCACAGCTTGTCGTGCAATCGGGGTCACAGCCAATAGTGTTCGGCACACGGCTTGCTGGGCGAGTTTACAAATGATTGCGTGCAATCGGGGGGGCACAGCTTGTTCGTGGGCACTAGGTCCCCCCTTGCATCTGTCCATCCGGATGGACAGATATTTCCCAGCGAAAGCTGTGCCCCCGGTGCGATCTGACCCCGGTGCGATCACACCTAAAATTGGTACCGTTTGAAGCGCAAAGTGGTGGTACTGTTTAAAGCGCCAAATGACATTTTCGGACGAAATCCCAGCCCAGCGTCGCGACCACTAACAACTGCCACTACGATAAGTCCAAGAACTCATTACGCTCTACCCGCTGAAAACCAGATGAACCTACCATTTCGAATCCTTTTGGTCTTGGCATCGCTGATTCCGTCGGTCGCTATTTCGAAACAGCCAAACGTTTTGTTCATTGTTTGCGACGACCTGAACACGCACGTTTCGACGTCCGGTTAAAGCAACGCAACTAATGTTTCTCGGAACAATGCATGGCAGTGATTGAACGTGGGATTGGCTTTCAGCCTGTCGTTTTTGCCATGACAGGCTAGAAGCCTATCCCACTTATTATTCCGGGGTTCCTAAGCGGCATACACACCACGGTACGACGGTGCAGATATTCAGCTTCGACGAAGGCTTCTCGTTTTGTCCATCTGTTTCCACTGAAAGCCGCGGTCACCCATGTAATAGCCGTTGTCGGCGGACTGTGATTCGACGAATGCTGCCGGGTGGCTCCGATGCACATGCTGCCTCGCAGTAAGAAATGCAACCATGGATAGCAATGAGAATTGACGAAGTGATGAACTTCATTTTGGCTTGGCCGGGCTCGATTTTGCAGAGGTTTCTCCGAAGAACTCCCGTTTTAGCGAGGTTTTGACCGCGATTATAGCAACCCCCCAGCGGACTCTGCCGGCTACAATTCGATACAGTTTCTGTCTTGTCAGCGAAGGAAAAACGGGTGATCATGATTTCAGTGGGTAATCTCTCTAGTTAAACCGTCGACGAGCCGAGACCGAAACAAAGATGCGAATCTGGGCCGTTTTCATCAAACTTCGATGCTACAGGCATCCTTTAATATTTGTTCCGAGGTTCTTCGATGCAATACCGATTTCTACTAACGAAGCTTGTGCCGCTACTATTGCTTTCCGCGATGGGAGTGTCGTTACTACCGGCCCATGACTTATCTGAAAAAATTGCTCAGTTTGAAATGAGCAATAACTACGGGAAGCCGGTGGCGCTGAAGGAGTTTTCAGACAAGCCAATTTTAGTTCTGGCATTCTTGGGAACCGAATGCCCTCTAGCAAAACTCTACGGTCCAAGACTCAACGAGCTGCAGGAAAAGTTTGCCGACCAGGGCGTGGCTGTCGTTGGCATTTGCTCGAACAAGCAGGACAGCCTAACTGAGTTGACCGCTTACGTGCATCGCTTCAAACTTAACTTTCCACTGCTCAAGGACGTTGGCAATCGTTTTGCGGATGCAGTTGGGGCCACGCGAACTCCCGAGGTTTTTGTGTTGGATGCCGAGCGGCAAGTGCGCTACCACGGACGAATCGACGATCAATACGGAGTTGGCTTCGCGCGGAAAAGTGCTCAGCGGCTGGACCTTACAATCGCCGTTGAGGAATTGATTTCAGGCAAGCCTGTATCGGAACCAGAGACTAACGCAGTTGGTTGCTATATCGGCCGTGTTAAAGAAATCGAGCCGACCGGTGCGATCACTTTTAATAAGCACATTGCACCGATCCTAAACGCACGCTGCGTCGAGTGCCACCGCACTGGAGAGATTGGACCGTTCACGCTGACCAAGTACGAAGACGTATTGGGATGGGAGGAGACGATTTTAGAAGTAGTCGCGGACAACCGCATGCCGCCCTGGAATGCCAATCCAGATTATGGTCATTTTAAGAACGATGCGCGTCTAAGTGAAGCGGAAAGGGACTTGCTCAAGACATGGATCGCCAGCGGTATGCCTGAGGGTGAACCCAGCGACCTGCCACCCGCACCCAAGTTCGTAGAAGGTTGGAAAATTCCGCAACCGGATCAAGTTCTGTACATGGACGAGGAAGCATTCGAGGTCCCTGCGCAAGGCGTAGTAGACTATAAGCGATTTGTGGTTGATCCCGGTTGGAAAGAAGATAAGTATATTACCTCGGCAGAAGCCCGACCGGGAAACCGTAGTGTAGTGCATCACATTTTGGTCTACGTTATTCCGCCGGGCGCACGCCGCGCCGATCTGAGGACCGTCATGGTAGGCTACGCTCCAGGTAGTTTGCCCGTCCATTTGGAAAACGGACTGGCGATGTTGATTCCTGCGGGTTCTATGCTGCTGTTCGAAATGCACTACACACCCAACGGTCTTGCGCAGACCGATCGCAGCTATGCTGGCGTTTGCTTTACCGACAAGTCGAACGTGACTCAGACGATGAATGGCCGGCTGGCTATTGAGAACGATTTTCGCATTCCTGCCGGAGCGAGCGACCATACGGTCACCGCGAACTACAACGTCAGACGGGACGAAATGCTGGTTAGCATGACGCCACACATGCACATGCGTGGCAAAGCGTTTCGCTACGAAGCGGTGTACCCCGATGGCGAGCGAGAGATTTTGCTGGATGTACCCAAGTACGACTTCAACTGGCAATTAAAATACATTCTTCAGGAGCCCAAGAAATTGCCTAAGGGAACCAAGGTGGTGTGTACCGCTGTTTACGATAACTCGGAGCAGAATCTGTCAAACCCGGATCCCGCCCGCAGCGTAAGTTGGGGCGATCAAAGCTGGGAAGAAATGATGATCGGCTTCTTAGATACGGTTACCGATTGAAATGCCATTTTTGCTGCACAGCGGCCTACGATGGAATTTCTTTGGAACGCGATTTAGGTTAGACTAGAGGACCCTCGGCACCCGTCTATTGGACGGATGACCCCCATCGTCGCTCAACGACACGCATGCCAATTTCAAGTTCCTGCGTGTCGTGCAGGTACAAATCTATCGTATGGCACTGCGTGTTTTCATAGCTGGTTTCTGCGTGCTGGCCTGGGCTGACCTAGCGGTCGGTCAGGTGATTACAGGCACAGACACTGTGCAGCCCGGTGCGTCGGTTTCTGATGTGAGCGATCCGCTTGAAAGTACCCGGCTAGGTGGGCAGGGTTTAGACGGACAGGATCTGGGTGGAGAAGATTCTGAGGCGATCGAGTTCTTCGAGTCGCATATTCGACCAGCGCTGATCCAATACTGCTACGAATGCCATTCCGCCGAGACGGAAGCCAGCGGAGGGCTATTGCTCGATTCACGCCAAGGTTTGCAGGCGGGCGGTGATTCGGGCCCAGCCCTCGTCGAGGGTCATGCGCAAGCAAGTCGATTGCTGAAGGCGATATCCTACGAGGATACAAAGTTACAGATGCCGCCCGATCAGCAGCTCCCGCCTGCAGTGGTCGACAAGTTTTCGCAGTGGATTGATGCCGGCGCGATGGACCCCCGAAGCGCATCTGCATCAGGACCGCCGAAACAAACGGGGCTGGCTGTCGAACAAGCTGGCGATCATTGGGCATACCGTCCAGTGGCTGCTGCGGCGGTTGACATCGAGCTGAGTGCAGGCGCCCCACACGCGATCGATCGACTTATCGATCGCCAATTGAGAGACGCTCAACTGGAAACCGCACCGCTGGCTAACGATTCCGTGTTGATCCGGCGACTGTATTTTGACTTAACGGGCTTGCCACCAACGTCCGCCCAATTGGCGCGAGCGCTCGACCACTTTTCGCAACAGGCTGGCTCCGGTCCCGCGAACTCTTCAGCTTCACAGGCTTATTTGAATCTAGTCGAAGAGTTGCTAAGTACGCCACAATATGGCGAACACTTTGCCCGTAAATGGTTGGATGTCGCCCGCTTTGCCGAGTCCATTACGCTGCGCGGCTTCGTACTTCCGGAAGCCTGGCGCTACCGCGACTATGTCATTTCGGCGTTCACGCAAGACCGTCCCTTCGACGTCATGATTCGCGAACAAATTGCGGGCGACCTGCTGGACGCTGACAATCTCTCAGAGCGACACAGGCAATTGATCGCCACCGGCTTTTTGGCGATGGGTAACACGAATCTCGAAGAGCAAGACAAAGCCCAACTTGAAATGGACTATGTCGACGAACAGTTAGAAGTGATCGGCCGCGCTTTTCTTGGTCAGACCATTGGCTGTGCGCGCTGCCACGATCATAAATTCGATCCGATCCCCACACGCGACTACTATGCGTTGGCCGGAATTCTTCGTTCGGCAACGGCAATGGAACACTCCAATGTTTCCAAATGGATTGAACAACCCCTGCCGCTATCCGCTGAGCTGACCTCGAAATTCAACGAACTCTCGGCGCGGTTGGAGACTGTCGAGCAGGAGATTGGAACTCTTAAGAAGCAAAACAGCCAGAAGCTGAGCAAGCGAAACGAACTTATCGCAATTGACCGTTTACCTGGTGTCGTGGTGGACAATCCCCAAGCGACGCTGGTGGGTGATTGGGTGGAGTCGTCCTTTTCAGGTCGTATCATTGGCACCCAATACATCCATGACAAAGACGAACTGAAAGGCCAAAAGACGGCCACCTTCGAGCCTAATTCGCTGGCGCCCGGTGAGTACCAGGTGCGCTTGGCGTATACCGCCGGCACAAATCGCGCTACCAATACGCAAGTGCGAATATTCAGTGCGGAGGGCGAAGCCACTGTGATCGTCGATCAGACTCGCGAACCTCCTGAGGAGGGATCTTGGCTGACGTTGGGGAAATTTCGGTTCGAGCAGGATGGCCAAGCATTTGTGCTGATCAGCAATGACGATTCCAACGGGCATGTCGTCGTCGATGCCGTGCAATTTCTGGCACTTGGGAAGCGGCTACCAGCGATCGAGCCGAGTGCTACGCATAGCGGCGATGTACTAACGGACGGGCAAGTTAAGACGAGTGTTCCCGCTGTTGCCAAGCTGCCCGAGCAGCGTTTGGCGGAGCTGTCAGCGATGAAGCAGTCGCTCAGCGAACAGCTTCCAGTGCGGTCGATGTACTTGACGGTCTTAGAAAATCAACACGCGCAGGACATTCCAATCCATATCCGTGGCGATGTCCACAATCTCGGCGAGCTTGCGCCGCGCGGGTTCCTAACTGCGATTCAGTTGCCCGCGCCAGAGCGGGCTGGAGCACCTCAAGCCGCTGATCGCGTTGCGTTAGCCCAATGGTTGAGCTCGTCGCAAAATCCGCTCACGGCCCGCGTTTATGCGAATCGTGTATGGGCCTGGTTGATGGGGCAAGGGATTGTGGCCTCGATCGATAATTTTGGCACAACGGGTGCCCTGCCTTCACATCCCGAACTGCTGGATTATCTGGCGCGTGAATTGGTCATCAGCGGTTGGTCGACCAAGCATTTAGTGCGGCTGATCGTGCAGTCGCAGGCCTACCGACGCAGTATTGCCGGGCCCGATGCGCGTCATCAACAGATCGATCCTGCAAACACGCTCTACTGGCGAGGTCAATCGCGACGATTATCGGCGGAAGCAATTCGCGATGCCATGTTGAGTGTGAGTGGTGAGCTGGACCTGGAGTTCGGGGGCTCATCCATTCCGGCCGAGACAAAGGCAGATTACAACTATCGGCATCAGTCGACACGGCGGAGCATTTACCAACCCGTCTTTCGCAACGCTTTGCCCGAACTGTTTGAAGCCTTCGACTTTGCCGACACCAGCGTTTCGACAGGCCAGCGCGCCCGAAGCACAGTTGCTACTCAAGGGCTGGTGCTGCTCAATCACCCGTGGGTCACTGCCCGCGCACAGGCCGCCGCAGAGCGCCTGCGCGGTATCTACAGTGAGCATAGTAACCCAGAGCTGATTCGTCAGCTCTTTACTGATTGCTACAGTCGGGCCCCCAGCGAAATTGAATTGTCGCTCTGTTTAGAATTTTTGCAGCAGCCCAGCCAAACGGGTCAAGAGCCTTTGACGGTGCTAGTGCATACTCTGCTAGCCGCCATCGATTTCCGCTATTTGGAATGAACGCTATGAACCGACATATGCTCAGCCGCCGCGCGTGGCTTGAATCAACCGCGTGCGGCTTCGGTGGGTTGGCTTCGACCGCCATGCTGATGGGTAACAAATTGGCATTGGCGGATCAATCCGCTATCGGCCAGCGCTCAGCCCATCATCAGCCACATGCCAAGCGCATCATTTTTCTGTTCATGCAAGGTGGCGTCAGCCAAGTCGATTCGTTCGATTACAAACCGCAGTTGGCGAAGAAACATGGCGTCCAGTTGACATTTGACGATGCTCGGCAACTGGCCAAGACCGGTAAACGCAGCGACCATCACATCATGAAATCTTTATGGAAGTTTAGGCAATACGGCGAAACCGGTCGATTCGCCTCAGACCTCTTTCCGCAAACGGCCGCACATATCGACGAGATGTGTATGTTGCATGCCATGCATACCAATGGCGTTGCTCACGGCCCTGCAACTTTGTTTTTGCATTGTGGGTCTACTAATTTTATCCGGCCTTCGTTCGGTTCCTGGGTACTGTACGGTCTGGGATCGGACAATCAAAACCTGCCGGGCTTTGTTTCCATTGCGCCCTCGATCGGCAACGGTGGCCCACGAAATTACGGAAGCGCATTTTTGCCGGCACGCTATCAAGGGACTAAAATCGGTTCCGCAGACAACGGTCCGCTGAATGTCGATAGTTTGTCGCGCGACGGCATATCGCATGCGCAACAATCGCAGCAGTTCGCACTGCTAAAGCAACTCAATCGAACACAGCTGTTGCGACGGTCGACCTACGATACTGAATTGGAAGCTGCCCTAGAGTCCCAGGAATTGGCTTGGCGGATGCAGCAAGTTGCCCCAGAGGTGCTTAACCTGTCCGACGAGTCGCCTGAGACGCTAGCAAGCTATGGTGTCGACGATCCCAAAACACGCATTTATGGCGAGCGGTGCCTGTTAGCGCGACGCATGTGCGAGGCGGGCGTACGATTTATTCAAGTCAACTACGGCGATAACTCTGCGAATCCTGCGTGGGATCAACATTCGAACTTGCCCAAGCACGCGGACCACGCCGCCGCCGTGGATAAGCCTATTGCAGGGCTACTGCAAGACTTGAAACAGCGCGGACTGCTCGAAGATACCATTGTGTGGTGGGGCAGCGAATTTGGCCGCACTCCGTATGCACAGGAAAACGGAACGGGTCGCGATCATAATCCCGGCGGCTTCACTGTTTGGTTGGTTGGCGGCGGTTTCAAACGCGGCTACACTCACGGGGCAACCGACGAACTTGGGTTCCGAGCCGTCGAGGGGCGAATTCACATGCACGATCTGCATGCCACACTCTTGCATCAGTTGGGACTAGACCACAAGCGCTTAACGTTTGAACATGCAGGACGCAATTTCCGCCTGACCGATGTGCATGGCAAGGTCGTAACCGAAATTCTCGAGAGTTAGGTTTAACGTTCGCAGGACCAGCATCGTTGCTATGACTTCCATTGTGGATTTCCGCCTGCCAGAATTGCGGGCCCATAACCATCAGCTCATTCGGATTCCGCCTGAGCAGGACGTCTGGGTCACGCCGCGCGTGGTCGCCATCTTAGACACCGCGAACATGCAGCGGCTCAAGCGGATCTCGCAACTTGGATTGGTCGGCCATGTCTATCCTGGCGCAGACCATAGTCGCTTCGAACACAGTTTGGGTGTGTATCGCCTCGCCTGCTTGGTACTCCAACACCTGCTCGGATCCCAGCCACAGTTCGCGGCTCGGATAACCGACGCCGAACTGAAAGTATTTTTACTCTCTGCGCTCCTGCACGACATTGGACATTGGCCGTATTGCCATGCCATCGAAGATCTGCAACTACCCGACTTGCCGCGACACGAGCCGCTAGCCCGCAAGTTGATTTGCTCGGAACCTATCGCGCAAATTATTGATCGGCACTGGCATGTCGCTCCTGAGCGTGTCGCAGAGATGATCTCGGCCACAGGCAGCGATGTGCCGGAATCATCGTTGCTCAGGAGCTTGTTGAGCGGGCCGGTCGATGTCGACAAAATGGACTACTTGCAGCGCGACAGCTTGCATGCGGGCGTGCCCTACGGTCGCAACTTTGATGTCGGCCGATTGATCGCGAGTTTTTGCGTCAGCAGCGATGGGCGGTCGCTGGCAATTTCGGAAAAAGGTAAGACGGCTGCCGAGATGATGGTCTTCGCGCGTTACGTGATGTTTAGTGAAGTCTATTGGCATCATGCCGTACGTAGTGCTACCGCGATGCTTCAACGACTCGTTTTCAACATTCGCAGCCAATGGAATCCGGAGCAGTGGCTAACGCAAACGGAACCGGAATTCGCCGCGCACCTGTCACAGGCGGCGGCGATCGATGAAGACACGCATAGACTATCGCAAGGTTTGTTTGGCCACCAGCGAAGTCTCTACAAACGCGTTTTTGAGACAACTCTGACAGATAATCCTCGAGTATTTGAAGCCTTAGCGCGGCGCCCCTATTCAGAACTCGTGGAAATATCGAAGCGATTGGCAGAGCGCTTGAGTCGGGAGCTTAGTACTTCATTGCGAGCCGTAGAGCTGCTGATCGATGCGCCGCCTGTCAAATTGGAAGTTCAGTTTAGCATCGACGTCCGTAGCGGAGCTCAGAGCGAGAACCCTGGAGGTTGTGTGGCTTTGTCGTCCATTTCACCCGTCGTGCGAGCGCTCGCAACGGACCAGTTCGATAACTTCGTTAAGCGCATCCGCGTGTTCCTAGCCCCGCATCGAGCGCTCGAACTAAAAATCCCACGTGCAAAGATCGTCGAGCTATTGCTAGAGTCCAGTGCGTAGCGTTTTGGTTCGTGAGAGCCAATTGCTACAACTTTTCATTTGGCCGAATTGCTTTCAGCCACACGGCCTGATGAGCCAATGAGAAAGTGCGATCAGAAGTGATAAATCGCAAGTACCGTCCTGTCGTGAACCAAAGGCGCTAGCCTGGACTGCTCGAAGTTTGGGGTTGTGAAGAATAACGGCTTGCGCAGGTTTTATCCCGATAGGGATTCGAGCTATTAGCCGGTGGTTGAGCGCAGCGAATACCACCGGAAACAGTTCCGCCGAGAAAACGCCGACCCTGAAAGGGTCGCAGATTCTGCGACCCTTTCAGGGTCGGTGCATCGTTTTGTCGGTTACTGGGGGTGCGCTGCTTCGCAGCGACCCCCAGCTAATAGCTTGAATCCCTTTCGGGATAATAGACAATGCACAAGGTACCAAATTTGAACCATTGGAAATCTGTAAAAAGGGTGCGCCAGCCCCAAACTTTTAGCAGTCCAGCGCGAGCCGTGGGCACCAACTGTGCTGCGAGGTCCACGGCTAGCGCCTGGGATGTGCTAGGAAAGATGAACGGACATGAATCATCAGCGGAAGAGATTGCGGATGGCTTTGGCGGCGCGCACTGGGGCGGAATCACGTTTGGCGTTGGGATCGATGTCGTAAATGTCCTCCGAGTCAGGACTCTCCTTTTCATCCAACGGATTAATCAGATTGAATGACTCCTCCGAGGGTCGACCTGTGGAGTCGTAGCGCGCGGCGGTGGCTGTCGGCTGAGTGGCCGCGGGGTAGCACTGGATTTCTGCGAGCCGTCCCAGTGGCCCGATCGAGCCGAAGCGTTCTTCGTAAAAAGCCACACCATGGGCTTCGAGGATGGTTCCCGTTTCTCGTTCGAGCCGACCAAGCTCGGTATTGTATTGGACCAGCGACTGGGCTTCATTGCTGACCGAGTTACCCCAATCCACGATTGCTTGCAGCACCACGATGAATTGGATCAGACCTTCGTTGAACTTGGCCATCTGCGCATCGAGATTGGTTTTGGCTGCATCGCGGACGGCTTGAAAACGTCGATACTGCTCGTAAAACTGTTCGAGGTTGCGGAGGTTGAGGGCCAGCAAGTGGATCGCTTGGTGAAGTCCCTGTTGCAGATTGGCTCGATCCCGCCGTATTACCAATTCTTGCTGACGGAGCAGGGCGCGGTCGCGGCGCAGCCCCAGCGGCACTGAAAAATTGACACCCATATTCCAGTCGGCAAACTGGCCACTCTGAGATGTGTTGGTCAAGCCATTTGGCATTTCGCCGCTCAAACCGTTCCAACGATACAGGGCCACGCCGTCCAGTCGCGGCAGTGCCTGATTCTCGGACAAAATCAGCCTTTGTTGATCGGCTTCGAGTACCAATTTCAGTTCGATGATGTCCGGACGCTGCGTTTCGGCCAAATTGCAGGTCGCATCCCAATCGATATCCACTTTTTCCTCGATCAGAGCTGAGACGGGCACTATGCGCTGTGGCTCGTAAGGCGGCAGTCCCATAATATTGCGCAGGGCCGCTTCTCGCTGGAGTACATTGGCCTGAGTAGCGATCAGATTCGCGCGAAAGTTTTCGTAGGCCACGCGTGTCTGAGCAAGCTCGCCCGCGTCAGCGATCTCGGCGTCGAACTGAGCCTGAGTGCGTTCCAAGGCAAATCGCAGTTGCGAAACTTGTTGTTCTCGAGCCCACAAATCGGTGCGGGCAAATACCAACGTCCAGTAGGCTTCGATCACACCCTGCACATGGCTTTGCACGCTGTCTTTATATTGAAAGAAGGAGCGTTCGGTGTCGATACGGGCAAGCACGATTGGGATGCGATTGACCGCCGCGCCACCGCCTTGAAGTAGCGGCTGCGTGTAACTCAGGTCGGTCGACGAGCGTGTTTGCGGATTCAGTGGAAAGGTGCCAGGGCGGAAACGACCATCGTTAGAATTGACGCCAAAGTCGAGGATGCCACCCGTCAATGTTCGCTTCGCCAAACCGAAGTCCAGCAGATGACTATCTGTCGTCCCATTGCCAACGATCAGGGATTGGCCTGGATTGAGCGGATCGAAAACTGCAGAGGGACTATCGGTACGGTTCCAAGTATTAAAGGCCTGGAGCGTCGGATCAAAAACGGCTCGCTGCTGATCGATGCGTGTGTTGGCGATCGCCACGTCGTACACCGTGCGACCGCTGCTGACGGCTGTGACACCCGCCAGCACACGCACGACATCTAAATTGGCTAAGCCAGTGTTGATAGCCTCTGACAGTGAAATATATCTAGGTTCTGCATCAAAACGCGGTGCCGCGACTGTGGGCGGCCGCGGAATGCTGGGGATGGCTGCATGGCACAATTGATCCGGACTGCGGATCTCGATGCGTCGCTGCTCGGGTAAGATAAAACTCCACGGCTCGACAACCTGCCCGGCGGCCGAACTTGAGAGAAAAGATAGCAATAGCAGCCAACCTATCGTGGCTCGGGTGTGTTTGAACATATTGCAGCTTATCGAGCTACAAAAACGATTTTTCTAGCAAATCTATGCCTGCCAGTATAACCGGTTCGACCAAACTCGGTCGTTCGCTCACGCGTCCGGTTATGAATGTCAACTGGTTGGCGCTGCTTTATTGGGCTGGCTTCAAGTTCACAGCCTGGCCACTTGGCACTTGCTCCATGCGCCGCAGGCAATCGCTGTACCACGGGCCACAGGGCAGTGTTCCATAGCCATCGGGCGTCGCTCCGCCAAAATCGACATTGCGTATGAACGGATAGGAGTCATTGCGCAAGTCGGGCCAGAAATTGACGGGATCGACTTGGAGCTGTTCGAGATCCAAAAAGAACTGAATGCGGTCGACGATATACCCGATGTGCTGCTGAGCGACCGAGCTGAGCGACTGTGTGTAAGCCTGCTGGGCTTCGAGAAAATCGCGGGCGGTCACATTGCCGGCCCCGAGTGCAACCTGCATGCGCGTGCTGGTCACGCGGTCGTAAGCCAAAGCCGCGCTGGCGATCGCAATCTCGTACTGATTACGATCCAATTCAATATTGCGGAGCTCGTTGCGTATGTCGAGTTTGACATTGTCCTCGGCTTCGATCACGTTGCGGAGTGCGACGTTGTAGTCGATCAGTGCCAGCCGATAGAGATTCCGCTCACTGCGGCGGTTTAAGGGCGTATCAAAGTTCATGGTCAACCGCGTGGTGCTATCGTCGAGCGAAAAGTCAAACGGGTTGTTGGAGCCGGTGGGAGTGCGAATGGATTGCGTAGCCCGCAGGTTTAGGATGCTCTTGAGATCGTCGCCCGCATATTTGATCAGACGCCATTCGTCAGCCAATTGACCGCGGCGATTCATCAAATCGAGGCGTTGCACGAGTGCAGTCAGCATCGCTTCATCAACGTTCACCTCCAGCGCTGGCAAGCCATTCTCGCTGGGTAGTTGTCCGTGCAAGTCGAGCACTTCGTCTGCCAGTTCGCGGAGCTCTGCTTCGCTGTTGGCTGGAATGACACCAAAATTCGTAAGCTCAGCAGCGACAGCCATTTCGAGCTGAATGGCAGAGTTCAAACTCTGGGCGGCTTCGGCGTTGAGCGCGGGCAACAGAGCAGCTTGATCCGCAAATGGAATATCCTTGAGCCTTCCATCGAGCACGCTGAAGGCGGCTACCTGCGCATCCCACCGCTGCTGCAGCGCAGCCAGTGTTTGCTCAAATTCCGCACGTTTCTTACGGGTAGGATCGTCGGTTGTGGGATCGCCAACTCGTTGCATCCCACCATTCGACAGTTCCGCTGTGGGCTGCGAATTGGATTGCATGAGCAGGGACAGCAGACTTAGCTCCTGTCGGACCGCCTCCAAATTGAGCTGAATGGCTTCGATGTAGCGAGGAAAGAGCTGAGCCGGCAACATCTGCGCTTGCTCGCCGGTGGCTGCGGCATTCTTGGTGAGTTTGGCTTCGCTTTCGCGGGCTTCGACACGTTTTTCTTCGGCTGCGAGAATCGCAACTAGAATTTCCAAGTCTGGAATCTGTGCACCATCCGCAGCCCGCACACGCGCGTTGACCTGCGCGAGGTTGAGCATTCGCTGAGCGACCTGAGTCAGCGCGGGAATGGCGACGGCGATACCCTCGCGTTCCTGACGCTGCAAAAAGACTTTTGTTTTTCGCGCTAACTCTTCGCGCAGCACACTCGCTTCATCGCGAAGCGTAATTTCTTCGAGCTCTGTCAACGCGACGTTGATAGGCATTTCGGTTGGCAAGCCGATTCGAACTTTGAGGCGATCCAAAGCCCCCTCTAGGGCATTGCAACTGTTGATCAGGTTGCCGCGGCTACGAAGTACGTTTTGCTCGAACTGGTCAACTTGAACTAATGGCATACGGTCGGCTCGTTCCGTAGCCGCAGCGCGGTTGAACTCGCGGAGGTTGCTGAAATAGTCCTGCGTGTTAATCGCGATACCGCGATAGGTCAACAGTAAAGCGTAGTACTGAGTCGCCAAGTCGCGGAAAAGAACTTTTCGGAAGCGGACGAAATCCCGGGCGGCATAGACGACATCTCGTTCGGCTTGTGTCAAAGGTTCAAAGCGAATGTCGCGCTGCATAATAGGTTGAAAGAGATCGATGAATATCTCGGAACCCACCGAGCTGGAGAAACCAGATGGACCGTTGAAGGTCAGTACAACGTCGTTGGCAAAGCGTGCGATTAGATCACCACCCGAATATAGCGACCGTGTGATGCCCAAACCGGTAGGCACCGCCAGTCGATTGACTTCGACACCGGCAGTACGACTATGGGAGTAGTCCAACAAAGTACCATTTCCCCGCGACAAAAACTTAAGGTCATAGTCGAAGCGTTGGAACGACAGTCGCAAGGCCACGCGATACAGTGTTTCCTTTCGCGTCTGGTATTCGCGACTGTTGATCAGCGCGATTTCCATAATGTTTTCCAAGTTCACACGCTGTGCGGAATCCAATTGGGATTCGCTGACCTGCCGCTCAAAGGAACGGAAGTATTCCATGCGCACAGCTTCGAATTCAAGCATGCGCTTTAGGCACGATTCGGGCAATCGATTCCATGCTTCCGGTGGGACGGGCGGCAGCTGCATCAGCGGCTCCTGGCCAAGCACGGGCGTATCGGGCCCTGCAGGCAAGGGCAGCACGATTTCCTCCGCTTCCTTGGCCGTGGGACTGTCATTCTCGCTGGATAGCTCCGAGGTCGCTGGCACTGAGGTCGCTGGCACTGGGGTCGCTGGCACTGGGGTCGCGGCTTGAGTTAGCGGAGTTGCTGCGATCACAGTGGACTGGTTCGAGGCAGAGGCCAACACAACCGTCTGGGCAGCGGGTGGATCCAGCGACCTAATGTTGCTAACAGCGACTGTTGGCTGTTCGCCAGGTGGCGGAGTAAGGGAAACGATTTTGGAGCTGGCGCGCTTGGCCTCCGCAACGCCCAGATCCTCGGCAGTCAATTGATCCTCAGCATTCAATTGACGGGGCGGTGGGGCCGTCGTGACCAGGGTGGGCAGGCCATAGCCATAGAGCTTGGGAGCTGGTAGAGGCAGCGTGGGGTCAGTCGGGCAGGTGGGATCATAGAATCGACTGCGATGATCCGGTTCGACGGTGAAACTAGGTTCGACACGCCAAGTTGGCCCGCGTCCCTTCTCGTTGACTAGGCAGTAGGCGTCGCGGTCCGCAGTCCGACGGTAAAAGCCTCGATTGCAACCCAACGTGCATAGACACCCGCAAGCGGCGACCAGTACCATTGTCATCGACCCAGCCGAGCACCGCCCAGGAATACGAATACTGGTGCGCTGCTTGCCTGTTTGTGCTCGACCAACTTGGGGCCTGATCCCAGCCATGAACTCTCCTGAAAACCATTTCTGCAGAAGTTGGCCTTGCTAAGCTGTGACGATCGATCGGCCTATCGTGCTTGTTCGGCATTTGCAGGCGAGGGTCATTGTTCAGCCCCTCAAATTCCACTTGGAGGAAATGGGTTGAATGGCGAGCCGAGGAAAGCTGTTCGGATCAAGTGGAAAGAGAGTTATCACACTTCAAGTTCTGACAATTCTGAAATTGTGCGCATGAACTTCGATGGGCGTGGCATCTACAGACTTGTCGGCGGTGGTCGTTTCGCGGCGTTTGGACTTTTTGCCACATGGGCAATTCGCGAAAAATGCGACCCATAACGGCAAATGCGTGCTTTTCCGGCTAGACGGTTGGTCCAGGACGCGAAACAATTGAGGGGCCTCCAGCAGGCCCGTCTGCGGTCACTGTTTCGGCAGAGCCGCTTTGCATTGGAAAACCACTCAGTTCCTGGCCAATTCAATTCCTGGCCAATTTTTGGATAGTGAAACCAAATCTATGAGTACCAAGAAGAGTCGTCGCTCGACCCGTCGCCACTACCGTCAGGCACCTGGTCCGACAGTGCAGCCAAGCAACGAAAAGGATGTCTCCGCGCTGTTAAGTGGTGGCACTCCGACCGAGGCCTCAAGCACACTGAAGTGGGCTTCGGGCAGGTCGCACGTCGAGCGGGCCAATAACATCAACTGGGCCGCTACAGTCTGGTTGGTCATGATTCACGTCGGCGCACTTGCCGCACCCTGGACTTTTAGCTGGTCGGCGCTGGTCGCACTGGTTTTCATGCACTGGGTGTGTGGTGGAGTTGGCATCTGCTTGGGATACCATCGCTTACTGACCCATGCTAGCTTTTTGACGCAACGTTGGGTGCGACGTTCAATTGCTACGATCGGTTGCCTAGCGGGTGAAGGTCCGCCGATGATGTGGGTGGCAAACCATCGCTTGCATCACGCTCGCAGCGACCAAGACGGGGATCCACATTCGCCACACGATGGAGGCTGGTGGAGCCATGCATCTTGGCTGGCCTTTAAAGTCGGTGGCAAAGATCAAGGCGAATACTTCCGCAAGTGGGCTCCGGACCTCTACCAGGATCGCTACATTCGCATGTTGGATTATGCGTTTATTCCAATCAATGTCGTCGCGTCGCTCGTGTTTGTCGGCATTGGTTATGCGATTGGCGGCAGCGAGCTAGCACTATCTTGGTTTGTCTGGGCCGTTGCCCTCCGTATGGTACTAGTCCTACATTCGACTTGGTTGGTAAACTCGGCTAGTCATATGTGGGGTTATCGCAACTACGAAACTCGCGATGACAGTCGCAATAACTGGTGGGTTGCGTTGCTAACTTACGGCGAGGGTTGGCACAACAATCACCACGCGCACCCGCGGATGGCCAAGCACGGCCACAAATGGTGGGAAGTCGATATCACGTACAGTACCATTCGCTTGATGAAGCGCTTCGGTATAGCCTGGGATGTCGTTGACTATCGAAATCGCGCTGAAAAGAATGCCTCGTAGCTTTTCCGTCTCTTTTCCTCAGAGTACCTCAGACGGCTAGTACGAGAAACCGCAAGTTCTGTGCGTGCTTGTGCCCTAGTGCATTGTTAAAAAATCAAAACGTGGTTTAGCCGTTTTGGCGATCGCGGGCTGTTGCCTTAGTACTTAGGTAGCAACGCCGTAGGTCTGACTAAAATTGTGGTTGTCATGTTTTTTCAACGTGGATGCGGACGGTCTGTCTTTGAATCGCTGAATCGCTCCGAGCCGCTTTTGGCGAGCCCTAGTAAGCCTTTGGGTAGCCGTCGAGTGAATCGCTCACTTGGAGATTCGCTAACGCTTCGCCAATTTGGGTGTCGTGTCGAGTTGCTCCAGGGCTCGAGTGAGTTTCTCGGTAGTCCATTTCTTTAGGCAGCGGGACAAAATAAACGTACCATCGAACCCACAAGATTTGGGGCGTAGTTGAGCTCTGCGACGTGTGAAGGCGCGAGATTGCGAGCTACGCGAGTGATTTTAACCGCCTCCAAACGTCGCAGAGTCACATTCAGCCC
>JBGSJL010000166.1:0-1581 GCA_041741955.1 Pirellulaceae bacterium | reverse complement strand
TCGCGTGGAAGAAATTGAGAACCCGTTAACGCAGCCAGTTAGATACTTGGACAAGCTCGTTGATGAATTGGCAAAAGGGCGCAAAATTGAGAAGATATTGCGAGCTAATTGATAGCGCCACGTTGAGCGATTGAATTTGTCGCCAGCGTTTTTACGTATGGCGGTGGTGCCTTTGCATGTCGGTCTCCTAAAAATTGGCTGGAGCCTACACTCCAACAAAGAGTGGCGCGTCTCAAAATCATCCAGTCTTACTTTCGCCACTGAGTTTCCTCGGAACCACGGTCGGGTGTCCCAGCTCGTAGCACTTTCTGGGCCAAGCAGAAAACTACACCAGTGTCCAAGCGGATCCTACAAAATTCCATGAAAAATTCGCAACAAATGTCTGCGAATTTTTGGTGAAAATTATCGATGTGGGCGGTAACTTTCGTCGATGAACCTTGCTGTCAGCCTAGCTTGGCCTATGATTAAGTCGTGGGTCATGATAAGCCCACACCAAAATGAACTTCCAACCCTATTCCGGCAGAGGGACCAATTTTTAGCGTCGGCCTAGATCACCAAGTAGCAAGTGCAGAAGCACGCTCGATCTTCGCCAGTCTCGCAGCGGCTCCGCTTTTTGCCGCCGTCGGTTGGAAGATTCGAAATAGCCGTTGAGGACTTAGTCTATGACTTCGCCCCTCAGCGGCTTTTTTCGTTGGGCAGCGGGACAAGTCTGTGAACGAATCAATTGTTCAGACACCACTTGCGGCGTCCGCCGACCCAAACCATCTGCACGCGGCCACGTAGCGTTTTACCCAGCAGCGGCGTATTGCTACTGCGCGAAAAGAGGGCTGATCTTTCCACCGTCCACTGGGCGTCCGGATCGATCAGCACCACGTCGGCAGGCTGTCCAACCGCCAACGAGCCTGCTTGGATATCCAATACCTGGGCTGGTCCACACGATAAACATTCGATGGCACGTTTCCAGCTCAGCTTACCCGGCAGAATCAGATTCGTGATGACCTGCGACAGGGCCACATCGAGCGTGGTCATACCAAACGGAGCCGCGTCCATCTCCTGCATTTTTTTCTCCAGCGATTTCGGCTGGTGACCTGCCGTGATGACATCGATCGTACCGTCTTCGATGGCAGCCAAACAAGCCTCGACATGCTCCTGGCTCCGCAGCGGTGGATTGACTTTGAAGTTCGAATCGAAACTGCGCAACTCTTCGTCATTGAAGCACAGATTGCCGATGCGGACACCCACGGTAACCTCTACGCCGCGGCCCTTGCTTCGCCCCACCAACTCGACACTGCCTGCCGTGGAGATACTGCTCAGATGCAATTTACCACCGGTCGTTTCCAGCAGTCGCAGGTCGCGCGAAGTCGCCAAGTCCTCGGCTTCGGCTGGCATGGGCGCTAGCGCCAATATCAATTGCATCATGCCTTCGTGCATGACGCCGCCGCGCGTCAAGCTGGTCACCTCCGGCCGATCCAAAATCGGCTTGTCGAACATCAAACAATATTCCAGTGCGCGGCGCAACAAAGCCGTGTTGCTTAGCGGACGCGGGGAATCCGATAGAGCGATGGCTCCGGCGTCGACCAA
>JBGSJL010000165.1:0-1750 GCA_041741955.1 Pirellulaceae bacterium | reverse complement strand
AGACACCCAATGTGCCATCGAATCATCAACCAGGAGGATTGGTTGGAAGCCCAATGTGAATTATCACTCGCCGTCATTAAGAAATGACCGGTCATGCCTAAGGCTTACTTTGTCCCCGTGTTCCACCAGCCAAGTCTTGCGTTTCACTGTTGTTCACAGTGTCCTCAGACCGGCCGTCTACCGAACCAAGCCGCTTGTCTCCTGCCAAGCGGAAAGGTCGCAAACCCAGAGTGCCCCTTGGACGCTCAAAGTTCGTTAACCTAATTTTAACTAGGCGGCTTGGCTGGTCCAGAGCGAAAGTCAGAATTGTTGCCTTAACTACCCCTAGAAAACCGAGTTGTCGATGGAATACCTGTTAAGTTGTGAGTGTGGACACGATCATGTCGTTTCCAAAAGCCAAGCGGGCCAGGATATAAAATGCTCTTGCGGCAAGAACTTGCTCGTTCCAACGCTCCGGGGACTTGTCAAGCTTCCCCTAGCCCAAAACGCTCCCGTTCAGGCGCAAACCAAAAGAGCTACAGACTCACACAACAAAGACCCAGACCACTCCACCGGCTGGCAGGGCTGGCGTGGCCCCACGATTGCCCTCATATCTGCCGTTTTTATGATCGCGACGATTTCCGGCGCTTGGTACGCGCTGCAGCGTTTTGGTATCGACACTTCCTACACGGCCGATGTCGAGATCGAGGCGGGTGCCGAACTGCTAGACGCCTACGATCCCAATCAGTTGAGTCTGGTTTGGGAGAGCTTTAGTTCGTTGGGCTTACGCAGCAAGCAGCGCCCTGAGTTTTTTCTATGGAATCAATATGCCGAAGACCGCGAAATGCGTGCCAAAATCTGCGCGACCGTAGCCGCTGTGTCAGGGTTGCTAGCAGCCGGCATTTGGGTCTCCACAAAACGCCGCAAATAGGCTATTTTCGCTTAAGAATCACCACGATGTCTTCCGTGGTAGCCTTCACCGTAATGGGTTTGTCGGCCTCATAGCCAAAGTCGTACCACTGGGTGACTTGCCAATCTTCCGCCGCTTCGAGCAACTGCTGAAACTGTTTGGCGGTGTACGATCGCAGCTCCAACGCATCCTCAATTCGCAGCGAACCCGTCGGCTTGTAGACGTCAAAGCGTATGCCAAATTTCTCAAGGCGTTTCTTTGCGTCCTTTTCGATCGGCCACATAAAGGTGTTAATGGACAACTGCCCACGCCGCGCAGACCAACTCTCATGATCGGTCGTCAATCCGCGAGTTGGCGTTAGATGCAGCCCCAGGACGTAGATCCCGCCCGCCCGAATCGCAGCTGCCATGGCACTTAAATGTCGCAGCGCAGATTCTTCGGATTGCAAATGGCGGAAGCTGTTGATCGTGTTGAAGGCAGCATCAAACGGGCGTTGTACCACAAAGTCGGTCATGTCGCCAACCACGGCTCGGCCCTTCAATTCCATCCGCGCCAATCGCCGATTGCAGTACTTGATGGCCTTCTCATTCAGATCGATGCCGCCGACTTCCATTCCCAGCCGTCCCATGCGATAAATCAGACGCCCAGTACCACATGCCGGTTCAAATACGCGACGGACATTGCCGTCGACAAATCGCTTGAAGCACTGTTCCAAGAATTGCATTTCGGCAGCCGTGTCGCTACCAAACACAAGATCGTAATACGTGGGAAAGTCGTAAATGCTGGCTTTAGTTTTTTGCATGGCAAGCATCGTCCAGTGAATCCCATTTTCCGTCAAGACCTAGCCAGCGGGACAAATAT
>JBGSJL010000164.1:0-1559 GCA_041741955.1 Pirellulaceae bacterium | reverse complement strand
CGTTTGGGGTTGGGCATTCAAGAAAGACACCAACGATACACGCGAGTCAGCAGCGATCTACGTGTGTCGCGACTTGTTGCGCGAGCGGGCAAGATTGCACATCTACGATCCACGGGTAAGCCAGCAACAAATTCGAATGGACTTAGAGCACGCCATGGCGGACAGCAATGGCCAACTATCATCAGTCGATCGCGAATTGATCGACCAGCATGTCACGATTTCGAGCGACAGTTACATCGCCGCCGATCAGGCCCACGCAATTGCCGTGCTGACGGAATGGGACGAATTCAAGCAACTAGATTTCAGCAGAATCTATGCGTCCATGCAACAACCTGCTTTTCTGTTCGATGGTCGCAACATCTTGGATCGACAAGCCCTCAGCCAACTAGGCTTCGAGGTACACGCGATCGGCAAGCCCTAGCCGTTCTATTGACAAGTTTTCGTCATTCCCGCGACTGCGGCTTTGCCGATTAATGGGCTTTTTCTGCGAGCCATTTCTACGTTTTGAGTGTTTCCGACGATTTTAGTTGCGTGTCGCTCCAGCCGCGATAGGATGGTGGGCACTTGCGGTATAGCATCAGC
Source organism: Pirellulaceae bacterium (assembly GCA_041741955.1). Classification (GTDB taxonomy): domain Bacteria; phylum Planctomycetota; class Planctomycetia; order Pirellulales; family Pirellulaceae; genus Aureliella. The sequence goes on along the minus strand of JBGSJL010000164.1, from coordinate 977 downwards.
AGAACCAAGACTAGGTCGAAGTACCATTAAGGAATTATTGCAGTTAATGCGTCATCGTAGGCCAAAGCCGCGACCGTCGGAGGGAAGTTTCGAACGGACGTGCGCTTCGTCTACGGCGTTTTTGTGGCGACACACGGGATGTGACGAGTACTTTGGAAATGAGTTGCTGAACATGAATGTTACGGATTCCAGACTGAATTTGCACATGGCTGCTGTGGAAGCACCCGCTCATCGGACCACCGTCGATCCCAACGCACAAGTTTTTAACTTGACTGTGCTCGTGCAGCAAACTTCTGACGGCACCACCAAAGCCCGCGCCGCAAATCTCAATATGGCAGAGGTGCAATCAGCATCGATGCGTAGCGCCCTGAGCCAGATTGTGTCCGCCGCTAAGAAACTGATCGCAGAACACATAGCCAGCGACCGAACGGTGCCTTGGATAGAACCTCCGCAGGAAGCAATTGGCACCGAAAGCCGCTTCATGGTGCCGCTGCATCTTTAGGGCTGACGCAGTAATTTAATGTTGGCGACCGTTTGACGGCAAGCCGTAGGCGACCGTTTGACGACAAAACCTACGCCTGCGGCTAGACGTTAAACGATTGAACCTACGCCTGCGGCTAGACGTCAAACGAATAAGTCAGTGCGCGCTGCAAGCGATCATGCGCGTCGAGCTCTTCGCTGTGGCTCATCGTTAGTGCGGGCAACAGCACGACACGGGTTAAATTGGGTCCGGTGTAGTGAACCAGCAGACGCTGTTTGAGACAAGCCTGTGCGCATAGCAGCGCTCGCCTGGCGTCGTGAAACTCGATCGCGCAGCTAGCTCCCGTGCCTTCAACTTTTGGAATTCTTTCTGGGTAACCCACAGCCAACGCGTCGGTTGCAAGTCGACGCAGGCCTTCGCCAAGTTTCGCACCGCGCTGCATCCACGGGCCCGACTCGAGTTGCGAAAGGACCTCAAGGGCTACGGCAGTTGCCAG
>JBGSJL010000163.1:0-3921 GCA_041741955.1 Pirellulaceae bacterium | reverse complement strand
ATGTGCCTCCAACTGCTCGTCCGTTAGCGCTCCGAAACTGGTCAGAGCGTCAGACTTGACTGCGTTGCTGGGAGTTGAATTGGATGTTTGAGATCGTTGCTGCGAGCCCATTAAACTGTCTCTTGAAATCGGAAGTCGGGGGAAAACCGGCCTAGGAGAACGAACTGATTCTCTTGCGGACAACTAAAACTAGGTTACGGTCCAGATAATTGGCCACAACCACGCAAACTTGGTTGGTTTCCTGATAGGGACAGTCAACTTCATTGCTACAGGCAACACAATCTGCCCCTAGGCCGAGTTGGGGTAGCAATAAATGAACGACCGCAGGTTACAATTGATGCAAATTAGCATCACCGCATTCGCACAAATCACCCAGAGAACCACAGAGAAATCACAGATGACAATCGGGTCGATGACAGGCCGGAATATTGGAGTTGGAAGCTGGCACAACTGGGCATGGATACTCCTAGCCGTTTGTGGCTCGGGGTGTAAAAAAACAGCCGCTCCGGATTCAAAACACGCGGTGACACCTCCCCCAAAGCAACTACCCTCGACCAGCGTCGAGAACGGAGCTGAAGCAGCCCAGATTCCAGTGGCTGTCCTGTCCGGCAAGCAGCCTTGGATTGAAAAGTCGCGGCTACCCTGGGATTCGTGGTATTTGCAATATTTGGACGGCAAGCGGATTGGTTATTCGCATGTGGTCGTAAGTCAATCTGCCGACGATAACCAGAGCGACCGAATTCGCATTGATCGTACCGACTGTATCGAAATGCTGGTCGCGGGATCCAAAACGCGCTTCGTGCGCGAGTTGGAGTCGATCGAGTTTTCCGATGGCCGTTTGATCGCCGTCACAGACACCGCCCAGACGGCCGACGGGCGAACCGAAACCGATGGCAAGCTCCTTCAGGGGACACTTAACCTGACCACCACATCTGCAAACGATACGAAATATGCCAGCGAAAAGTGGGAAGATGGCGTGTGGGGCCTGATGGGCATCCAAGCCATCCTGATGCAAAACCCACCCCAACCCGGCCAGCAACTCAAAGGCAAAGTCTTCGTACCGCAACTTGGTCGCATTGCGAACGTTGAACTCGTCGCCGGTCAGCCAGATATCACGGCCCTGCCCGGTGGCAAGACAGACTCCCTGCTCCCCATCGATGTGGTACTGTGGACGGAGGACTCTGGCATGCGTTCGCGAAATTGGATCAATGAGCGCGGCGAAGTCATCAAAACGATCTCGCTCAGCGGGGCCAATATGAGCACTTTCTGGTCCAGCGAGGAGATGGCCCAGCGCACCAAAGACGAATTTGAACTGGATGATTTGATTTCGCACACGGCCCTACTCAAAGGCGCCGCGCGCGTCCCCGCAGACGCGCGACAAGCCGCCTACGCGGTGGATCGTAACGCAGGTACGTCTTCGGGCGACTTGTTCAGTTTACTTGCCAAAACTGAGTTTCAAACGGTGAAATCGATCAGCGCCTTAAGCGCGGAAGTAAACGTAATTTCGCCCCAAATACAAACCTCCGAACTGGAACTGGCTACCACACCCCCGCCACCTCCCGATGACAGTTGCCTGGCCGCGTCGCCACAGGTCCCCAGCGAACACCCAGCTATTTTGCAACTTGCTCAGAAACTCAAGGGGGAAGCCGTCGATCCGACGCAAGTCGCGCTGCGATTCAGCAGCGAATTGCACAAGGCAATCGCACTTGCGCCCCTCGTGCGAGAGGTGAACGATGTGCTCTTGGTCGCGCGCTCCAAAAAAGGAACTTGCGTCGAACAAGCGATGCTGCTGACCACGCTGCTGCGGAGCCAAAACATTCCAGCTCGGGTTGCAAGTGGATTAGCCATCGAGCCCAACCAGACCAATCAAGCCCCCTTTCACATGTGGACCGAAGCTTGGATCCAAAATCGCTGGGTTCCGCTAGACGCCACACAAGGTACGTATGCTGGCGTGAACCGGATTAAATTGCTCGACAACCCACTCGTGGGCGAAAATCCCTACGGTGCGATATTGCCAGTGTTCCGCCAAATCCAAGGCTTTGAAATTGTCGTCAAAGACTCTAAGTAGATCGAATTGACGATGGTCTCGAGGCGGCTGCCAGCGGGTCGCAACATCTGCCAAACAAACAGCCCACACGCTGAACCTGCGAGCTGATATTAGTCACCTAAAAATCGAGAGGGCAGCCCGCTCCAATGCTGCTTGACGGCCGCCAATAATGGGTCGATCGTTTGAGCTTGGAGCGAACCTGAAACTGGCCATTCAAACCACGCGAACCCGATATGTTCCGTCAACAGTGGCGTGTGTTGTTGGCTGACGAAACCCAAAAAGTAAGTCGTCCTCTTGCGATAGTCGCCCCGCTTCTTACCGTACACTTCATATTCTAAGGCGAAACGAAACTCGGCATCGATTTCAATTTCTGTCGCGGAGATGCCTGTTTCCTCCTGGGTTTCTCGGAGCGCGGCGGCTAGAATTGCCTCTCCCGGCTCGACGTGACCCTTGGGTAGGTCCCAGCGTGTCGCGTGTTGCATGAGCAGAAAACTCGGCGTTGGTCGGCGGCTGAAAAGCAGGAAACCTGCCGCCTCCACAATTTGCTTTGATATAGACTCAGACATAGATTCACTCGTGCAAAAATGACATAGCTCGAAACCAGCCACATCCAACCAGCGATAGATCCTTGAAAATTTACACAAAAACGGGCGATGATGGGACCACCGGTCTGTTTGCCGGTCCACGCGTCGAAAAAGATCATCCCAGGATCGAAGCCTACGGTGCCGTCGATGAACTGAGTGCTGTGCTCGGTTTCGCCATAGCTGGCTTGCTCCCCACCCAGATTGAAATCGCCCAGCGGCTTCAGGGCGTGCAGAGCGATTTGTTTTCGATCGGTGCCGAGTTGGCAACGCCGGACCCAATTGCCAACAAGATGTGTCTGCTCAGCCAGCCCCGAGTCACCGAACTGGAGGAATGGATCGATCAACTGGACGCCAAGCTGCCCGTGCTACAGAATTTCATTCTGCCCGGCGGCTCACCAGAGTCCGCCCTATTGCATTTAGGTCGTACTGTTTGCCGCCGGGCCGAGCGACAAGTAGTTCGACTGTCTCACGACAGCCACGTCAGCGATTGCAGTCGAATCATTGTGTACTTGAACCGCCTCAGCGACTTGATGTTTGTTTTGGCCCGCTTCGTGAACGCTGAAGCTGGTTTAGTAGAAACACCTTGGCAGCGCCCAACTTAAACTTAAACCGCCAAGTGCCCCAGCGGTCGGCTTTTTTCTAGGATCGGACGGCTTGCGCCGTTCGGCTGATACGGTAAACTGTGAGTCGCGCAGTCCCGACGACTGCGACTTATGTGGGTGGAAACGAGTGGTTTGGGTGTTGGTACAATTCTGACGTGACGGGTTATTTGACCATTGATTGGTTTCGCTATCGCATGGCAGAGCAGCGCAGGTTTTCCATGGAGATCGACGTATGAAAAAAATTGAAGCCATTGTGCGACATTTTAAGTTGGAAGATGTCAAGAACGCCCTCACCGAACAGGGCATCCACGGAATGACCGTCAGTGAAGTGCGTGGGTACGGCCGCCAAAAGGGACATACTGAGATTTACCGAGGCACCGAGTATGCGGTCGACTTTGTTCCTAAAGTGAAAATTGAAGTTGTCTGCACGGATGCTAATTTACAAACAGTCATCGACACGGTGCTGCAAACGGCGCAAACAGGTCAGATTGGCGATGGAAAGATTTTCGTCACCGAATTGACCAATGCAGTCCGTATTCGTACAGGCGAATCGGGCGAAGAGGCCCTTTAGGAGAGGCAACTCATGGCAACGGCAGGTGGCTTGCCACCCGCAGTCATCCGTTCGCGAGCGCGCCTCAAGGAAGGGCGACTGAAGCTACGCGCTCAACACGACAGCGGCTCTCCGAGT
>JBGSJL010000162.1:0-4669 GCA_041741955.1 Pirellulaceae bacterium | reverse complement strand
ACGTTGCGCTACCTCAGTCCAGAACTGTTTAAGCCAGGCTCGCTGCGCAATGATGCTCGCAGTGACATTTATTCACTGGGCGCAACTTTTTACGAAATGTTGACTGGCTGCCCGTTGATTTCTGGCGAGCAACAGTCCGACCAACTCTGCGCGCTCGTCAACGAAAACTACAAACTTCCCTCTCAAGTCTCCCGTGATCTGCCGCTACCGCTGGAGACAATTGTGCTGAAAATGATTGCGCGGGAGCCCACAGATCGATACTTGTCAGCCCTCGATGTGGCCAGCGATTTGCAATGCTGGTTACTGGCAAAACCTATTCAGGCTAGGCGTTTGTCGCGTTTTCAATACGGTCTGCGCTGGAGTCGCTTGCACGTCGGCTGGATGCTGACACTGATTCTGTGCATGGCGATTTCGTTAGTATTGCTGGGCTTGCTATCGACTCAATTGTTTAAAACTCGCAATGAATTAAGCGAGCAGTTGCTGGTGTCGCACGCTGCGGTGGCTCAGGCACGAACCACGAGTGGGAATTTCGGCCAACGCTTCGCTGCTCTTCATAGCATCGCCGAGGCAACCGACCATGGAATATTGCCCAGCATGTCCGAGCCCATGCACGAGTTGTTAAAGCGTACCGCCGCCACCGCGTTGAGCTTGATCGATGCACGTGAGCAATGGCTTTTGCCTCGCCCGCACGGTGGTTCGCTGGACAGTATCGTGTTTCGTCGTGATCTTCGATACAGCACGCTTTCAGAAGGAACCAAAGTTCAAGTCGTACGCGTGGGCGACGCTAAAGTGGTTAGCGAGCTCGTTTTCGAATCTGAACCGCTGACAATGTGCTTCGTACATCAATGCTTGCTCGTGCTGCGAGGCCCTGAGTCGGCTCCCACAGTCGAGGTTTGGAACTGGCAAGAAAAAAAGTGCTTGTGGTCGCTGCCTGCGAAAGATTTCCCAGCTACACCTCGACGTTTCGCCATTGCTGCCTCGCAGGAAACTTCGGCTGTCGCTATTGGGCTCACCAATGGAGAAGTCTGGGTCCTCGATCGAGAATCTGGCGAACGCTTGGCGACGCTCGTAGCCGAGGCAACACAACCGATCGGCCAAGTGCAATTTACTTCAGACGGGAAATTGCTAGCAGTGACTCACGTAGCACCCGACAATAAGGTTGTCGTCTGGGACGCGCTGCGATGGGGGATCCATGCCACTTGGTCCACCGATAACGACGCATTTACAATCGGTTGGTCCTTAGACGGATCGCGACTGGCGGTGGGAAGCGGATATGAAGTGATTGTCTTTGAAACGGAGCGATTGTTTCAGGCCCCACTGGCAACCTTGGCTGGGCCGCAAGAAATCATTGCAAACATCTGCTTCCATCCGTCCAACCGTTGGTTGGCAGTCTACGGCTACGACGGTAAGACACGACTATGGGACTTGGACACTCGTAAAATTGAATTGGTGTTGGAGGGTCATTCGCACTGTTTCAATCCCAACGGAAACGAATTGGCCTTCCGCACCTATGACGGGATGGGTATCTGGCAACTGGGGCTGGACGATGTCGTATGGCACCAGCGAAATACACATGGTATCGAAAAGAATATTGAAGTTTGCACATTTGCGCGTGGCGACGAATGGCTCGTTGTAGCCGGCTCGCAAGGTATGCAGATTTGGAATTATCCGACGCGATCGCTGCTGATCGACATTAGCGACCACCAGTTTTACGATCTCGCTTGGTTGCCTGCGAAACGTCAACTGATCGTCGCTAGCGAGGTGGGTTTAAGCCTATTGACCGAGGCGGAGTTGCAGTCCAAGATGGTGTCCAAGCCCGTGCCTCACTTGCCACCAATCTCGTTCGAAACGCTGCAACCACAGCGGCTGGCTTTTCCTGAGGACGAGGTACCTCAGCGGCTGAGTGTGTCAGCCGACGGTAACCAATTGGCAGCAACCACCGAGTCTGGTGGACTTGTGTGGCTGTCGGACCGCAAGCGATGGACCTGGCTGGCAAGACCTGGGGAAAATTACTGCTATGTGAGTGTAAGTGCGGACGGATCCTATCTAGCTAGCTCGGCCAAGAATTCTCCTTTAATATCCGTTTGGCAGTTGACGTCAACACCTTCAATGTGGCCGATCGATTCCCCAGAGGGTGGAGCAGTTTGTTGGGGACAAATTCAACGTCAATGGCATTTAATAACGAGCGAGCAGCATCGCTATCGACATTGGCAGATGACGACCGCCGGACCCAAGCACGTTTCAGACGTACAACGTCCTAGCGGCTATCAAAAATCTGCAGTAGCTTGGACAAATCAACTCTTGGCATTTGCCATGGACAGTACTCTAGTCAAATTGTCGGACCCGCTCAGCCGGAAACCACTGCTGGATCTTGTCGATGGCTACCAATCCAAACGGACACTCGACATGTCGATCAGTTCAAAATCCCGCAAGCTGGCAATCGCCCTTGGCCAGGAAGGATTTTTAGTTTGGGATCTCGATGTGCTGCAACGGGAATTTACAAAGCTCGGCATATCGTGGGGCCAATAGGCTCAATCAATCGTTGACAATTCAAAAACAACATGCGTGCCGCCAATGTACTGGCTGACGGGCAATCGGTCCAGACTTTTTTCCAAGCTCGGATTCAAAACATAATTACTCTTGCTGACAATCAACCAACAGGGACGCCGAAGCCCTTCAACGTCTGACAGAAAATCTTCGAACTCCGCCCCCACAGCCCTTAGCTCTGCCGTGCCGCTAAAGTTCGAATTGACATAAATCGGCATCGAACCTTGATGCGCTTGAATCCAGTCGCGAACGCGATAGGTGTCCTGACCCCAGTCCGAGGCGTCATTGAACAAACACTTGAATCCAGTTCGATTGCCACCCGCCAACGTGTTGAAGGCACTTAACCAATGAGGTGCCACGTAGGCACTCCCCGCAACTGACAGCACCACACCCACCAAAATCGCACGGCCCGATAGTCGAGCCAAACGAGGTCCGGTGCTGTCACCCTCACGTACGAGCGCGCGCCCGGCCACGACGCCAATCGCTAAGAACAGGAAGGGATAAGCAGGAAGAATGTAGCGATGCTGCTGCGCGAATCCATCTTGCATCGCGGTGATGGCCAGCATGGACAACAGAATCAGCAGCGGCAATCCCAAGCGATCGCGGCTCGATCGCATCCACACTCCGATTGCCATAGCAAACCCAATCGCCAACCAAGTTCCCATCGGTAACTTGACCAACATGCTGTAGATGTAGAACCACCACCAACCGTGATGGCCATGATAGCCAGCTGCGTACGAAGGCAATCCGCGTTCGAAATCCAACTGCTGACGATCGATACCCAACACCAATTGCTCAGGCAAGGGGACGACCCACAACGCTGTTGATAGGATCGGCATGCGCTCCGCCACGGGGTGTAACTGACTTTGTAAATCGATGAAGGTGGAGCTGACGAACCGATACTCAAACAGACTCTGGCCCCAATGTTCGAAGCGATAGGGTATCGCCAAGACGACCAACATGGTGGCGACCACGATTAGTAGACAGCCCGCCAGTTTCCAAGCGCGATAGCGATCCGCGTTCCAGGCGAAGAACAAGGCTACGATGGGCACCAGCACCAGACCGGTGAATTTAGCCAACACGGCGATGGCCAGCGCCGCGCCCAATCCGATCGAGCGGGCGATCGTCATTCGTTCCATCGTCCACACCATCACTCGAGCTGCGAACAACAACCACACGCCACAAAATACGTCACCGGTAATCAAGGCGCCGTGCGATAGAATTTGTGGTTGCGCCAGCCACAATCCCGCCGCTACGATCCCGGCCGTAACATCCGCCAGCTGTCGCGCCCATTGGTAGAGCAGCACCGCTCCGAGCAGCGTGATAGCCACCACAAACATTCGGCCTAGGCTTAAATAGGTTTGGAATCGCTGCGGGTCGGCAATGAACAATTGACGCCCTAGCTGAAACTCAGGTCTAGCAACGGTATCGGGCGGCGGTGGCGGTTGGGCCCGCATTCCTAAAAAATAACCGGGACCGGTGGCGATGCTTCGCAGCAAAGGAGGGTTGACGTTAAAGATAGCCGTATCACCCGTCTGCCAATAACACAGCCCGGCAAAGAAATGTCCAAATTCATCGTTGACCGGCGCCTGGCGAATCGCCGAATAGCACAAACCAATGGCGGCGATTAATCCGCCAAGGCACAACAGCAGTCGTTCAATGGCTGGCCGGTTCACTCATCACCTGTTTCGAAAGCTGATCCACTTCATACACCATGATGGAGTCTCCCGCGCGGGCGATCGGTTCGAAATCGAGCAACCAAGCAAAACGCGGATCAATCGCGGGGTTTGTCGCTTGCAGACCATACAAGTGATTGACAGAGATGGCCAAGTAATCGTAGCCCGCCAGCGATATCAGCTCGCCCAACTCAAAATGATCTGCCTGGATTCCGTAAGCCTCTGGAGCGACGGTACCGAAGTAGGACAATGCGACTCTGCTATCAATCGGCAAATCGTCCAATATCTTACGCAGCGCGGGCAAGTCCTGTCCCCAGTCAACATTCGAATCTGCCATCCAGCGATAGGCCTGCTCCCCGCCTCCGATCCATGGTGACGCATACGACAAATAATTGGGTGCGCTGGAAACTCCGACAATCAACTGCGCGACAGCTAAAACCACTGCC
>JBGSJL010000161.1:0-3637 GCA_041741955.1 Pirellulaceae bacterium | reverse complement strand
GGAGTTGAATTTCTGATAGCGTGATAAACCAATGGCCCTTGCCACTAGTTCTTTACCGGTACCTGATGGACCTGTAATTAGAGTCGTAATTTCTCCGATCGTCTTGTAAACGCCCCGGATGTAGCGGCCCATGTCATGGGTAAAAATCGACTCCCAAATCGTGGCTCGCAATCGCGCCATGGGCATCGAGCCACCGATGACAAATACGAAAATATGCTGAAATGCTCGATCCAGCTGTCGGAAGATGCTGAAACAATGGACCGCGTCGAAGTATTCCGGTAGCTCCACTCCATCGACGCTGAGGAACCATCGGTAGTCTTTCAAAAATGGCTCCCAGCATGAATCATATTGTCGACTTTCAGCTGATTGTCTCTGTCCCGGCGACAAATTTACCAGGGAAAAGTATTTGCCATAGAGTGAAAATAGGATGGTCTCCCGATAAAGCCTTTGGTCTTCTTCTCGCGTGCACCGGCCATCCATTACTCTGACGCGCATCTTGTCGGCCAGTTCTTGCGCGCGCTCCCGTAGCAGTAAAAAGTTTCTGAAGACCACTGTCTCATCGGCGGCTGTGCTCGGCAAACTGATGACCGCCGCACCTTCCTGGAACCGGTCGCCCAAAGCTTGACGTTCCCATTGAAGCCGCTCGGGTAGAAAAGGATTGCAGTAACCGATATGTGCAATCGCCTCGGCTTGGCGGCGCTCCGCCCGACTCAAAAACGCCATCTCTTAACTCCCCTAGTTCATGAATCGGCAATGTCCCACAGCTACAAGAAGTGTAGTTGATAAATACATTTATTGTAGGTCCTTTCCTCTCGGTCTCAATTGGCTGTGCCGTCGGGCGGGCAGCAATCGCCGAATTCCTAGGGTTCTGAGGCGATTCGGGCTGGCGAATCGCCGCAAAGGCCAGTTGGCACGTCAATCGCTATTGGAAATGGCTAACGGAGAACGCCTCCCGAGCGTGCTTGGCAACTCCGCCTTGGTCTTCCATTTTTTCCCAAACCGAAAGAGGTTCCCATGAGTCAATTATCGATCCTATCGTCGTCCGACCACACACGCATCGCTCAGCAATCAACGCATCACACGGCTGAGAGTTCATCCAGCTTGGACGCTTTGGTTGTTGCGCGACTGAACAAACCACAGCGACACCGATTGCTGCACGGATTTCCTTTGGCGGCCAGCATGCCGTTATTGACTAACGAGCAGCGAGCATCCGCTGAAGCTGGGCATCTGAAGTATCAACATGCTTATTTGCCGCATCGCCCGTTATTGGTTGGTGTTTTGCCACATGCTTTTTGCAATCCAAAAATCGCAGGCTGTGGCTTCTGCACTTTTCCTCACGAAGATTTCAGTGCGCGCAAGGCCACCTCGGTCGTCGAGTGTGTTCAGCAGGAAATTACCTCGCGTCTGTCGCAGTCGTCCGAGCTGGGCGGTCGCCCCGTCGAGGCGCTCTACTTCGGCGGAGCAACGGCCAACCTCACACCGGCCGATGCATTTCGAAAACTCTGCAGACAGCTCAACAATTTGTTGGATCTTCGGCAGGCTGAGGTGACGCTGGAGGGAGTGCCCGCCTTCTTCATCAAACGCCGCCCACTCTTGTTAGATATTCTTCAGGAAGAACTTCAGGCACGCCACTTTCGCATCAGCATGGGAGTGCAAAGTTTCTCTCGGAGCTGGCAAATCGAAATGGGCCGAGCCGCCTTCGGCGATAGCGATTTGTTTGCCCAAGTTGTTGACATGGCCCACTCTCGGAACATGACCGTCTCAGGCGATCTGCTTTTCAATCTTCCGGGCCAATCGCTCTCCGAGATGCTCGCAGACGTTGCAATCGGAAGTCAGATGGGGTTTGACCAACTTTGCCTATACCACTTAGTGCTCTTCCGCGGCCTGGGCACTCCCTGGTCAAAGAACGCGGAACTAGTAAGTTCGCTTCCAGACAATGAAGCAGCCGTCGCCAACTGGCAAGCTCTTCGCATGGCGATGTTTCAACAAGGATTTTATCAGTCCACCCTCACGAATTTCGAACGCTCAGCCTTGGAAAATGACTCGCGACGCTACATCTACGAAATCCTTAGCTTCGAACCGGGCAGCCACGACATGCTCGGCTTTGGGCCCTCCGCTATCTCCTATTCGTTGAGAGCGGACAGTCACACGGCGCTCAAGACCATGAATCCAGAGAATTCATTCGAGTATCTGCAGGCCCTTAAAACACCGTTGCCGTTTTGGAGCCGCTATTTTGACTTCGACCTGGAATCATTCAGGTTGCTTTACATAACTCGGCAGCTCTCGAAACTGACCCTTCAAAGGGATGCCTATCGTGTTTTGTTAGGCACCGATGTGCTATCGGACTTTGCCGACGAATGGAAGGTTTTATCCCAGCATAATCTGATTGAAATGGATGAGGCTTGCATTCGCTTGACGGCGCGCGGCATGTTCTTCGCGGACACAATTGCTTCGGTTATATCGCATCGTTACCGTGCCGCCCGGCTTGAAAGCTCGACAGCAACACGACAATTCGTCGAGGGCAACCAGTCTGGGTTTATGTAAGTATGCTTGATGGCGCACACGGCGTTCAAAGGGGGATGGAGTCCTTAGATGTTATCCGGCGTGTCGGGTAACAGCCAATTGTGCCAATAGGAACGGCTTTCAGTGGCAACGCCACGACGCCATTCCAGGCTTGGAGGGAGCAATTCCAGCGAACGGCTACGTCGCTAGAAATGCGCAACCCCAGTTTAGGCGACCTGCTCAGCAAGTCCAGTTGCGAATAGATGACATTCGCGTAGTCCATAGATTTGGCGTGACGAAATTTAAGAACAACGCTCCCAGCACATCAACCATACTAAGAGGTCCCGATGAATCGCATGAAGAAAGTCGCTCGTCGCGGCAGTTTTGTCCTGTTAGGCCTTCTGCTAGCGCTACTGCTGGTCATGAGTTGGAATTACCTGTGTTTCTCGACCAAGCAGTTGCAGGTTGTGCCTGCACAGAAAATATCCTGGAATAACGAGTTGCTTTACAAGAATTTCCAGGGCGCGATCCACATACCGACTGTGTCCGAACCTCTATCGAGGTTGACGGAGAACTCTCCATTGTATCGATTTCGAGATTACCTTGCGGAGACGTTTCCCGCCCTGCATCGCCCTCCTTTCATTCGACGGACGGGTATCGATTTTGGGGACGGATTGATTCCAAGTGTGATGTTGGAATGGCCCGGGCAGAATCCCAATTTGCCTGGCATAGTTTTGATGTCCCATTTTGATGTCGTGCCCATCGAAGCGAGCACCGAGTCCAAATGGACGCACGCGCCATTCAGCGGGCACATAGACGATACATTTTTGTGGGGTCGCGGCACTCTGGACTGCAAACACGGAGTCATGGCGATCCTGGAAGCCATTGATCGGCATGCCGCCGATGGATTCAAGCCGGAACGCACGATTTATATTGCCCTGGGACATGACGAAGAACTCGGTGGCCAGAATGGCAATGCCAAAATGGCGGAATGGCTACAAAGCAATGGTCGTCGCTTGCATATGGTTCTCGACGAAGGTGGCTGCATTTTCACCGAGTTTCCTGGTCTCAACCAACCTGCTGCTCTAATCGGAGTTGCAGAAAAGGGAATGCTAAACATCCAGCTGAGCGTTGA
>JBGSJL010000160.1:0-62139 GCA_041741955.1 Pirellulaceae bacterium | reverse complement strand
GCTTGTGAGCGGGCGATTTGACATCATCGATGAATTGGTTGTCGATGACTACGAGTTTCAATCCGCGCCCGCTTGTGAGCGGGCGATCGTGCTATCCTAAGTTGTTTTGCCGAAAGGCGATAGGTTGGGGATTTCGCGTACCTGACCTTGGTTTTACGTGATTGACAGGCGGCTCTGACGCGAGTGCAGTTTGAATGGGCAATTTACGCAGGATTTGAAGTCGCGAACCGGTCGGCTTCGGCGTGACTGCTGGAGGTTCGCGTTGTTTTCAGATGATCAGCGGGTCGTCAATGTTGGCTACCGGCTTCGCCCCAATGTGCTCGACCTTCTCCTGCCACCGATTGCCTAAGAAATAGAACCGCAGACTGTCCGTGTTGGGGTCGATGATTTCGACGAGCGATTGCTTTAACCGTACGAATTGCTCGGTCGAGATCGAGCACTCAAATACCGAGTTTTGCACCCGCTGGCCATAGTTCAAACAGGTCTTGGCAACTTTTGATAGCCGCCGTTGCCCCGCCTTTTCTATTGTCGATACGTCGTAGGTGACTAACACAAGCATCGGGTTACTTCCGGTGAGCGGCTAAAGCCTGGACTCCAGCAATTTCGGGTTACTTCCAGGCAAATGGTGGATAGGCGTCTTGATCGCCACGCAAGTGTCGGGCTAGCAGTCTGGCTTGGATATGTGGCACTAGGCCGAGTGTCATTCGCTCGTCCAAAAACGGGTGACGAACTTCTTCCTGTTTGCGTTTTTGAAATGCCGCCACAATCGCTTTACGTGTGGTTTCGTCCATCCGCACGCCACCTCCGGGGTCGCTGGTAAAACCGCTTGGCTTGACTTGACCGCGATTGATCAGGGACAGCACCAATCGATCAACCAAGACCGGGCGGAACTCTTCCATCAGGTCCAGTGCCAAGCCAGGGCGGCCGGGACGATCGCGGTGCAGGAAACCGACGGCAGCATCCAGGCCAGTCGCTTCACAGGCAGAGCGCAAATCGTTGGCCAACATGCTGTACAAGAACGACAGCATCGCGTTGACGTTGTCCAGCGGCGGTCGGCGGCTTCGTGACGTGAATTGAAAGGAATCTTTTTGAGTTGTGATCAGGTCGTTGAAGACAGAAAAATATTCTTTGGAAAACGTCCCTTCGATGCCGCGAAGTTGGTCCACTGACAGCGTGAGGTCGAGTGTCCGAATGGCCATGTCGATGCGGTTGGCGATCCGGTCGATCCGTACCGTCGCCTCCGACGCCGTTTGGTCGCGTACACCGCGCCGAAGCACGGTTCGGTAGTTGGCAAGTTTGCCGATGATGCACGCTCGCGCGATCGCGGCAGTTGCTTTGGGGTCATCGGCCCGGCGGTATTGCTCACGGCGCAGCAGCACGTTTCCCGACGTAAAGCCGTTGACGGCGGCGAGGAACCGACCGTGTTCGGTGAGGAAGGTAATGGCGATCCCTTTTTCGCCACAAAAACCCATCAATTGCGGGCTGATCGCGACCCGGCCAAAGCAGGAGATTGAGCCGATGTTGAGCAACGGCAATCGCAATTTGTTCTCGCGATTGATGCGGACGACGACGGTTTCGGAATCTTTCCGCAGGTAAGCACCTTGGGTGAAAACGTACAGGGTATTGAGGTGATGTTTCATAGTGCATCGCCGCCTTCGGCTGCGGGCAGCTCGTCGTTGATGAGCGATTGGAGATAGCGGTTGGCTGTGGCTTTGGGCCGCAGCGATTTGGGCATGCACATTTCAAATAATGAACAACCTCGGCATTTGGGATGAAACTTGGCGATCGGCGTTTGGCGAGACACCAACAGTTCGTGCAATCGATTGGCGGTCGCTGCTGTTTTGGATCGTAGTGAATCGTCGAATACGACTTCTTCACGAGTTTGGCTTTTGATGTGAAAGATGGCACCGCGTGGGACCACGACGCCGAGCATTTCTTCCAGGCAGATGGCTTGGGCACAGACTTGGACTTCGTTGTTATCCCAGCGCCGTTTTTTGCCGCGTTTGAAATCGACTGGATACGGAATCAGTATTCCGTTGGCGTCGGGATTGAATTCGACCAAATCGGCTTTGCCGACGATGCGCAGTCGCTGCGAGACCAGCCACATACCGGTGACTTTGCGGCGATCACCGCGTCGCAGGTTAGCGGGTACATCGACACGCTTATGGGCGAACATGCCTTCGGTCGTGAACTGGTTATCGTGCCAGATTTGTTCATTGAGATGCAGCGCCGCCCGCCGCTCGCAAAACAGCAAGTCGTTGAGATAGGACAACGGTAAGTAGTCGTCATCGTCGTTCATAGATGATTCACAGTCCCATCCTCCAGTCGCCACGTGACGACAAGATTCCCAGTGGCAACGGCACGGCATATTTAAGCATGGGACGCAAGTCCCATGAACACGCCCGACAACCCCCGCCATTCCCAAGTCGCAACGCGACGACATGTTACAGCCTTGGACGCAAGTAACGTATCGCCACGAGATGCCCCGAATCATGTCGCCCCTTCAGGGCTTTCAAACGTCAATTCGATCCCAACATGGGGCTCGCGCCCCATGCTTTACCATGCCGTGCCTTCGGCACTACTAACCGATGCGCCGCCCATTTCCGCGAATGCCGACGGCATGACATGAAAACCGACTCAACCGATGATCTCGCTTTCAAAAACGTACTTCGGATCAAATTCGATCCCGTGCCGTTCCAATATCAAAAGGTATTCATCATTAAACGTCACCTGCTTGTGATGCTCGACCTGGCCGTCAATGTATTTTATCACCGCCGGGGCGACTTTTTGACTGACCGAAAACGCACCGTATCCGCGTTGCCACTGGAATTTGAATTTGCATTTGGCTTGTTCGTTGATCCATTTGGACGAATTGGCTTTGAGCAATTGAATTGTCTTCGCGATGGCGAATTCGGGATGGGTACGAATGAGCAAATGAACGTGGTCTTCGACACCGCCAGCCTTCAACAGTGACGCCTTATGGTCTTTGACGATGCCGCCGACGTAGGCGTAGAGTTCATCTCGCCAATCGAATGCCAAGACAGGTTTTCGATATTTGGTCGAGAATACGACGTGGATCAGGATGCCGTGGAGGGAAGACATGGAGCTCCATGGTGTTTGGAGTTTTAGGTGACGGGAGATGGCCGGAGCGGGTTTATGGAACGGGTATTCCAGTTTCCGTGGGACTCGCGTCCCACGCTTTAACATGCCGTGCCGTTGGCACTTTGAAAATGGGCTGGTGGTGGTTGTGGCGTGGTCGATTTCATGGGGCTTGCGCCCCATGCTAAATAATGTCGTGCCGTTGGCACTGGGGAAAGCTAGCCGATCATGCGGTGCAGGGTTACACCGGTGGGTAAATCGGTATGGTGAATTTGGATTTGTGGGCGGTAGTCGTCGAAGGATCGAGCGACCTTTTCGTTTCCAAGCGGTTTGACTTCGATGCGGTCGAACAGTTCGTGGGCGGGGGCGGCACCGAGGGCGCTGCTATGCTCAAACACGTACAGACCACGCGTACACATGAGTCCGCGACTGGCCGAACGATCGAGTTCCCACATCAGGCCCTTCAACGAGTTCCACAACATGTCGAGGTCTGCGGTGGTAAATCCGGTGTCTTTGGCGAGATACGGATTCACGAAACCGTGACAACGATACAGACCGTAGGGCACAGTATTCTTTCGACCCATGGTGCCGGTAATCGTGCCATCTTTGCCCGATTGCTTATTGGCTTCGTCTTCCGTTGTGACGGATTTGCGCGTGATTGAAAACTCAAGTGGCACGATCGGGTCGGTTGACCGCGCAAACGTCACCTGAACCGGACCACGAACTTGGCCGCAATTGACGCCAGTGGTCATCACTGCACCGAATGCGCGAATGTCGTAAAACTGGCTACACATCCATTGTCGTGCCTTGGACGTGTTGTCCGCCTTCTTCTTAGCTTCTTTCTCATCACCAACACCGATCGCGTCGTAAGCGCGTTGGTGCTGCAGGTTCAGGATGCGACGTTCGTATACCGCATCTTGGGTTTGGAAGTAAAGTTCGCAGCCGGGTTGATCAGCACCTAGAACTGCGATGGCGTTACGGATTTTGCGTTTCAGACAACCATCGGTGACGAGTCCTTGCAGCGACTGGGGATCGACACGAGGGAGATTGCCCGCGTCGGGGTCACCGTTGGGATTGCCATCTTGGACATCAAACAACAGAACAAAATCGTAACGACGATCGACGACTTGAGCTTCGAGTGCGGTTGCAGTGGACATGGAACGGGATTCCTAGATTGTGGGTTGTGAAGAGTGACAGGTAACAAGAACGGAAAGTAAACGACGGATGGTTCAATCGCGAAGTGCTTGTTCAGTGGCGGCTGCTTTCGCGGCTTTACGATCGCTGATTTCTGTGAACTGCTTGGCTCTTTGGTGGTAATAGCCAAGTGCAAATCGCCCTTGATCTTGCATCGAGAGTTGGCCCGATGGCGGTGCCGCAGGCAGGAGTCGGACCAGTTCGGTGAGCCGTTTGTCGAGCGACACGAAGGAGCCAGGCTTTTCGGACTTCAATTTCCTCAAATGGTTCTGGGCGTTGTTGAACAGGCGATTGAACACCAAAGCCGGTGCTGCGCTGAAGACGCCGTAGAACTTGTCGACGACACTTGCATTGACGCCGGGGATCGCTGCATATTGAATCTGTTCAAACATGCACAGCAATCGCCCGTACAGATAAGCCGGATGGTTTTCGTCGTGGTCGAGAGTTTCAGTCACTTTGATTCCTTGTCGTTTGAGAATGAGTTTGATCAATGCCAAGCGTGCCGCGCGAAATCCTGCTGCGCCTTCGGCACGCAATCGACGCAAGCAGGCAAGCAGAATTGAACCGGGAACAGGACGCCCTTGGATGGCCGCCAGTGTCAGACGGCTGGGCGTATCAGGCGCAACCGCATCGCCATCGAGGGCCGTTGCGACCGCAAGCAACCACAGTGGAAATACACTTGTCGGATGACCCTGTCCTTCTTGAGAGACGTTGGCGATTCGGAGATCATCAAACCAACGTCCCAGATTCATTTGCACTGCGCGGAGTGATGTTTCCAGGTAATCGCGAACAACCACTCGCGCTGAATTGCCTGAAACGACCAGCATGTAGAAATCGTCGTCGCGATCAACGGCCGCATGATGTCGGCCTTTAGAAGCGGACTCTAGTAGTTTGGCTACGTCCGCAGGATCGGGTTCAAAGATCGTGAAAACAGCGGAGTCAGTATCGGCGCGGGTCCAAAACAAAAACATCACGCCGCCGATTCGATAGCTTGTTTTCTTGCCGTCCAGATCGTTGCCGATCAAGGCATTGGCAGCGCGTGTGAAGGAACTGACGCCGGTTTCCGAAACCATCGCTGAACGTGCACCGGACAGGTTGTAGCTTTCCGCCGAGTCGAGACCGGTAACGAGATACGCATCGGCGCGGCAACCGATCGAAACCAGTCCCTTGATGCGTGCCTTGACCGAGTCGCCAATGGGTGACAACTTGCCAGTGACTTGACAATGACCTTGAAACGATGCGGACTGTTGGGATTGCGTGTCTTGGTTGTAGAAATCACGCCAGAAATCGCATAGCTGCTCGTTGTCTAACAGCGTCAAGCCGTTGTCGGACTGGATGGCAAAAGTCGCTATGTTCGTGAGCGTCAGCCCTTTCGCCTCGATCTCGGCCGCGATCTTTTCCTCCAGCTCATCGTTAGCTTCACATGACACGGCGAATTTCAAGAGCGGACGTAGCGCATCGGCTCCGGTTTGCTCGATCGCATACCGTAAGAATCGCCAGAAAGTCGAGCGCTGGGCATCACACTTGGCACGATCTTTTTCCAAGATCAATCGTGTTGCCGGTAGCAGGCGACCGAGCGTATCGGCCATGAACAACGCCGGTTTTTCCTTGCCGCTGGCTGCGGGATCAGTCGTTTTCCAATCGTTGATCTTGTCGTCCCAAACGACGGGCCGAATCGGAATTCCCATCGTCATGCCATTGTTGAGTACCGACTTCGGTTTGCCTTTTTTCGTTTTGGGTGGCAATTCAATTCGCTCACGCAAGTCATGAATCCCCAGCCAAGTCCCATCGTCGTTAATATCGATGCGACAGGCGACGTCGCGACGAATGAACGCCGGGTCTTCGAGCAGGTGTTTGCGGACGGATAACTCATGCAATCGTTGAAGGATCATACGGCCACCTCTTGTTGATCCCAGCCATAAACTTGAATCGGGCTTTCGCCGTTGGATCCGGGGTTCAACGAATCGCAGTGCAGCACGCCACCGCTTAGGTTGGCATCAAAGAAACCGGGCAAGTGATTGCCGTCGGTCTTGAACTGAATGTCGTATAACATCAGCCCCAGCGAAGCAGTCCATTCGGTGAGCGGACGTTCGTCGCCGCTGACAGGCCCGAAGTTGCAGGCGAATTCGCGACAGCCGAGATAGGGACGATGAAAGCATTGCCCCTTGGCGACCCGTCGCTTGAACATGGCGATATACTTCTGCACCGAGTCGGGGCCTTGGTCTTCGTCGTGATCGTAAGGCCGAGTGCGCGGTTGGTTGGCTCGTTCGGTCAGGAGCGGTGTCGCTTCGATGATGTAGGCGACGTGCTGAAGCACCAGAGAATTTCGCTGAGTCCGGTTAGCTCCTTGAATGCTCTCGCGTCCGGCTGAATCGACGTAGTACGGCTTGAAGCTGGATGGGTCTTTCGCGAACCCGTTCATGGTGCTAGGCGAGATTTTGTTTTGAATCTCATTGCGACGGATGGCAACCAGCCGATAAGGTTGCACTGTGGCCGATTCAGGAAAGCCGGAAGGGAAGTTAGGCTGGATCGCGGTGATCTGGCGAACGTGCCAACGCATTTGGGGTTTGTAGAGGATGGCATCCAAGACACCTCGCGCTGCCGAAGGTGTCATAAACGGATACGACATCCGCTCGACTTTGAGTTCCGGGCGAGTGAAGAGGGCGAAGTCGCCCCAGACTTTGATGGAGACGGTTCGTATCATTTGGCACCTCGGAATGGATGTTTCTGAATGTTAAGGTTGTTAGTTCAAAAGTGCCGGAGGCACGAAATGCAACAGCGTGGGGCGGAAGCCCCACGATGGAATTGTAACGAATCTCCATAGCCCTGAAGGGGCGACATGAGACGGATCATGTCGTCGCGTTGCGACTGCGGAATTTCGGTTGTTCGTTTTCCTGGGACTTGCGTCCCAGGCTTTGGCATGTCGTCGCGTTGCGACTTTGGGGATTTGGCGTTTCGTTTCTGGGGTTTGCACCCCAGGCTTTATTATTTCGTGCCTTCGGCACTGTGAGACGTTTCTGGGGTGTATCAACAAATCATCAGCATGTCGGTTTGGTCGCTGCTCATTCCCAGCGAGTCGTCGTACGGGCCGTACCAGCACAGCAAATCAAGATTCTCGATGGGCCGCGCGACGAGCGAACCTGCTTTCTGTAACTCATGTTGACGTAAGTTGACTTGATAGGGTGCGAGTGCCCTGAAGTTGCTACGCGATGGATCTTGGCGAATTTTGTCTATGAGTGATTCTACGAGCTGACGATGGCTTTCCCAGGTTGCGACCACCACCGGGACCGATGTGTCATCGATCAATCTGTACTTTTCAGCGACCGTCTTGAAATTGAGGTTTTGTCGGTCGATACAGATCTTGTTGCCGTCCAAATTACCGAGGTAGTAGAGCGCGTTGAAGTAGTTTTCAAGGTCTTCAGGAGCGTCGATCTTCGGTTGATGGTTCGCGGCCAAGAAGTTCACCTCCAAAGTACTGCGTCCTGCTTCGTACCATTTGTCAGGCGGAAAATATTTGCGAGGTTCGTCCCGCGCGGCGACCGAGCGAAAGATCACGGTGCGACCTCCCGGCTTGCCGTCGATAGTTGGCAACAGACCTTCGCGATTGCACCGACCAGCGGCCTGAATGATCGCTTCGAGCGGTGCGATCTCGCGCATCACCAAAGGGAAATCAACGTCCACGCCCGCTTCAATCAATTGAGTCGAAACCAGGTAGCAAGGCTGGGACTTCTTGAGCCGATCGCGTATTTGATCAATGATCGCCATTCGATGACCGGCACACATACTGGTCGATAGATGGAAGCTGCCATCGTGTTGCCATGATCGCAATTCGCTAAACAGCTCACGAGCGGCGCGACGCGAATTGACAATCGCGAGCGCAGCTTTCTTGTTCCCTGCGTGTGTCCGCATTCGGTCGCAGACCTGAGCCCAGCTCATCGCTTCACCAGTGCCGGGCCATTCAAGTTCAACTCGTCGCAGTCGATCGAATAGTCGCATTTCAGGAGAACAGATTTCTGCGGCTTCGATTCGCGAATCGGCGGGGATTTTAGTGTGGTTGAAGACCGGCTGAGTTGCCGTGCAGAACACGATCGTACAACCAAAAGTCTCGGTGAGCATGCGAAGCATTTGGCAAGTCGGTTGCAGCAACGATGGTGGTATCGTTTGGCATTCGTCCAGCAGGATCACGCTGCCGGCGAGGTTGTGAAGCTTGCGGGTTTGTGCGGGTTTGTTCGAGAACAGGCTTTCAAAGAACTGAACATTTGTGGTGACGATGATCGGTGCTTGCCAGTTTTCCGCGCGGCGAATGCCGTTGCCTTTGGTCGATTGCTCTGAATCATTGCAGTCGTCGGCCTCAGAAAGACTGTGATGTGCGAACAGTTCTGTCGCGTCCTCGTTTAGTCCCAATGCTCGCCGCATGACTCGCGTATTTTGATCGATGATGCTGAGGTAGGGCGCGACGTAGACAATCCTTCGCAATTGATTCGTTGCGGCGTGCTGTAGCGCGAACGCTAAACTTGAAAGCGTCTTTCCACCGCCAGTGGGAACGGTCAATGTGAACAAGCCTGAAGGCAGTTGCGCTTTTTCTAAACAGGCATTCAGCACCTCGGCACGGACTGACCTAATGTGTTCGCTTTTGCTTTCAAGCGAAAGTTTGTCGATGTGCGACTGAACTCGATCTAGCCAGATCGACGCGTCCAGTTCTGGCAAGTTTGGTTCTGGTGGGAGACCTATGACATTGCGGTGATAAGCGGAGGTGTCCGCCCAGTCGGCGTCGACAAGACAACTGAACACCAATCGCGTCAGCATCTCGATTTGCAGCAGTGGCAATTTTGGATCGATTGACCAATCGAGCGACGAGAGTTCCGGATTCTCGCGGCAGGCAATGGACCAAACTGAGTTTGCGACGGCGAGGCCGCTGTCGCCATTTGCGGCATCCTTTAAGTCCGCCCTATCCGGCAATCCGCCATGATGGCCAGCGATGGCAAACGCGACGGGCGCGTGCCGAGCTACAAATGCTTTGGCCGCTCCTGCTTGCTTGTGGTATGTGTTCTCGTTGGAAGGATGCAGCCCTCGTAGCATCTCTTGAAACTCGGCGCGATATTTCCCAAGGTCATGTAACCAGCCAGCCAGCGATCCTGCATTCGATGCGACTTTGCTAGCAGCACGCGAGAAAGCGATTGCTGCATCCCATCGACTTCCGGCACCGATCGCAACGGCCTGCAGGTGCTCTCGCAACCCTTGCCAACTCGTCTCAACGCCGAGTTCATTCGTATGGGCGTAGAAATTAGATGAGTCCCGATTTAATGGGCCGGCCATCACTTATTCCTTCATGGGTTAAAACTGATTGGCCCACTGTATCGAAGGATTTTGACACGTCTGGTCACTGGCAGAAAAGAAAATTAAGAATCTTGATCGAAAGATGACCAGGGAAAAGGCGAATTGCTGGTCGATTAACGCGGCAATTGCTGACATATCAGCCGAAGAGGAGGGAAGTTTCTTCCCAAGAGAATCGGGGCGACAGGATTCGAACCTGCGACCTACTGGTCCCAAACCAGTCGCGCTACCAGCCTGCGCCACGCCCCGTTATTCCAAGCGGCGAATCCTACTTGATCGATTGACTCGATGCTAGGCCGCTTATTCTTTTGTCGTAACTTCGTAGCTGGAACAACCACGTTTCAGTCAGATTCTCGTAGCTGGAACGGCCACGTTTCAGTTGAGTTGAACCTCGGCAGACCTGACTGCTCTGAACCCTGGCGGGATCAGCTACGGGTCTGAACCCTGGCGGGATCAGCTACGTTCCTTGCTAGCCCGTGATGCGGAGTTGCGGCTTGCTTTGTTCGGCCAGAATTGCCCGCAAACGGTCGAATTCGTCCGCACTGGTGAAGTGAATCGTGATTTTTCCTCGGCCTTTGCTGGTTTGACGAATTTCCACTTGCGTTCCCAATTGATGGCGAAGCTCTGTCTGTAAGGAATCAATATGCGGCGTCACGGTTCGCTTTTGACGGCTGCTGTTGACCACTTTTTCGCCGGTTTCGGCATCTTCCTCGTTTTTCAGCATTTCGGCAACGTGGGCTTCGGTCGCACGAACGCTCCAACCTTCGGACTGAATCTGCTTGGCCAATCGCAGTTGCATCGCTTCGTCACCGATCGGCAACAAGGCCCGTGAATGTCCGGCCGTCATTTCCCCCGATACGATCCAGTCTAGGATCTGTTGTGGCAATTCCAGCAATCGCATCAGGTTTGCGACCGTACTGCGGTCCAATCCCAGGCGACTGGCGAGCTGGTCTTGTTTGCATTGATGTTGGTCAATGTAGCGTTTGAACGACATCGCCTTTTCAATCGGATTGAGGTCCTTTCGCTCCATGTTTTCAACGATCGCCAAGTCCGCGACCAAGCGGTCATCGGCTTCGCGAACTTCGGCGCGCACCGTCGCTCGACCGGCGTGAATCGTGGCTCGCAGGCGGCGTTCACCGCTGATGAGCTGGAACCGCTCGCCCACTTTGCGAACGAGTACCGGCTGCAATTGTTCGTGACGTTTCAGACTCTCGGCCAGCGAAGCGATTTCTTCGAGATTGAAATCGCGGCGTGGTTGAAACGGATTGGGATCGATTTGATCGACGGGCAGGAACAGCGTTGCGGTGGAACTGCCACTCGATTCGGCGGCGAACTGCTTGGCGTTAACCGTTGCAGCGGTGGCCGCTGGCGACCCGCCTTGTTCGTCGTCAACGGGAGTGCCCAGCAGCGCGGCGAGTCCTTTTCCTAAACGGCGATCTTTCCCAGCGGCGGGCGAAGTTGTATTAGTCACGCTCAAGCACCTCCATGCAAAGTTGTGTATAGGCAAACGCGCCCCGACTCCTTGGGGCGTAGTCGAAGACACTTTGCCCGTGGCTGGGTGCTTCGCTCAAACTGACATCGCGAGGAACGACGGTATCGAACACGATCTCGCCAAAGAAGTCGCGGACCTCGGCATCGACCTCTCCCGTCAACTCCAGGTAGGGATCATACATAGTTAAGACGATTCCGCCAAAGGTCAATCTGCCGTCCGTTCGCTTCATTACTCGGCGAATGACCTCTATCAATTGCGAGAGCCCCTCCATGGCAAAATACTCGCATTGAATCGGAATCAGCACCTCGGTGCTGGCCGCCAACGCCGCTTCGGTCAATGTACCCAGCGTCGGCGGGCAATCGATCAGCAAAAATTTATAATCAGCGTGCAGCGAATCAATCCGCTTTCGCACCAAATCTTGTTCTGGCCCATCGCTTTGGGCCAGCTTGTCAACGTCTTGAAACGAGCGGCTGCCGGGGAGCACGTCGAGGAGCGGGATTTTGGTATTGACAACGGCCTCAGCGATCTCGCGTTCATCAATCAACGGATGCCGCGCCGCAACGTTACAACCCAACGCACCGGTCGCATTGCACTGCGGGTCCATATCGATCAGCAGCGTGCGATGGCCCGCCTTGGCCATCGCGGCGGCTAGATTAACGGCCGTAGTGGTTTTGCCGACGCCGCCTTTTTGATTAACGATGCAGAGGATGCGTTTCGTCTCTGGTTCTGTGATCGCGACCATCTTTTGGAACCCCTTAGCGCTGGCATCGTGCCAATATAATTTCGTGGGAAACTAACAGGCCGGAGGGGGGCTAGATCAAGAGCGTTTCGCGCGAAACTGCTATTGACATGGGATTTTTTGGCAAGTTTTTTCGGCTGCGTCGTGATTTTGGGATGAGCGGGTAAAACACACTCGCACTGCTCGTGCATCCGGCCTATCATTCCTTTGTCCCGCTACTGTAGGCGAGATAAACAATGGTTCGTTGGCCGTCCTCCCCTGCGGCTGCGTGTTAAATAATTCAAGCGGAATTACGAACCCATGTCCACTGTTCCCAAGCCAACCATTTCGCCTGAGCAATATCTGAAAATCGAACGTTCCAGTTCCAAGCAGAGTCGTGGTAGTTGACGCCGTTGGTTGTGAGCATTTGATGGCGGATTTCTATGCTCGGGTTAAGTCTAAGAAGGCGTAGCGTACTTTAGCATGCCATGCCGCCAATTAGGCGAGCGGCAGATGAAACTTTACCCGTAGCCGAAGTCGCCAGACTTCGGATTGCAGAGTCTGAAGTCTGGCGACTCCAGCTACGTTGGGAAGTTGTTTTAGACGAGTTCCTAAGGCTTACCCCTCACCTTCCGCCACAGCGCCGCGACGCGATCTAATCGCAGCAGCAAATAACGGCGCTCCACTTTTTCAAGGTCCGCCACTCGGTCGCTGAACATGGCGACGAAGCGACTTCTCGCCTCACGCATTTTTGCCGACAATGGTTCGTCAAAATGCGATTCCAAGTAACCGAACAACGCCAGCATTTCCTCCCATTGTCGGAAAGTTTGCAATCCCGACCACAGGCCGCGTGGATGCACGCGATAAGCGGTCAACACATCGGGCAGAAACCCAACCGGTCCTGCTTGCGCGTGCATGATGTGCAATGCCCAATCACCTAGTCGCAGCTTCTCATGCCACGGCGGCATTCGCGTCACCACGCCTTGCCGGTACATCGCCGACGACATCGTCTGCACTTGGCTGGCATTCAGAAAGTCATCCAACACCAGCGGCTGGGTCGGTGGCGGCGTTGGCACCATTCGTTCGGGCTGGGAATCGCCTTCGTAAAATACTCGGCAGGAACCGAAGCACATCGACCAGTCCGTATGGCTTTCCATCGCATCATATTGCTTCTGCAATTTAAGCGGATCAATCCAATGATCATCACCTTCGAGGATGGCCAAGTAGCGACCTCTCGCTCGCTCGCGACAGTCCTGAAGATTGGCGGACAGACCCAGATTGTGCGGTCGCGGCAAGAGCGTTAGGCGGCCAGGAAACTGTCGCTCCAAACGATTCAAAAACGCAGGTGTTTTGTCCGTTGAACAATCGTCAGCGATCAAAATCTCACAGGGAAACGATGTCCGCTGGCAAATTACACTGCTAACCGCCTTCTCGATGTAAGCTTCATGGTTGTAAGCCAGAATCGCTACACTGACGACCGGGCAGGCTGATTGTTCGCCCGAACGAGAGGAATCCGTGGTCGTCATCGAACGTAAATACCCATCATGAATTTGTCGGCTGTCAGTCCATTCCCCAAGGTATCGGTGCTGATGCCGGTACGCGATGGGCTGCCGTACTTGGACAAAGCGATTCGCAGTATTTTGACTCAAACGTTCCGTGATTTCGAATTCATCATCGTCGATGATGGGTCCACCGATGGCACAGCGGCCACAATTGAACATTGGGCGAAGCGAGACTCACGTATCCGCACGTTTTTGCGTCCTGCAGAAGGACATTACTTGGCACTCAATTTCAGCTTGTCACAGGCCAACGGCGAATACGTTGCCCGCATGGACGCCGACGACGTTTCGCTGCCCGATCGTTTTGAGTTGCAGGTGGCCATGCTCGACGCTGCGCCCCAAGTCGTCGCTGTCGGCGGACAAACGTGGGCTATGGACCAGGATGACGAATTGTTGTTCGCAATTCACTGCCCAACGGATTCCAAAGAGATCGAAGCCTCGTTGTTCGCCGGGCGCAATTGCCTGAGTCACCCGACGATGATGATGCGCAAATCGATCGTTACGCAAGCCGGCAATTACAGGGACGACAGCCCGACCGAAGACTATGGGCTCTGGTTGCGAATGTTGGAACTGGGTGCGATTGGCTGCGTGCCGCAGTTTGTTTTACACTATCGGTTGCATGCCAACCCCAGTCGCATTGCCAAGCACGCAACGCAGCAACAGATCACTCGGCGTTTGCTAACCGCCGCCCATGCTCGGCGCGGAACGCCACTACCGCCACTGCCGGCCAGCGATCATGCTCCGCAATCCGTCGCTCGGATACATCACCACTGGGCGATGTCGGCCGTTCGTGCGGGGTTTTGGAAAACGGCTCGCAAACATGCTTGGTGTGCCATAAGACTTGAACCCGGCAATCTGCATGGCTGGTGGACATTGTTCAAGACGATCGTACATTTGCGTGGTTTGGGTTCGTAGCATTCAGGCATGAACGTAGCACCCTCCCTAGCTTGAATGGCGTGGACTTAACGCTTGTGTTCAGTTCCCTCTCCCCTGTAATCAGTGGAGAGGGCTAGGGTGAGGGGTCGGCTTTTACGGTAAATTCAACCCCCTCACCCCAACCTCTCCCCCCGGAGTACCAGTGGAGAGGGGGCAAAAATTCCTTAAGACCACGCCATTCGGGTCAGGGCGAGAAGTAGATGTAGGGTGGGTCAAGCGTGCCGATAGGCCGCGATGACCCACCATTTTTATGTGATCGCAGTATCGGTGGGTCTTCATCGCTATCGCGATTTGACCCACCCTACAAAAAATCACAAGCGTTCACGTCCTTTGGCCGTGAACGGTTACGATCATTCTGTCCCACTGGCCTATTTTAGCTTTGCGCCTAACCGCCGAAGTTTAGTCAGCAGCTCCTGTGAGTCATACTGTCGCTGCCGTTGAAGTTCGGCCTGAAGGTAGCTAAGTGAGCCCTCTGGATTCTCTGGATGGACATCGTAGAGCGTGCCGGTTCTTCCAATGGGTAAGTCCGTTGAGACCAACGTCTGCTGAGAGCTGTGTCCCAATTCGTGGATCAGCGGGCGAGTTATCGCGTCGAGCGGAACGTTCTTCGATGCCAGCTCGAAATCGATCAACTGCATGGCCCAGATAGCTTGTCGGGCACTATGATAATCGAGCAGGTAGTCCGACGGCGTGTTGGTCAATTCCAAGAGAACCCGTCGCGTCTGCTGTGCTCCCATAGGAGATTCTGCCAGTCGCTGGCTGGCCTGCCGAAGTTCCGCTTGGAGTCGCACAGCGGCAGGCAAACAGGTTGTGGGATCACCGAAGGGCGAGGCGTTTATAGCCCTGGATAGAGATTCTCGCGCGGCAGACACGCCCGCTGAGGATTCAATCAGGGCCAGGCCAACCTCAGCCAGCGGCATCGGCCACTGCAGCAACCTGGGTCGACCGGGAGTTTCATGTCCGGTGCGATTTTGCCTGGCGCTGGGTATTCTGAGTTCATGATGGCAGGCGGTGCAATCGTAGAGTGCATAGTCGCCCCAATGCTCGCCGCTTTCAGCCGTTAGCGCAGCGGATTGCTCCGCAGCGATTATGGCACCGATCAACAGAGTTCTGGTTTCCCAGAAGGTGTCCTGAAGGGCTGGAGCCTGCTGGTTTCCCAATTCGACGTTCTGTGCGAAGTACTCCTCGCGACCCACAAAAGCACTGAGACTGTTGTAGGTTTCTGTCGCACCGCGCCAATGCGCTGGCATCGAAGTTACAAACTTTTGCAGCTCGAAATTGGGAAGTGGAGGATGGCCCGCAACGTACATTTCATGTGTTATAAACATACCGCGTCGATGATCACCAATGTGGCATGAACCGCAAAGTTGCGATTGCACCCTGGCGTCTACCAGATTGCGCATCCCAGTTGCCGATTTGTCTTGGGGCGGTAACAAACGCCACTGACTGGCCCGCGTAGCGCTACTGTGGCTGTCGATCCAATCGGTCTCTACACCCTCTTGGTGGCAGTATACGCAAGAGATACCCGGACGGTTCTGCGCGTCGCTCGTGAAGCCACTCGCAGGAACCTGTGGCTGATACCCCGCATGGCAGGTAAGACAATTATTCCGAAACTGCTCGTAGCCCGCCGCAGTCTTCACGTCGTAACCTAAGCCCTGGCAAATCCGCAGACTCACGTAGTTGCTCTCGCCCAACCAGGGATTCGAAGTATCGCGACGGTGCTGATCAATCTCAGCTTTGCCCAAGGGTTCGATCCGCTGACGACTGACCGCATGTTTGTCTTTTTCTAACCAAGTCTTAGCCTCCGTCAAGCTGCAAAAATCCGTTTCGCGTTCAACAAACTCATTGCCTGGCGTGTAGTGGCAAAGTCCGCACTGGCTAACTTCCGAATTGGAACCCCAAGCTGCTAAGACGGGGTCGCTACGGGTAGAAGCTAGATTTGTCTCCAGATGAAACTTACTCTCTCCTGTAACTGGTGTTTGAGCTGCGAGCGGTCCTACCGAAAACAGACTGGAGGCGAGCACAACATTCAAAAATGACCACCGAGGGCAAAGTGCTCTTAGTAGGCTTAGGCTCACAGTACAATTCCAGTCAATCAGTAGTATTATTCAAAGAGCGTTATGGATTCGCTACGGCGAGTTAGTTGATGTAGCAAGTCTTCGGCTGAATCCCGCGTCCTGCGTCTGTGGCTTTCGCCGCCGCTAGGAGAATCGCCGCTAGGAGACTTGCCGGTAGGTGAGTTGCGATCGGGCAGAAATAGCAGTGATTGGCGGAGTGACTCGGCCTGAGCCAGCGTTCGAGCCGTATCATTTGGCGGCCATGCCTTACGAGCGGCAATCACAGCCAAGTAGCTTTGCGCTGCATATTCCCAACTCTGCAGATTTTCTTCATCGCTGAGTGAATTTACGGCCAATCGCTTCAACTCGACAGCCGAACAATTTTCGGGAACAGCGTATTTTGATTGTCGAAGCCAGACGTCAAGCGCTGTTCTGGCGCTGCTAGCGGCTTGTTGGGTCAAACGCCTATCGGGAACCCCTGCACTGTGCATGGTATCGGTTAGATGTTGCAGGGAAGCGAGCAACTCGCGGGGAGCGGATTCCGCGTCTGTGCGACCGGGTAGATCCGTCAGATCAATTTTTAGAAGCTGTTCCACTCCGAAGCGATTCCATTGCGAGAGACGGGCGACTCGCGGCTGACGAACGTTCGAATTGTCTTTTGCATCGAGCCGGAGACTTTGATGGCATGCGGCACAATCCAGCGCAGCGAACTCGGGCCAAGGTTTGGCTGGCACCTGCGTGGCGGACCTTGATTCGAGCAATGCCAGCGATGCATCCAAGGCGGCGATTTGACCTGCGATCCACAATTGGGCTTCGAAATCTTTGGATTCCGTTCTCAATGGTTCGCGCCAATGCTTGGGTAGCATGTTGTGAAAGGTTGCAAATTCATAGTGCAATGCGGGGTGGCCCGCTGCGATCACATCGTGGTTCATGTCTCGATCGCTGTCGCCAACGTGGCAGGATGCGCAAGCGCGAGCACGGGCCAGCAGATTTTTGTTGGGTACCAGCCCGACGATGGAACTTTCGAGATCATTCCAATTGGATCGATAGTGATTTTTCAACCAATTCTCCGACGGACCATGGCAGCCTGCACAGCCAACGCCTTCGGCATGAAAGTCTTGACTGCGTTCCATTTCAAGGCTGCCGTGTGCATTAACGGCCAATGGCCCGGCAGACATGGGTGCCATGGAGATGGTTGCCATGGTGCCGCCTGTCGAATTATGGCACTTCAAACAGTTATCTAGCGCGGCTTGATCTCGCACCACTGCGTCTTGTAGGATCCCTAAGCGTTGGAGGATATTGGTGGCAGCTGGGCTACACATGGTGCGCCAAGACTGGGCGTGGGGATCATTTTCGAGCCATAGCGGGTATTCTGCGCCACGCACCGCATATTCGTGTGCGATGCCAGGCCTGGGCCCACCGTGGCAGGCCGTTGATGCGCAGGAAGCCGCCGCATCAATTTGTAAATCCAGGCGACGCAGTGGTCGAGTAAGCTGGTCCAATTGGGTTGACAAAGTTGGCGAGGTAGCGGCACCACTACTGGGGTACCGATCCCAAGCTTGGGTAGCCCTCAAGACTAGCGCGTGTCGCACATTCGCGGGCTCTTGGGCTGCCACGCTCATAGCGGTCGCTGCTATCAGCAGAGTAAGTAGCAGGGGTTGGCAGTGCATCGCGAGACCTAACGCAAAAGGACGATAGTGGCTTTTAAAGGGTTCGGAAGACAGGCTGGTTAAAACGCACTAGGTTCGCGAGCCACACAAATGCTATGCGATAGATATAATCGTCTCAGACCGGAACGGTGGTGCGGCTGGATACGAAGATAGGCCTGCTTGGTTGACTGTAAGCCGTCCCAGCTGGAACCTGCGTTATAGCTTAGCAGATCCGGCATATACTTCACGTCAATCAACCTCCTACAAAGCCGCACGACTGGTGAGATTCGACCGAAAACAACTTGGAATTCATTTACCCTGGATCCTGATTGCAGCGGTCTTAACGGTGGGTCTGGTTGGCTGGCAGGTAGTCGCCAGTGTTCGGGCTGGCCAGTGGCTAAGAGGAGGCAGCCTTTCCGGCTTGGCCTGCGGAGCGGCGGCTGGTTGCATCATTGCATTCGAAATGCTGTTGTGGCCGAGGAAGTATTTTCGACGGTTGAGATTGATCCCCGCTCGACAGTGGATGGCGGCCCACCTGTGGCTTGGAATCGCAAGTTTGCCGCTGGGAGTCATGCATTGCGGTTGGCATCTTGGCGGCCCGCTTCCAACTTGGCTCATGCTTGTTTTTGTGCTAACGATATTGAGTGGCGTTTTTGGTTTGGTCCTACAAAATATTATTCCTAAACTCATTCTGAGACTTTTGCCCGCTGAGACAATATACTCTGAGATCGAACACGTCGCCGAGCAAAGTGTCAACGACCTCCGGCAGGCCCTAGTTGCCGTTTGCGGTCCGCCGGCTGGCTCGGAAGAGCGTTTACTTTTCGAAGACGAGCCTAAGTCGTTGCATAAGTCTACCGTCGTCGTTGGGGCGGTCCGAGAAATTGGCTTGATACGCGGGCGTACGCTGCGCACCACAACTGTGGTGCGCAGCGCGACCGACCGCGATGTTCTATGGAATGCATTTAATGAAATCGAGCCATTTCTTTCGAGTCAGCGCTCAGTGATTGGTCCGTTTAGCAGGCCGGCGGATGCAGCGCGTTGGTTTGCTAAATTGAGACGGGCTTGCAGTCCCAATAGCGAGCCGGTCATCGAGAGCCTCGAGCAGTGTTATCAGCAGCGCTTGCAGTTCAATTTGCAACGCCGTTTGCATCATTGGCTGCATGCTTGGCTCCCAGTCCACATTGGCTTGAGCGTTAGCGTATCGGTGTTGCTAGTGGTACACATCATCACAGCCCTAAAATATTGGTAGGCAGCAGGAGGGAGCGACTAGGTCTATGGCTGAGCAGAGCGGCAAACTTCGAGCGCTACGCGTTCGCCTGGACTATCACAAGTATCGTGGACTGCTTTATTGGTCGCGATGGGGCTGCGCATTACTCGCATTGATCGTTTCAGGAGGCTACGGTCTGTTCGTCCTGTGTGGAGTCTTTTCATCGACGGTAGACCCCAGTGGGCAACGCTCAAGTTGGCTGGGCAATGCGACCTTGCAAGTGAGTACGGGACCACTATCCAAAGTGCATGCTCACTTTGAATCCGACTGTCAGCAGTGCCACCCTGCCGGAATCTTTCAGTCGATTGGTGCCGATACACTCAAGTTCAATCCATTGCAAAATATTCCGCTGTTTGCGGACAAATGCCAACGTTGCCACGCAGTCCAGTCGCATACCTCAGTTTCAAGTAGTCCAGTCTGTCGGGACATGGATCAGAATTGCAGCAGTTGTCATCAGGATCACCGAGGACGCGATGTCCGCCTGACTGCCATTGCCAACACGCTTTGCACAAACTGCCACGCCGATTTGAGCAAGGTGTGCAGCGAGGTGAGCCGGCTTGGCCTTTCTAGCATCGATCGTTTTTCGAATTCCAGCCATGCGCCCCAGTCCAGCACATTTAAGTCGCTTAAAGAAGATCCCGGCCGCATCCGTTTCTCGCACGCGCAGCACTTGAATCCGGGACAAATTAAAACCGGGAGACGTGGAGGTTTTGAATACGCCATGCTGACGCCCCGCTGGCAAAAGAAAACTGGCTACACGGAAAACTCACAGGGATTAGTTCAGCTCACGTGCAGCGATTGCCATAAGTTGCAAGCGCCTTCGGCAGACATTGGTTTCGAGAACTTTGGCAGCTTGCAGACTGCTACGGCAGCGGAACGCGCAAATCACTATGCGCCCATCCAATTCGATCAGCATTGCGCAGCCTGTCATCAATCGACTTTCGCAGGGCAGACCACCACCATGCTCGCACTGCCCCATGCGGCGCCTCGAGAAGAAGTCCGACAATTGTTGTCGGCAAAACTGAGCGGCGGCAAGATCAGCGGATCGGTAGCGATGCCTAAGGACCAGGCTCTTTTAGAAGGTTCGCAGCCCCCGTTATTGGTCGAAGAGTTACTGGTCGAAGAGGACTTGAACCATGCAGTCGAGAGGGTCTTTGCAGGGTGCGCCAAGTGCCACCTAGCAGAGGATCTGACGGACGAAAATATCGAGCGAGCCCTTAGTGATAACTCTACGCCCATGATTCCTCAAAGTTGGCTTCAGTATGGCCTTTTCGATCACGCTGCGCACCAGAAGATTTTCAATTGTGCATTCTGCCATGAGATACCGACGGACGAGTCATCACAAGATAACTCGATTGTCATGATCAAGGGTCCTGAGAGCTGCACGCCGTGCCATCGAGACGCGCTATCTGGCAGTGCCTCCAACGCCATGGAATATAACTCTAGTT
Organism: Pirellulaceae bacterium; assembly: GCA_041741955.1. Lineage (GTDB taxonomy): Bacteria > Planctomycetota > Planctomycetia > Pirellulales > Pirellulaceae > Aureliella. Next base: position 41,386 of record JBGSJL010000160.1, on the reverse strand, counting down.
CGATCGACTTAACGAGCAGCGACAATCGCCGAAAGTTACTGGGTGAAGCCGCTCAACCTAGCGTGGCTTCTGATAACTGCGTACTCTGCCATCGTTACCATTGGTCGCGACCGACAACCATGGCGTCTGGGAAGAACGGCGGAGAGTATCCGTGAATTTAAAAATCGCGGCCAGTCTCCGATGTTCTCTATGCGTTTGGTTGGCGCTCGCAGCTGTTGGGCTGTCGAGAGTAGATTGTTTATGCGCAGATCCGGAAGCCTTTATTGGCCGCGCCTCGTGCGCTTCGGCTACTTGCCATGGCGGTATCGGCGGTCGCGGTCCCGCTTGGAATAGCAGCTTGAGGACTTGGGAAGCCACGGATCTGCCCCACGCTGGTGCAGGCGTCGTATTGCTCGGGGAGCAATCGCGAAAGATGGTCGACGCCTTGGTTGGAGCCGCCTCGGACGAGACAGCGGTTCGATCCGTGTTGCTGGAGCGCTGTGTTAGCTGTCATGCACCAAGTTTGAGCCCTAGCCCATTGACCAACTCAGCCAGCGAAGTGAGTTGGCAGCGTCAGCTCGGCGAAGGTGTGAGTTGCGAAGCCTGTCATGGTGCAGCAAACCAGTGGCTGGATTCACACACTCTAGTTGTCACGGAATCTGCATTGGCATCCACGTGGCTTGGTATGACGCCCACTCAACCATGGTTAGATCGAACCGATAATTGTCTGAGATGCCATCTCGGTTCCCGACTGTCGGGTGCACCGGTGCGCGATGTCAATCATGATCTGATTGCTGCCGGACACCCAACTCTGCAATTCGATATGAGTACCCTGCATGCGAGACTTCCGGCACATTGGTCTGTGGAGCCCACCCGCACAGTGCCATTCGCGTTACATCAGCCTGCACCTGAAAACGGTTCTGGGCATAGCAAATTAACCGAAGTGTATGAGTTTCCAACACCCCACGAGCATCACCTATCGCGACTACGAACTTTGTCTGCTGCGGCGAATCTTTCGCTCGAGCGCCTGGCGGCGAGCCAGCATGGACTAGCTCCCCATCCCGAATTCGCGGAATACGACTGCTTGGCATGCCATCAAGGTTTGGGAGCGAGGGGAGTTGACATCGATCCATCGCACCATGGATTAATATGGAATCCAATGCTGACTCAAAACACACTCCTCGGCGAGGTTGTGCTGCTCGCAAAATACAAAGAACTGTCGACCAGTGACAGATTGATGGAGTCCAGTTTGGCCTCGCTGGCGACAGCGGCAGAGGACCGCATTCTTGGAGCACAGTTGGCACCCATTGGAGCATTGCAAGCCCTCCAGGCTGCCGCCGATATTGAAATCACCAAGGATATGAAAGTCAATTCCGAGATGGCAGCCAACTGGCTCGGAATCAATCGTTTGATGCTGTGGAATTTGAGCTCGACCGATTCCTCAAACGATCTAACTGCATCACTTGCTGGCAGTATTTCGAAGGAAGATGCCGTGGAGCTTGGTAGGCATCTGGAAGCGTTTGCAGTTGGCTTGCGGCAGTTCCAAAGAACGGTAGGAGGTTCGCGCGCAATCAACGAGTCTCCAGCCCGGTCGATGGGATTGGATAGACAGATCGAAAGTGAACGCATGGCAATTGAAACGACCAACCGTTTGGAATTTTTGCGTGAATCGTATCGAAGGCGTCTGATGGAAGCGATACCAGCCCCCAGCAATTTGCGATTGAATGGAACCAGCCCGTGATTATCCAAGCGTTACTAGCTCGACAGAAGCGTCGGGGAGGGTATTTGACTTCTGCGGACCTGCATGAAGTCGCCAGTGAACAGGCTGTGCCTTTGCATCGCATTCAGTCTTTGATTTCGTTCTACCCCTATTTTCGAACTCAGCCGCCACCCAAACTCGAAGTGCATATTTGCCGCGATATGTCATGCCACTTGAAAGGCAGCGTGGTCCTAACAGAGCAAGTGCAAAAATGGACTGCGCAAGAGTATGGCCAACAGGTCGAAGTTTGTGGAGTTTCCTGCCTGGGGCGCTGCGATCGAGCGCCCGCCGCCCTGCTCAACGAACAGTTGTATGTTGGACGTAACGCCAGCCAGCTTCGACAGGTCATCAGCGCGTACATGCAGGGTGATCCGCTGCCGACCGATTCAGATCTCGCTTGGTCCAAACACAATGTCCAACCCTGGGACATGGACATTTACTCGGGTTCTTCGAATTACGACACAATCCGCCATTACTTGAAATCGCCGGATCCACAGGACGTCATTTCTGCGCTGGAAACAGCCGGTCTTCTGGGCATGGGTGGCGCTGGTGGACGGGCATTTAAAAAGTGGTCGGAAGTGCAAGAGGCGATAGGAACGGAAAAGTTTGTGGTGTGCAACGCTGACGAATCGGAGCCCGGCACGTTTAAGGACCGAGAAATTCTACTCACGAAGCCCTACTTGACCATCGAGGGTATGATCTTGGCAGGGCTGGTCGTCGGAGCAAGGCAAGGCTGGGTCTATGTGCGACATGAATATACCGAACAGATTGCTAGCCTGCGAACAGAAATCCACAGGGCGCGGCAACTGGGTGTCCTGGGCCACAATCTGCTCGATTCGGGCCGAAGTTTTGAGTTGGAAATTTTCGTCAGCCCCGGAAACTACATCTGTGGCGAGCAAACGGCTTTGATCGAGGCGATGGAAAACAATCGAGCCGAACCACGCATTCGCCCGCCTGAGCTGGTTACCAATGGATACCGGAATCAACCAACTCTGCTCAGCAACGTAGAGACCTTCGCTTGGGTTCCGGCAATTATGAACCGTTCGAAGGGTCAATGGTACGCAGATCAAGGCCGCAAGCAAGGACCTTGGGTCGGTGGCGAGGCCGACAAGATGCGAGGCAAGCGACTGTTTTCTATCAGCGGAGATGTGCGCCACCCTGGTGTTTATGAGGTCGAAACAGGCATTTCTCTCGGCGAATTGATCGATCAGCACTGCGGTGGAATGGCTGAAGGAAAGCAAATCATTGCCGTGGCCTTAAGCGGTCCCTCAGGCGGGCTAGTACCCGCCAAGATTCCGCTCGAACTGCTTAGTCGCCGTTTTGTCGAGACCTGCGGAAAAAAGGGAACCACCGAATTCGATATTCGCGAGCTGCCGTTGGACATCAACATTTCGCGGGCCATTGGGCTTATGATTGGCGGTGGTATCGTTGTATACGGAACCGGTGCAAACGTTATCGCAGAGGCGGTCGCCTGCAGCCGCTTCTTTAGCCGCGAGTCTTGTGGGAAGTGTGTGCCCTGCCGTATCGGATCTCAGAAAATTACCTATATCGGCGAGCAACTACTGCGAGGTGAATTGAGCAAAGCAGAGTTACCTGTGCTCCGCGAGACGACGCGCGAGTTGTCACAAGTCATGACCGCGACCAGCATCTGTGGCTTGGGACAGGTTGCCAGCAATCCAGTACGCAGCCTATTCGACTACTTTCCGAAATTGGTTGATCAAGCCTGCGAAGTCCATACTAAGAAGCAATAGCAGCTATTTCAAACATCCCGCTTCGCTAGAAAACGAGTTGACGATATGGCAGACACCTCAGAAGCCTTGACCGACTTTTCTGCAATTCTCACTAGTGGTATGGTTCCGCCCGAAAATGAAGGGATGTTCGCACGCGACGTAGAAGGGCGGCTGGTACGCGTTGAGAAAGCCACTGGCAAAGATTTTGACACCGACGTCCATCTGACGATTGACGGTCGTAACGTGGTCATCAAAAAAGCGATTCCGACTAAGGACAGTCAGGGCAGTATCCTTCAGGGCGCTGATGGCCAACCGATCCCCAGATTTACGACCATCTACGATGCGGCGTCGTCAATATTTTTGCGAAACCCGGGAGACCAACATCCGATTCCGACACTTTGCCATAAAGAACACCTGCCGCCCGTAGGTGTATGCCGTATCTGCTTGGTCGAATTGGTGGAGACCTCTTCGCGAGGAACGCGTCGAAAGCTTGTACCCGCATGTATTCAACAAATCGCTGAAGGCATGGAGGTGCATACCAATCAGAGCACAGTAGATACAGAAGCTGCCTTGCGAGTGAATACCGCATCGGGAGTCATCGCCGAATTGCTTATTACCGACCATTTGCCATTAACGGATCAACAACGATTTCCAACTCGCCAAGAAGCAGGCCTCGGCAATGAGTTGGCGGGTTTGGCAGAGCGCCTGGGCGTAGTGCAGACGCGATTTGGGGTGACCGCGCCCGAGCGTGGGCGCGATCTTTCGAGCTCCATGATTAGCGTCGACCACGACCAATGCATCATGTGCGGACGATGCGTGCGCGGATGCAACTGGGTCAAAGAGAACCGTGTCATTGGTCGCTCGGGAAAAGGCTACTTGAGTCGGATTGCATTTGATTTGGATCTACCGATGCAGGACAGTAGCTGTGTTTCATGCGGAGAATGCGCGGTAAGCTGCCCGACGGGCGCGCTCGAATTCACGCCATTCTTTCTGCAGAAACAGGAGACTTCCGTCCTTAAGGAACTTGCATCCGAACGTCGTGATGGGCAAATTGTATCTCCCGAGGAACTGGCAGAGATACCACTGTTCCAAGGCATACCGTTTAAGTTTCTGCAGTTCAATGGCTCCTCTGTCATCCGCAGGAAATTGTCCGCTGGGGACGTGCTCTGCCAGGAAGGTGAGTACGGAACGACCGCCTTTGTGATCCTCCAGGGAAGTTTTCGAATTTTCCTCAGTGGCGCCCGTGGAGCCGTCACCACAGAACGCTCCAAGGGCCTGTCGGGTTTTTTTGGAGGCCTAAAAACTATGCTCAAGCGAGGTGGCGGCGCACCTCAACTGGCCGACGTTGGCGCAGCGAGCTTAGACGAAGGTCAAGAGCTGATACGCGGCGTCAAGGATGTCATCCTAGGCGAAATGACCTGCATGAATAGCTACCCACGCTCGGCGACGGTGGTAGCCAACGAAGAATCGGAAGTACTCGAAATCCGACGCAACGTGTTGTACATGCTGCAACGCAACGAGACCAGCCGACGTCTGTTGGACACGGCCTATCGCGAACGAGCACTTGTCGGACAGCTTCAAAAGATTCCATTTCTTGGCTCGTTGAACCCACAAGACCGCACGCTGGCCGCTGACTTCCTCAAGGATCGTGTGGACTTAATCGCAGTCGAGCCCGGACAAACGATTTTTGAACAAGATGAAATTGCCAAGGACTTATACGTCGTCAAACTTGGATTTGTGAAAGTGACTCAGCGATATGGTCAGAATGATCGAGTCCTCAACTATCTTGGACCTGGCAACCACTTCGGAGAAATTGGCCTACTCGGCTCGTGCACTGATCTCTTAAATGAAAATGGGCATGTCGGAAACGTGGTCAGCCGTCGCACGGCTACCTGCTCGGCACTGGACCATGTCGAGCTCGTTCGGCTCAAAGGTGAGGACTTCGTCGAACTGCTCCGCAGACACACACAACTCGTTAAACCCCTGCTCGACTCGGCGCTGGGATTGCTCCAGCGAGACGCTCAATCGCGAACACGACTTGAATCGGTTGGGAACCAGGACTTCTTGGATCAGGGACTCTACCTCGCCCAAAGTTTATTGGTACTGGATTTGGAACGCTGCACTCGCTGCGACGAATGCACGAAGGCTTGCGCGGACACGCATGACGGCGTTACGCGATTGGTTCGCGATGGACTAAGGTTCGACAAGTACTTGGTGGCCAGCAGTTGCCGCTCCTGCATGGACCCTTATTGCCTAGTGGGTTGCCCAGTGGATGCCATTCATCGAAGCGGTGAATCGTTAGAGATACGCATCGAGGACTACTGCATCGGCTGCGGTTTGTGCGCCAGCAATTGTCCCTACGGCAACATCAATATGCACGGGTTTCCTAAAACGGAAATCGATCCCCTCACCAATCGAGAGCGCAGCGTTTTCGAAATGGTGGACGGCAGACGTTTGCCCGTGGTGCAACAGCGGGCCACCACGTGCGACCTGTGCGCCAGCGTGGACGGCAATCCCAGTTGCGTGTACGCTTGCCCGCACAACGCCGCGTTCCGCATGACCGGCGAAGAACTTCTGCAATCGATGATCACCGACGGACGCTAGCGCCAAATCAACTAGGGGACGATGATGGTCGCCGGAGGTAAGTTGAATCCATCATCGTCATTGGTCAACGCAGCCACCCCGGTCGCCAATCCGGCCACACCCAGCAGGGCCCCGATTCCGCCGAATCCGCCACCACCGCCACCGCTAAAACCACCGCCACCGCCGCCACTGAATCCACCGGACTGAAGGCTGCCTCCAGGCAAACCGCCCACTCCCCCTGAGAAACCTCCAGCGCCAGGAAGTCCACCGACGGCGGCAGCCTGCCCAGCGCCAGTTGTGCCTGCAGGCAGTGGATAGCTTTTGCGAATTACCTCGCGCACACCTGGCATCATTCGCGGCGGAATCATCAACACGATTAATTCGTCGGCTGGCGGAGGAAGCGCCACTTGGAACGCGACGAACTGCGATTTTGAATTCGGAGCAGAATTGGAAAGGGGCAGCTCGCTGGCAGCAGGAGCTACCAATTCAAACGCGAAGGAAGAATGCCCAGCAGGGCCGCTTGCGAAAACCGAATGGACACCGGGCTTGAGACCAGCCACTGAAAATGCACCGTCTGCCGCTGAGGTCGTCTTGGCAATTTGAACGCCATCTCGAAAGAAGGCCAGATTGACGCCACCGGCCAGATTTTCAAAACCCGCTTCAGGGATAACCACGTGGCCATCCAGCGCACCGGTGGATCGTTGATACACACGGAAACGGTTGGCAATCCCTGAAGGAAATTCCGACAATTTTTTTGAATCTGGACCCGGTGTAGCATTTCCCGACGCTTCAACCGCTGCGCTGATCTGGCTGGCGTCAACCGATGCAACCGGAATTTCGAATGGGCGACTGGGGACTTGAAGAGTGCCTTGCACAGCATACATAGCCATGGCCGCGTAGGCCGACTGCTTGCTGGCCACAACAATAGAAGCCAAACCCTGTTTGACATTCTCAAACGTCATTTCACCATTGGCGTCAGGGCTCAATGCGGTTTGCGACCCATCCTCTTGAATGAGCGAAACCAACATATCCCGATCGCGATTCTGTCCAGCAAGTCCTAGCGACTTCAGTGAGACTTTGAGCTTCGAGCCATCCAGTCGAGCCACAAAGTCTTCTGGCAACTTAATTTCCTTGCCCTGTAGCAGTACATACACGCTTGCCGGCGATCGATGACCATCTGCTTCTACACTCAGTTGCTGAGAGAACGCAATCGCTGGAAGAATACAGGCGATAGCAAACGTTGATAAGTCAACCAGTAATTTCCGCATGATGAGTCTCAATCGAAGTTCGAAGATAAATTTTGCAAGACTAGATTTACGGCAACTCGGTCAAACGTTGCCGGAAGAACAACGTTTGTGCATGTCAGTATTCTAGTTCGAAGTGCACGTATTTCGAGCAATTTCGCAGTTCGAATAGAGTAAAGAACCAGAATTAGCTGCTACTACCCCCCCGAGAGAAACAAATTCCAAACTTGTTAAACCGCTGAAATTGCAACTGTCGATGTGGATAAATTGTTAAAAAACCAGTTGCCATTTACGTCGAATTCGGTTCGATGACACTCAGCTCGCCTTCCTGTCGTAGCTTGAGTCCTGGGCCAATTTTAGGACGATCTCGATTCGCCGGATCGGAGAAAACGCCGCCTTCAAGCCGAATCTTGCATGGTGCATGAACTTGGAAGGCATCGACTTTGTGGTTTCTAAAATAAGCGTCTTGGATATCCAAGAAGGTCGCAGCCTGCTCCGATTTCGCTCCCGGTCGCTCCATGACGACAATTCCCACATCATTTTGCGAGAAGCCGCCGCCCCGAAGTGTGATCGTGCCGGAGTGTACGCCAAGACCAACCAAGTTGTCCTTGAACGTGCAGTCGGACATGTGCAGCGCATCCGCGCCTGCGTCCACCGATACGCCCAGCGCTTCGTGGTCGGTAAATTGACATCCATCCAACGTGGCAACGGAGTCTTCAATATGCAGTCCGGCGAGTACGCTATGCGAAATGCGCGAATTACTAAGGTTCAATTGCGATTGTTGGACTAACTGGATTCCTGATTGCGTACTAGATTTGCATTCAAGGTCTGAAATCGCGACATGAGCATGCTCGATACTAATCGCTGTGGCGAAGCCTGAAATATGGCAACCGGATAGGTTGATGCGTGGCACGGCCGGCAGTTGGCCCTGATCGATGATGCGCAATGCATACTCACCATCGGACCCACTGAAATCAATATTCTTAACCACTGCCGTGCATCGTTGTAGCAATAGTCCCTGGCTGCAACCACTGATCTGCGCTCCTACCGCCCCGAGGAATTCAATTTGGGAGCAGTCTTGAAAGATGGCTGCCGTTTTGCACTTATGAAATTTTGAGTCTTGAATCGAAACGGTTTGATCCGCGTCCCCCCACTGAATTCCGATGGCAGCTCCAGCGCCATCGAAAGTACAGCCTTGAACTAGGCCAGAGCACTTGTTCGCTTGAATTCCAACAGACAGGTCACTTTCGGAAGGGCGAATATCGAATAGGCAGTCCACCAATTTCAGCTCTGCCAACTCTTCGGCATAGACAGCGGGTTGTGCCGAAGTACGAAAGTTACATTTCTTAGCAGAAAATTCGGTCTGAGGATGAGCTTTGACACAGTCATAGGATCGCGAATTGACCGTGCAATTGTTAAGCACAAGTTTGCCCTTGATCAATTCGATCGTATTGAATTCCGTGGCGTTGGATTTATCGCCCTCCAAAGTCAGGTTGGAAAGTTCAATGTCCACATCGGCTTGAATGAGCAGTGCCGGTTGGTTTGCACCGATAATAACCACGTCTTCCTTGTTGCCCGTACCTACCAGCCGCACGCTGCGCACGGGTGACAAACTCTCCGCATAGTAGCCTGGGAGCACCGTAATAATTTCGCCATCGCTGGCCATAGCAATTGCGCTGGCCAGCGTTGCATGTGTGCCCCCCGGCCCCTTAGAAACGCGGAAAGGTCGCTGAGGGATGACTTCCTGCGGATCGATGGCCTTGATTTGTCCGGCCTGAAACTCAGGAGCAGATGGGATAGCGGGTTCGGTCGAACCTGTCTGCTGAGGATCCGTTGCAGTGGCTGGGAGCTGTAGTTTCGCAGGCGATAGCTGCTCACCAGCACCAAGCGTCAAATTCGGCTCTTCACCCTTCCACCATCCACTGGCTAGAAAGAACAATAATCCTGCCAGTGCCAACGCGAGCGGGACGAATATCCATTTTGTTGCCAGCCAGTGTTTGGGAATGTGGATATCGCGGAGCGTTGACTGGAGTTGTGTTGCCTGCCGTATGGTCTTGCGGCGGGCTGATATCATTACGGGGGAGGCAGTGGAGCGCCGTGCAGCCGCGTTAGCGAACGCTTTCTTGGGCACCGGCACACTGGCGTCGGTTTCAGGCAAACCTGCGATGACAGTTTCTAGGTCGGTCACAAGTTCGAAAGCGTTTGAATAGCGATCGTTGACCTGCTTTGCACAACAGTTCTGAAATATGACATCCAACGCCACCGGAATGCTGGGCATCCTTTGACTGATGGGCTTGGGATCGCGATGAAAGACCTGCTCTTCGAGTTCTTTGAGGTTGCGTGCGTCAAAAGGCGTGCGGCCGACGAGCATTTCATAGAGCATGATGCCCATCGCATAGATGTCGGCCCGTCCATCGAGCCATTCGGTCTGACCGCGCAACTGCTCCGGAGACATATACAATGGCGTGCCAGCTCTCTCTCCAGAATGTTGCTGCTGATCTTCCTCCAGGATGGCCAAACCAAAATCGGCCACCCACGGCTTTCCTAACCCATCGATCAGAATGTTGTCGGGCTTCAGATCCCTGTGAATCATGCCCAGCGAATGGGCCTGAGCCAGTGCGCTGGCGATTTGGCTTAACAACCAGCAGGCATGACGCAGTTCTAAATTGCCAGCATCGGCCAACATTTTGCGGAGTGTGCTACCGTCGATCAGACGCTGCACGACAAACGGCTGACCACCCGCCAAGGTCCCCACCTGAAACACTGGCACGATGCCAGGGCTTTCCAGCTTGGCTGCGTTCTTCGCTTCCTTAACATACTGTTCGCGACGGCTCATGTCGTCGATCAGCGAGACCTTGATGGCCACCATCCGGTCTAGTTTTTCATCGCGAGCGCGGTAGACAACTCCAAACGCTCCTCGACCCAATTCTTCCAGTAGCTCGAATCCGGGCACCAACAATTTGAGAGTTGCGACATCGGCGGTCCCGTCCTTAATCGTCGCAAATAGATCACTGCCTTTCGGCGGCCCTTTGAATTCTGTGCTCCGCAAATCGCCTTGAATTTCGAGCGTTTCGTGATTGACAATCCGCTTGGGATTTTTGTCTGAACTGGGCATATTACCAATCTACTTCAAAATCATTCCGTGCAGTACTTTGGAAGTTCATTACGGTTCCACACCAAAGCCCTCGCGGTCGGTTTCATAGGCTCCCAGGCCTCCCTGAGCTCGATCGCAACTCCAGCTAAGCCAGACGCGACGCGGCTTGAATAAGCCATTGTAGTCCATTCCCCACGTTCCTTCATGACTGGCTCTGGATCTCGTCTGGTGGGGTAGAATCCATGGAGTGCCTCCACCAACATACGCCGCAGAATATTTATTGCTGACGGAGCATCGGGCCCACCAGGCGACTTGCTGCGGTTCCCCAGCCCGCTCCGAATTGGCTATGCCGTAGCGCTCCGACGGACAGTCGCGAACACTGATGTCGCCTGGCTTTTCCTGGCGTGGCTTTTTTGGCTTGCCTGGGTCATGGCTGACACAATCTGGATAGTCAGTTTGGACACATTCAGAAATAAAACTGTCATCCATACTAAATCGAACGGACTTTCCATCAGCACCCTCTGTCAGGTGGTCTGACCCCTGATGGTCATGGAGCGACAGACGTACGGGAGACGACAGGGGGCTCGTCGCTTCGGTGGCCTGGCCAGAAATATCGTCGGCACAAACAGGAACTGATCGCAATGCGACGCAGGCCATGGCCGACAGGAACGCCAAAACAAATCGCCATTTGGACATTTTCGACACCTTCAGCTACTGCAAATCGCCAGCAGAGAGGGAGTTGGCGATAACCAAGATTGTCAGCAAAGGCTACAAACGGATCGAGCCCCAGTGAACAAAATCGGTTTGTCAGCTTCGAATATTCGTCACAACTGTCACGCCAATAAAAACCCGCACAACCACTACAGATTATCAACCCGCATCGCTAACACGTCCCTGGGATGCGATCATGCAAAACGGCCAGGGGGTAAGGTGGACGTGCAGCTGGACGATAGTGGCCTTGGAAACCGACCCGATCAGTTTTCGAGTCGATCCAATCGATCGGTCAACTTTTCAACCAGTTGCCGCAGCTCGCGAACCTCTTCTTGCAGCCAAGACACACTGTCCAGCAAATCGTCCGATACCGACGAACCGCGGGAGCTCGCGGTCGGGACCGCAGAGGCGGTGCGCGGTGGCAACGGGCTATCCGGCGAATCGATACTCAATTGCTTAAGCCGCTGGAGCTCTTCTGGAAGATACAAATTGTGAGTGAACAATTGCCCGCGACCTGCGGGTGTTAACGACACTACCAACTTGCGCTGGATTAGGCTGTCCAAAATTTTCTGCAAAGTTTGCAAATCAGCGATCGACTCAAAACGTCCCGCCCGCGTTCGCAGATCGCCTGCCGTTTGTTCACCTCGCAGAAGCAACTCTGTCATCACCGCAGCATCCGTGCCTTTGACACCCATGTAGTCATATCCAAAATGCCGGTACTTGGAGACACGACTACCTCCCTGGACTTCGGCCACAACGCCTGCGGCTCGCATTTTTTCCAGCTCATCTTCGACTTGTTCCGGTGTTAAATCCATCAGCGGATGTCGATTGCTTTTTTGATTGCAGCCCGTAACGAGTCCATTAAGCGACAATGGGTAGGCATCCGGGGTCGTGCGTGCCTTCTCCATCAGGACGCCCAGAATGCGCCTTTGCCTGTAGCCGAGCGGCTTTGGGGGGACCGCCTCGGGGGCGGGCGAAGGTGAGGTGGCATGTGGATCGGACATACTCTAAGGGATCTTTACTAGGGCCGATTTTTTATGCGGAACATTTGTTCGTGTGGCAACAGGGCACCACCATCGATCGTAAGTGTTATACCATTGATGTAGTCGCTCGCAGGCTCGCAGAGAAACCGTACTCCACGAGCGATTTCTTCGGGTTGGGCCAAACGGCCCCACGGCAGCTCGCCACCTTTTTGATTGAGTTCGCTGTCGTGAAAAAATTTCCTTTCGCCCGGCGTGTCTGTCCAGCCCGGATGCACAATGTTAACTCGAATGCGATGTTCGGACAATTCGCAGGCGGCAGTTCGGGCCATCTGGTCTACGGCCGCTTTGGCCATGTTATAGGCCATCGCACCGGGAATGGCTTTGATCGCATGGGGTGAGCTGATGCAGACTACTGCTCCACCCGACTTGTTGGCGATCATGACATTGGCCGCCGCTCGCAAAAAGTTGAATGGCCCCCACATGCAAACGTCAATTGTCTTTTCGAACCCGATCAGATTCGCGCGGTAAAACAGTTCACGATCGCTGTAGGCAGCGTTTGTGACCAACACATCGATCCCTCCATGCCGCTGGGCGGCGGCCTCGACGATTCGTTCCACGGCGGTTCGATCCGACACGTCGGCTATTGCCGCTTCGCCACTACCACCTTGTTTGACGATTTGGGCGAGCACGTCATCTGGCGGCAAGATATCGTTCACTAAAACGTGTGCACCGGCTTTCGCCAGCTCCAGCGCGGTGGCGGCACCAATGCCCCGAGCACCGCCTGTGACGATCGCAACTTTGCCCTTGAGTGACTGCGGTGGTTCGTAGCTCATCTTAAAAGTTCTTCGCTGAAGTGAATTTGGCAAGAGCCGAAGCCTGGCGGCTCCAGCTACGGCAAGTTTTTTTGCGGCTCGCCCTAGTGGCGTCTGCTCTTTTTCTTAATCGTTTTATCAGGCGGCGGCTGATTCGAAAAGCGATGTCCGGTTCGCGCCACAAAAACGTCGGCCAAACTCGGTTGCCCCAGCGTGAGCGATTGCAGGCGATTTCCAAATTCAACCGATAGGGGCGCAACCAGTTCGGCCGCTGCGGCGCCGGTTACGCGGAGCTGACCTTCAACCTGCTGAGAGTCGATCGACCGTTCGGAAAGCCAGGCAAGTATGGCAGATGGATCACTGGTTTGGATGCTCAACACCTGCTCACCCAGACCGCTCCGAAGTTCACCGGGGCGACCCAGGGCGACGGTACTGCCATGATGCATGATCGCGATCCGATCTGCTTTGTCAGCCTCCTCCAGCAAATGCGTCGTCATTAGCACAGTGACTTGGCTATCGACCTGCAATTGTTTGAGCATGTGCCAAAGGTCTAGTCTCGAAGCAGGGTCCAGACCCGTGCTCGGCTCATCCATCAGGAGCAGTTGGGGGCGATGCAAAATCACCTTGGCCAATTCGGCCCTTCTTTTTAGACCGCCAGAAAGTTGTTCGGTGGGCGTTTTCAACCGATCCTGCAGTCCAAACTGTGCGACAACTTCCTGCTTCCGCTGCTGAAGTAACTTTCCTGAGATGCCATACATGGCCGCCTGGCAGTCAATATTCTCGGAGACGGTTAGCTTTGGATCAAGACTCGGCGATTGAAACACAACACCCAGCATCGAACGTACTGCGGCGGTCTCCTCTCGCACCGATCGGCCGAAAACAGAAATCTCACCGTGTTGCATCGGAGCCAGCGTGCTGATCAGTCGAAACAACGTCGTCTTGCCGCTGCCATTGGGTCCCAGCAATGCAAATATTTCACCGCGACGAACCTGCAGATTCATTTCCGACAGGGCAATATGTGGTCCGTAGGCATGCCGAACCGAGGAGGCATCCAGGGCGAGTTCGATTTCGACGATCATGAATTCATTCGTTCGACCATAGATTTTGCCCCCTTAGCCTGGACCAAACGCTGTCGAGTTAGGCAAACCAGTGTGACAACAGGATCAGCAGCATCGTCAACGGCAAGTGGAGCAAGCTGACGCGAAGCATGTTGCGAGCCGTTTGCCGATCGGGCGCAACGACAAACTTCCATGCGGCCCACGTTTGCCAGAATGCGACGCCAACTGCGCACACGGTCATCCCAGTGCCTACCCAACTGATCGGCGGAACAGCCAAGACGGCTAGAACGATCAATGCAAAAGAGCCAAGCATGGCGTGCAACCCCGCGCCCCAACCGGATTTGTCCGTTACCGTAATCATCTTGTAGCCAGCCGTTTCGTACTGCTCTTTATACATGTATGCGATGGCCATGAAGTGCGGTAGCTGCCATGCCACCACGACAGCCAACAAAATCCAGGCCTGAATATCCAGCAGCGAACCTTCGGCAGCCGTCCAGCCCATCCAAACTGGCAACGCCCCCGGCAGCGTTCCGACCAGCGTATTAGTCCAGCTCAACATTTTTAGTGGTGTATAGACCCCTACATACAAACCCCAAGTTGCCAGACCGCACCACATAGTTGGCACATTGACCAGCAGCCCCAAATAAATCGATCCAACAACCACCATCACCCAACCCATCCAAGCCGCCTGGCTGGAGGCAACTCGGCCACTTGGAAGTGGACGTTTGCAGGTACGTGTCATCACGCCGTCGCGATCTTTCTCGATCCACTGATTGAGCACGCTGGCGCTGGCAGCCACTAGAGCCGTACCCAAACAGGCATGGATAAAAGTTGCCAAAGTCGTCGAACTGCCCGCCGAGGCGCCACCGGCAACGATCATCCCCATGACCATAGTCAACAAGATCATCAACAATATTCGCGGCTTGGTCAGCTCTAGGTAATAGCCGATACGCTCCCGCAAACCGGGTATGATTGCAGCCCCTATAAGGCGTTCCGTTGATTCCACTTGAGTCCTATCTTTCTCGTTCTCGCTCGATGCGCAAAGTGCAAAACGGTGGCAATCTCGCTTCGTACGTCCGTTCGCGTTCAAGCTCCGATTCGCCAAGCCCTTAACGAAATGACCACAGCCATGCTAATGATCAGCGAGCCGGTAGCCATGTGCGCCGTCACGATCATGCTTTCCCAGTAGCCTTTGGCCAAAATGGTGTAATTGGCCAACCAAGCGTTCAATTCTGTCCAAGGCAGTGCATAGTTTACAATCCAAGTGCCAATCCCCAAGGCGATTTGCAAAAGGACGAGCAGAGCCAGTAGGCCCGCTGGCCGATTGATTTTCGGTAGTGACGAAGCCGAAAAGACCGTGAAACCCTGCAAAACAAAGGACAAGAGCAACACAAGGCCCGCCAGCGTCAGGTGCGAAACCACGAAAGTCTTGAACGTAGTGTGGCTAATCGCCGCAGTAACATGCCGCAATTGTGCCCCCAAAATTAGTTGCGAATAGCTGACACACACTAAAATCGTTGCCAAACAGGCCACGTACCGAGACCGCAACGGGGCCGAGGGCTCGGATCGCCACCAGCGAGAACTCATGACCGCCGTGGCCGTAGCCATCGCGAAAAAGAGTGGACCCGTGCAGCCATGGATCATCGCAAACGTGCGTTGATCGAGCACAACTCGCGCGCCACCTAGAGCTCCCTGCGCAATCACAGCGACTAGAATGACCAGCGACCACAAACGAAACCAGCGGCGATCGTCGCAGCCAAAGGCCGATCCGACCAACCCAATCGAAAGTAGTCCCGCGACGGTCCCTAGCAGCCGGTGGCTGTGTTCTACCAACAAATCAAACGGTCCGAACAACCATGTCGAGGCGGGATAGGCAAACATGTTCCAGCCATAAGTGCCCGGCCAGTCTGGGACGGCCATGCCCGCATCGTAGGTCGTCACCAAGCCGCCTACCCAGATCAAAGGGAACACCGCAATTGTTAGCGTCACCGCCAGCGCGTGAACCAGCCAACTGTAGCCGATAGTTTTGGAGTCTCGTGCGTTATTCATCCCGTTGGGCCCACACTGGATAGACTCAGCAGGTAGCTGACTAGGTCCCAGATATCCGCATCGCTTAGTCCCAGCGAGTTTTCGGGCTGTCGTGGAGCGGCGGGCATAGGCGTACCTTCGATACCATTAACAATTCTTAGAAACAAATCTCGCGGTAGGCAACCGCCACGAAAAACGCCGGTCTGCAAGTTGCGAGGTAGGATGTTGCGCGGCGGCAAAGCACCCCGCTGGAGCATTGGCAGAAGCTGTCGCTTGTCGGCCGGGTCCAAACCAGCCTGCAACGTCCAATCCTTGGTCCAATCATCATAATCACTGACCAAGCCATCGCCAGCTGCATCCAGCCCGTGGCAACTTGCGCAGTTGGCTACTTTGCCTCGGAACAGTTCGCGACCACGGGCAATCGACTCTACGACTGCTCGCGACCTGGCTCCTCCGCCACTTTCCAGTACAAACCCGCCCTCTAGGTCAAACAGGGCGGCGGGCGGTGGCACCACGGGTGTCACGGATACGTCGGCGTGCTGCCAGGCGAGAGCGACTTTGGTTACCACATCCCGAATATGCTGCCTGCGAGCTGCCAGTTCGTCGCTGGCATTGTCGGATTGCCCCAAGCCTATCCTTGGCTCGCTCTCTAAGTCCAAATCGTAGGTGGCCCAAGCGAGCAGGCTACGTTCCACTTCGCCGCGAATCGAAAGGTAGATGATATAATCTACCAAGGCTTGCAGATCCTCGTCTGCAACCAAACCAAAGGCAGGCATACTAGTGCCCGCCAGGCCAGAACGCAGAGTCTTCGCGAGGTCTGCGCGAGTCGGTTTTGATCCGTGCGGAGTACTCTTAAATTTGTACTTGC
Source organism: Pirellulaceae bacterium (assembly GCA_041741955.1). Taxonomy (GTDB): domain Bacteria; phylum Planctomycetota; class Planctomycetia; order Pirellulales; family Pirellulaceae; genus Aureliella. The sequence goes on along the minus strand of JBGSJL010000160.1, from coordinate 24,537 downwards.
CCATCCGAAAATCGCGAGGGTACGGATTAAGCAATTTGGAGGTCGGTCCGAGGCCATTTCCAGATGTACCGTGGCAGGCAAGGCAGTGCTCGCGATAGAGTCCGAAGTGCCTATCGCTTTCGTCGCTACGCACTGCGCCGCCGGCGCGGCTCAGCCGCTGGAGCGAAATCAATTGAGCCAGTTCCGGTGTCTCCTCCAAGAAACTCGGCCACGCGGGCTGATTGGGCGTGCCGAAGAGTTCTTCCAAAATGCGATCGATTTGCTCGCCAACTGGGGCCAGATCGACGCGCTCGCTCAACTCCAGTCGCTTCGCAAATAGCTGATTTCTATCGAACGAACCAACGGGCGAGTCGCAACCGACCAACAGGCAAGCCACAAACACCCCAGCGGAAAACTGTAGTGGACCCGCTCCCAGCGGGCGATCTTTCAACATATTAAGTACCATGCCTTGCAAGCAGTTCTGGGCGCTACCGAAAAATCTTTGAGCTCACTAGGTGAAACCGCAAGAGCGCTGACTCGCATCACTTGTTTCCATGGGGCAAACCGTCGCAGCCAACCGTTGCTTCGTTCGACTAAGGTGCGCTCGCTGGACTTGCGAGGGCTGGAAATGACATGAGGCGATTGGGACTGCAAACGAGCATAACATTCTCGTAGAAAAGCAAGTTGCCACCGTCGCCGATTCCCGTATCCAGCGACGTTCTGCCTACCAATTTAGGCGCACCCTGCCCCATCGAAGGTTTTTTGATGTCGGCCCCGAATACCCATATTTCGCCCGCTGTGGGCCAATAAACTAGATTGCCCGTCACGGCGCCTCGCCCCAAGCCTCGTGGACTCGGCAGCGCCCCGAAGGGCAGAGGAGTAGTCGATCCGGGGAATCGGCCCAGCAGCCGGCCTGTGAATTTATCGAGCCAAACAATCCGGTCCCCACTGACAATCAAACTGTCTTGGGTGACTCCTAGAAGATGGATGGCATCGGCCGCGGTCGCGTCGTCGGTGGACCAAACCAAATCGCCCGTGGTTGCATCCAGAGCGAAGATTTCGGGGGCGTCCTGCGGTGCACAATAAACCAGTCCCGACGACAGCAAACACGGCGTCAGGTCGCGATAGCGATGTCGATTGGGCCTAAGGAATTCTTTGCTCTCAAGTGGCGTCGAGTATTGCACCAGCCACAATGTGTCGCCGGTTAAGGGATCCAGGCAGGCTATCGAACCCAAGTTTGTATTGTAATACAGGCGACCTCCGGCCAGCGTCAGCACTTGATGCGAAATCAGGTTGGCTCGCTCGCTGCCAGCTACAGAACCTGCCGCTAGGATCCCCGACTTCCAGATCAATTGTCCGGTCACTCGATCGAAGGCAGCAACACTACGGCGCAAGCCAACATTGTCCCTCTGGGCAACTGCCACAACTAGCATCTGCCCCCAGGCCAGGGGCGTCCCATCGAATTCAGCGTTCACGAACTCCGGTGCATTAAGATGCAAAGGAAAACCCTGTAGGAGACTACCCTGTTTCCTCAAGTCCAGTCCAATAAGATAGCTGGCCGAAGCACCGTTGGACGAAGCTAACTGGGCATTCATTCGGCCCGTGATCGGGCTACCCATGCGCGCATACAGACAATCATTGGCTATTGACAGTGTGCCTCGAGGCGCTCCAATCAGCGGATAACCTAGTGGTAAAAAAGCGGCTGCGGAGATGTGGCTGTCGAATAGAGGTAGTACACTTTGCGAATCGGGCCAAGGCTTGCCCGAATCGAGGTCGTAGGCCACGATGCGCGTCATTTCATTGACGTAAACAATCCCGTTGTGCACCACTGGAAAATAGGGCAATGTACTGCGCTGCGACTCGCCAACTCGCGGTTTACTGGCGAGTACGCGGTCATTATTGGCAGAATACTTTTCCAGCGATTGCGACCAAGCGGGCCAAGTCGTAAACCTCGACTGACTTAGTCGAGCCGCATTGCTATTTGGAACTTGAGTGGCTGCTCCGTCCAGCTCCTGTGGATTCATCGCGGCTGCCATGAGGCCACGTAGTAGCACTTCACTGCGATTCTCTTCCGCAACCTGTGCCGCTGCCGCTGGGTCCGCTGCCGCTGGGTCCGATGGATTGGGCGCATTGCTCAGCCTCACTGGCTCATGCCCTTCTTCACGGTGATGCACCAGAGCGGCCGGAAGGGTCCAATCGAGAAGCGTCGTCGGGCTTGCGTCGCTATTAACCCTGAAGCGCAGCTCAGGCGATAACTGCTGTAAAACTTGGGCAGCAGCTAACCCCCAACCATTTTCCAAGTAAAGATCGCATAGTAGCAATTGAAAATCGCGACCCTGCTGCGTTGCAAAAAAGCGTCGCGCTGCATACAAAGCGACAGTGGGGTTCTTGCTTGTTTGCAAATCTTGCAGCGCGTTTGCGGCCTGAGCCTGATTGCGCGACTGGTAATTGGTGGCAGCTTGGGGGAACTGATGCAGTAATTTAGCAGTCCGTATTCCAACCCAATCCGCAAGTGGCAAATAACGCTGAGTTCGCAGGGTGGATGCGGCTTCCAAGTGGTTGACGGCAACCAGTCGACCATTGGCCTCATCCAGCAGCCTCTCCAACAGTGCAAGTGCTTCGTCCGCTTCGCCGGTCGCGATCAGTTCGTCGACTTGTTCGATCATCAGTCGCTGAGTCGGAGACGCCAACTGGTCAGGCGAGATCGCTTGGATTTGAGGTGGAGTGGCGCGAACTTGCTGACCGGCAATTTGGCTGATAGCGGCCCCACACAGCCAGCACAGAACTGCAGTTGGGATAAGAGATTTTTCCATCTGCATACGAACTAACCGGAAACTTGGGGCGGCACATAAATCTGGTATAGCATCATGTAAACAATGATACCCGTGATCGATACATACAGCCAAACCGGCCAAGTCACGACAGCTAGGCGACGGTGTCCGGCGCGGTTTCCCTTGAGCCCCAAATAAATGGTCCAAATGGCCAAAACGGGGACTAGGGCGGCAAGCAAGACATGAGTAAGTAGGATTGCGTAGTACATGTAGCGAACTGGCGTCGAGGCGATCGACGTATCGGTGGGAAAGGGCTTGCTACCCGCATAGGCGTGGTAGGTCAGATAGCTAACCAAGAAGATGCAATTCACTCCGAAAGTGGCTAGCATCACTTTCTTGTGGGCCGCTTCGCGTTTCTGCTTGATCAGGATATATCCGACGATCAGCAAAACGGTGGCCAGGGCATTGAGCGACACGTTGACGTGTGGTAACCAATCAATCACTTGAAGTTAATTCTCCCGGTCCATGAAATGGTACTCGTACACGACGCATTGCATAATATCGAACACCCGTGCGACTATTCAGCCAGCAGTTTGTCGATTTCGCGTTCCAAAGCAGCGTACTGCAACGGGTCGGACCACGTATAAAATCCAACATTCTTTCCCGCAGCATCGACCAACACGAATTTCTCTGCATGAAACCGTCGCTCGGCTGCTAAAGAATATAGCTCCCCAGCAACTCGTGTGATGTAGCCCATGTCACCCGTTAAGAATAGCCACTGCTGCGGGTCCGCATTAAATCGTTTCGCATAGGCGCTAAGCACCTCGGGACGGTCGATCTCCGGATCGCATGAAATACTCAGAAAACGAACCGGCTTTCCCAAATACCTCGTCTGAAGCTCTTCCATTTTGGCATTCTGGTTGACACAGATCGACGGACAGAGCGTGAAGAAGAAACTTACCACATAAGGCTGCCCACTGAGATCTTGACTACTCACCGAGCCTCCCGAACGCTCGATCAGCTCGAAGCCGGTCAACCATTCTTCGCCAGCGGGAGACGCTGGGTCCTTGGTGCGATGGCGGCTGCTATTGCGGACCGCTCCCTCCGGCCCGCCCGTCCCGTCAAAAGACTCCAGAGATCTGTCGCTGTCGACTTCGGAGCTTGGGTCGGCATACGCATATCCAGCCTGCTCTTCAGACGCCGAACGCTGACTCAGGGCGAAGATCATGCCCGCGCCAGCCACAAGTAGCAAGCCGAACAAAATAGAAAAAACTTTCATTTCAAATCTCCCTTCACGGGCCGCAATACAATCCAACAGGCCGCTGACAGCGTTAATGCCAGGAAAGCAACCGAGACAATCCAGCATAAACCTAAGCTTGGCAGCCAAAGCCCGACCGTGTCTTCGGTGCCACCTAACATTCTACGCAGTCCGGCTATGACATAGCTCAGTGGATTGCACCGCATGATCCAATGCATGAGCCACTGGCCGACCGGACCGTCCGATTTTGGCAGCGGTACAGGAAAGAACGCGCCACTTAGCAACCACAACGGCATCAGTACGAGATTCATAATCGCATGAAAGCCCTGAGTCGATTCCATGGGCCAAGCAAAAAAGATGCCGAGGGCGGTGAGCGACAGTGCCGCCAATGCCATCAGAAGCACGGCTCCCAGGAGCGATAGTCCGATTGGAAGGCTACCCATGGCAACTGCAATTGCCAAAAAGATGAGCGATTGAACCCAAGCAATGGCTCCGCCACCGACGACTTTGCCAAGCACAATCGTCCAGCGAGGAACTGGGGCCACCAACACATTCTGTAGGAAACCCTCCTGACGATCTTCAATGATCGAAATCGTCGTGAATATGGCGGTGAACAGCAAAATCAGCCCCAGGGTACCGGGGAGATAGTAGGTCATGAAGTCTTGACCAACACCGTTGAATGCAGCGTGCATGCCCGTGCCAAATAGCAACCAGAATAAAATGGGTTGCCCCAGAGCGCCAATCACCCGATTGGGCTGACGAAAGAATCGCACCCATTCGCGCCAAGCCAACATCCATACCGTCGGCCAGCTACCCGTTTGCATAAGCGCTGGGGATTGTGCCTCGCTGGAAATCATTGCGACCTATGAAAATTTACGAGGGCAGAAACGGTATGTTCGACTTCGAAAACTGTCTGCTATGCTGCGCTGAAAAATTTTATACCGCAGCATGCACTGGGCGTGGTGCTAATTGGGCGAGCCGAGAAAGGCGGCAAGTCGCGAGTGGGTGACGGGATCCCGGAGTTCCAGTTTGCCAAAACCACGCTCGGCTCCCATCTGGATCGCCGCTTCCTGATGGTCTGGCAAGTTGGTGACAACCATCACGGGCAGCTTCGAGAGTTTTTCATCGGCCTTAATCATTCGTAGGATCTCGGTGCCGTTGGAATAATCCTGATCTAACTTGCGATTGATCAGCACCAAATCCACCATTCGCTCGCTAAGTAACTTTAGCGTGTCGGCTGGGCCGTGCGTCTGAAGAACATCGACATCAAAATGCGAGCACAACATGCCCTTGATGCTCGCGTGGTCGGGCACACAATTTCCGACATCCAGTACCGTGCGTTTACTCATTGCAATCTCAAATCCGTAGAGTTGGCGGCCGTTCGCGTCTCAGATGCGTTTTCCAAAGCAACTGGAACTTCGCTCTTCGCTTGGGCTTTACTCTCAAGCGATTGGCCATCGCAGCCGCTGGTAGCGGCGGTCAAAACCATTCCACCGGAAAAAGCTGCGAAAATTAATAACATCGAATAAAGTTCTTTTTTCATGACGCGTTTACTGTACTTTCTGGTCTGCAGGAGAAGAGCTCTCAAGGAAAGAGCAGCAGCAACAAAGCGGTCAATCAAACCACTCATCAGCGGGATCAAACTTAGGAGACACTACGATCAGCACTTTCATACGTCCGACAGCTCGATGTCGCCTGCCGGGATGAATGACGACAGCCATCTGTGGGCTCAGCGGAATTTGCACGCCATCGATTTCAAGACAGGCTCGCTCGCCGCATTCGAGTACGAAGTAGGTCTCCGTCAATTGCTTGTGGTAGTGAACGCGAGCCGTTTCCGAAATCTCGGTCACATGCAACGAATAGGGCACGCTAGCAACATCCATCAGTCCTCGGCGAGCCGTACCACAAGGACAGGCAGTTCCCTGAAGCTGTGGGTAGTCCACAATTTCATATGCAACGTCGGCGTCTGTCATCAAAGGTAGGGTCTTCAGCGTTTTTTGACTGTTAGGTTGCGTCAACTATTCTGCCAATTACGAATCTAGCGAATGAAGCTAAGAGACACGGCGTAACGATTGGAGGGGATTTTCACCGATCCGAGGCCTTATGGTAAGTGGACAAAAGTTCATGCATCCACAAACGCCCTGGTAACTTATAGGGATTGACTGCGAACATTCCGCCCCTTCAGTTTACCTAGACGGGGATTCTGGAAAATGCGCTACAGTTTGAGCTGCTCTATTGACGTAACTCCTTCCAGCGAAAAAGCTTGGCGGCAGCTCAAGCGTATCTCTCCAGCGGGCCGATACCTGTCACAGACTCAGTTCTTGGACTCGAATGACAGATTCCACGGGGCTGAGCTGTGGACCGGAAAACAAAATTTTGAGCCCATGGAATGGCTCGTCCGGTAACTGGCGCAAGTGACCCAGAACTTCACGTTCGGGAGTGTGGATTTCGCATACCAACCCAGGTTGTTGTGCGAGAAAAACGTCATCGGCACCACGAAGTTGAATGAGTTGCGACGCAAGTCGTGATCCATTCTTTGCCGGCCCGGCGCGAGGGCGATTTCGACGGCGACTTCGTACGTCGAAACCGGTCTCGGCCAAATACACCCCCCGTGAAGGCCGCGTCAGTACAGTTGGTTCATCGTATTAGGGAGTTGTGGCTCGATGAAATTGAACATTTTAATGGGATCCCTCGTGCTGGGCGCTAGCCTTTGCACCCCAAGTTTCGGTGGGGGATTGTTGGATCGCATGCTGGGCATGAAGGGCAGCGGATGTGACAGCGCTTGCTGTGACACCGGTTGCTCGGCCGACCCAAGCTGCGGTTGTGAAGTCAGCGCTTCAGCGTGTGGTGGTTGCGAAACTGCCTGCGCTCCAGCGTGCAAGAGTGGCGGCCTTTTCGGCTGCTTGAAGAAAAAGGGATGCGACTCGGGTTGCGCGGCAGCTCCAAGCTGCGGTTGCGAAGTCGCTTCGCCATGCGGTAGCGATTGCGGTGCGGCTCCAAGCTGTGGTTGCGAAATGGCATCGTCCTGCGGTGGCGGCTGCGAAGCAGCTCCAAGCTGCGGTTGCGAAATGTCTGCTTGCGATCCATGCGGATCGACCTGCAAACCTCGCCGTCGTCCACTGATGGAATTGATCGGCAAAATGGAGTCCGCCAAGCGTTCCATGTTCCACAAAAAAGGCTGCGATAGCTGTGGCGGTTGTGCCGAAGCTCCAAGCTGCGGCTGCGAAATCGCATCCTGCGAAAGCAGTGGTTGTGGCGCAGCACCAAGCTGTGGTTGCGAAACCTCGGTTTGCGGTAGCGATTGTGGTGCAGCTCCAAGCTGCGGCTGCGAGACTGCTGTCTGCGATCCTTGCGGATCGAGCTGCGATAGTGGCTGTGGAAAGAAGAAGTGCGGCGGTTTGCTAGGCAAGCTGTTCAAGAAGAAGAGCAGTTGCTGCGACGCAATCGTGTCCTGCGACACCGGCTGCTCGTCTTGCGGCGGAAGCAGCATGAGCTATGGATCGCCTGCTCCTGTAGCAGCTCCGATCGTCCACGGCGACTCGGCTCCAATGCCTCCAGCACCGATCGTTGATCCAAGTGCCTACCTTCAGAGCAATCGACGTGTCATTCAGGCTACCAGCTACGTTCGCTAAGCTTCGGCTGAAACGAATATGGTAGACCCCGAGATGCGTGTAAGTGAGACGGCCCGCAGAATGCAAATTCTGCGGGCCGTTTTTTCGTTTGTAGAAGAAAGCAGCCTAAAATTTTGGACGCGAAAGCTGACCCCACTCATTGAGCGACTTTTTCTCATTCTTAGTCGTGACGCAACCTGCTAGCAAAAGTAAAGCTACCAGCAACACAATTAGCCTTGGCATAGATCTTCCTCCTATGCCACGACCCTTACCGTATTAAGACTGTAAGAGCAAGCGGAATTGGGTGCTCACGCATCAGTCAAGAGTCGATCAACAAAAGAGACCATCCGACTTATTTGATCTCATGAATCCGGATATCGCGCCAACGAACTTCAAATGGACCTTTGTCTCCCACACCGTGGACCTGCAAGCCGATAAAGCCTGCTTGGTAACTGTCTGGATCGTAGATATCCTCGATGGCCTGTCCGTTGATCCAAGTTTGAATTCTTGGGCCTACTGCACGAACAACAAAGCGGTTCCATTCGTTTTTCTTCACCGCTTCGGTTTTGGGTTGGTGCGGGCTCAGCCAGCCGCGACCTGTCGCTTCACCGTACACGTAGCCCGCTTCGGCAGGGCTTGTTTCGATCTCCACCTGAGGGCCATGCACGCGTCCATTGTCGTGATCAGGCAAACTCTTAGACCGAATTTGCACGCCCGAATTCAGGCCCTCGTCGACTTTGACCTCGAATGTCAACTCAAAATCCGCAAAGTCCTTTTCCGAGCACATGAACGAGTTCGGGCTGCCCTTGACGGTGCGTCCCACGACCGCAGCCTCTTCAACTGCGTACGTGGCTGTGCCATTTTTCTGCGACCAACCAGCTAAATCTTGGCCATTGAAGAGCGACGTCCAGCCCTGCGAGTCGATATCGGGCTGCTTGCTAAAGTCGACGCTTCCACTGCCAATGGGTTTTTCAAGTTTCAGTGGATCGCGAGTCACCACTTCTTTGTTACTGAGCAGAGCCGCAGTAACTGCCGGCTGCGTCACGCTTCCAGAGGCTGCCCATTCGGTGCCGCGCTGCAGTGTTATTTGAAAAGCCGTTCCACTTTCCGAAACGGTATCGTGTCCCAAGGTGGTATGGAAAACACGGCCCTTGTCCGCTTCGATCACCATCAGCATAGGTTCGTGTTCCCCGGTTCCACCGAACGACTTGTCGCTAAATGCAGTAGCCAACACTTTCATATTCACGGCTGGGCCACGCAGCTCCGCGTACAGTTCGTCCTCGGCTTGTAACCACGCAGCCGGTATACCCTTGGTGATCGGATGCTCCGTGTCGCGGACGACGACTTCAAAAGGGTGCCGTTTGCCGTGGCTTCCACCCTTCCCCGCTTGCGTATCTCTAACTATCTCACCCTCGCGCCAACGCACATACGGGCCATTCTTTTCAGTCCTTCCGCCCCACCCGCCGACACCAATCATTTCGTTGTAGGCGGGCCAATCGGGAAACGAATTGTTGGCGGCATGCACACACACAAAACCTCCACCACCGCGCACATACTCCACAAACGCCTGTTGAGTCGCGGGCGACCATGCTTCCCCGTTATAGTTGCTGACGACAACATCGTATTTTGCAAACGCGGGCTGAAACCCAGACATGTCGCCACCTTTGGCGGGTGACGTCGCCACGTCCACGATAAAGCGGCCCGTGCTTTCCAGAGTTGCCTTGATCAGCGGCGTGGTCTCTTGCCATTTATGATTGTTTTGTCCGTCGACCAGCAACGCCTTGAAGATTTTTTCTTGGGCGCTGCTAGACAGGCTAGCACTAAGACAGATCGTGGTAATCAATACTAAGGACGGGATTTTCTTCATGGTCATATCGCAGGGGTTTGAGGGGTAAGGATCAAGCGGAAAACAAGTGGGATAGGCTTCCAGCCTGTCATGCGAGAATCGACAGGCTGGAAGCCTATCCCACGTTCTGAATCAGACAGTAATTTTCCGCACGATTCTAAGGGGGAAGTGATTGCATTCTGAATGAACTTTCAACGCTGTGCAACCGTTGTCAGCAGTTTGTCCAGAATCTGTTGCAAACGACTTTGTACTTCGCCAACAGTCTGTGGACGCAGGTGGATGGGTTTCGACAGGCACTGCATCACCAGGCTATTCAGCTCAGGCGATGTACCCTGGGTTTGGGCGTCGTTAAGCGGCTTGGGCGTCGTGTGAATTTGGTTCCAACAAATCTCAATCGAAGTCGCACCCGCCAGCGGCAGTTCTCCGGACAACAAATAATAAGCTAAACAGCCGATTGAATAGACTTCGCTTGGCACACACAACTTGCTGGACGCCCTGCACGCCTCGGGACTCATGAAAGCGGGTGTGCCGCTGATCTGAGCGTCATCGATGGATTCGTCAAGCGAATCCGTTACGCGACGCGCCAAGCCCAAATCGATGATCTTGGCCGATGTAATTCCGTTAGCCGATGTGAACATGACATTCTTCGGGGACAAATCTCCATGCAACACTCCCACCGCATGTAGAGCGGCCAATCCATTGCAAACATCGACCAGAATCTGGACTGCTTGGCGTTCCTCCATGGCTCCATGGCGCTGGACCCAAGTATACAGACTGCTACCACTCAATGCCTCCATAGCCAAGTACATCCCACCGTCGGCGGTAGTTCCGGCGTCGACAAACCGCACCAAATTGATATGCCCTATTTCAGACAGCAGTTGCGATTCGCGCGTAAAGCGATCTTTGCTCAGCGGTGTCTGCTTTGGTGCACTTAGCACTTTGACGACTACCGCATCTGTAGACAATGCTGACCGTGCTCGAAAAACGTCGGCTACCCTTCCACCTCCAATTTTTTCGACCAGCGCGTACGGTCCGCAGCTTTTTGGCAACGGTTTGCGAGCGGCAGAAATTCCATACGCAACTGCTCCAATTGCAAACGTCCACAACATAGCCGTGAATTCGTCGGCGTGAGTTGTCCGAGAGGCTAATAGAATCAGTAGCGTGATCGCGAGATACACACTCGTCGCGAGCGTCTCCCACCATCGTAGCGGTGCCGCTTCAGGCACACGCTTGCGAACCCACCACAACGAAAGAACGGCCAGCGCACCGCAGGCCGACAGCGTTAACCCCAGATATGTCATCAATTGCAGCAAGTCGGCTAGGAATACGACCAAGATACTAAGCGCGGCCTGAACTAAAGTTGCCAGTCGCGGCGCTGTACCGCCGCCTGCAAACAACTTAGGCATGACACCGTCTTCGGCCATCTTCTGATAGACGCGTGGCCCAGCCAGCAACATCGCAAAAACGCTGCTGGTCATGGCCAACACGATGATGGTCCGCACCAGCCAGGACAGCTTCTGGCCGCCGATCGCTACAGCCGCGATGGCGGCTACTTCTTTCTGATTGGCAATGGACTCTGGGCGCGGGCCGTAGACAAAAATGACATTAAGCAATAGGTAGAGCACGGTCACGACAACAGTTGCTACGAACATGGCACGCGGAACATTGCGGCGCGCATTGTGGGATTGCCCAGCCACGTAGATGGCAGCGTTGAAACCCGTGTAGCTCAGCGCGATCCATGACATCGAACCTACCAGCTCTGTCCAGGCTGAAAAGTTCTCCGGCCACCAGTCCGCATTTCGATCCGTCAGAGCGCCGCCTTGCCACAGCGCGTCCCGCGTAAACAAGAATGCCCAAGCGATGAATACAACCAGCAAGAGTAGCTTGGCAGCGACAATTGCATTCTGTAGGCCAGTGCCCAATTGAAGGCCGCTCAAATGACAGAGAGTAGCCAGCAGAATCACTCCCACAGCCACGGCCGTTAATCGCCAGTCACCGCTGTCCACACCCGACAAACCGTAGACTGCCGCCCCCTGAGCAGCCACGGCAATGGGAGCCGTGAAGCCCGCGACCACTGAGATCCAGCCCGCCAGAAAACCAATCGATGGATGAACCAGTCGGCTCAAAAATAGATACTCACCGCCCGACAATGGCAAACGCGACGCCAGCGCTCCATAAGCCAGCGCTCCGCAGATGGCCCACAATCCGCACACACACCATCCCAGCATGACGCGCCCAGGATTACCCAACGCCTCCAACGCAAATCCGCTCGAAGTAAAAACACCAGCCCCGACCATATTGGCGACCACCAGCGCCGACAGTGTGGCCAACCCCAGCCCAGATGCGTTTGAACGGACCTCGGGGCGCATGGCTGGGAATCCAATTTTTCGAAGCATTACGAGGAAAAAAAACCAGTTGACGGTTGCTTTGCCCCCGACAGACTGATACTCAGATAGGCTGACTGTCGCCAGTCGCAACTGGTTGTAATGCGCCAGCTCAGATTGTACAACGCTGACTGTGATTCACCGCACTGTGACGCACCGCAAGTGACCATCTTAACTCGATTTACCAAGCCGGACCATGCTTCGCATAGATTCTGGGGGGTTGCAGATTTTTTTCGTCAAACAGCGTGGTGACAAGTATCTATTCAATTGGACAGCGCCAACAAACCGAGACTAGTCCGTCGTCTGTGGCAACACGTCTGCGATTCTTATTAACGTACAACCAACTCGATATTCAGCGCAAGTGCATCGATGCCAATGAGAAACTGTTGCTTAGACTCCAAGAGTGAAACGCCAAGCGAAGCGCACTATCTTTGGACAGGGTGGCTGGCGGCGGGTCTGGTGCTTGTTGGCGGTACCGCCTTCGGGCAGTCGAGCCGGCCAGTACGGATCGGTTCGAAGAGCTTTACCGAATCGGTCATCTTGGGCGAAATGCTCTGCGCGCTGACCGCTCAAGCGGGTAGCGAATTCGATTACCGCAGTGAATTGGGTGGCACACAGATACTTTGGCAGGCTCTCACGAAGGGTGATATCGATGCCTATGTCGAGTACAGTGGCACTCTCTCCGAAGAAATCCTACAGGGAGAGCAACTCTATCGGCTCGACCTGATTGGGGAGCGAATAAAACGAGACGGAATCCGTATTTCAAATCCGCTCGGCTTCAACAACACCTATGCGTTGGGTATGAAGCAATCTCGTGCGCGAGCTTTGGGGGTGGCCAAGATCTCCGACCTGCGCGGCCATCCTACACTTAAACTTGGATTCTCGGACGAATTTGTGGAACGAAAAGACGGCTGGAATGGACTCAAAGCGAGATACAAGTTGCAGCAGAACTCTGTGCGTGCACTGGACCACGCGCTGGCTTATCGCGGGGTTTGGACGGGCTCGATCGACTTAGTCGACTTGTATTCCACAGATCCGGAAATTGTCTCTTTTGAACTTCAGGTGCTCGATGACGACTTGGCCTACTTTCCACTTTACGAAGCGGTTGTGGTCTACCGGGCAGACCTCGAGCAGTCGCATCCCAGTGTTGTCAAAGCGTTTCGTCAGTTGGAAGGCAAAATAGACAGTCAGACAATGGCCGAACTCAATAAGGCATCGCGAATCGATCGCCAACCCGAGTCCTCGATCGCGGCCCAATTTCTGCACGATCACGTCGATTCATCGATCGCTGTTCCAGACCCCAACGCCAACTTGCTACAGCGCCGCTTGGCCCGCTTTTGGAGCAACAGCTTAGAGCACTTCTATTTGGTCGGCATCTCTCTAACCATGGCCATTTGCACGGCCATTCCGCTTGGAATTCTTGCCTACAAAAAGCCGGTATGGGGCGGTTGGATCCTGGGAATCGTGGGCATCATTCAAACAATTCCCTCGATGGCTTTGCTGGTGTTCATGATTCCGCTGCTCGGATTGGGTGCCAAGCCCGCCATACTCGCCCTATTTCTCTACAGCCTGCTGCCCATCGTACGCGGCACCCACACGGGCCTAAGCGGCTTGCCGCAAAGCATCCACGAGTCGGCGCTCGCGCTGGGTTTACCTTCATTCGCTCGTCTGCGGCTGATCGAGTTGCCGTTGGCGGCTCAGTCGATTCTCTCGGGCATCAAGATATCAGCGGTCATCAACGTGGGCACAGCGACCATCGGTGCCCTGATCGGTGCTGGCGGTTACGGCCAGCCGATTATCACGGGCATACGCCTAGCCGATTTCTGGTTGATTCTACAAGGTGCCGTGCCCGCCGCCGCTTTGGCGCTGCTCGTCCAAGCCGGTTTCGGTTGGGCCGAGAAGGCCCTCGTGCCCGCCGGCCTCAGGAACCAATCCGAGGATTAGGAGAAAACAGTTCAACTGTACTATAATCGAACGTCCCTTCGGAGCTTGCCACCGACGGACGCCGCCTTCACGTCCCTTCGGAGCTTGCCTCCGACGGACGCCGCTTTGGCGTACTACCCCACGCTGCTTCGCTCTTTCTCATCCGGCCGAATCGCTTCCAGCGATTCGGCCGGATGAGACGTGTGACCTCTACTTGGAAGACTGACATGACTCGCGCAGCTCCAGTAGCAACTCTTGCACAGAGGTATGGGATGCAAAGCGACGTTGCTCACTGCACGTTTCAGACAAATCGTATCGATCTAATACGTGACAATTGTTTCCAGTGCACCGCGATCCGGTTTGCGCGGTGCCACAAGCAGAGCATGCGACTGCCAGTAAAATGAGTTTCTTCCACATGGTTTTGAAGTGCTTCTAGGTAATCTCTGGAACTACGTATCCAGCGCGATACTCTCGCTTGAGGAACGCATTGGCTTTGGCTGCTCCTGCGCCGCTGAAGCTACCCTTTGAAACGTCAAAGTTGAGGATGGGACTAAGGCTCAGCTCGCTCATTGCGACGCCGTGTGCTGCCACGTGCGCTTGCATGTCTTGGTGCAGTTCGCCCCACAGCGGTAGCTCTTTTGCCAGCCCCGCAGCGGCCTCGGCTGTATACTTTTCGCCCGCTCGGAACGCCACATTGGCCAGATTGCACCAGCCCGTGGAAGCGTTACCCATTTCAACGGGCGTATTCAAAGCACTTGCATCTCGACTGAGCACGCAATCGATAAAGTTTTGTTGATGGAGTTTGTTGCCACTATTGCCCTTGAACTCGCGGACGACTTTACCGGAGGTATCGTAGGCCACTCCTTTGCCGCGTTGCCCTTCGAATCGACCGCCTTCGCAGTACGCAATGTAGCCACTGCCAGGACCTGGACACTTCGGCGAATTCTTGCTGCCTTCTCGGCCGTCTGTCAGGTTGCTCAATCCAATGACGGTAGGGATCTCTCCAGTGTCAAAGTACACGAAGTGAACATTGGGTGTGTCGCCCGCGTCATTCCAAGCAATCCTGCCACCTGCGGCCATGATGCGACTGGGCAGAGTCACCTTGTCTTGAAAGACGTTATTGCGCGCATCGTCCAGCACATGCACGCCCCAGTTACCCATCTCGCCTGAGCCCGTGTTGAAATCCCAGTGCCAGTCGTATTGCAGGTTGTCGCGAAAAATTGGCTTGTCCTGCGCAGGGCCCAACCACAAGTCATAGTCAATGGATTTGTCGATCTCGAGCGGCTTGTCGCGTTTTCCGATTGGCGGCCTAACGCCATAGCGATTGACGCGGCAGCTGAGGATTTTTCCAAGACCCTGTTCTTTGTGTAAAAAGTCTTTGATTTCAGCTTGCATGGGATCGGATCGCTGCTGGGTGCCGACTTGGCAAATACGCTGAAACTTGCGGGCGGCCTTGACGGTCTGATCTCCCTCCCACTGCGAATGCGATAGCGGCTTTTCAACGTAGACATCCTTGCCCGCTTCCATGGCCCAGATGGCCGCCAAGCAGTGCCAGTGATTGCAGGTAGCAACGACAACCGCATCCACGTCTTGGTCATCGAGCAGCTTACGCACATCCGCAAATTTTTTGGCTTTGGGGAACAGGTTGCTCTTGTCATAGACTCTACCACCATCCGGATCGCATAGAGCCGTTACCGCCACGCCAGGCATCTCACCGTAGACGCGCATGTGCTCGCCCGCGCGACTACCACAGCTAATAAAACCGATGCGAATTTCCGCGTTGGCCATGGCCCGCGCAGAACTACTTGGAAATGTCCAGACGGCGCCAGCCGCAGCGGCAGTACCCAAGAGTCTTCGACGGTTGATTTTTTGTGTTTTCGTCATGAGCTGAAATCCTAAAGTGGGGAGTGAGAGCGGATGCGACCGATTATCCTAATCGATATGCTGCGGATTGTCACATTTTCAACTTTGGCCCAATGGGACTGTCCCATCGACATGCTGACAAGTTAGACCGCTGGCGAAGGTGGATTCAGCCAGTGCGAATTGATGTTCGCTCCGCTTACGACAACGCCCTTTTGATGCCACCCGTACCAAGTAGTCACATCGGCAGCCGCGTAACGAATTGTTAAACCACAGCGACGACGGTTGGATTGATTAGCTTCCGATCCATGTAGCAATAAGTCCGAATGCATCGAAAACTGTCCGGCGCGCAGCGTGACGTCAACTTCCGCATCACCGTATGCACGCGGATTCTTTACAGCCAAATCGAGCACCGTATTGGCGTCCTGCGCTTCGTCGTAGTCGATCAGTCCATGCAAGTGAGATTGCGGAATAAATTTCATATTCGCATTTTCCGGATCGGCATCATCGATCGCAAGCCACACCGTGACGGTCTTCGTGGGGCTGAGCGGCCAATACGTACTATCTTGATGCCAAGGTACGTATTTTCCATCGCCCGGCATTTTGCAAAAGAAGTGCGATCCCCAGCATACGACATCCGCCCCTAGAAGATCCTTTACGGGCCCCACTAAATGCGGATGTTGCACCAGTTCATAAACGCGTTTGAATCGCAGGTGGGCCGTATTGATCGAATAGCTGCTCTTCCCCAGTTCGATGTAGGCGGCCAACACACCATCGAAAAAGGCTCGCAGCTCCCTGGCTTCGTTCTCGGGCAATCCATCAAATGGCATCAGGAAGCCGTTGGCATTGTACTGCTGGATCTGCTCTGCGGTAATCACTTTCGGCGATGCGTTCTTGGCGGGCACAAAGCCGATCTGTCGCGGCAGCTCGCGCAACTGGCTGGGCGACGGGTTGGCTATCTCATCAACTTTTAACATGTTTTTTCAATCTACGGGGTCGTTGGGAAACGTCAACTATAAGCAAACGGGGAACTTCGCACCATCCAGAGGATCAGAACAAAGGCACCCGCCGTACGGATACACATAAGCTGCTCTGGCAAACTCGACCAGCATCAAGGATGATAGAGCGTCTAGGAGACAACAGATGGTTGATTGGGGATTTGTGCGAGTTACCGCGGTTTGCCAGCCGACGCAGGTGGCGGATCCGTTCGCCAACACAAAGGCGGCAATTGCGCTCTTAAAACAACACAGCCAAAGCAATATTGTGCTCTTTGGCGAGCTCTCGTTGACTGGCTACTCGTGCGGCGACCTCTTCTCGCAGGATCTGCTTATCGAATCGGCGTTGACGGCACTTAAACTCCTAGCCGAAGCCACCGTCGACAGTGATCAATTAGTCATTGTAGGTTTGCCGATTCGAGTTGCCGACAAGCTCTACAACGCAGCCGCAGTAGTAGAACAGGGCGAAGTCCTGGCCATCGTCCCCAAACAGTACCTACCAAACTACCAAGAATTTTACGAAGCTCGCTGGTTCGCCGCGGCCGACGGCAGCGAACCAGTCTCGGTTGATCTGGGACCGTTGGGCACGATACCATTTGGTATCGACCTGCTGCTCCAGCGCGATCAGCTTTGCATCGGCATCGAAATCTGTGAGGATCTATGGATGCCTGTGCCGCCGAGCAGTCTACAAGCTGCCGGGGGCGCGAATCTGTTACTTAATTTATCTGCCAGCAACGAACTGGTTGGCAAAGCGGCCTGGCGCGAAATGCTCGTGCGCAGCCAGTCAGGACGCTGCTTGGCCGCGTATGCCTACGCGAGTGCAGGTCCCTCCGAGTCTACTACGGATGTTGTGTTCGGTGGACATTGCTTGATCGCCGAAAACGGTAGCCTGCTTGCCGAATCGCAACGCATCGGTTTGAAAGGCTGCGGCCGGCTCGAGCAAACTCATGCGACCGCCGACATCGATTTGCAAAAGCTCGGACACGATCGACAGGTAACCGTCAGTTGGCAACAGGCCGTCAAACGCAGTGCGATGGACTTTCGCAGAATCGGTCTGCGCGGCAGCTATCGAAGCAGCGGCAATTCCCGTCAGGTACCAGCCGCGCCCTTTGTGCCGACCGCCGGAGCCGAATTGCATGAACGATGCGCCGAAATCTTCGGAATTCAATGCGCGGCCCTAGCCAAGAGAGTTAGTCGCCTTTCCCCATCGGCCCAGCTCCAGATCGGAATCTCCGGAGGACTCGATAGTACGCTGGCTCTGCTGGTAGCTGTCAAAATGTGCACTCAGCAGGGCTTTCCGGCCTCCCGCATCGCGGGTCTCACCATGCCCGGCTTTGGAACAACTTCGCGGACGCTAGCGGCGGCGCGCGAATTGATGGCGCACCTTCAAATCTCCGCTGATGAAATTGATATCCGCCAATTGTGCTTCGACACCTATGTGGGGCTCTGCCACCAGCCCTTTGGCCTCGACCTGAATGGCAAGTCCCTCGATCAATTTTCACAGGATTTGCATTCCGTTACACCAGAGAACCGATACGACTTGGTTTTCGAAAACGTGCAAGCTCGCGTGCGAACCATGTTGCTTATGAGTCGCGGGTTTGTGCTCGGTACCGGCGACTTGTCGGAGCAAGCCCTGGGCTGGAGTACATACAACGGTGATCACATGTCGATGTACAACGTGAACACCTCGATCCCTAAGACGCTGGTCAAGTTTCTGGTCGAGTACTTGGCGGAACACGAGTTCGAGGGCGCGGCCCGCAAATGCTTGCTCGGTATCGTGGACACACCCATCTCTCCGGAACTCCTACCTCCGGATCGCCATGGCCGCATCGAACAATTTACCGAAGGGACACTGGGCGCTTATGAGCTACATGACTTTTTTCTTTATCACATGCTGCGCTTCGGCATGCGGCCCGCCAAGATCCTTTACTTAGCGAAGTCAGCTAAATTCTCCAGGGTCTACACGCCCATCGAGATCAAGCAGACATTGCACAAGTTCCTTACCCGCTTCTTTCAAAGCCAATTCAAGCGAACGTGTGTACCAGATGGCCCCAAGGTCGGCAGCGTGAGCCTCTCACCACGCGGTGATTGGCGTATGCCCAGCGATGCCGAAGCGACTCTGTGGCTGAGTGAACTGGAGAACGAGACGTGAGTGGCGCTCGACGATTTGCGACCGATGCGCACCGCGCGACTCTGGTCAACAATTGGAAACAACGCAATCTAAAGCCTGAAATCCCCTCGCCAATGCGTCGCATTTTGACGGGATTATTGGTTACGCTGTTGGTTGTGGTTGCATCGGTTTTGGGTTATGTCGCCAACGGCTGGAATTGGCTGGATAGTCTGTACATGGTGGTCATCACCGTTTCGGGCGTGGGCTATGGCGAGGTGCATCCCATCAACACGCCCAGCCTCAGATGGATGACGATTGGATTGATCGTCCTCGGGTATTTGGCCGCAATTTACACCGTGGGTGGTTTTGCTCAGCTAGTAATTGATGGTGAGTTGCGGCGGATGATAGGAGTTCGCAAAATGCAGAAAGAGATCGAAAATTTACGGCAGCATGTCGTGATCTGCGGTTTTGGCCGCATGGGTAGCCAGCTTGCCAAAGCCCTGGCCACTCGCGGCAAACCCCTGTTGGTCATCGAACAGGATGCTGCTCGAGTGGAACTAGCGCGAAGTTTCGGCTGCCTGGCAATTCAAGGCAACGCCACCGAGGAATCTGTTCTGCTCGCCGCTGGCGTGCAGCATGCCTGTGTGTTGACGACCGTGCTCAGCGATGATGTCACGAATTTGTTCATCACCATTACGGCTCATGAGCTGAATCCGACGCTCGAGATCCTAGCCCGCGCCGAGCAAACCAGTAGCATTAAAAAGTTAAGGCAAGTGGGTGCTAGCAAAGTCATCCTGCCCGCCACTATCGGTGCCGATCGCCTGGCGCAGCTCATTTTGCGTCCCAGTGCCGAATCGCTGCTCCAACAAGCCAAATTGCCCGAAGGCCTGAATGACGACTTGGCTTCACTCGGTTTGAAGCTCGACGAACTCGAAGTGCAGTCTGATTCGACTTTGATTGGTGGCACGATCGGCGATCTTAAAATTCGCGGCAAGACACCGTTCCTGATTGTGGCGATTCGCACTACAAATGGCGACGTGCGGCTGAACCCTGCGGCAGATACGTCGCTGACAGAAGGCGATTGCGTTGTGATCCTGGCTCACGAAGCCGACATTCCGCAACTGTGCTCGCGATACGCCCTGCAAAGTGAACTGCAACCAGAAGCCGTCGAATAGGTAACTTCGACCGTTGCAGCGTCTGCGAACCGCGATGGTGGCTCGGCGTATGAGCAAGTTACATGTCATAGACCTCGGGATCAACATTCGGAGCTTCGGTCAACCGACGGCGAAGACTGCGAATTTTCGATTCGCCCGTCGAAAATGGATCTTCACCGTCGAGCGCATCCCCTAGTTCCTCTTCGACCTTGTCAGGGTCCTCGCCGGCCTCCATGCGGCGAATTGCTTCTTCCATGCCTTCACCCATATTCATGCCGGTGGTGTCCATCAACTTTCGCATCATACGAGCCATCGCGCGGGGATCGTCTTCATTGACATTCTCCATCTCACCCGCCATTTGCATCATGGCTCGCTCCATCTTCTCATCGTCGAAATCCATATCGGGACCGCCGCTGTCGTCGCCCCCGTTGCCAGCCGGCTCGGCTCGTCCGCTGGAAATTGCGAAGCGCGACATCTGCCGTTGCAGCTTGTGTTTTTGCTTCTTTGCCTTGGGACACTTGGGCACGGTTTGCGTATCGACGCGACGTGCAAAAAAGCTGTAAATCGTATGGCAGTCGCGGCAATAGAATTCGTAGATCGGCATAATACATTTTGGGCTAGAGTGCGTGCTGTCCAAGTTCCGAGCCAAGGGCTACATAGCGGTACAATTTTGGCCGAACCGCTTCTCCCTGGCCAGTGGACCTTGCGCCATTTCTCCACGCAACTCTCTTTTCGCACTTACAACTTGACGGTTCGACACTTTGCGCTGGCCAGCGATACCCATGGCGGACTACAATCGACTTGAGCGTTCCGTAAAAGCGTTTCTGTCTTGTCGCCCACAGCAACTTTTCGGTTTTTTTGCCAAGGGAATCCGCCATGCTTCGCCTCAGTCTTTTTGCACTCTATATTGCGATCTTTGCGAAGCTACACCTAGCGGCCGTTGCACAAGATGGGCAAGCTGACATCGGGCCACAACCTACATCCGGTATCATCGAGCGAGTCATGCTCTACCGAGATCAGGCACTCGTAACGCGAGTCGTACCGATTCCAGCCGGTCTTGCGGAGCGCGAAATTTTAGTTGGCCGACTACCCGAACGTGTGGTCGTGGATAGTGTCTACGCCGAAGGCAGCGAGGCTATTGAAGTCCGTGGAGTCCGCGTTACGCAACAGGCTGCCGCAGAATCCGACCAAATCGAAGTCCGCGAGCTCACCGCCAGCCGCGACGCCTTGGCCAAAGACCGCGAAAGCCTCCAGCAGAAAATCGCCCTGATCGCCAAGCAGACCAGCTACATCGATCAACTCATGAGCTTCACGGCGGTGACTTCGCACGCGGATCTCAATCGCGGTGTGCTCAACGCCAGCACGCTGACGGAGCTGGCCGAATACTCGATTTCCAAACAGACGACCTTAAGCGCTGACTTGCAGAACCAAAAAGCCGAATTGGCGAGTATCCTGGAACGCGAGGGACTGGTGCAGCAAAAGCTCGCACTGTTGATTCAGCCTAGCGGTCGGCAGTACCAAGCCAAAGTCCTCGTGGCTGTCCCAGCCGATGTGGCGGGCACCATCGAGCTGAGCTACCTAGTTGGCGGTTGCGGTTGGTCGCCTCAGTATACGCTTCGAGGAGCTGTAGGTCAGGAAAAATTCGAACTGCGTTACAATGCCCTAGTCGAACAAATGAGCGGTGAGAATTGGAACCAAGTTCATTTGACTCTGTCGACCGCCTCGCCCAGCATGAGCGCTTCGGGACCAGCGTTGACCCCGTTCCGCGTTGAGGCTGTCTCTGCGGCCAATGGCGGTTATGGCGGCGATATCTTCGGTGGTGCCGGCGGCATGGGTGGTGCAGGCTACGGGGGCGAAGGTGCAGGCTACGGGGGCCAAGGCGCCTCCACCGTGGATCCCTTCGGCGGCCCAGCCGGTCAGGCAGGAATCCAGCAGCAGTCGCAGCAGTTGCGTCAGCAAAAACAAGCCGTCGAAAACGAATTTGCTGGCAAACATTCCAACATGGACAATCTTCGTCGAGACAACGCGCTCAATTCTGTGGCGACTCAAGTTCAAAACATGGAGCTACTCGCCGATTCGAAACAACTTAAAACACTCGCTGCGGACGCCAATGACGAAGTAGCCAGTCAAACTTATGTGCTGGACCAGCCGGTCAGCTTGGATTCGCGACGCGAGCAGCAATTGGTGCGAATTATCGATGCTCAACTAGCAGGCAAACTATACCACGTAGCCACACCACTACTCAGCAGTTTTGCTTATCGCGAAGCCGACATGGTCAATGCCGGTACCGTCGGATTGTTGCGTGGGCCGGCTACCATTTATCTGGATGACCGATTTGTCGGTCGAGCGGAGATACCATCCATTGCCAGCGGTCAACACTTGGTCGTCGGCTTCGGAGCCGACCAACAGATCCGCACTCGCCGCGAGCTACTGGAAAAGAGCGACGAAGTCCAGGGTGGTAATCGGCGTCTGACGTTCAAATACCGTCTGGTGATCGCCAATTTTAAAGATCGTTCCGTCACCCTTCGACTGTATGATCGCCTCCCACTAGCCGGTCAGAGTGCTGAAGTTTCCGTCAAGCCGCTGGACTTTCAATTCCCGATTTCCGAAGACGGCTTGTATGCGCGGATGCAAAAGCCACGCGGTGTATTGCGATGGGATTTGGAAGTGCCCGGCGAACGTTTTGGCGAAACTTCATACGACGTCGAGTACAGTTTCTCGGTCGAATTCGATCGAAATCGCAGGTTGAGTGCGTCAGCAGATCAAGAACAGATTGAAGCCGACATCCTCGAACTCAGCGCTCCCTCCGCCGGCGGCATGGGCGGTTACGGTGGCAGCGTGCCCCCTCCCATTCCTTAAGGGCAGCGGAGCAGGAAGATTTATTGTTTGGCTCCCCTCGCCCCTGTACTCAGGGGAGAGGGGGCGGGGGCTTAGGTTAACCCACATTTTTTCATGGCTTCGACTCCAGTGACCATCGCTTGCAAATCGTTCCAACCACGCCAGATTGTCTGCCATCCCGGTGGATGGTCGCCTTTGCGGTTCTGATGACCGCCAAGGCGAGCCATTGCATAGTAGAAATCATGAATTGACCAGTCCTTAAGAATTTTCCCATGACGCCAAGCACTCAGTACCGCAATATATTCCTCGCTGATGATTTCGCGCGCAGGTCGCGTTTGAGCATCAGCGCGTCGGCTGGCGTCGCGCATCTCCAGAAGAGTCAGCGTTACGATCGAAATCAACGCGATAGCAGGCTGCAATCTTTCTTCGGTCGTGAATTGGGGACTCTCAATCTGACAGCCAGTTTTTTTCCCCTTGTGGTATTCTTCGACAATCCAGCGTTTCTCGTACCAGCCAACAACGCGATAGGCAGACGCGAAGATTTCGACGGCCTCGTTCGTAATCAAAAACCATTCCAATCGCTCTTGGCCCTCAGGTGGATCAATTTCCCAAACGCGAACCACCCAAACCTTCAGCGGTGCGTCGGCATAGACGCCGTGCTTTTTGCCTGGTGGTTTGATTTGGACCGGCGCAAAGGAAACCGCCATGTTCGCTCTGCTAGCAACACGTCCCGCCTTTTCAGTAGCTGGCTTTTTACCCTTTCGCTTCTTACCTTTCTTCTTCGTTGGTATTTTGTCCGGCGCGCGACTAGTAACTTCCAACGTCCACGTACCGGCGATGGGCAGCTCGCGAGCATAAGTCCGCAAGTGCGACGAGCCGCTCGTGGCTGGGGCGTCGTGACCAATGAAAATGCCTCGATCGTACGCGCAGCGAATAACAAATCGCCGCCCGCTATTGACCTCGCGTTCAAAGAACTCAAATGTATCCGCCCCTTGGTCGCAGACATCAACGAGCTTTCGATCACTTGGCAGCCGTGCTGTACCCTTGAGCCAGAGCAAACTTTCTCGCGATTCACGAGCCCGCTTTTGCGCAAGCGTCTCTCCTGCGGTTACGTCAGCACGATGGTGCAACACTTGTTCAGTCAGTCCGAGTACTCGACCCGTTGTCGCGTCCACTGCCAAGGAATTTTGCGTGATATATCCGCTATGATTGCCATTGCCAATCTGACCCATCGTCTGAGCAACACACAAGTGACTGGTGAAATCCAACTCCGTAGCATCGTGCAGAATCAAGACCGGCCCAACACAGGCCTCGATCTGCGCAAATGTGGCCACACGATGTGCGTTCATGATGGCTTCGTGCGTAACATCTTCACAATTCATCAGCCGATAGAAGGCTTTGAGGTCTTTCGGATTATTCAGTTTTCGCGGCAAGGTTCCTCCAGGGCGGCGCGCCATCAAATCAGCAAGCGCAACCAGTTTCTTAGTTCTACGTTTGTCGCCCAGCTGGGCGTGTGCAAAGTTCAATTCTCCGAAAGTTTTGCCAAGAGAAGTCATGCAGGAGGGCATCCGTGTGTGGTGTGCTGGTATCCATATAACGCAGCTCCATCAATGCAACGTTGTGCGACCAAAGCAAACTCGCAAATTGTTTCACAGCGAAATACTCACTTCAACTAGCTTCCTAGTCGTCGCTAAATACCCCAATCACATGAAAAGTCCCTTCCGAAATTCACAAAAGCAAAAAATGTTTCACAGAGTCGAAGCTTGACACTTCAGTAGCCGAATCAAAAAAATGTGGGTAAACCTAAG
>JBGSJL010000159.1:0-1573 GCA_041741955.1 Pirellulaceae bacterium | reverse complement strand
CCCGCGCGAGAGAAGCAGCCGCGCCACAACTGAGGGAACGCCCGCCGCTCGCTCTAAAGTTGCGACGTCGTGAGCATCGTGATTGGCAATGCGCCAGCGTTTGGGCATGTGGGTGCGTGAACCTACGAGAGAGATCAAAGTAGTCAGGCCAGAGATGAGATTAAAATAAGGCCTTGTTCAAGAACTACCAGCCTCTCACCGCTAACTCTGAACTATTTCTTCTTCTCGTTGTGTACTGTGTGCCGACGCAGGCGAGGCGAATACTTCTTCAGCTTCAACTTTTCACCACCCAGCTTCCGTCGAATGGTGTAGTTATAGTCGCCCGTTTCTTCGCAGACCAGGAAGACGGTTTCCACTTTTTTCTTGCGCTTGCCAGATTTCTTAGCCATCGTAATTGCTCAAATAATTCATGCAGAGAAACAGGATGTCTCGCCAGGAGCCTTACCGTAGGTTGATCCCGGCGAACCGATCCTAAACCTCGGATTGTAGAATTTTCCGCGAGATTCTTCCAGTGGTGAAATATAGCGATGGTATCGCAAACGTCAGGATATGCTTCAAATGAGACAAAACTTGTGGGGGAGGCGGCTTTTTCCCGTGATTTGGGTCTTGGCCGTTGAAGGTAGGCCCCTATTCTAAATGTAGGAACACCTCTTGATGACCAAGGCGCTCTCGTAGCGTTCGTCGTGAATCCCCCACATGCCAAAAATCCCCTGCTCTCGACTGGCTCGGCGGGTCCTGTGTCGGCGCCGAGAGGTCTGAAAGACGACCCACCCGCTTCAAAAGTGGGCGCACACCCATCTTTTCTTAGATGGGTTGCCGAATGGCTCGGAGATGGCGAATCGAGTTCGTGGATTGCTAGCGGACTGACCCACCTGGGCATTGTGTTGCTTTTGTCGTTCGTCACAATCTTGCAACCCGGGATTGGCCCCGACTGGACGCTCGAAGGGAGTGTTGATCTTGCCGATGAAACGAGTGAACTCGACGTGGAGTTGAGCACGCTTGATTCGGTCGGTGACAATCCCAGCGCGGTGAACGATTCTCCCACACTCATAGGATTGCCCGATCTGACGACCGGCGGGGCAGTTACCGAAGTAGCTCCCCCGCTAGTCGCGTCTTCGGGCAGAGCCGCGGCAGACGACTTGGCGACCTCCTTTGAAGAAATCGGCATGCCTCTGGCGACATCCGGCGGTGGCCTCGACGGACGGAACTTCAATAACCGTCGCGGCCTGGCTCTGAATGGGGGTGGATCCGAGAGTAGCGAGGCCGCAGTCGAAGCGGGGCTCAAATGGCTCGCCGCTCATCAAAGAGAAGAGGGCAGTTGGAGTTTCTTGTTCGATGAGGAGCATTGTCCACAGTGTGCCGACCGATGCGGCAACCCAGGCCTCATGGAATCTAACACGGCTTCGACGGGCTTGTCGTTGTTGTGCTTCTTGGGAGCAGGATATACACAACGTGAAGGTCCTTACCAAGACGTCGTCTCCAAGGCGATTTATTATCTTATCAACAAGATGGTTCTCACATCCGACGGCGGCGACCTGCGAGACGTGTCGATTATCAGCAATCCGATCGACAA
>JBGSJL010000158.1:0-2788 GCA_041741955.1 Pirellulaceae bacterium | reverse complement strand
AAATTTAATTTTCGGGTACGTCGTAGTGGATCTTGCTAAAGATCCCTTTGCGTAGTGGATCTTGTTAAAGATCCCTTTATTGCCGGACCTTTAGCAAGGTCCACTACCCTAATTTTCAATGTTGACGCAGCACTAGAGCATGCCCGGAAACAGACTTTGCAATCGCTCGCTGTCGGCTTGCCGCGCGTATTCGCTGATCTCGTAAACTTCGATAGCGGCAGGATGGCTCAGTTCAATTTGTCGTTCGGCCAAGCTGGCTTGGAAGTGCAGCCAGCGGGCCTGGTGCACTTTCCGCATCCACTCCATGAGCCACTCAAAGCGTTCATTGGGAGTAGGAGGCACGGTTTCCAGCAGCCCATCATGGTGGGGCAACCATTCGAAGAATTGCGAGGCATGGCAGGCCGCCATCTGTACCGCCACGTCGAATTCAGCGCTGACGTCTAACACCACATCCGGCTTGAGCGGTGCGGGACGAGTGAACAGGTCGCACATGGTGGCCACTACCGGATCGTGCCGCAAAGCGGGTGTCTCTGAGCAGACATGTGGCACCGTGACCATGTAGGATGCATCCTGAACGGCCATCCCCACAGCGCGATGGTCCGGATGGTAATCGTTGGTGCGATGGGTCAGGACCAGGTCTGGAGCAAATTGACGGATTTCACGGATGATCGCGCTGCGGACTTCGAGGGTTGGTTGCAGGCTGCCATCGGGGAAATCCCAGGTCTCGCATTCCGCCCCCACCCGTTCTCCCGCTGCGCGGGCTTCATTGCGGCGCACCTCGACCAAACGCTCGGGAGCGATGGCGTGGTGCCCGCTCCGGCCGTCGGTGACCGAGACAATGCGGACACTCGAACCGCCGCGACAATGCCGCACGATCAAGCCACCCGCACTGACTTCCGCGTCATCGGGATGAGCGACCAACAAGAGGACGCGACAAGCCGCTGGATCAGCCATGCTGGTCCTCGTAAACCACGATGACCAATACGTCGGACGAAGGGAACGTGCCTAAGCCGGTTTCGCCCGAGTGCGTTTGCGGAGCAATATTGCCGGTGAGCGAAACAATGCGATGCCCCGAGTTGGCTATCCACTCGTTGACGTCGCTTTCAAGCATTTCCAGCTCGTTGACGATCCCTTTAAATAGTTTGATCTGCTGCATAGCAACTCCTCTCAAATGCAATGGAAGAAGTGCCTGATGATACCTACAGCTCGCCTATTTTCCCAGATGGGACCGCGACTGACCCGGCCTCGGATTCAAAATCCGAGTTCGCCCCGAAGTTAGTCGTAATCGGAGTCGCCGATCGCAGCGCTCAGCTCAATTGACTCAAAAAATAGGGCGATTGGCGAGAGGGAGGTGATGTGAACGCGATTACTTGATGGAGCTAGCTCGCACGCTACCAGCGAGCTTGACGCGACCACCATGGGAGCTGTGAATGTTCGGCGGTGTGATCGACTCGTTGCTGCGCTACCACTCCAAATTCGCCTGTTGAAAACTCAACCTGTGAAAAATTGCCCTGTAAAAGGTCGCTCGATGGATAGTTGGGCACACGCGCATAGGTGCCTGAAGCTGGGAAAACGTTGACCCTTGGCGCAGGGGCAAAGGAATCGTCGATAGTTTGAGTGGCCGTTTGCGGGGCCGATGGACTGGTGGATGCGCCGCGTCCAGTGACCGCCTCCCACAGACTGGGCTGG
Organism: Pirellulaceae bacterium; assembly: GCA_041741955.1. Taxonomy (GTDB): domain Bacteria; phylum Planctomycetota; class Planctomycetia; order Pirellulales; family Pirellulaceae; genus Aureliella. The sequence goes on along the minus strand of JBGSJL010000158.1, from coordinate 1,099 downwards.
GCCAGAGCGACAATGCCGAGCAGGCTGCCCACTTCAAGCACGACGACTGAAAGAAGACTAGTCCGTTTTGTACGACGTCGACCCATGTTATTTCCTTCCATGACCAGCTACGACATGACCCATTATGGCTCGAAGAGCCCATTCCATGATCTGCATCCTACGACGGAATAGTCACCTAGGTCCAGAGAAGCAAACCGAGTGCCAGCGGAAATTGGCGATCAATTGTTGTGCGCAAGTGCTGGCATGCAAGCTACTTAGAGCGCGCCGCGGAGAATCCGACGCAGGCTGCGAGCCGAATCGACTTTTACAAGACATTGTAGAATCTGCCGATCACCAGACGAGCGTTTGCCTGTGGCAGAGCCGAGCGATTACCCGTGGCAGAGTCGGGCGTTACGTCGTTGCGGCGGTTGGGTTATAAAGAGCACAACCTCTATAACACCGTTGACACCCTCATCTTAACTGCTGGCCGCAAGAATTTATCGACAATGCCTGAATCCCCCAAGGTTAACAATCCGCAGCTAAGCCGTGATGAAATAGCAGCAGAGTACTTCGAGAAATTGGCGTTCACTCCTTATCCGGTGCAAGAGGAAGCGTTGCTGGCATGGTTCACTGCGGAGCAAGGAGTGCTAGTCTGTGCGCCGACCGGTACCGGTAAGACTCTGATCGCTGAAGCGGCCATTTACGAAGCGCTGCGGACGGGGACCAAGGCGTATTACACGACGCCGCTCATTGCCTTGACCGATCAAAAGCTGCAGGAGCTCCGCGAATCGGCAGTCCGCTGGGGCTTCAAGGAAACCGACATCGGCTTGGTCACCGGCAATCGCAAGGTGAACGCCGAGGCACCGGTGTTGGTGGTCGTAGCTGAAATCTTGCTCAATCGATTGCTCCAACCCGAGAGCTTCGATTTCACACAAGTCGCTTCCGTGGTCATGGACGAGTTCCATAGCTTCAATGATCCTGAACGGGGCATTGTCTGGGAATTGACTCTTGGGATGTTGCCCGCGCATGTGCGGACGCTATTGCTGAGCGCGACCGTCGGCAATAGCTATGAGTTCACGAGCTGGATGTCGCGGAGTTGCAATCGCAAGCTCCAGCTAGT
>JBGSJL010000157.1:0-1993 GCA_041741955.1 Pirellulaceae bacterium | reverse complement strand
GCAGCATCCAGCGATCCGGTGCGAAGCTGGTTAACTAGCATGTCTCCAGTCGGCGTCTGCACTGTAACGTTCGCCATGACTTCTTGCTGAAGCCCACCTTCGCGAAACGTATTCTGAGTTATCCAGCCCATCGCACATTGCTTCTCATGACCGATTCCCACACGCAGCCCTTCGCGAGTTAAATCTTTGAGCGAGCGGATATCCAGTGGATTGCCTTTCTTGACTAGGATGGCCAATTCGTTTTGAGAAACCGCCACAGGCTGTGGAAATATATCGGCTACTTGATTCATGAATTCGTTGTCGCAGGCAAAATAAGCATCCGGATGTTGACCGCTTTTCATTTGTGCGACCAGAATTCCGCAGCCGTTATAATTCCGCGAGACGCGGACACCTTCCCGGTTTTCGAATTTCGTGATGGTCTCTTCGATGGCCGGACGCAACATCGAGCCAGCAAAAATGGTCAGCTCTGGAACGTCGGCCCAAGTATCGCCCAGTTCGCTGCGGAAGCCGAATTTTGTATAGGTTTTTAGCCCTCGATCGCGCGCGGTTACAAATCTAGCGAAATGCAATGCGGCTTGAGGTTGGCGGCTGGTCGAAAGCACGCCCAGCGAAACGCGGGATACGGCTTCAGACAATTCCGGCAGCTCGATAGCCTCTAAACCGGGGTACGTTGTCAGTATGGCATCGTAAACGATACCTACATCGGCCGCTCCGACCAACAAATCGTTGGCGACATCGGTTACGGTCGTGCGATAGCCCTCTGTGGCCGCAGCCAGCTTACTCCATAAACTGGACCGGCTCAGCACATCTTGAGTCAGTTTGCCGATTGCCGCCGCCTCGGGATTCGCTTGCACCACCCGCACGTCGTCTCGCAGCAGATCTGCGAAGGCTGAGATCTGCCTTGGATTGCCTTTGGGGACAGCTAGCACCGCCCGCATCGAAGCGATGGGCAAGACTTCAGCCACCAAGTTTTTGTCGCGACCTAAAAGTAAGAAACTGTCGTCGGCGGGCAAGTAGAGATCGCCTGTGCGGCTCACTTCTAACGTCGAGAGCAGTGTCTGCGATGGTCCATACTGGATCTCGACGGTGCGACCATACTCCTGCTCGTAGTCCTTCCTTATTTCTTCGATCACCGCCCGATTGCTGGCCGCACAATACAGCAGCAGCGCCTGCGCCCCGCTGCCATTGGTTAGGCCGGTCGAAATTCGATTGGGCTGGCTACCCATCAGCCAAAACATCGCCGCAAGCAACGCCAACGAGCCACTCAGGATTGCGATGGTCTTGGACATGACGGTAGATGACCTAAATGGTAATTGACCTAATTAGAAACGCATAATACCAAGGCTCCAATTCACAGTCTTGGATTTTTATACCACACAACATTATTACTCGCTCGGCCACCGACCAACAAATCTAGATCGCCGTCGCTGTCTAGGTCGACTGCACGAATGTCGTAGGCCTCCTGGTCTCGACCGACCAGATGCGTCGTAAACTCTCCATGCCCATCGTTTTCGAACCACGCAGCCAACTTACTGCCGTACGCACAAGTTGCGGCGTCGATATCGCCGTCGGCATCCATGTCGACGACCGCCAAGCAATGTGGCTCTTGAATTGTGGCGTGAATTGCGTGCTCGGTCCAGTTGGGGGCTTCAAACCAAACGACGCCATTGCCGTGGCCGCGCGACGCCAAAAAGTCGACTTGGCCATCGCCATTGACATCCGCCGGATGAATATTTGTAGCCCCAGGTTGCTTGTCCGCCACGCTATGCTTGGTCCATACATCAGTCGGATTTGCGGGCGCCTCCCACCAAGCGAACCACTCGCCCTTGCCCGAAGGATCTTGCGGACCACCTTTGGCCCCGGTGGCCGCGTCGGGACGTCCATCGCCATTGACATCGCCCATGCCCAGGTAGTGTGTCAGCCCCGGTGCATCGTGCTGTGCAAATACATTCCGCTCCCAGCCTGTGGTTTGGCCGGCATTGGACGGAGTCTT
>JBGSJL010000156.1:0-2463 GCA_041741955.1 Pirellulaceae bacterium | reverse complement strand
CTGGCGACTAACAACGATGCACAGCCCGATCCCAACGTAAGCAACCGAGGTCAGTTCGATGACGAGTTTGACTTCCGACTAACTGGAAATCGCGAAACTCAGCCGCTGTTTGATAACGCGGGCCAGTTCCGCCAAGCGCGCGTGCCCCTGGATGCACTGGCCGGCAGGTCCAATGTCAGAATTCGTGTCGAGTTTTCGACCTACGGAGGATTTGGTTTTGGTCGGACTGGCGGTAAAGGACCTGAGATTCGTACCATCAGCGGCGACCGCTTGACCGATGGCGAAAGTCTAACTCTCAATGGCCAGCGGTTCGAGATCGAAATGGGGCTGTCGCTATTGTTGCCTAGTGGCTCGGCGATTCCCAACGGGAGCAGCCTGACCGTCGAGGGCGTGCAGTACGTATTCACCGATGGCACAACTCCAGTTGTTGCGCCAGCGGTCCCCGTGATTATTTCCGCAACCATGGACGGCAATCAAGTTGCCCTACAGCTTCGGCAGGCGATCCAGTCTGCTGCGCCCAACGTGCCAGTCGTGGGTGGTTTGCTGTTCACGGCAGAAAGCAGCGATACCCTTTCGCGTGCTCTAGCTACTGGTATTACCGGTGACAATATCCGTATCACTGGCAATGGCGTCATCGGCGACAACCCATCGCTCCTCAACCCGGGCGAAGATGTCGACTTGTTCAAGCTCGACCTGGAGCAGGGAGCGACTGTTACCATCGACGTGGCTGCCGAAGTTATTGGTAGTACATTGGATAGCTACCTGCGCGTCTTTGATGCCGACGGGAACGAACTCTTAAGCAATAACAATCGTCCGGGCAGCCTCGACAGTCGGCTAACGTTCACCGCTCCATCAACAGGACGTTTTTACATTGGCGTGAGTGGTGCGGGCAACCAAGCCTATAGCGCTGTGATTCCAGGCAAGGCCACAATTGGTAGCACCGGGAACTACCAGTTGACGGTGCAGAACGTGCGGGCCATCACGCCGATTGTTTCTAACAATCGTTTGCAAATTGATGGTGCTAAGAGTGTCGTTGTGCCCGCCGGTTCGCCGTTCGTGCTACAGGGTGCGCTCGGTAGCACGGGACAACCTGTGCGCGTGACGCTCGATATGACCGCAGATCAGGTTGCGGTTGCCTTGCAGCAGAGCGTGGCCAAGTTCTTCGCGGCTGACGCGACGACCGCATATCCCGTGCGTGGCAACGTGGTCGATTTGACGGGTCTAATTCCGTATAGCAGCTTTGATCCACTGACTTTCCAGCCGAAGCCGTCGACCACTGACTTTGCGCCCGGTCCGTTCGGTGGAACAACCAACTTCGTCGGCGATGCCTTCAGTGCCTTCAATACGGGTACAAACTTCGATGGTAGCACGAACAATGCTAATCCGGGTGCCCTGGGTGCCCAGAACAATGCATTCGAAGGCATCTACTTGGATGATTTCATTATCGGTTTGGCCGGGCGTGGCGAAATGGTGCTCAACGCAACCAGCACGGATACCAGCTTTGTTGCCGACCCACAGGATGCATTAGCCAATCCATCGCAACGTCGCGCCGATCAGGGCGGCGTAGAAATCTTGGTAGGCCCGTACCAGTTCGAAATTCGTGGTGGCGAAAACTATGGCGTACCGCTATTGCCAGGTCCGCAAACGCTCCTTTTGACCGAAGCCTTCGATCCGGATGCATTGCAGTCGCCCGGACTGGCCATTCGCTTTAACTCGGCCGCTTCGATCGTAGCCCGCGATACCTTCACCGTGAGCGATGGAACGGCACTACTCACTTTTGAAATGGACGATGTCAACGATGGTGTGACCGTTCGACCAGGCAATATAGCCTTGCGCTATAGCACCGCTGTGCTTGACCCGATTACAGGGAGCCGAAAGTCAGAAAGTGGTCGAGTCATTGCCGCCCGCTTTCGCGATTTAATCAACTCCAGCGCGATCCAATCGCAATTGAAGGTTTCGGCCAATCTGCTGAATAATGATCGCACGGGTGCTACCAGCGATACCGTCATTCTGATCGGCCAAGCGTCGGTTAACGTGCCGACCTCCATTGGTCAAACCATTACGTCCACCAGCTCGGGGACCTCCAATCGGACGCGCCCGCAAGGTCAAGTGGTCATCAACGCTACGAAGGTTTCCAATTCACAGGGTTTCGGCATCGACATTGAATCACCGGGTCGCGATCCGCTGACCAATGCATCCCTATTGGGATCGCCGCGCAATACAGTGACGCTCAATGTAGAAGGCTTGGCACCTGGGGCTGTGGTCGTCAACAGCGAATTGGTGGGCAACCTGGGTGGCGGTATACGCATCAGTGGCGAGCCGTTGGTGAATGGAGTACCACGAGCGACGGTACCGTTTGTGCGGATCGTTAATAATACGATTCTTGGCGGTACGGTAACGGGTGCCACGGGTGCAGAAACCTACACGCCAGGCGGTCAGGGTATCGTCGTTTCCAATAACGCC
>JBGSJL010000155.1:0-2221 GCA_041741955.1 Pirellulaceae bacterium | reverse complement strand
GCCTTTTTCAAGATGCAAGAACTTATCAAGCGCGATACGTGCCGACTCCATATAGATCTTGAGGTCGACCTGCGAGACCATGAGCAAAGAGTGACCTGTGTCGTAGCCGCTTTCCGAGATGGGATCGGGGGGCAGTAGCGTGTGGAAATCAGCGGGTGCATTGAAAATGTCTTGCAGGGTATGGTTATACTCGCGCTTCGAAAGTCGCCGGATTTGGGGTTGGGTTTCCAGCGAGCGCTTTTGGATTGCGATGTCGACAAGCGCACTTTCGAACCAGTCAAGCAGGATTTTTCGGTCGGAGTCTGCAAGTGGATTGTCAGCTTCCGCTGGTGGCATCTCCTGATGGGAAAGCGCATCTCGAGCGAATGATAGGTTCTCCACGTCAACCGAAGAAACTTTGTTCATGTCGAAGGCGTCAAACCGAATGCCGCCTTTTGCCTTTCAGATCCGTGGCATTGAAAGCAGTGACCTGATAACAGGGCTTGGATGTGAGAATCGAACGTTGCCCTTTGTTCTGGGGAAAGCGACACCACGTCCGCTGCCAGAATCGGATTGATCGTTAGGTTAATAATGAGAATCGCAGACGCGGTGAAGACTTTGGAGTTGAACATCAGTCGTTGCTCCCCAACTTTCCCGGCCGCCATCCTATTTCGAATATTCCACCACCGACAGCATCGGTGTGAGAAAACCCAGGTCGCGCTAAAGATTGTTGATTTCCAAACGGGTTCGGATTGAGCAGTGGTGCAACGCTCCCAATCGTTGAATCATCGAAGGCCAATTTTCGATTGAACAGACAGGCTACGGTCAAGGAATTGTTTTCAGCAAATACCATCAATTTGATCAGGGTTTGTAGCGGCAAGGACTGGCACCTAATCATACGTATTCATTTCACTCGGACAGAGAAGCTGCCTGGAATTGGAATTATTCTGCTTGGTTCTTCTTTTGACCTCTTCCCCCCGTGGGCGTCGGCTTCGATGGATCGTAGTCAGGGTTCACTTCGGACGGAAGTTTCGCGTCTGTCTTGTCGAACCATTGGAGCAATTCGTCTAACAACTCATCCCGTTTGTCCGTCCTAACGTTGCCTAGCTCTTGTCGTTCGCCGATGTCGTCTTTGAGGTTATACAATTCGACCGCGCGATTGGTTGCCAGTTTCTCACGTCCGCCGTCGAGTTGCCATTCTTCCTGGTAGAGATATAGTTTCCAATGGTCTTTGTTGATCACGCTCACCGGACGGGAGCGAAAAACGGGATCTCGTCCACGAGTAACCGGCGAGTCGAGATAGCCTGGGAAATGCCAAAAGATCGAATGGCGTTGAAGCGGCCCGGTTTCCTTCAGTAGCGGTATTAAGCTCTCACCATCGAGAATTTTGCCCGCAAGAACGTCCGCCCCAGCAGCAGCGAGAAAGGTTGGGAATAGATCGACGCTGATGACGGGCACGTCGCAGCGTGATCCCGGTTTCACCATCCCAGGCCAGCGAACAATGAACGGCTCACGAATCCCTCCTTCGTGATAGCTGCCTTTGTTACCTCGCAACGGTTCCTGAAGCGAACCCCCCGTGGCACCATTGTCGCTAGTAAAAACGACCAACGTGTTACTGGCTAAGCCGAGTTCATCCAATTTCTTGAGGAGGATGCCAACACCGTCATCCAAGTCGTAAGTGCAACCGGCATAAAGAGGGTCTTTATGTTGCTTTCCAGCCGGCTTGGCTTCAAATTTGTCTAATGATTCTTGACGTGCTTGCAGCGCGACATGAATTGCATGGTGCGAAACATAGGCGAAGAAAGGCTGAGCACGATTATCTTCCATGAATTGGCAAGCAGCTTGCGTGATTTCATAAACCGCTTTCGGGTCTTCTTGAACGCTATCGCCCTTTTGATTCTTATCCATGACCACATCAAAGCCTTGTTCTTCCGGCTCGGCACCAAGTTTGCCATTAAGATGCCATTTCCCGAACTTGCCCGTGCGATAACCAGTTTGCTTAAGCGCTTCGGCGATTGTCACGGCCTCTTTCCCTAACCCCTTGTTCGGAATCGGTTTCAATCGCATTAAGCTTTTTGGGCCACGATCTGTGTTGCCAACCGCATAGAGTTCGTGACGCGGTGTGTATTGCCCTGACATCAAACAAGCTCGACTCGGTGCACAATTACCAGCCGCAGCGTAGCCCGCCGAAAACACCATTCCTTGTCCAGCCAGCGCGTCGATGTTTGGTGTTTCGTAGAAA
>JBGSJL010000154.1:0-21490 GCA_041741955.1 Pirellulaceae bacterium | reverse complement strand
ATAATGACGGCTGTAGTTTCGGGTGTCCAAGTTTCCGTGCGCGTCCCACGGTGAAATCTCGGCGAACCCTCTGCCGTCGGGTGCTGAGACCGAAGCTGCAATTCGAGGCTTTGAGCAGAGTCGCTCTGAGCAGAGTCGCTCAGAGCCGAGTCGATCTGAGCTGACGCCATTTGAGCAGGGGCGAGATACTGGAGTGCGAGCAGCACGGCCAGCGAGAGTGCGTTGATCACGCCTAAACCAAAGTTTAAATTATAAAAACGCATGACAGCTTGGCTCCGCTGGATGGTGGGAGATCGTACACGGCTCGGCGCTGGTTTCCAGGCGACCGGCGTTCGAATTCTACTCATCGTAGCTGGAGTCGCCAGACTTCAGGCCGTCAGAATACTCTGCTGTAGCAGAGACAAGGTTAAATTGTGGCACGTCGGTCACCAGCGTGAATTCAACGGCGGGGACGGGGACTGCGAGCTACATGGATTGCACCCTAAAATTCAATGCTGGCAACCCACCAGCCCATGTTTTGAGCACGCCTTCCCGATCTATCTCACTCTTTACCAAAAGATCGCTTAATTTGAGAATCTAATACCGAAGCCGCAGGCAATCCAGTCGCCTCAATGAATGGCTAGCGACGCTGGATCACCCCAAGCAGGCGCAGTGTTAAATATTAACAAAAATTAATTTGCCGATTGGTATGAACATTGCTAATCTTTATCCACAGGGTTGCTCTGAACTTTTTGAATTTTTGTTTATTTATCGAAGGCTGCAAAAATGAAGCGCGCGTTTACGTTGGTGGAGCTGCTGGTGGTGATTGCCATCATCGGCATTTTGGTGGGTCTCTTATTACCTGCGGTTCAAGCTGCCCGCGAAGCTGCGCGGCGGATGCAGTGTTCTAATAACCTTAAGCAATTTGGTTTAGCGGCTCACAATTTCGAGAGCACATTCCGCTATTTTCCGCCGGTGCAACACACGAAGATTTTTCAAGACACTGCCGGTCCCGTGACGCGAACTTCCGAAGCGGTCGCCCAGGTCTACATGCTTCCGTTTTTCGAGCAATCGAACAAATACAACTTGTTCGACTTGAATTATAACGTCAATAGCGACGCCGCCATTCACTCGTCGATACCGGCCAAGACCGGAGCCAATTCGGCTGCGCGAGTGACCGACGTGCCGGTGTTCTTGTGTCCGTCCGATCCGTCGAGCAACGACTTTTTTGCTGCTGGACGTCAAAACTATCACGCTTGTATCGGTGGTAGCCGGCTGCGTGGCGGTACGACAATCGACGGCATTTTCGCGAAAAGTTATCCCTCGGCTGGTCAACTCCTGACTGGCCCGAAAATGGGTGAGATTACCGACGGAACCAGCAACACCGCTCTATTCTCTGAAGTTCTGCGAGGCACGCTGCAGTGGAATGCGACCAACCAATTCAACAACACGACTGTGTTCTTCACAGGGACCGACTACGCCACGCCAGCGCTGTTGATCGACGGTCGAACAGTGCCGCAGTGCTTGCCCAACGGCCAGAGCACGACGGGAACTTGGATACGCTATACGGGTCATCAGTATTACCGCCAGCTCACGCCCAATTTCGTTTACAGCCACACGCTTCCTGTGAATTGGAATCGCATGAACCAGAACGTTGCCCAGCAGCGCTACAACTGCGGCGTGTCCTTCAACACGATTCACATGGCCGCTTCGAGCCAGCATACGGGCGGTGCCATGATGGGCCGTGCGGATGGTTCGGTTTCCTTTGTCTCCGACAATGTCGACTTCGCAACTTGGCAAGCCGTTGGTAGCCGAGCTGGCGGCGAGGTTGCTCAGATCGAATAGCCTTGGATTACCGTCAAATATTCAACCATAGCCGATTCGCGCGAGGCGAACCGGCTTTTTTTGTCTTACTCATATGAAAAAATCTAGAATGCGTTTTGCAATAGTTGGTCTACTGTGTCTGTCCATGTTGGGGTGCGGCACAGAATCTAGTTCTAGCGGTCTATCGACACCCGAGGGTGCGTCCGAAGCCATGGTTCAAACTCGCGACATGATTGCCGAGTCTTCGTTTGGGGCCGTTGCGCTAAATAGCGCCGAAGATACGAAAATTTATGAGACAAAGTTTCCAGCCGCCGTGTCTGCGATCAAGGACAAATCGATCTTTGTTGTCTGGCGAAGTAGGTTGCAGGAGGGCGTCAGCCCCGACAAAGCAAAGGTGATCGCCTATGAAGCGACCGCTGAACAGGCTGGTGGCTGGGTCGTCAAAGAAGATGGACAGCTCTATCAACTTACTGCCGCCGAATTTGCAGCGCAAGCACCAAAATCGCCGAAAAAATAGGGACTCTCAGTAGCATACGTTTTCAGTATTTGGCTACGAGTTCGATGTTCTGCGGGCCGCTCTGGTCTGTATCGCGGCAATTTCTTGTGGCGTGTTGAAGGACCAGACTTTGGGCCCGTCCAGCGCCAAGATGCCTGCCACTCGGCACAGGGCCAGCAGGCTGTGCAGCGACCGATCGTCTTGCGCGACAGATCGCTGCACCCTGCCAAATACGTCCGTGTGTAGCAGAATCGGTAGTGGTTCTAGGTCGCGCTGGGTTTCCGAATTGCCCAGCGGTTCCAGGCGACTGGGTGCGGCCAAATCTCTAACCGGTTCCACTGCTTCTGCAAGCTGCACGGCGTGCCTCATGCGCGGTATGCGACGAAAGGCGATAGCTTCGACTTGTTCGGTCACGTAGTCCGCCAAACAGCAAAACCAGGCATGATTCCAAAAGTATTGATCGCAACTGAGCACCAGCAGCCAGCCTGTTTCTTGATCGAGTCGATGTTGCAGAGCGGTTGCCATCCCGGCCAACGGACCTTTGCTAGCAACTTGATCCACCAAGCATTCGATACCAAGCTGTCGATACCGGTCCACTCGATCCGCGACCACGTACACCGCATGGCCTCGCTCGGCAAGAGTTTGATGTAGATAGCTCAGAAGCGGGCCGGCTGTAGTTGTGACTAGAGCCTTGTCGCTGCCGAAACGCGTGCTTTGTCCGCCAGCCAAGATGTAAGCCGGACAGAGCTCGGGCGTCAGCAAACGGCTTGCTAGCAGCGAACTCATGGTTTTGGCTGGCCGGCTGCTTCCCTGTCGTCGCGTTCGAATTGGATACGAGCCCAGCTCCAAGCGGCCACGGTGCGCGGAAAGCCGATTGTGTTCATGCCTTGAAACACAGCTTGCACTATTTCTTGATCGGAAGCTCCAGCATGTTTTGCGCGTCGTACGTGGCTGCGCAATGCCGATTCGAGGCCCGCGCCCACGGAGACACCGATCTTTATCAATGCGCACGTCTTTTCGTCCAGCGGCCCCGATTTTTCTACGGCCCGAGCCATACTGTCATGCGCGGCGGTGATCGCTGGAAATTGCTCCACGAGCTCGCGGTAGGTGCTTGGCAGTTTTGGATCATTGTCTTGAGTCATAAGTAATCATTTGTTTGAGCGCTGGATACGCTTCTTGCGACACACTGAAGTCTGGAAACTCCAGCTACCCCAAAATCGAAAGTGGACAAAAGGCCTAGTCGGCGTTTCGATCATGCGAGCGACCCCAAGCGAGCGTGGCCAAACACAGCCAGCCCAACATAAAACACAGTCCGCCCAAGGGAACGATCGCCCAGTGACCCATCAGGCCTAAGTAGACCATGCTGTAGAGACCTCCGCAAAACAGGGCGATCCCAAGCGTAAAGAAAACGCATGCGGAAGACCCGCGACGCGAGTTCCCGGTGGCGGTGGTTAGCCCGATTGCGAGCAGCGCCAGCGTGTGTGTCATGTGGTAGCGGACGGCCACGTCGCAGTTGCTTAGACGCTTGGCAATTTCGTCTGCGGGCAGGCCTTGATCGGTCAACGAGGCTTCGAGACCGTGAGCCGCATTGGCTCCGATGGCCACGCCAGCCGCACCCAGTAGGCCAGCGAGTAAAACGATCCAGCGCATGGTTCCCAAACTGCCCTTCCTTTTGAAACCTTCGACTCTTGAACGTGCTCATTAACTTCGAGTCTGCCAGCACGACTGAAAGGTCTAATCTTAGGTTCTAGCAGCCATGCAGCACTAGGGTGGCCTTGGATGCAATTCGGAAATTCCTGTCAATTTGGCAATTCCTGCCCGAGGGTGTCTTGGGCATTGAGAACCCTTTAGAAAGCCTAGTGTCCGGCCCGCAAAAGTCAGCTCGGCAGGGGCCGGAACGACCACAATTCGGAGCACAATTTGGCATGTGGCACAGACTTTGCATTGCGAGCACCCTTACTCAGCGACTGCCAGGTTGGCTGGGGTTCGCTCTGCGACTCAGCCAGGTGCAGCGTTCGGTCTGGCAGGCAGGTTGGAGGGAGTACCTCCGAGCATGATTGACGACTTGCGGTTGATAATTCAGCTTTGCAGTCGCGGTCAATCCATACAGAAATAAAGAATCAACCTCTTCGGTTCACTGCATTCTCAATCCACTTTGGAGGATATTGAACGTGGCAAAGCAAATGGTTTTCGATGACGAAGCAAGGCAACCGCTCTTGGCTGGCGTCTCTAAGTTGGCTCGTGCGGTGCGCAGCACCTTGGGCCCGCGGGGTCGCAATGCGGTCTTGGACAAAGGCTGGGGTTCGCCCAAGGTGACCAAGGACGGAGTGACGGTCGCCGAAGAGATCGATTTGGACGACCCTTACGAAAACCTCGGTGCACAGTTGGTTAAGGAAGCAGCCAGCAAGACCAACGATGTTGCTGGCGACGGTACCACGACTGCCACCGTGTTGGCCGAAGCGATTTTCCGCGAAGGCTTGAAAATGGTTGCGGCGGGCGGTGACCCGATGGCGCTAGCTCGCGGTATTGGCAAGGCTGTTGAAGCCGTAGGCGAGGCTTTGACGAAAATGTCGATCAAGATCGACGAAAAGAGCAAGAAGGAAATCAAGCAGGTTGCAACGATCGCTGGCAATAACGATCCCGCGATTGGCGACGTGCTGGCAGACGCCTTCCTCAAAGTTGGTAAGGACGGCGTGATCACAGTGGAAGAAGGTCGCAGCAGCGAAACCACTGTCGAAGTGGTCGAGGGCATGCAATTTGATCGCGGTTTTCTTTCGCCGCACTTCGTCACCAATGCAGACAATGTCAGTGTCGAGCTCGATGACTGCTATGTCTTGATCTACGAAGAGAAGATCAGTTCGAACAAGAAAATGATTCCTCTGCTAGAGGCCATCAGCAAGTCCAAGAAGCCCTTGCTGGTGATTGCTGAAGATGTCGATGGCGAGGCGCTGGCCACGCTGGTGGTCAACAAGATGCGTGGCATTCTAAATGTGTGTGCCGTCAAGGCTCCCGGTTACGGCGATCGTCGCAAGGCCATCATGGGCGACTTGGCAGCCTTGACTGGCGGACAAGCGATCTTCAAGGACTTGGGTGTCGATCTTGAAAGCATCAAGCTCTCCGATTTGGGCCGCGTGAAAAAGGTGCGTATCACTAGCGAGCAGACAATAATCGTTGGCGGAGCGGGCAAGAAGGAAGCGATCACCGGTCGGGCGGATCAGATTCGTCGCGAAATCGAGAATACCGATAGCGACTACGACAAGGAAAAGCTTCAGGAGCGTTTGGCCAAGTTGGCTGGAGGTGTCGCGCAAATTTCGGTAGGTGCAGCCACTGAAACTGAAATGAAGGAGCGTAAGGCTCTGCTGGATGACGCGAAAGCCGCCACGCAGGCTGCGTTGCATGAGGGGATTGTGCCCGGCGGTGGTGTGGCTTTAATTCGCTGCGAGTCGGCGATTCGCAAGCTGAAGCTGGAAGGCGATGAGGGCATGGGTGCTCAGATTGTCGCCAATGTTTTAGACCATCCTCTGCGAGCGATCGCTAACAATGCCGGTGTGGACGGAGCTGTCGTGGTCAATCGTGTTCGCCATCAGAAGGTGGCCACGGAAGGTTACGATGCCAATGCGGACGTGTACACCGATATGGTGGCCGCGGGCATTATCGATCCAACCAAAGTTGTGCGAACCGCATTACAAAACGCGGCCAGTGTTGCTTCGCTGTTGCTGACCACGGAGTCCCTCATCACCGAAATTCCTTCCGAAGAGGAAGAAGCTGGCGGTGGTGATCACCACGACCACGGTATGGGTGGTGGCATGGACCCGATGGGTGGTATGGGTGGCGGCATGGGCGGCGGCATGGGCGGCATGGGCGGAATGATGTAATTGTTTTTGCCGTTCGTCTAAAAAGTATTTCCATTAAGTATCTCAACAAAATTAGTTTATAGGAATTTCAAAATGGCCAAGCTTAAAATTCGCCCCTTGGATGACCGTGTCGTAGTCAAGCCAGAGGAAGCCGAAGAGACCACAGCCGGTGGTATCGTGTTGCCAGGCTCCGCGCAAGAGAAGCCCCAGCGTGGGACAGTGGTAGCAGTAGGTCCTGGCAAGCTGTTGGACAACGGCAATCGCGGGACGCTCTCAGTAGCCGTCGGCGATGTCGTGATCTACGGCAAGTACGGTGGTAGCGATATCGAAGTCGACGGGGACGAAGTCAAGATTCTTCGCGAGAGCGACATCCTGGCCAAGGTTCTCGCCTAGTTGCGGCTGGCGTCGAGAGTCCACTCCACTGGATTGGACTCTTGGTGGCTGAGGATTTGTCGAAAAATGCGAGACCCGCGATGGGCCCGCCTGCGGCGGTTTGCGTCGTTCCAACATTCAATCAAGTTTAATTAGTAAAGATAAGGATCCATAGCGTGGCTAAACAGCTTATGTTTGAAGATCATGCCCGCGCAAGAATGCTGCAGGGCGTCGAGAAGCTGGCGAATGCTGTCGCCGTCACAATGGGACCGACCGGTCGCAATGTGATCATCGACAAGAGTTTCGGCGGTCCAACTGTGACCAAAGACGGCGTGACGGTTGCCAAAGAGATCGAATTGGAAGACCGCTTCGAAAACATGGGGGCCAAGCTGGTCGTAGAAGTCGCTCAGAAGACCAGCGATCTGGCTGGAGACGGCACGACGACAGCGACGGTTTTGGCTCGCGCAATTTTCAAAGAAGGTCTGCGAAACATCGTAGCGGGCAGTAACCCTGCGGCGATTCGTCGCGGTATTGAACGTGCCATCGAAGCGGCAGTTGCCAAGCTGCACGAGCTGGGCAAGCCAGTCAGCGATCGCCAGCAAGTTGCAGCCGTAGGCGCTATTAGTGCTAACAACGACATGCAGATCGGCGAATTGTTGGCCGAGGCGCTCGAGCGAGTTGGCAAGGATGGCGTGATCACGGTCGAAGAAGGCAAAACCGCTGAAACGACTGTCGATTACGTCGACGGCATGCAGTTTGACAAAGGTTACATTTCGCCCTACTTCATCAATGTACCAGGCGATATGTCGTGTACGTTTGAGGACGCCCTGGTATTGCTGTTCGAGAAGAAGATCAGCAACATTCGCGACTTAGTCCCAGTGCTCGAAAAGACTAGCCAAAGCGGGCGTCCGCTGTTGATCATCGCTGAAGATATCGACGCCGAAGCTCTGACGCTGTTGGTGGTCAACAAGCTGCGTGGAACGCTCAACGTGTGTGCGGTCAAAGCGCCTGGCTTCGGCGATCGCCGCAAGGCCATGATGGGTGACATCGCTACGCTGACGGGCGGCACGTTCATCAGCGAGGATCTTGGCATCCAGCTTGAGAAGCTTTCTCTAGACCAACTGGGTCGGGCCAAAAAAGTAGTCATTGATAAGAGCAACACCACGATCGTGGAAGGTGCCGGCGATCGCAAAACCATCGATCAGCGAGTCGCTCAAATTCGCGCACAGATCGAGCAGACAGACAGCGAATACGATCGCGAGAAGTTGCAGGAGCGATTGGCCAAGCTAGCCGGTGGTGTCGCGGTGATCAGTGTGGGCGCGGAGACCGAAGCCGACATGAAGCAGAAGAAGGCTCGCGTGGAAGACGCCTTACATGCGACCCGCGCTGCCATGGAAGAAGGCATTCTTCCCGGCGGTGGCGTAGCTCTGATTCGCTGTAGCGAAGCCGTAGAAGCCGCGATGGCCAAATGCAAGGGTGACGAGAAGATCGGTGCTCAGATTATCCTGCGATCGCTGTCCGCACCCCTTCGACAGATTGCTGACAACGCCGGTATTGACGGTTCGGTTGTGGCTGACGAAGTTAGGCAAAAACCGATCTCGACGGGTTATGACGCCAACAAGGGCGTTTATGTCGACATGCTCAAGTCGGGCATTATCGATCCCGTCAAAGTTGTCAGGACGGCTTTGGCAAATGCTGGAAGTATTGCCGGTTTGTTGCTGACTACCGAAGCCCTAGTGACGAACTTTGATAAAGAAGACAAGAAAAAGCAGCGGGCTGAAGGGGCTGTCTCCTAGAACAGCTCGCGTGGAACTGAAATTTCCGAAAGGCCATTCCCGCAAGGGAGTGGCCTTTTGTCCAGAACTGGATTCGATAAGACCCGATTCGACAAGACCCATGGCAACTACGAAGCGCTGCTACTACGAAGTTCTTGGGATTACTAAAACCGTGACGACGGTGGAGATCTCAAAGGCCTATCGCAAGCTGGCAATTAAGTACCATCCGGACAGCAATCGCGATGACGAAGATGCCATCGCACGTTTCAAAGAGGCCGCCGAAGCCTATGAAGTGTTGAGCGACGAACAAAAGCGTGCGCGATATGATCAATACGGTCATGCGGGCGTAGGCGGTGGTGGCTCGCAGGAAGTCGGCGATATTTTTGAAGCTTTCGGAGACATGTTCGGCGGTACGATTTTTGAAGACTTCTTCGGTGGACGCTCTCGCAACCGAGTTAGACGCGGAGCCGACATCCGTTGCGACGTGACCTTAGACCTGGAAGAGGCCGCCGCTGGAACTCGCAAGAAGGTGTCGTTGACTCGCCATGAGTGGTGCAAGCCCTGTGAGGGTAGTGGCGCTGAACCGGGCTCTCAGCCTCAGGTGTGTGGCCGTTGCCGTGGCCAAGGACAAGTCGTACAAGCCAACGGCATCCTCCGTGTCCAAACCACGTGCCCGCAGTGTCGCGGTAAAGGCAAGGTAATTACCACGCCCTGCAAACGATGCGATGGCTCGGGCGCTCTGCCCAAGGAGGTGCTCTTAGAAGTTGCCATTCCAGCGGGCGTCGATGATGGCATGCGTGTTCGCTTGGCGGGTGAGGGACAGGCCAGTCCTGACGGAGGCCCCGCAGGCGATGCATACTGCTTTATCAAAGTCCGCCCACACAAAATGTTTCTTCGTGAAGGAAACGAGCTCGTACTGCAGGTGCCGCTGAGCTATTCGCAAGCGGTGTTGGGAACTGAAATTGAAATTCCGACTCTCGGCGGAAGGCATACGCTCAAGATTCCTCGGGGTTCGCAAAGTGGCGAAGTGTTTCAGTTGCGAGGTTTGGGAATGCCTGACCCAAGAAGCAGCGTGCGGGGTAATCTCCATGTGCAAACTTTTGTAGAGATTCCCAAGAAGGTCGGTGCTAAGCAAGAAGAGCTACTCCGGAAACTGGCAGAGCTGGAGGAAGAGCACGTTACTCCGCAGCGCAAGTCGTTTCTGGATCGGGTTTTCAACTATTTTCGACACGCAGAGAACGGGACTCCCACGGAGTAAATGAATATGCAATCTCACGATCAAAACAATGACGCCCAGACTTCCGATGATACGCCTTTTGACAACCTATTGAATGCGTTTGACGACGCCCATAGCGACGACGAGCTCGGCGCCGAGGCCCATGCGCCATCGGGCGTAGAGGAATCCCTTGAGTCGCGTTTGTTGGAATCCAATCGCGAAGTGCTCCGTGCGCGAGCGGAACTGGAAAACTTTCGCAAGCGCATGCAGCGCGACTCGGATCAACAGCTCAAATATGCCAACGTGCCCTTGATTCGTGATTTGGTCGAGGTAGTCGACAATTTGAGCAGAGCTACGGAAGCGGCTCAGCAGGATTCTGCCAATACCTCCGCTCTGCGCGACGGAGTTACTATGGTGCTCAATCAATTGGGCGCCGTGCTGGGCAAATTCGGCTGCAAGCGTATCGAGTCAGTTGGGTTCACGTTCGATCCGAATATTCACGAAGCCATCGCGCAAATGCCGAGCGACGAATACGCCGTGGGAATGGTTGCCCAAGAAGTGGCAGCCGGATACATGCTGCAGGATCGTGTCGTACGACCCAGTAGCGTGATTGTGAGCACCGGTAAGGCAAGCTGACATTCGAAGGTTAGCTTTGCCGTCGAAGGGTATCTTGATGTGTTTCGATTCATTGGAGCGGAAGTAATGCCAACCTACGATTATCAGTGCGACGCATGTGACCATAAGTTCGAACTATACCAAGGTATTAATGACGACAAAAAGAAGAAGTGTCCCGAATGCGGCAAACTTAAACTCAGGCGATTGATCGGTACGGGTTCGGCCATCATCTTTAAAGGATCGGGATTCTACAAAACCGACTATCGCAGCGATTCATTTAACAAGGCCAAAGCCGCAGATACGCCCAGCGAGGGTAAATCAACCGATAGCAAGGGCAGCGAGAGCAAATCGAGCGAAACCAAGGCCAGCCAAAGCCAGAAAGGCGAGAGCAAGTCGAGCGACGGCAAGTCGGGTACTGCCAAGAAATCATCCGGCGGCTCGAGTTCCAAGTCCGAGTAGTCACTTCGAAAAGTCGCTTCATGGATCAACGTTTACTGCGCCATCAATTTGACAATGGCCTTGTGCTGCTCGGTGAGCATATGCCCTGGTTGCGTTCGTCAGCCTTCTCGTTCCTGCTTCCTGCAGGAACCTGTTTCGAACCCATGGGGCTCGATGGTCTATCCGGCATGTGTAGCGAAATGGTGCAGCGCGGAGCTGGCGGACTAGACAGCCGGCAGTTTCTGGAGCGTTTGGACGAGTTGGGCGTTGAGCGCAGCAGCTCGATCACGACCAGCCACAGCTCGTTCAGTTGTGCCATGCCGACCGAAGTACTTGCGACCGTGCTGGGTTTGTACAGCGACATTGTGCGTCGCCCGCACTTGCCCGAAGATCAATTGCCCGACGCGCGGCAGCTATGTTTGCAAGAACTGCGCGCGTTGGACGATGAACCTTCGCATCGTTGCTTTAGCGAGCTGAAGAAGTTTCGCTATCCCCTGCCCTTCGGGAGAATTTCGCAGGGTTCCAAGCAAGGGTTGGAGGCCATTGATATGCCATCTCTCAACTCTTTTTTCGAGCAGAACTACAAACCGGCTGGATGTATCCTCGCGGTGGCAGGCAATTTTAACTGGGAGCACCTTTGCGAAGTTGTCGAGCAGCAGTTGGGGGACTGGCGTGGTCCGGAGCTGTTGGGCATGCCCGTGCTGCACTCGAACTACGGCAGTATGCACGTCGATCACGCCACCAACCAAACGCACTTGGCATTGGCCTATGACTGCGCGTCCTACGAGAGTTCAGAATACTATGAGGCCCGAGCCTTAGTAGGTGTGCTCAGCGATGGCATGAGCTCGCGACTGTTTTCAGAGGTTCGCGAAAAGCGGGGATTGGTGTATTCGGTTTTTGCGACTTGTTTTTCGATGGCTGGCCAAGGCAGTGTGATGTGCTATGCGGGGACTACGACAAATCGCGCCGAAGAAACGCTGCAAGTGCTCCTGGAGACGATTCATTCACTCGACGATGGAATTACCGAAGATGAATTGGCACGCTTGAAGAACCGCATTAAAAGTTCGCTTGTCTTTGAACAGGAGTCATCTGCGGCCCGCAGTGGCCAGATTGCCAGCGATTGGTTTTATTTAGGACGCGTGCCCGATCGCGATGAAGTCTGCGCGCGGGTGGATGGCTTGACCTGCGAGAGTCTGCTGAAGCATTTCCGAGAAAATTTACCGAAGAACTTTTCGCTGGTGACTGTCGGCTCCCAATCGCTAGAATTGCCCGAAGGAGTTGCCTGATGGAATTGTTGACGCATAAAACCGACGCTGGACCAGAGATCGTAGTGCTCCACGATCCAGCCGCTTTTACGGCATCTTTCGGCTGGTTTGTCAGGACAGGTTCGCGCGACGAACAGCTCGATGTCGCCGGCGTAAGCCATTTTCTCGAACACATGGTATTCAAGGGCACGCAGCGACGCACGGCTGAGGAAGTGAATCGCGAACTGGATCATTTGGGTGCCCAGTCCAACGCTTACACCTCCGAAGATTCCACGGTCTTCTACGCATCGGTATTGCCCGAATGCCAGGATCGAGCCGTCGACCTACTGACCGACCTGATGCAACCCTTGCTTCGCGAGGAGGATTTTGAAACCGAACGGCAGGTCATCCTGGAAGAGATCGCGATGTACGACGATCAACCTCCGTATGGCGCATTCGAGCGCGCTACGGAGCTGTTCTTCGGCGAACATCCTCTAAGTACTCGCGTACTGGGCACGACAGAGAGCGTGTCGGACATGTTTGTCGCGCAGATGCAAGAGTATCATCGCGCCCGCTACACCAAAGAGAATATGTTTCTGGTTGCAAGCGGCAAAATTGACTTTGGCAAGCTAGTAGACGACGTCTCCAGCGCTACCGCGCATTGGCCAGCGACACCCGCCGCCCGCCGCCCCAAAGTGCCAAACTACGGTAGCGGTGAACTCTCGATTGAACGCGAATCAACGCATCAGCATTACGCGGTCCAGTTGTGGCCAGGGGTGGGTTGCAATGCGCTGGAACGTTATGCACTGCGGCTATTGTGCTCGGTTCTAGCGGACGAGGGTGGGAGCCGTTTGTTTTGGGAATTGATCGATACGGGAAAAGCTGAAACGGCCACCCTCTGGCCTCAGTTCTTTGACGAATGCGGATGCATCGTCGGCTATTTATGTTGCGCACCGGAAGACGCAGAGGAGAACGAAGCCTCGCTTCGCCAAGTGATCGATACGGCACTACGCGATGGTATCACGCGTAAGGAAATCGATTTGGCGCGCAATAAGATTGCCAGTAGCCTTATACTGTCCGATGAACGGCCGAGCAATCGTCTATTTGCGTTGGGTCAATCTTGGATGAATCGTCGCAATTACGAGCCGCTCGATGTGGTCCTCGGGCGTTTTGCAGCGGTCACCGCCGACGATATCTTGCAAGTTGCTGAGCATACCTTGCGACGTCCCAGTGCTACGGTCAGGGTAGTCGGAACCGAAGAGTAGTTGCCAATGCCAGTCGATAAGCGATCCGCCAGCCACGACCGTCGATTGAAAAAAGCGGAGCGGCAGTTGCTGTCCGGTTCGGACCCATTGGCCGCATGGATTTCACAATGCGGCCAATGTGGCTTGCAGGTCGATTGGCAGCGAACGATCTATGAAGCTTTGGTACGCGCCATTGCGCATCAACAGCTGCATGGCAAAGCCGCAGCCAGCATCCTAAAAAGGCTGACAGACGGTTTTCGCGGCCACCCATTTCCTTCGCCTCGCCAGGTTTCCAGAGCCGACAACGATCGTTTGCGGGCTTGTGGATTCTCGGCGGCTAAGGTCGTAGCGATCAAGGGAATTGCTGCAGCCACGCTGAGCGGCCAAATTCCAACTCGCGAGGAGGCTGACAATCTGTCCGACGCCGAGTTGATTCAGCTCCTGTTGCCGCTGCGTGGCGTAGGACGCTGGACAGTCGAGATGATCTTGATATTCGCTCTCGGTCGACTGGACATTATGCCCGTCGACGATTTTGGAGTTCGCTCGGGTCTAAAGGTACTCTATGGGTTGCCGGAGTTGCCACTTAAAGCAGACTTTACCAGGCTCACCGAGCATTGGCAGCCTTATCGCAGTGTAGCCGCTTGGTACCTTTGGCGTTTGGCAGATGCCCAAGCCCAATGAGGCAATGGCAACGGGATAATAACTCGGCTAATGCAGCGTGGACGACTCATGGACGGAAATCTCCTTACTGCGTGCAATGGTAGCCGGACAACGACACGGCTAATGCAGCAGCACTTTTCTTAGCGCGGCCATGCTGCCGAGCAGGCCTTTGGCCTTTCCATCGTCGGTCCACAAGCTGCGATTCGGCGAGTTCTCAATCCGCATGTTATTCCAAATGACCGCATGTACCGAGGGCTTGGAGAGTAGTAAGCGAACGAGACCATCGGGTGTCAATTGCCCAGTATATTCCGGTAAAGTAGTCCAGTGGGAAGGCCGATCTGCCGCAGGACTAATAGTAGGGCTTTCGGGTTCTTCGAGGGGGCTGTTGATGATGACCATCAACGGCAAACCCAACAGAGACCAGCGGTCGATCAGCCGATTCACTTCGATCGGATCGCGTGGCATCGTACCGGTGGGCCACGTATCGAGCGTGAAGTCCAACGCCAGTCCGCTTAGTCCGAGGTCGGCGCGGATCAGCGCATCGGCAAAGTGAATCGGTGAAATTCCATTGGCGTCATTGCGAAGATATTCGCTCCAGGGTTGGTCGATGGTCAACAGAACGGGGCATCGATCATCGGCGCGGCGTACGGTTTCGATCAAGGACACGGCCATGCGAAGTACTTCCTCGTCCGACCAACCCATGCCGTTGGGGACGTTTAGGCCCGCCGCACAGTTCCAAATATGTGCTTGCCCCTGATAGCGCTGAACTGTCGCCTTGGCGTACTCGCAGGCGGCCCGTAGAAAGCTTTCGAAACCCTCGTTTAGCAACACCATCCACTGAGGCAAGCAGCCTTCGCGGAAGTTCACCAGAGGCCCCACACAGGCTTTCTTGCCATCGTGGGTCGCCCATTGCAACTGCTCGTCAAAAGGTTCGTAGACCGGTTTGCCGGAGGCCGACTCGACCGAACCTAGATCGGCAGGGACGCAAATTAAATTGAAGGACTTCGAGAGCGCCTCCTGGTACTGACGCAGCGGCGTACCAGCGGGCAACTGGATACCTAGCAAAGTGGACAGCCGACCTTCGCTTTGCCGACGCGCCTCCAAAGATTGGGCCGCAAACGTGTTGCAAAGTAGAATCGACGCTTCGAGAGCCAGATTGATGGAGTTCTGAGCATGGCTGTGTTGCTCCAGTGGATCCTTCCCACGGGTCAACGCACGCAGCAACTGACTCAGCGCGTCTTCGGCCAGCGGGAAGAATTTGTCCGGCAAACGCAAACCAACGCGCTGCCATTCAGAAGTTTGGTTGCGCAGCCGGCTGACCGTTCCGCGGGCCAGTTCGACGACCAGTGAGTAGGGTTCATCCGATCGTCGCAAACTGGTGGTTGACAGGCAGAGGTTCCCCAAACTTTTTGCTGGCCACAGGATGTTCAGCTTGCCTGACTCGTCAATCTCCCTGCCGATGCTAAACTGTTGGCCATCAAAAGTATGATGGCAGTGCCAGGGTATCCCCTCGATTCCTGTAATAAATGCGGTGTCCCATACTCGCGGATCGAAATCCTGAGCTTGCGGAATCGTGAATCGCAGGTCACCCATTCAATTAAAGGCTTTCTAAGCAGCGTTATGCGTGGGACTGAAGCTTCGCGAAACTTTGCCCTCGTTTCAGCCAAGCAGCGAATCTAACCCATGTCGAGATTAGGTTCAATCAAGTTATAAGCCCGAGCCGCTAAATTTTGACCACTTGCATTCGATTTTCGAGCTATGGAAACATCAAACACCCGATCTGCGTTACTAACGACATCGCTACCGTATTCTAAGCGACAGGGCAAAGTTCGCGATGTCTACGACTTGGGAAGTCGCCTGCTGATTATCAGTACCGATCGAATTAGCGCGTTTGATTGGATTTTGCCGAACGGCATTCCAGGAAAAGGCATCCTGCTAACGCAGTTGAGCAAGTTCTGGTTTGATCGCATCGAGGTCAACCATCACCTGTTGTCGACCGAAATACCCGATTCACTGGACGTAACACCAGCCCAACGATCCGAACTGGCCGGTCGGGTGATGCTGACCCAAAAGGCCGAGGTCATTCCGTTCGAGTGCGTCGTGCGCGGGTACTTAGAAGGTTCGGGCTGGCGCGAATATCAGCGCAGCGGCCAGGTCTGCGGAGTCGATTTGCCGCCAGGGCTCAGGCAGTGTGACCCGCTTCCAGAGCCCATTTTTACGCCAGCTACCAAGGCGGAGACTGGCCACGACATTAATGTGTCGTTTGATACGATGGCCACGCAGCTCGGCTGCGAGCTTGCCACCCTGCTCCGCCAAAAGAGCCTAGATGTTTATCGCACAGGCGCCCAGTGGGCTCGCGAGCATGGGATCATCATTGCCGACACGAAATTTGAATGGGGTTGGCACGAAGGCGAAGTTATTTTGATCGACGAAGTATTGACACCAGACAGCTCGCGTTTTTGGCCCGCCGATAGCTATCAGCCTGGTTCCTCCCAGCCGTCGCTGGATAAGCAGTTTGTGCGCGAGTGGCTGACGGCCAGCCAGTGGGATCGCGAAAGTGAGCCGCCTTGTCTGCCTGCAAGCGTAATCTTAGAAACGCAGGCTAAGTACGAAGAGGTCTTTAGGTTGTTGACCGGTTTGCCAATTTCGAAAGACAACGCATGAACAACCCGCGTCGTGCGGCCCTGGCCTTTATCTTCGTAACTGTTGTTCTGGATGTGCTTTCGCTGGGAGTAACGATACCCGTTGCGCCCAAATTGATCGAAGGGATGGTGCTCAATCAGCGGCTCCAGGACCTCGGCACCTCCGAACGTCTCTCGGTGCAGGACGCCTCCAATACGATCGAAGCGATCCGAGACTCGGCAGATCCAGATGCTAGGGAGGGTGTTTTGCGGGAGCAATTCGACTTAACTGCTGGTCAGCGGCAGGCGATTCTGGGAATGCCCATCGACCAAATTACAGGTCGCGCCTCCTACTTCGTGGGCTTGTTTGGTGCGACCTGGGCGCTGATGCAATTTGTGTTTTCGCCGATCATGGGATCGCTGTCGGATCGGTTCGGGCGTCGCCGCGTCATCCTCGTCTCCTGCGTTGGACTCGGCTTGGACTACGTGCTAATGGCGCTCGCGCCCAACCTCATCTGGTTGTTCATTGGCCGCATTCTATCCGGCATTACTGCGGCCAGCTTTGCAACGGCGGGTGCTTACATTGCCGACGTAACGCCTCCAGAAAAGCGAGCGGCTAGTTACGGACTGTTTGGAGCTGCCTGGGGAATTGGTTTTGTGGTGGGGCCGGGACTCGGTGGCTTGCTGGGCGAGTATTCCCTGCGATTGCCCTTTTGGGTCGCTGGCGGCCTTACACTCCTCAACGCAGTCTATGGATTTTTTATCCTGCCCGAATCTCTGGCCGTTGAGAACCGCTCGAAATTCTCCTGGAGAAAGGCGAATCCTGTTGGGTCGCTCAAACTGCTGCGCTCCCATCCCGAACTACTTGGATTGGCGAGCGTGCTACTAATTTATCAACTGGCCCACCAGGTTCTGCAAAGTGTCTTCGTGCTCTACGCGGGCTTCCGGTATAATTGGGGACCGCAGGCCGTCGGTGGCACTTTGGTTGTCGTCGGCTTGTTCGGTGTGTTGATGCAAGGCTTCGTGGTTCGTCGCACCGCCTCGTTTCTGGGTGAGAGACGCATGCTGTTTTTGGCGTTGACGTTTGGCGCACTGGGCTATTTCATTTACGGCATCGCCAGCACGGGCTGGTTGTTCTGGGCCGCCATTCCCGTGTTCTCGTTGGTCGGCTTTTTTAATCCTGCCATACAGGGGCTTATGACACGCCGCGTGACGGCCCGCGAGCAGGGACAATTGCAGGGAGCCAACAGCTCGCTAATGGGCATCGCCGGTATGCTAGGACCGATCGTGTTTACCAGCGTGTTCGCTGCCGCGATCAGCGAGCAATCTCCGCTGGCGATTCCCGGAGCACCTTTTTTCCTCGCGTCTGGCCTTCATGTGTTGGCGATGTTAGTCGCCGCCTGGGTGCTCAGGAATCGAGATCATTCTCCAAGTCCAGCGAAACAGGATGTGTTTTGAGTAAGGCCTACGTTGTTCCCTTCATCCTCTACTTGTTTGGCACTGCATTCATAGCGCGCTTTGGGGATGCGTGGTATCCGCTGCTCTACAGTTTGCTGGTTTTTTGCATGGCGGTAGCCCTAGTTTGGTTGTTGGCTGGCAAACCCATCATCCAACCCCACTGGCGAGTTCTGCCGGGGATCGTGGTTGGCTTGGTCGGTATCGGCCTGTGGATTGGTCTGTGTAGTCTGCAGTGGGAGCAACAGGTAACGAAGTTCTTGCCAACTTGGTTGCAGCCCGAGGAGCGAGTTGGTTTCAATCCTCTCGAACAACTTTCGGGTTTTTCGCTGTGGGCTTTCCTGGCGGCGCGACTGGT
Organism: Pirellulaceae bacterium; assembly: GCA_041741955.1. Lineage (GTDB taxonomy): Bacteria > Planctomycetota > Planctomycetia > Pirellulales > Pirellulaceae > Aureliella. Next base: position 3,339 of record JBGSJL010000154.1, on the reverse strand, counting down.
CGGGATTGGACTGATTGTGCCGATTGTAGAAGAGCATTTTTGGCGAGGATTTTTGCTACGCTGGTTGATTGACCCCGAGTGGGAGAAAGTGCCTGTGGGGGAGTACTCGCTCTCCTCATGTGCCATCGTGACGCTGATGTTCACTTTAGCGCACCCAGAATGGCTGGCGGCGGCAACGTACTGCTTGCTTCTCAATGGTTTTCTGTACTGGAAAAAGGATCTCTGGTCATGCATGGTCGCACATGCGGTCAGTAATTTGGTGCTCGCAGCATATGTGCTTGTTTTTGGCGTTTGGCAGCTCTGGTAAACGGTCCACTGGACCCATTGCAGCGATTCTAATCGCATTTCGAGTGATTAAGCTGGGGAGACGCACCCTGCGTCTCAGGCCTGCCATCAACGACCAAGTTCATGCTCATGTCCGCCACAGAATATCGCTTCGAGATCTGCCAGCCAGCGGACACACAGTGGGACGACTATGTTCGCAAGCATTCCAAGGGCTCAATTTTTCACACCTCGGCCATGATCCGAGCCTTCACTGCGACTCGAAATGTTGAGCCATTCGCTAAAGCGGCCATCGACGAGTCTGGCAACATTGTGGCTATGATGGTGAGTTGCCATGTCAAAACTCTGCGCGATTTCACGTCGCTTTCTTCGCGAGCCGTGCAGTACGCCGAGCCGCTGTGCGATTCCAACCCAGCAGGTATCGCTGCCTTGACCCAGCTTGTCGCCAACCACGACAAGCAACTTATCGGCCGTGCATTGATGAGCGAAGTGCGCTCGATCTGCCAGCCTGGTTGCGAGCGAGATGCTCTGCTGCGATGCAACTACGAACATCGCGACTACATCAACTACGTCGTCCCGCTGAGAATCGATCCTCAGGAACTGTGGTTGAATGTAAATAAACGCATGCGACAGAAGATCCGAAGTACGCTGCGCAAGGAAGTCGTATTGCGTGACGACAACTCGCTTGAGGGTATTGGCCGGTTGTATGCATTGCTTCAGTCCAGTTACAGACGCGCTCGCGTTCCATTGCTCGGAAGAGAACTATTTGAAGCCGCACTGCACTACCTCCCACCACAGAGCGTCCGCATCCGAACTGCCTTTAGTGGCGATCGACCGATTGCTGCCATCATATCTCTAGTCTTCGGCAATCGCGTCTATTCCTGGTATGGTGGGACACTTCGGATCAATGGACTTTCACCATTCGCTTGCATCGTGTGGGACGACATATTGTGGGGCCACGAAAACGGATTCGAATTCTATGATTTTGGCGGAGCCGGATGGCCGCACGAAGACTACGGCCCGCGCAAGTTCAAAGCTGCCTTCGGGGGACTTGAAGTTCGTCATGGTCGCTACCTATTGACCTACTCCAAATTGCGACTTCGAATGGCCCAAATTGCCTTTCGCGTTTCACGACGATTGGGAGCTTGGTCCGGCACTAGGCCAGATACTCCTGTGGAAGATGAAACTTAAGTAGCGAGGAGTTGAACAGAAACGAAATGCTGCAGAGCCAGAGTCCTATCGTCCAGCAGCCCGAGCAAGCCAAACTGCCCGCGCGCGCCATTCGACAGCCCTTGCGCCGCCTGGGCTTTAGACTGATCACGCTGGCAATCGGTTTGTCGATTGCGTTTCTTTGTGGCGAGCTCCTGCTGCGAGTGTTCGTCGTTCAAGAGGGCAAACGTCTCGCCACCTACGATGAAGTCTTGGGTTGGCGCGGGCGACCCAGCGGAAGTGGTATCTACGCTCGCAGCGCCGATAACATTGCCGTGCGATTCAAATACAATAATCTTGGTTTTCGCGATGAGGACGTAACACCTAAATCGCCCGAAGGAAAGCGTCTGCTACTGCTGGGAGATTCCTTTGTCGAAAATTTGGAAATAGATTATCCGGCTACTTTCCCAGCGATCTTCGAGGCTCGGCTACAAGCCGAAGAGCCGAATTGGGATGTAGCGGTCGTTGGCTCCCAGGGTTATTCAACCGCCCAACAATTGTTGGCATTTCAGCGGTTCCGACCCACGATCCAACCTGACTTAGTGCTACTATGCTTCTACTGCGGCAACGACTTTGACGATAATTTGCGGCCCAGGTTTGCCAGTCTGGACGCAACTGGGGAACTTGTACTCCCCACGCACGACGATGGTTGGGTGAAGCGCTCAAGGCTAAGCCTGCAGCGTTGGCTGTACGAGTCGTCCCATGTGGTGTTCTTGCTTAAGAACAGTCTGGAGAGTCTCGCTAATGTTCGGATCTCCGCAGATACCAAACAGACGGTAGCGGCCAGTGAGGAATTCTCGCGTGAGATTACCAGCCAATTGTTGCTGGCCACAAATAAAGAAGTACGAACTGCGCAGGCGGTTTTTGCAGTGCTGGTGATCCCCTCCCGCGATGACTTGGTGGCGGGCAACTCCGATCCAGCCGCCATCGTAACCAAGCTTTGCGAGGCACAACAAATTCCCTGCCTGGACCTGAGCCCACTCCTATCCCCATCGCACTTCTTCCAAACCGATATTCATTTTAATGTGGCCGGCCATCAAGTTGTTGCCCAAGCCATCGCGGATTTTCTAAAGCCGCTGATCGACTACGCGTCTGCCCAGCTAGCTTTCAACCAACCGACAACTAAGAGTAGCGTGCTGGACTGATGCGAGTGGCCTTTTTAACCAACCGAACTACGCGAGCAAGCCTACCGGTCTTAAACGCTTTGTCTGACAGTCAGTCGATCGAATTGTGCCACATCTTCTTTCTCGACACGCTGGCGCAGGCGCGCAGTTCACCGGCAGCATTGATCAAGCAATTCGGACTGCTCGGCGTTGTTTCAAGAATCGGACGGCAAGTTCACAGCCGGCTGCGGACTTTGCTCGGTAGGACCTTCGCAAGGCGTTGGATTCGCGCCACGTCCGCTTACGAACTAGCCGTTCTGAAGGGATTCCCGTACTCGTTCCATAGCGATATGAACACGCCCGAGACAATTGATTTCCTAAAGACACTTGCGCCCAACGTGCTGGTCGTCTGTGTCTGTAAAAATATCCTACGCCCGCCGATCCTGAGCATCGAGTCAACCCATTTCGTTAACATTCATCCCTCTCTCCTGCCCAAGTACCGCGGTCCGATGCCCACGTTCTGGATGCGCTACCATGGCGAAGAGCATACCGGGGTAACTATCCATCAGATGACTGCGGAAATCGATGTGGGCACCATTTTGGCGCAGCGCTCGGTCCCCTTGGACTATGGGAAATCCGAGCTACAACTAGAGTTCGAAGTGTTCGAACTGGCCGCTGAAATTCTTGAAGCCACTCTCGATCGACTTGTCCATAACGAGCCCCCCCTGCACTTCTCCACAGAGGC
>JBGSJL010000153.1:0-4346 GCA_041741955.1 Pirellulaceae bacterium | reverse complement strand
TTGAAAAGGCGCGCGAGGCTTGAACCGCCACCGCTACATTGCTGTTGGTGATCGCCGTAGCCAGGGTCGCGTCGTCGACGTTAGCCACCTGCGACGATCGAACTTCGCCGGTGAACGGATTGCAACTGATCCAAACATTCTCCGGATCCAACAGATTGGAGATGACTTGATCGCGATCGCTGGGCAGACTGCGTTGCAGCACGCCCGTACCGACAAAGACCTGTTCCGATTTACCGACCAGCAAGTGCAGGACTTGCGTGGCTCCTACTGCACCAGCGGGGAGCTTGATGCCACCCACACTGTTTTCGGCGATCACATTGCTAAGTCGACCGTCGCCCGAGAACATGACGCCAATACGGCTGTAGCTGCCGCTCTTGAGAGCATTGGCTGGTGTATCAGCGATCCCCGGCAGCATGTTCGCGCCAAAAACTGTGGCGGGCGCGCCCGCACCGGATGCGTCGGGTCCAAAGCCTGACGCAGCCAAATCCACACACGTCCCACGCGGTAGTGTAACTGCACCCACCATCGACTTGGTAGGCCGCCGGTATACTCTGAAGGCAACTGCGGGCAAACTTGGAACTGGAGCTGTCGAATCTGACACACCCATTATCGCGTTGGCGACAGGTATCTGCGGTGGCGTCTGTGCGTGGGTGACTTCGAAGGTTCCGTCGGTCGATCCTCCGCTAGCGATAATCGCAAATCGGCTATTATTGTAGTCGGTGGGTGGATTGAAAAATGTGACCGCAACTTGCGAGCCTACTGTCCGGATTCTTTCGATGGCGAAGCGTCCGCCGTAGCCCTCAAATTCAATGGTATCACCTTCCGAAATGAAGCCGCCCGGTCCAAAACCCGCCGCCACATCGCCAAGCGCAAAACGGATCTGATCTGCATAGTTATCGCTCTGCCGTGGCTGACCTGGCGCGCCACTGCGGAAATCAAAATTGATGTCGTACATGGCACCCGTCGCGCCGATCACATCGCCCGTGTAGGGTGGAAAGACCTCGCCGATGCTCAAGCGTGTGGTGGTGAAATTGGCGGGTACTGCCGCGCCCGTCGAGTCGCCGAGCAAGCTCGTGCGCTCGAGAAAAACCGCTACCGGTCGACCGCTAGTCAAGGCTCGCAGCCGAGCCGTTTCCAGATACTCGCGAACCAACTGCGCTGACTGAGTGATCTTCTGGTCTTTGAGCAGGCCCTTGACGGTGGTCAGCGAAAGAGTTGCCAAGATTGTGAGGATGCCCATCACGATCAGCAATTCGATCAGCGTAAACGCTTGTGTTTTCAAAGCCTGACGCGACAACGCCCGGCCATGCAATCGAACGCGCATGATTAAGGCTCCAAGATAATGTCGTGGTTAGTAACGTTGTCGGCAGCAAAGGTGTTGGGAATCGTCTGGGCTGCGTCCGCAAACGTCGGTACGCTGCCGAGCTGATTGGCGCGATAGCCTCTGGGAAAGTTGACAGCATCGTCGGGATATGGAATCTCACGGCCAGGGCCATTGGGCTTAGGCATACTGGCTTGGTAGTCCCAAGTAAAAAACGGATCGGGATAATAGTAGGGCCCTGCCGAATAATGCACATTGTCCGTACCGTTGGGGGCTGTCCCCATGGGCCATAACATCGTGGCGTAGGCAATCGGATCACTCCCGAAGTCAAACGTCACACCGAACTCTTCATCGGGGCCAGGTGATAGGATCAGTGGGACAATGGTTCGCGGCTGCCAATCGGAAGCGACGCCAGGTCGGTAGCGCCAATCGGTTTTCAGTGGATCCATGGCGTCGTCGTCGGCATAACGCACTAGGTCGCTGGGGTAACCGGCGGGCCAGCGAATCCAACTGATCGGTCGCCCCCAAGCGTCGATAAACTCGAGCAAACCATCGCCGTCGGTATCGCCCACTTCCGAAGGACGGAAGAATTCCAGCGCCGACGAACCACCATACTGCGACGTGGCGATGAACAAATACAACAGCTCGGGACTCTGCACTGCGTTCTGCCAGTTGACATCCGTGTCGGTCGTGAAACGACCGACACCCGTACCGGCGGTGCCCGAATAGGTCTCCAACGGCTCTAAATCGAAAGTGCTGTTCCAAATGAGAGGCTTCCGCATCTTCAAGATCGGCACTTGGCTGCGTAGTGCATCGTAAACCAATCCAAAACCGTGCGGCAGTGCCCGCTGAATTTTAGTAGCTAAAAGTATATTGGCGGGCGTACGATAGACCACCGTGTACTGCGAGGGTTCGTAGAGCAGATCGGTAATCCGATCCGGCATTTCCATCCGCATCGTATCGCGCAACACGATCATCCTGAGCCTGGCGCTCTCGCGCGCCGACAAGGGATATCTGGGGGGATTAGTTCCTGGAATGGGAGCTTTGAGCCAAGTCGGCAGAATAATATTGACGGGCTTATAGCGATACTCTTCCCACTTCTGCAACACAATCTCGTTGATCTTCTGAATCGTGCCTCGGGTGCGGGCTACGCGTGCATCGGTCTGAGCACCCAACACGGCGTACAGCACCATCCCAGCCATGATGCCAATGATGGAGATCGCCACCAGCAATTCGATCAGCGTAAAGCTGGGTCGAAAGACGCTGGCAGGCCGCATCTTGGCTCGATAGCTCAGTTGATTTTTTGGGATACGGTTCATGTTCATCGTTCACCTTTGCGCCCTATCGGATCAGTCACTTTCTGGATGTCTCAGGCTGAAACAGTTCATCTCAACTTGAAACATAAAAGTGGGTGTTAGGACGTAAATACCTCATGTTGCAATCGCTGCGCCATAAATGGTTTGCTTTTCGTTTAACCCGGATTATTCATGACATCAGCACTTTTTGCTTTAAGTCGTTAAGTGGTAGTATGTTGCGTACAATGCTTAAATTACAGTGTGCTAAATCAGCCGCAACGCGTTAGCGTCCGGTTTTTGTGCACTGTTGCGACGAGCGAGAACCGAACGCTAACGCGTTGCGGCTGATGAATAATCTGGGTTTACGATCGCCACCAAATTTCGCCCCCTCATCCTCGACCCTTCTCCTCTGGAGTACCGTGGGAGGAAGGGAGCAAGAATTTTAGGCTTCTGTCGCGAATCGCTAATTCTCTAATGCGTTCTCCAAAATGCCGTCAGCAAAATTGGTGGCGTTATCTAGTTGCGAACTGGCGGTCCCATCTTGCTCGGCGTATCGCGTAAACTTCGGGGGGGAAACCATAGAAAAGTTCAGCGAGTCGCCGCTGGGATATCGATAAAATTCAGGCGTGTTGTTATTGGGTAGCCCAGGTATCCCGCCGTAGTCGTCATCGAGGCCGGCGGAGATGATTTGGAACGTACGATCGTTGGCATAGCGATAGTGACCGTCGGGATTGACATTGGGGCTGACGGTCGTGTTGACTTGATCGGACTTGTAGGGTCGGGCCACTCCGGCAGACACGTTGGTTGGGTTGTAGAAGTTGTAGAACGCACCGACACGATAGGTGCGACTGTCGAAGTAAACAAAGGGCGCTAACCGGCCGCTGCCGCTGGTATACACCGGCATGTTGTCGTTGGTCGCACCAAACAGGGTTGCTTCGTCGATTGAAATGGTCACGCCGCTGGACGCATCGAGCGACAAGCGATCCACTTTGAACTCGAACAGTGGTGAATTGCGATCGACGTTGTATTGGGCTGACGTATAGGCTTGACTCGAATCGACGCGCATGCCGCCTGAATTTGTCAGAAACAATGGACCGCCTGCACCGGTGAATGGGTGCACCGTATCGGCGCTGAAGCCACCTAAGGCAAACACGAGCGCTTCGGCGGGGTCCATAATCGAGGTCGCCACGCCGCTGCTGGAATTTGAATTGGCAAGCAGGGCCGTAAACTCCGACGAAGCGATATTGGAAAAGGCTTTGCGGAAGTGGCGTTCAAAGGTCGCTCTGTCCGAACCGTCGGGCGGATAGTCGCCGAACTTGGTCTTGTACTGCTCGATGGCGTTGCCCAGCGACTGCACCTCGAACACAATCGCCGACTGCTGTACGGAGCGCCGGGCCATGTTGACGGCGGGCACGATCAAGCCCACTAGGACACCGATGATGGCGATGACCACTAGGATTTCCACCAACGTGAAGCCCAGCTTGCCGCCGAGCGGAACTCGACGCACTGAGTTTTTCTTAGAGCGGGATCGCATGGGTTACTCCTTCGGACATGGACAGTTGAGGATTCGGGATTAGAGTTTTAGGTTCATTAAGCCAGCGAGGTGATCATCGAAACCAGCGGCATGAACAGCGAGATCACGATAAAGCCTACGGCCACACCGAGAAAACAAATCAGCAGCGGTTCGATCAAGCGCGTCAGGCCTTCGGTCATGACGTTCACTTCGTCGT
>JBGSJL010000152.1:0-18704 GCA_041741955.1 Pirellulaceae bacterium | reverse complement strand
CGAGGGACGGATCGAAAAGCCAGTTCGCATGGGTGCGGTCATGATTAAGCTGCTCAAACGCTACGGCATTACGGATCAAGAGATTGCCGAGGGTGTTGCAGCTTACGCTCGAAAATATCAAACTTCAGTCGCATCCTAACTATATGCTCGTAACCACCGTGCCGTCCGCAAAACTTAAATGGGGCCAGCGAGTCGTTTGACGCGAAGCCGCCGGCGAAGGTGTTAGAATGCTAAAGCCGTCAGTGTTGCTTAGCCGAGAAGTTGGCCTAAAATGTGTGGGACGCCTGGAGCTTACGCCTGCGGCCAGACGTTAAACAACTTACGCCTGCGGCTAGACGTCAAAGAAATTACGCCTGCGGCCAGGGCGCAATCGACTGGTAAGGAGTTGAGGGGGTAGATAGTCGAGCGGGCACATACTAAACACGGGAAAACGAAAATTGCTTGAGAATGGTCGGGACTTTTTGCCGCAACAGCGAGATGCTTTTTTGCGCGACGATTTGATGCAATTGGTGCGGCTTGCAATCCGAGAAGACTTGGCTCGCGGGTTTGACCTGACTACAGTGGCCGTCGTGCCGCTGGGCTTGCCTGCAGCCGCTCACATTGTGGCTAGAGCTCCCGGCGTGGCTGGCGGCGTCGATCTGATCCAGTGGATCATCGAAACCATTGGGGTTAATATTGCCGTCGAATTGCATGTGAACGATGGTGAAGCGTTTGAACGGCAAGCCGTATTGGCAACGCTGCGTGGCGATGCGCGCGATGTGTTAACTTGCGAACGCACCATTCTCAATTTCCTAGGTCGCTTATGCGGCATCGCAACTTGGACTGCCAAGCACGTCCATAAGATCGGCGATCTAAAAGCCCGCCTCTACGATACTCGCAAGACAACGCCAGGTTGGCGACGATTAGAGAAGTATGCGGTCCACTGCGGCGGCGGTCACAATCACCGTAGCGGCCTCTACGATGCCATTCTGATCAAGGATAACCACTTGGCTTGCCACGCGAGACTGACTGGGAAATTGCTCAGCCCCAGCGAGGCTATCGCGCACGCTCGTGATTTTCTAGCCGTCCAACCCGATGCGGCTACGGACGCCATCGTCGAAATCGAAGTGGACTCGCTCGAGCAACTTTCCGATGCTCTGCCAGCCAGTCCCGACATCGTGCTGCTGGACAACATGAGCACCGAACAATTGCGTCAAGCGGTCAAGTTGCGCGATGCGACCAACGCTGGAGTGCAATTAGAAGCATCCGGTGGAGTCAACCTAGCCACACTACATGGCATCGCCGAAACCGGCGTGGATCGCATCAGCGTTGGCGGACTGACCCACTCTGCTGTGAATTTGGACTTGGGACTCGATTGGGACCTTAGCACCGAGGGCGCTATGATATCGACAGTGAGCTCGCATGAAGCATAGCGGTAAGTCGAGTGGCGCAATTTCGATCGCACTGTTCCTGCTCAGTATGTTACTTGGCGTGGCGACAATTTGGTGGGCTTATGCTAGCGCACCGACACCTCAAGCTTCCTACACGTTCTCGATACCCACAGAACGCGCGGCAATCGCGGAGCGACTAAACATTAAAGCTTGGCATGCGCTCGCACCGTTTAGCCACGAACTGGCTCAGTTCGAAACAGTATTTTGGGAGCCCGAAGACACAACCTCGATGCGGGCGTGGTTGGAATCGTCGGAGAACACGACCGGTTCTCAGGTGTTAGAGATCGGCACAGGTACCGGCTTGATCGCGCTGTGGTGCCTGACACAGGGTGCTACACACGTCGTGGCAACCGATATCAATCCCTACGCGGTTGCCAACGCGGGCTACAATGCCCAGCTGCTGGGATTTACGAAGCAGTTGGACACCCGGCTCGTTTCCTTCGAATCGCCAGGGCCCTTTTCAGTCATTCGCCCAGATGAGAAATTCGATTTGATCGTATCCAATCCACCGTGGGAGGATGCCTCCGTCGAGGAGGTTGCCGCCCACGCGCTCTACGATCCGGGATTTGCAATGCTCGATAGCCTGCTGACGGAAGCGGCAGACCATCTAAGACCCGACGGGCGGATGCTGCTTGCGTACGGAGCCAAGACTGCGATCCAGCGCATCGTTGAGAATGCTCCATTGCATGGTTGGCAGGTACTGCAAGTCGATGACCGTAAGCTGGACTCCCTACCCGAAGTCTTTCTGCCCGGACTGCTGTTGGAGTTGACACGGGATCCATAAATTGTGTATCCGCACCAGTAGGGTTAGCACAGGTGCTATTTCGCGCGAAGAAACATGGAGGTTTCATGACCATGCTGGTTCGAAGACGTTGGATTACGACAGCCATCTTATCTGTGATGTCCCTGCTGCCCACCAAACGCGGGCTTGCCCAAGAAGGCATCAGTGTCAATTCGGCGGAGCGCCTAACACCCCAAAACCTCGCGACACTCGAAGATCAACTCAACAAGGGATTGCGAGCTGCGACGCCCGACCAACTCGAGTTCGTACAAGTTGTTGTGGCTTTTGTTGATCAGGGAAAAATACCTCGGGCGATGGTCAATCTGGTTTATAAGTGGGCTTTGGAACGCAATGCGTCGATTCCATTTCCGTATTTTGCTTATGCGATGCGCGTCCTCTCGAAGCGACGCGGCGTTGAACTTCCCTAAGAGGTGTATCCAGCCAGCTCGGTTGCGCGGTGTACCCGCGCGATGGCGAGCATAAATGCAGCGGTGCGCAGGTCCACCTGCTTGTCAGCGGCTTCTAGCCAAACTTGCTCGAAAGCTTCACTGAGCGTGTGGTCCAACTCCTGACGCACGCGGTCTAGACTCCAACGGTAGTGCTGGCGATTCTGGACCCATTCGAAATAGCTCACGGTCACGCCGCCCGCGTTGGCAAGAATATCCGGCAAGACAATGACACCCGCTGCGGTCAGCGATTCGTGGGCGCTCGGCAAGATGGGCCCATTGGCGGCTTCTATAATTACCTTAGCCTTGATCTTATCGAAATTGGTGTCGTGAATCACGCCTCCGAGGGCCGCTGGTATCAATAAGTCCAAATCTAACGTCAGCAAATCATCGGCGGGCAACGACTCAGCGTTCTTGTAGCCTGCTAATGTTTTGTGTTCGAGCGAATACCGCAGCACGTCCCGAATGTCGAGCCCCTCTGGACGGTAATAGCAGCCTGAAATGTCGCTGACGGCTACAATTGGAAAAGCTGCTTCAGAGAGGTACTTCGCTGCGTGCGAGCCTACGTTGCCAAATCCTTGAATAGCCGTGCGGCACTTGTCCGGCTTGGTACCAACGCGTTTTAGCAACTTGATCGCCAATATTCCAACACCTCGGCCGGTAGCCTCTTCACGACCTTTGGCACCATATTCCTCGACCGGCTTTCCCGTAATAACTGCGGGGTTGAAGCCGTGATATTTTTCCCATTGATTACGAATCCACGCCATCACCTCATGTGTGGTTCCCATGTCTGGCGCGGGTATATCGGTATCGGGCCCAATGACGTCATGAATCCCATCGACGAAGGAGCGTGTCAGTCGTTCCAACTCTTTGCGTGAGAGCAACTTCGGGTCGACGGCAATTCCACCCTTGGCACCGCCATAAGGAATATTGGCGACAGCCGTTTTCCAAGTCATAAGACTGGCCAAAGCCCGCACCTCATCTAAGTCGACGTCGGGATGATACCGCAAGCCTCCTTTCATCGGCCCTCGAGCATTGTCGTGCTGCACGCGGTAACCCAAAAAAGTTTCAATTCTCCCATTGTCCATCTCGACAGCCACCTGAACGGTCAATTCTCGCTTGGCGGTTATCAGTAGCTTCCTAATCCAATCAGGGAGATTGAGCTGATCGGCGGCCTTATTGAAAAAATACGTGGTCGCATCGTTAGCCTTCATCGTGAATTCCTTGTTGTTTCAGAGTTCAGACTCATGGAGTCGATATAAATTGTGGGTTGTTGGTAACGGCTGGAATATTTAGTGACGCCTGTCAGACGCCCCATTATCTACGCCCTGTCCATTACTCGCCACGGGCCTGGGTTATTGCAAAGTAGATCGTGGGTTAGAATAGCCACACACACGAGGCGGTACTCACCGTTCGAGCTGATGATCGTCGTATGGAACTAGGCCCCCATGAGCTTATCAAGTAGCGAAGTCTGGAAAACCATAGTGACCGAGAGGCTCGTGTCGCAGGATGCATGTCGCGTGTGGGCTGCCGAAGTTGCTCAGTCCATGCCCAGTGCGGATTCTGCAAACGGCCTTAAAGTCTTACTGAAATTGATCGACCTCGGCAGACTGACCAAATATCAAGCTAAAGTGCTAGCAGGTCAGTCATCGCAGCCGCTACGAATCGGCAACTGGCTGCTCCGGCAGCCTCTTAAGTCGCCCGTCTGGTCGGACTGGTTCGAGGCCCGAGACACGCGCTTAGATCCGACCAGCGAGGCGCCAGAAATTGCAAGCACCAATCCGATCTTGTCTTGGGTTCGTGCTCTTCGAAGCGAAGAACTTGAATCACTTCGCCCCACCGCGCCCGGCATGGATCGGGCGTCGAAACTCTCTCATATTCAGTGTCCCCGCGTTCAAACCGTGCAGACCCCTGAGTGGATCGATGGCAGTCTATTGGTCGCTGTTGCTCCTGTTAAAGGGCAACTTTTGTACGAACAGTTTGCATCGCAACGATGTACGGTCGAACAGAGTTTAGTTGTTGTGAGCCAAGTTGCGACCGCTCTAACGGCCCTCCATAATGGAGGCGTAGTCCATGGCCGAATCCTACCGGATCGTATTTATTGGTATGGCGAATCGATTACCCTCGCGATAGACCCACTCTGCTCGTTCACGGTGCCCGTTTCCGAAGCTGTGCTCGATAAGAATACAGCGGGCGTGTTGGGCACACCTTGGCAATCCTGGCAGGCATTGCAATTCATTGCACCTGAGTTCCAGGCCCCCGCTCAAATTCCGAACTATGCAACGGACGTGTTTTCGTTGGGGTGCCTGTGGTGGTGGTTGCTGACGGGCAATGCGCCCATTCGTGGAGACTCGACCGGCGACCATTCGGTCGGTAGTATCCTGGGTCAACAGGCCAGTGAGCTGCCGCAATTGCCCGCGGAGTGCAAACTACCAGAACCCTGGCTGCGGTGCTTACAGCACTGCTTGGGCAGGAATCTGGACAGCCGCTTTGGCTCTGCTATCGAACTGAGTCGGGCTTTGGAGGCGGCGGTGACAGTCGTCCAAGCGGGACCCGGACAAGCACCAATCGCCACAACATCGGTGCCGGCTCCGGTTCCTGTGCGCGGGCCGGAAACAAAAACGACTTCGCCAAAACCATCGACTGCACTAGTGAATGCTGCACCATTGACTGTGGCGGGCCAACCAGAGCCGGTATACCAGTCTTCCAAGCTCAAACATGCTGTCCGGCGCAAGCGTAGCAACCGATGGCTCCTGCCTGCGGTTGGCGGTTCCATGGGTGTGATCGCGCTGCTGGTGGTCATAAAGTTTAGTGGCATTTTGCAGCCTGCCGCTGCACCCAAAAAAAACATCGATCCGCCAGCAGCCTACGTGCCGAAAACGAACGATGAGCCGTCTTCTTCCGACCCGCGACTCGCTAACTTTCAAATCGTTTCGTCGGGGCGAAATGTGTTATGGGCGCCTCCCGAAAAGACCTTTGCACTACCCATTACTCTGTTACCACCTGGTGGCCAACTGTTTTTATCCGTACGGCCCGCGTCGCTAATGGCTTCTAGCTCCGGTCGCGAGATATTGGCCGCCCTTGATCATCAACTGTCAAGTTCGCTGGCCGCACTGGCCTCGTTCTCTGGGTTAGCGCTCGAGCAGATCGATCAAGCCACACTTGGCTTCTACTCGCCAGCAACTTCCGGTCAGTCGCCACAAATATGCGTTCGGTTCACGCTTGTCCGCCCCGTAAACCTTGGCGAGCTTCGACAGAGTTGGCATAAACCTATCGAACAGCCAGCATTCGGGCAAACTCTATTGGTTTCGTCAGATCAACGAGCCTACTATGTGGCCCAGCAGCCGCTCGTCCATGCGCAGAGTGTGAGCGAATTCAGCGTGGGCCCGACGGAACTAATGCAAGGTACGGCCGAGGCCATGGGCGCAGCCGGCCTACTGGTTTCACCCATGGAGCGTTTACTTACGAAATCGGACAGACAGGCCCATCTTTCGCTCGTGCTGGCACCCGCGTATCTATTTACCGAGGGACGCGAATTGCTGATACACTTTCCCCCGAAGTTGGCAAATCGTTTGAAAGAACTAATCGGCAACGATACGCGTGCGGTGGCCTTGGACATGCGCCTTGAACCAACCTGGTATTTGGAAGCCAAATTGATTGAAGCGAACGATTTGGAAGCTGGCAAGACACTTGAGGTTCTCAAACAAGAAATTGCTGGGCTACCCAATCAGGTTGAAACTTGGCTCGTCAAAACGTCGCCTCATCCGTACTGGCGAGCCCTAGCGCTCCGCTTTCCTCAGATGCTCCGATCTTTTTCTGACTACACACGCTATGGCATCGAGAATGGAGTTGCCATGGCCAACACCTATTTGCCGAGCGAGGCGGCCAGCAATTTGATCCTGGCCAGTTGGATTGCACTTCAGGATACAGCGTCCGATGCGATGGACACCAGCCAGGCATTCGCTTCTGCCTCTCTCGCGAGGCCCTGGGCGATCGACGAGTATCTTGATCGACAGATTAGCGTGGCTTTTGATCAAGAGCCCATTGAAGTCGCTTTACAGTTGGTGTGCGACGAGGCCAATGACAAACTCCCACCGGGTACACCAGCCCTGCGTTTCCTACTCGACGGCGGTGCATTCGAGAAATCCGGCATCACCCGCAATCAACAATTGAGGAATTTTCAGTTTGAAAAACTGCCGGTCCGCGCAGTCCTGACCGAAATCGCCAAACGCGGCAACCCTGTCACTACTGTCACGGACACAATTCAAATTGAGCAAAAACTAGTCTGGGTCGTGGCCGATGATCCACAAGAAGCGGGGGTAAAAATCATCGCATTGACCACGCGGGCTGCCGCAACCTCAGCAGGCACTCCTCTGCCAAGAGAATTCGCCAGCCAGTAAATTCTAAAGTTGGCCCAACGGTTAAACTTGGCGCTTGATTCTCTTCGCTGACCTATCCAGCTCTCACGGCACGTTTATTCTTGCGTATAATTTGCGACGTGCACTCTCCAACCACCGCTGCTCTCACGACAGGAATTCAGGACATGCTTGGCCGTCAGATTTTATCTATTTTTCTCATTGGCTCACTCCTATCTATGGCACTAAGCTCCATGGCCCGTGCGGAAGTCCTCGACGTATGGCTGGGTACCAGCTCTGCCAAACCGAGCAAGGGAATCTATCATTGCACGCTCAATACCGAGGACGGCAAGTTGAGCGAATCGCGGCTTGTGGCGGAGATCGACGGTCCTGGATTTCTCGCTTTGCATCCTAAAGCAAGCGTACTTTACGCGGTGGGTGCGCTGGCTGGCAAAGCGGTCGTGGCTGCCTATTCGATTGGCGTCGGAGATGGCAAACCAAGTTTGAAGCTCATTAATTCGCTTGAAATTGGCGATGGTGGCGCAGCCCATGTTTCTGTCGATCCGACAGGGAAGATGCTGCTCACCGCTCAATATGGCAGTGGCTCCGTAGCGGCTTTTTCGCTAAACGTTGACGGCTCGCTCAACGAGCGCACTCAGCTCATCAAACATGAAGGAGCTGCGAAAGTTGTCCCCTCGCGGCAGGAAGCCTCGCACGCGCATTGGACTGGTTTTTCGCCCGACAACAAATTCGCCTTCGTTCCCGATTTGGGACTCGACAAAGTTGTCATCTACACGGTAGATACGGCCAACGCCAAACTCCAACCGCATGGAGCCGGTGAAGTTCCACCCGGCGGCGGACCTCGTCACATGAAGTTTCATACTAGCGGCAAATGGATCTACGTTCTCAACGAGTTGGATTTAAGTGTATCGGTTTTCGATTACGACGCGGCTACTGGCAAGATGACGATCAAGCAGACCATTCCGACCGTGTCGAAAGAGGAATTGGCCAAGGCGCAATTTTCAAGCGCTTCGGAAATTCGCGTACATCCATCGGGAAACTTTGTTTACTCGGCCAACCGAGGTCACGATACGATTACGGTCTTTGAAGTGGACTCGACCAGTGGGCTGCTCAAGGTTATTGAGCTAGTACCCATACGGGGTGCGACTCCTCGAAATTTCGCGCTGGACCCGTCAGCCAAATGGTTGCTGGCTGCCGGCCAGGACTCACACACGCTGGCCAGTTTTGCGGTCGATTCACAAACAGGTAGACTGACCTACAATCGCAGCATCATTACGACGCCAGCGCCGATTTGCGTGTTGTTCGAGCTGCCATAGGATCAAGTGGAAAATAAGTGGGATAGGCTTCCAGCCTGTCATGCGGGAATCGACAGGCTGGAAGCCTATCCCACGTTCCGAATCAGACAGTAATTTTCCGCACGATGCTTAGTTCAATTGTGCGAGCTCGCATAGATTGGCGGTAACCACGGGCTGAGGGCAACTCCAAACCAAGAAGAACAGCGCCTCGCGGGCCATGCGTCCCGTCGCGTGAGTTGACACAAAGCCGGCTCCCTTAGCCGCCGACAAAGCGGCCTGGGTGGCTCGCAGAGCCAAAGAATTCGCTCGTTGACGCAGCTCTCCAGGGCTCATTGTATCTGCACCATCGGTCAGTCGTACCAGCACATTGCGCAATACGTCTACATCGGAATGTAGTTTTTGATAGATCGGTTGCAACGCTTCGCGACTTTGAGCCTGCTGTCCGATGAAATCGATGGCCGCACAGGACAAGCCGATTGCCAACGTAGATGTTTGTAGACCTCCTGCGCCTCCCCCACTACCGACTTGTAGAACATTGGCAGTGGGGCCAGCCAGTATTTCATCGGCGCGAATAACAACATTACGCAGTTCGACTTGGTCGGTGCAACTGGATGTAAGGGCCACCAAGGATTGTCCTGGGCTAGCCACTACGCCCACTCGGTCTGATGGCAGTAAGCATAGGATCTGCTGTCCATCGGGAAGAGTCGCACCGATCACGATCAGGTCGGCCGCTCGCGCGCCGGTTACCCAGGGACTGTAACCATTCAGAAGATATTTACCGTCCGAGGTAAGCTTGGCCCGCAGAACAGGCTGCGCGACATGCTGTCGGCTGGTTGTCAAATGGCTAATGCCCACGGTGGCGAATAGTTTTCCCGTGGCCAGTCGCGGCAGGATCGATTGCTTCAGAGACTCGTGGTGGCTAGCGAGGATGCGTCGGCAGGCTGCATGCCACTGGGTCAATACAAACGTGGTCGTCAAGCAACTCTGGCTGAGCGTCAAGTAGCCAGAGAGAATCTGCTGCTCGCTCCAGCCCAGTCCCCCATAAGCTGCCGGTATAAACCAGCGGAATACTCCCGCTTCAGCGCACCACTTGATTTGCTGCTTGGGCCATTGCCCAGATTGATCAAGCTCGGTGGCCTCATCGCGCAGCTTCTGAGTCAGCGCGACAATTTCCGCTGGCAGTATTGCATCAAACTCTTGTTTCATCGGAAAACGATCCATGCGACTAGATCCAATTTGCGAAGCTCGATGTGCGGCGTCATAGATACATCCCGACAAAACCGCCCGCTTCATCGCTGGCCTGCTGAATCTGCTCGATGCGATCGAGCGTCTTGGAGAGATCGCCTACTGCGATATAGCGATTAAATTCAATCAAGACATTGCGGCGGACAGTCTCTGCGAGCCATTGAACGATCGACTGGTTGAGCCAGCTACAAGTTTCGCCATGCAGCGAAACATGCAAATCACAGCTACGCGCTTCGCAATCTTTTTCATCGGTAAGCACGACACCTTCAAATTCAAATTGCATCATGCCTTGGGAGACATCATTTGTTAGGTGGTACACACACGTTGCATTATGCAAGTAGTAGCTGTTGAGCAAACCGTGTTTCTCAATAGCATTCTTCACACGCAGAACTTTAGCAGCCAGTCGCGGTGACGCATCGATAGGCACATCTACGCGAGGTACAGTCCGCAGTGGCATACAATCAAACTCGACTTCCACCCAACGGCCAATTTGTGAATTCATGAGACTGTCTTAGTTACCTTGGATGTTAAAAATCTCTGTTCAATGTGGGCTAAAAGCCGTGAGTCAACATGTGACCCAGTTGCCGGATTCAGCGGATTGCTGCAAACACTGGCAAATATGAATGGCATCGCGTGCGATCAGTCCATCCAACCTGGGTTCGACGCGACCCGAGCGTATCGACGCCACAGCGTCGTCAATTTCGCACGAAAAAGCGGTGATCTCATCGCTCGTCGGTAGGTCGGGTGCGAGTGCCACCCCGTCCTGGCCCAAAACTTTTAGTGGCAAAATATCGACACCTTGTGTTAGCGCCGACAGTTCGAACTGCATGGCCGCTTTTTCAAATTGTATTTCGAAGCCGTGGCAAAAGGGCCGCGCTGTCTGGTCGCTAACTCCGCTGGCCGTACTGACGATACACCCTGGACTATCAAATTCCATCAATGAGTAACCATACTTGACGACTCCATCGCGCATTTCCGCCGAACAAATAACTCGCTTAGGCATTCCGAACAAAAGTCGAATGAAGTGCGCATCGTGGACATGCAAGTCGATGAGCGGTCCACCCACTTGCGCTGGATTGTAAAAGTCGGGAATCCAATCCGGTGGAGAAATAACGCGTTTGAAGTGCCCACGTTTTACGAGCCCGTAAGTTCCGTGCATCGCCGCCTGGTAGGCAAACTGATACTGGCCCATGTATGGCAGCACCTGAGCCGTCAAGATTTGGCGGTCGACACGTTTGGCGGTCGACAATATCTGGTCGCAGTCGGCGGTAGTTAGCCCAAGCGGCTTTTCGCAGAGCACGTGCTTTCCCGCTTCCAGGGCCGCACAGGCAGCCTCGACATGCATGTGCGGAGGCAAGCAGATGTCCACCAAGTCGACTTCGGGATCGGCTAATACTTGCGGCAGCGTTTCATAGACCCGTAGGTGATCCAACGAAATCTGGCCCCCTGGCGGACCGAAATTTCCTTGTATGCCAGTCCAATCTCCGGCCCGCTTCGTAGTATCGCGCGAACAAAATGCGTGCAGCACCGCGTGCGTAGAGCGTTGGTAGGCCAAGTAGTGGATCCAGCCCATGAATCCTACTCCGACAATTGCTGCTTTTAACATGGCGGTTCTCTCGTTTTGGCGACCCCAATTGTCAGACTAACTGCATTCCAATCGGTGCTCTACAATTTTTTCTTAATTGTGGCTCGGTGGTCTCCACCGAAAAATAAGTTGTGGCTCGGTGGTCCCCACCGATATTCACGCCGACGAAAACGAGTATACCGCATAATCCGCTTGCGACCATTAGTAGTAAGCTTGAGCAGCGTACGGCAAACGGCGATTTATTGGGAACTGGTTCGGCATAGGAGGCGTCTAGCCCAGTGTGCTATAAAGTGTGCACGGTCTTCAATGCTAACATGCCAACTACGGCAAGGTGAATAATGCGGTACTGCTCACGAGTCTTGACACGCGTTTCCGCAACGTTGCTAATTGTCTTCACGGTCGCGTTGGCCCTAGGCTCTCCGGACGTCAAAGACACTTTACAGCAGGCCCATCGATTGAAAGATGACAATAACTTCGCTGAAGCCGCCGAAAAGTATCGGCAGGTACTCGACGATCCGTCCTCCGATACCGACCAGGTTCTAGCGGCCATGGAAAGCCTGCGAGGTTGCATGGCACAGTTGGGCATTGAGACGGAAATTGACAACGACTTAAGCAATGTCATAACCAAACATCCCAGCAAGTTTCTCGTCTATGATTTGGCAGCAACGCAGCTCCTGTCCGTGCAACACTGGGGTGTGGTCGCTGATCAGAAATTCACACGCGGCTACAGTCGCGGCGGCAGTATCGGCGGCGTAGGCGTCAACACGTTTGAGCAAGATCGCTTACAAGCCTTACAGTGGCGCACAAAGGCATTGGAACTTGCCCAAAATGCAACTCCAGCCGCGGACCCTGCGGTCGTGGCCCGCTTGCAGCTATCGCAAGCCGACGTACTGCTGGCAGGACGCAGCGCCACGCAGGCGTGGCGACTGCAATCACTGACCGACCTAAGCGCTGTACCGGATTACTTGGAATTGGAAAATGCTGCCTATGCGCCCACCCGCTCAGCGCCCGTGAATGCCAGCGGTGGACCCGTCCTGTATTCGGTTCCCGAGGCATGGTCCATGGCCAAGAACGACGGAGAACGCTTGCGATGGACCCTTAACGAAGCCGAGAAGATTGCTACTGCCCGCATGCAAGCCCGATTTAAGTGGGCTGAATTCCTCAACAGCCAATTCTCAGTCGACACGCTGCAACGAGAGTCGTGGCTGCAGCGGTCTACTACTAATTCGGGCCAAGAATCAAATGATGATGTGCAGGGAATTGCCACGATCCACACTCTGGCCGAAACAGAAACGATCGCCAAGCTGGCCAGCGGTGTTAAGCGATTCTCACTTGCCGATGAATTCAACCCGATCCGTTTGTTTCAAACCATTGCCGCTTCGGATGATCCTGGCTACGCATCCAGGGCTGCTTGGCAGTTGGTGCAAATTGCACTCAATCGCCGCCAGTACCCACAGGCTGCCGAGAAAATCGAAGCCTATCTGAAACGCTTCGGCGACGATGGAAGTGGAACTAAACAGCAACTGCTAGACAGCATCCGCCAACCGCGTCTAAGTTTTGATCCCGTGTCCAGTCAGTTGGCCGGCGAAAAGGCCAAGCTAAGCTGTGTGTTTCGCAACGCAACGCAGCTAAATTTTTCCGCGCGGCAAGTGGATGTCGAGCGACTGCTGTTGGAAACTAAAAACTACTATCGCAACTTCAACCCGCGGGCTCAGCAACAAAAATTTGCAGGCGACACCAATCTCAGTCCGCCCGAACTGAGTTCGCCTGGCTCGTTGTTTGACAAAGCCAATATCAAACTCTTCCTGAAGGGCGAAGAACCCACGCTCTGGACGGAAACGGTCGAGCCACGTCCCAACCATTGGGATCGACGTCAGGAATTCCTGGCACCTTTGACCACTGCTGGACTGTACTTGATCGAAGTCGATGCGAAAGCGCCTCAGGCCAATGAAAACTGGAGCATGAAAACACGCTGTTTGGTTTGGATCCAGGATACCGTTATTGTCCAGAAGCCAGGCAACGGAAAATGGAACTTGCAGGTAGCAGATTCCAACAGCGGTTCCCCGATCGCAGGCGCGAATATTGAAATGTTTGGTTGGGGCTACGACCATCAAGATAACAATGGACGCCCGCGTGTCATCGTGGAGAACTTTGCCGCCACCTCCGACGTTGATGGCTCGGCCGAAGTCCAAGTCAAACAGGGACTGCAATGGTTTTCTGTGGCTCGCACCCAAGCCGGACGGCTGGCATTGCTTGGATTCCAGGGCTATTGGAACCAAGGCATCATCGCGCAAAACCTGCTTGAGCTGAAGGCCTATGGTGTTAGCGATCGACCCCTCTATCGTCCGGGCGAAACAGTAAAGGCCAAGTTCTGGCTGGGCTATGCCACCTACGGAGACATCGACACACTGCGAGCCACACAGCGGAACGTCACTGTGACCATGCACGATTCGCAGGGCAACGAAGTCGCCAAGCGACAGTTGCAAACCGATGAATTCGGTGGCTGCGAATTAGAAATCCAATTGGACGATACAACCACACTGGGGCGCTATAGCTTCAATGTAGAGCTAGCTGGGATTAGTCAACCGCAGCGCGCAACACGGTCGCGCATGCGACCCCATGCAGCCAACCCAAACCCCATCGATCCGCGTCAAAGCCAATGGGCCAATTCGTCTTTGTTTATTCGCGTCGAGGAATATCGCAAGCCGGAATTCGAAGTCAAGATCCTCGCTCCCG
This sequence comes from Pirellulaceae bacterium, assembly GCA_041741955.1. GTDB lineage: Bacteria > Planctomycetota > Planctomycetia > Pirellulales > Pirellulaceae > Aureliella. Next base: position 4,810 of record JBGSJL010000152.1, on the reverse strand, counting down.
AAAAGCCGGTGGCACTAGGAGAAACGATCCAGGCCCGCATCGAAGCCAAGTACTTTTTTGGAGCTCCGGTTACGGATGCGACCGTCAGTGTCAAAGTCGAGCGAAGCATTTATCGCGATAATTTTTATCCGATCGCAGCCTACGATTGGTGTTACAGTCCAGGCTACTGGTGGTTCGCACAAGATTACCGCTGGTACCCGGGTTGGACGACTTGGGCTGGTTGTCTGGCACCCACACCCGTCTGGCGACCGAACTGGGGAGTGGAACCACCCGAGTTAATTTTAGAGCAGGAACTTCAGTTGGATGCTACCGGCCTAGCCACGATCGAGATCGATAGCTCAATCGCAAAAGCCATCTACGGCAAGCAGGATCACCAATATTCGATATCCGTCGAAGTACGCGATAGTTCGCGACGCACGATCACCTCCACGGGTTCGGTGCTAGCCGCACAACAGCCATTTAAAATCTATAGCTGGGTCGATCGAGGCTACTACCACGTGGGCGATCGCATCCAAGCAAACTTTCAAGCTCGACAAATAAGTGGTTCCGGCGTAACCGGCAGCGGAACAATCGACCTCCTGCGCATTTCGTACGACGCAGATCAAAAGCCGCAAGAACGCGTTGTGGCTAGCTTTCCGGCCAAGACTAACGAACAAGGCCAATGCTCGCAGATTTTCGCGGCCGAGCAAGCTGGCCAGTATCGCGTTCGTCTGAGATTGACCGATGCCGCAAATCATGAGATTGAAGGCGGCTATGTTTTCACTGTGCGCGGCGATCAAAATCAACCAGGTGGCCAAAATCAACCACAGGGCGAACAAGCTACCGGCAACGATTTTCACTACAACGCTATGGAACTGATTCCTGATAAGCAACACTATGCACCAGGCGAGACGGTCAAATTGCAAATCGCAGCCAATCGCGATGATGCTCGAGTAGCCATCTTTATCCGACCCGACGGAGGAAACTACGCAAAGCCACAGTGGATCAAGCTTCAGAACAAATCAGCGATACTGGAAATCCCAGTCACCGAAGCGGACCAACCAAACTTCTTTGTCGAGGCCTACACGGTTTATGCGGGTGAAGTTCATCAAGAAACTCGAGAGATCATCGTGCCTCCCGCGCAGCGCGTACTCGACGTGAACGTCACGATGAACAAGAGCGAATATCTACCTGGAGAAGAGGCAGAGGTCGAAGTCGTCGTCACCGACCCCACAGGCAAGCCGGTGGTGGGTTCCTGTGTGGTGGCAGCCTACGATCGCTCGCTCGAACAAATTGCTAGCGATGTGCTGCCGCCGGATATTCGCGAGTTCTTCTGGAAGTGGCAACGTCACCATGCTCCGCAGGGCATCAACAATCTAGACATCCTCCAGCACCCAATCTTTATCGAAAAGCAAGCACGCCTCGTACCTCTTGGGATTTTCGGGGCTAGCCTGGCCGACGAATTTGAAGCCAGCGGGGGTAGTTACAACTTCGACAGGAGACTCGCCCAGTCGATGCGTTTTCGGGGCATGCGCGGCGAGGGCGAAGCCCTTGGAATGGGCGGCGGTATGGGCGGCGCGATGATGCTGGGCGCTACTGCAGATTTCTCCATGGCCATGGAAGCTGCTCCGATGGCTGCCAAGAGCCGAATGGAAGGTGCCATGGACGATGGGCAAGCCGCGGCAGCAAGCGGCGGCAATACACCCACTGTTCGCAAGGATTTTGCCGATTCGGCTTTGTGGTTAGCGAGTCTAACGACCGACGCCTCGGGACATGGGAAAACAAAATTTAAAATGCCTGAGAATTTGACGAGCTGGAAACTTCGCACTTGGTCGGTCGCATCCGCGACACGTGTGGGCTCCGCCAGTACCGAAGCAGTCACGCGCAAACCACTGCTGGTGCGTTTGCAAACGCCGCGATTTTTGGTCGAACGCGATGAGATTCTGATTTCAGCTATCGTCCACAACGACTTGCCTGGTAAGCGAACGGTTCAAGTATCGCTAGAAATCGACGGAGAAACACAGCTCGAACTGATGCCTACGGTAATGCGTGTGCAAAGCATCGATATTGAGTCGCACGAGCAAGCCCGCGTCGACTGGCGTTGTCGCGCGATCGCAGAAGGCCAGGCCACGTTGCGAGCCATCGCCGTCACCGAGGATGCATCCGATGCCATGCAACTCGAACTGCCAATCATCGTCAACGGCCTACTCAAAATGGATTCATTCGCGGGTACCGTTCGCAACGGCCAAGCCAACTCTATAGTAACGCTCAACATCCCCGAGCAGCGCCGCGTAGAACAATCCAGGCTCGTCGTACGAATGAGTCCTTCCCTGGCAGCCTCGATGATCGATGCCTTGCCATACTTGGCCGAATATCCGTACGGCTGTACCGAGCAGACTCTGAATCGCTTTTTGCCCAGTGCCATTACGCAGCGCACGCTGCGACGCATGAACATCGACCTGAAATCGCTCAAGGATAAACGCAACAACTTGAACGCCCAAGAATTGGGGAGTCCCGAAGAGCGCCGCACCCGCTGGAAACGCTTCGATCACTCGGCCGTCTTCGATGACGAGTTGGTCACCGAGATGGTCGAGGCGGGTGTGCAGCGATTGTCGGACATGCAAAATGGCGACGGTGGCTGGGGTTGGTTCAGCGGCGGTCAGGAGACCAGCGGTGCGCACACGACAGCCACCGTAGTGCGCGGATTGTTAATCGCTCAACAGAACGAAGTCGCAATCGTTCCCGACGTACTGGCTCGAGGCGTGGCTTGGCTCGAACAGTACCAACAGGCCGAACTGGTTAAGCTTCAGAACGCAGAAAGCAAGACACTCCCGTTCAAACTCCAAGTTGACAACTTGGATGCGCTTGTTTTTCATGTTTTGACTACGGCCGATCGTCGCAATCCACAGATGCAACAGATTCTTTATGACCAGCGGTCTGAGTTAAGTACTTACGGCAAGGCGCTTTTGGCGTGGTCGGTTCATCAAATCGGTAACGCTGCTCAAACCCAAATGCTGCGGCGCAACATCGAACAGTTCTTGGTTCAGGACGCCGAAAATGAGACCGCCTATTTGCGAGATCAAAACTCATCCTGGTGGTATTGGTATGGTAGCAACATCGAGGCCAATGCCATCTATCTGAAGCTGCTTTCGGCCATCGAACCCAAAGGACAAGTCGCGCCACGCGTCGTTAAATACTTGCTCAACAATCGCAAACATGCTACTTACTGGAATAGCACTCGGGATACGGCCCTGGTGGTCGAGGCATTCGCAGATTACATATCTGGCAGCGGCGAAATGCAAGCCAGCCTGACGGCCGAAGTCTACTTGTCCGGCAAGCGTTTAGGCAGAGTTGAGTTCACGCCGCAAAACTTGTTTGATGTGGACAACACGGTCGAGATCTTCGGCTCGGCCATTCCCGCTGGCGAACAGCAATTAGAAGTTCGACGCGTCGGCGAAGGTAATTTGTATTGGAATGCCTACGCTACCAACTTTACGCTTGAAGAAGAAATTAAACCGGCAGGTCTCGAAGTGAAAATCGAACGAAGATACTACTCGTTGAAACCGATAAGCAAAGCTCTAACACTGCCCGATGCACAGGCCAATATCGTGGATACTCAGCGAACTGGCTTTGAGCGTACGCGGATCGAGGACTTGCAAGCGGTCAAGTCTGGCGAATTGATCGAGACGGAACTGCTGATCGAGAGCAAGAACGACTACGAATATCTATTGATCGAAGACCAGAAGGCGGCCAGCTTGGAAACAATCGAAAACCAGAGCGGTTATTTTTACTCGGCAGGTCTGAGCATCTACCGCGAATTGCGCGACCAGCACGTGGGATTGTGTATCCGCTGGCTGCCCAAGGGCAAGTACTCGATTCGCTACCGATTCCGCAGCGAAGCACCAGGAAAATTCACAGCCCTACCAGCCGTCATTCAGGGAATGTATGCACCCGAGCTGCGTGGCAACAGCGCCGACTTTGACCTCACTATCGTCGACCAGTTGGATAGCCTGTGATTTGTCAAAGAAGCCAATTGCGTCGTTTCAGCGGCTCACGCGCTGTGCGCCTGCGACGGTCGATCTAACTAGAAAAGTTCGTGGATTTCGCGGAAGCCGGAATCGACGAGCGGAAACGGGCGACCGCCGGGACCTGGCAGGTGTTCGGTCATCTTGAAGCCCATACTTTTAAATATAGTGGCTACAACTTCTGGGGGTTCTACGGGTCGATCATCGGGTACGGCCCCGATCGGATCGCTCGCACCGACAACTTGACCCCCTTTGACGCCACCGCCCGCAAAATAGACTGTGAAGCATTGTGGCCAGTGATCGCGGCCACCCGCCGGATTGACCTTGGGAGTGCGTCCGAACTCAGCCAGATTCGCGACTAGGGTGTCTGCTAACATGCCGCGATCCGCCAAGTCAGTGATGAGCGCGGCGTACGCCTGATCGTACATGGGTGCCACAATATTTTTCATGCCTTCGACCGAGGTGAATGGCTTGCTACCGTGAATGTCCCACGTAATTTCATCGAACACGGTGAGGAACGTGTTGACGGTGACGAAGCGCACGCCAGCTTCGATTAGCCGCCTAGCCAGTAGGCAGCATTGTCCGAAGCGATTCATGCCATATTTCTCGCGAACGCGTTGGGGCTCTTTGGACAAATCAAACGCATCGCGAGCTTGCGGGCTAGTCATTAGGCGATAGGCCGTATCGAAGTGTTCGCTCATGATCCGTGCGCTTTCGCTAGCTTCGAATTGGGTCATGGATTCTTCAACCGCCTCGCGCATGCGTCGACGGCGATCCAATCGCGCTGGGGGGATCGATGCGGGCGG
>JBGSJL010000151.1:0-37273 GCA_041741955.1 Pirellulaceae bacterium | reverse complement strand
GACTCTGTTCCAAAAGCCTTTGAAGCGCCCATCAGGGCGGCGTAATGAAGCTTGCCGTCCGGATCAAAACTGATCGAGATCGTCCGACGAATTCCGCTGTACCACTCCAGGGTCATTTGCCCATCCGGTTCGGCGCCAGCACAAGGTCGTCTGATTCCCAAAGGCAACGCGATCAAAAATCTTTCGGCTAGCAAAAACGAATCGAAACTGACCGGCAATGCATTAAACCCATCCCAGTTCGGTTCGCTGCACTCAAGAAAAGTGTTTGCCAAATCGCCTCGCACCGCCGACTCAGCTCCTAGTGCGACGCTACGATGAAGCCTTCGACTGACCTTCTGCAGTTGCTGATCAAGCAGGCGCGCTGCGTCGCTGTTTGTCCGACTCAAGACTGCTGGCAATGGATCACCCTCGAAACTGTGAAATGGCGTCTTCTGAAAACACGCTGAAAAACGCTTTGTTCTTCAGCCATCGCATCATCTGAAATATCCGACCACTGTGAAAATCGTCAATCTCGACCCGGTTTCCGGTGGAAAAAATGTCGAAATCCACGATTAAGTTTAGCTCCTTTTCGCTCCCTGGGGGAGCCGCCTGGACGGTATGAACCAAGTTCAACTGCAAATCGTGCCCCGGAACGTCAAAGCGAGCTTGGTGGACGAAGTTGGACATCGGCAAGCCGTTGCCGCCCCCGATCGGTGTACCCGGAAACGTCGGCGGTTGACGCAGGTACCGCGATGCATCGCTGACCGATGCGACCGGTACTAGGTTAATGTACCGAAGACCGATTTTTTGGATTTCAGGAGGCGAAGCAAACTCTTCGTAAATCCCCCATAAGCGAATTGCTTCCTCTCGAAATGGCGTCCAGGATTCGTACGGCTTAAGGCGACTGACGACCAGGCCCGTTCTGCGAAACTGAGCGACATAGGGCTCACCTTTCATGGCAATTTGGAAAGCTTGCCATGCGTGACTGTGCGCCGTGCGACTTCCGTCCGGCGCAACGTGATGCTCAACCGAAAACTCAACCTGAGGTGCAACTTGCGGGTACTCCGGAAGCTTGCCCCGCAAAAAATTGTGAAGCGTTTTCGGATCAATCGATTCAGCTGGAGCAGCATCCCAGCTAATCGCAGCTTCGACGATCGGAGCGCCCTGAAGATGCGGAAACTTCTCGTCGAGGTTCATTTCAACTTTCTCGATCATTTCAAAGTCTCCGTCACACGAAATACTTTCATCACTTCGTCGCCGAGGTGGTTGATTACTTTGACGGCGATGCGGCCGGTTTTGGGTTTGTCGAAGGGGCGGGATGTGTCGCTGTTCAAGGTGGCCCAGGCTTCGGCGTTAATTTCGGCTTTTAAGGTTGTCTTGAGACTCTTGCAGGGGTCGCCGGCGCCTAGGAAATAGGCGTGGCGGACGAAGAAACTTTCTTCGTTGTAGTTGGTGTCGATGAACCAACACGCGATGCCGTCTGCTCCGTCGCTGCGGACTTCACCAGTCTGTGGGTGGAAGACGTCCACTCCATTAATCTTGACTTGGATCTGACCGAGTTTGGCGTCGTCGCCTTTGGCGGGCAGGATGTCGATGTCGGGCTCGCCGAAGATCACGAACAGGTTGCCCTTGCCGGTGTTCTTGAGTTCGTCGGCCATGTGCAGGTCGGCGTTCATGCGGGCTTTCAACACGGGGACTTTGCCGAGCTTCAGGTCATACGATTGACGGCGCAATGCCCGACCGATGACTTGTTCGCACAGCAATTGCGTTCCGAACGCGCGCACGCCGAGGACGTGAGTGACTGTGTTGGTGTCCCAGCCTTCGGTCAGCATCGACACGGAGACAACGCAGCGAATGGATTCGCCCAGTCGATCGACTTTGCCGACGGTGTTCATGACTTCGCGGAGCAGATCGGAATCAGAAATCGATTCGCCGTCACGAATGTTACCGGATCGCTGCACGATCTCTTGGCGGAATCGTTCGATCTCGTCACCTGCGAGGTTGCGAAAGTTGCTGTCGAGTGCGTCGCCGGATTCAAGTTGCCGACTGTCAATAAGCAGCGTTCGAGGCCGGGCGAGCCGGTTGCCGTGTTCGTCAAAATTGCGGAACAGCGGAAGTCGACCGTTCTCCAATGTCGCGTTTCCATTGTCATCGATGCGTTCAAAGCCCGAGATGTAGTCGTGTACCAGCTTCGACGTCGACGTATTGTTGCAAACGACAATGAAACAGGGCGGCACACGAATGCCGGCTTCTTGCCAGAGGTCGAATGTTTTTTCGTAGTGGCCGTAAAGTGCGCCGAGCGCACTTTCGAGCAGTCGCGGGATACTGAGTGGGTCGTATTCTTTGTCGCCGGCTTTCGCTCGACCCTTCTTGGGCATCTTACTGCCGATGTGTTTCCAGCGCTCGCGAAACTTGGGCATATCGCCACCGGGGACATTGTCGGCGACGGGAACCCGAGGCAGTTTCACAATGCCGCACTCGATCGCGTCCATCAGCGAGAAGTCGCTCATCGTCCACGGGAACAGCGTCCCTTCGAGATAGCCACTGCCACGCAAGAAGAACGGAGTCGCGGACAAGTCGATAACGTTGGCGACGCCCAACTTGCGATTGACCGCTTCGATCCCAGAGATCCATAGCCGGGCGGCTTCGTTGTTTTGCTCTGCTTCTTTACGATCATCGCCCTTTAGCTCGGAATCGTCTTCGTCGGGCTGAGGTTTCTCGCGATAGCAGTGGTGAGCTTCGTCGTTGAGCACGAGAATGTTCTTCATGCCCATCAACTCAGGCATGACGCGTTGCAGCATCTGGCCTTCGGTTTCGAGAGTCTGCATTTTGTCGCCGCGCCAACCTTCCAACGCACCGCGAGTTCCCTTGGCTAGGTCGATGCGTTCGCGCAGCTTGAAGGAGTGATAGTTCGTGATCACGATCTTGGCCTTTTGCAGATCGCCGGCCATGTCGCTGGGGACTAACTCGCGCGAGTCGTAGTAGCTATCAGGACTGTTGGGCATCAGCACGCGGAGCCGATCACGAATGGTGATGCCGGGTGTGACGATCAAGAATCCTTTGGTGAATTCTTTGCTGGCCGGCCTCCGTGCAGCGTTAATCGTTTGCCAAGCGATCAGCATCGCCATCACGGTCGTCTTGCCGGCACCGGTGGCGAGCTTCAACGCCAATCGCATGATTTCGGGGTTGGCTTCAGCGCTGGCGTTTTCCAAATGAGCAAGGAATTTTTTGCCCGTCGCCGACTTAGGAGCGACTTCTGTTAGCCAGATCGCAACTTCGACAGCTTCGACTTGACAGAAGAAAGGCCGAATGCCTTGGAATTCGTGATGCCGCCAGTGTTGCAATAGCCGAGCGGTCTCCGGAGTGACCTGCCACTCATTAGAATTCGGCCACTTTCGCCACTCGTCGACGTAGGTTCGCAGCTCATTGATGATCGGAATCTCATCGTACTTTTGTTTGTCCGTCGACAATCCGTCGTCGGTTCCGAGTTCCAGTTCTTGTTGCTTGGAAGTTTTCTGTTTCTTCGACTTGGATATGGGCGTGATGAATTCGGCACAACGACGATTAGCAACGATCTTCTCGGTTGGTTGACCGTCAATTAGCTCCCAGTGCATATCGGGATATGCATAAGGAGAGTTTAGTATTGGATCGTCGAAGAATTTGGACATTCCCGCCCCAGGCGAGTGGCATCTAAATTGACTAAAACCCCAAAGCATACTTTGATTGGGGGGGGCGACAATCACAGGTTCTTAGTGTTCGTTCTCAATGACGGGAACCGAGTCGTCCAAGTAGAATCGCAAATCTCTTCAGAAAAGTAAATCCGATGGGTTGGAAAACTCTAGCTGAAAACGGCTCAGTTCTGCGGTACCTGCTCTCTAGCAACTCTTCTTGGTGTACCGAAGTTGACGCCGATCAGCTGGTGGCTGCCGAACTTGCCGACCCTTTCTTAAGCCTTGCTGTCAACGAATCGTTGGATCGATTGAGTGCTCGTGCGCCACGCAGGGCGGAATTGGTCAAGCTCCGCTATTTTGTGGGATGCACACTGGCAGAAGCGGCTGAGATCCTAGGTATTGCGATCCTAGGTATTGCCCTCAAGGCGGCAGAGGAGGCCTGGACCTACGCCCGAGCTTGGCTTCCTCCAGAAATAGCCGTAGGTCGTCAGCGGCCGCTCCTTCTTCCTGTTGAGAATCTTGAGCTTTTTGCAGCAGCGCCTTGGCCTCGTCCTGTTTGCCTTGGCGACTTGCAATCATCGCTAGGAAACACCAGTCAGCCGCCGGCTGGGGAGTCTTCAATGCCAGTGAGCGTTCGAACTCAGTAGTGGCTTCGTCCAATCGGTCCTGATAGTACAGAGCCACTCCCAATGTATTGCGGTATTGCGGTTGATCGGGCTTGATTTCAATTGCTCGTCGCACGGACTGCTCGGCCGTAACGGCGTCTCTCAATGATATATCTACTACGCATAGCAGCTTCCACGCCAACGAGTTGTGAGCGTGCGGATTGCCCGGATCCTGAGTGACCAACTCGCGAAGAGCCTGCAGCTTCTCCCGTTCGAATTCAAACCGTGTGCCGACCGTGAGCGAAGCCCGCGCCATGGCAATGATGTTCCCTCGCATGCGCGCTGGAGTCGATGACTTCGACTGCAGGCTACACAAGTCCTGCAGGGCGATCATCGTCGTCTCCATCGCTTCGGCAAATTCTCCGCGCTCTGCCAGGAGGACGCCCCATCGGTGCCGAAACCAGGCGTCCTGCGCTTTCAAATTTGTATCATTGGGGAAGTCGGACACCGCCGCCGCCAGCTCTTGCTTCAATTCGCCGACCAGTGCGTTGGCACGCTCGGTATCCTTTTGCTTTGCCGCCAACCTGCGGGCTTCCACCAGGGTGTTGATATACCCAACACGAATCCCGTGGAATGCCGGGAACGAACTACGTGCGGACTTGGCAAGTTTCATAGATTCGGCCAGCAGCTCTTCAGCTTCACTCAAACGGCCAAGCAAACTGTACTTGTCAGTCAGTTGATTGAGACTTGAAATCAGGTACATCGCTGCATCGCGCGGTGCTTCTGAGCGGGCGACTAGATTACGGTGGATTTCAATCGCCTCGACGGCGAGAGCTTCGGCCGCTTTCTGTTCTGTTTTCCAAAGCTGACCGGCTAGACCACTCAGGGCTAGTGCCAGGCTCGTCTGGTAGTTTACGTCGTCGGCATGTGGGGAGTCCACCTCGCGCAGCAAATCAACGGAACGCTCGAGAACCGAAACCGTTTCCTCCCATCGTCCGATATCATGAAGTCTTGCCGCCCAGTTCAAAAGTGAACTACCCAGGCCGACTAGGTACTCCGCGTTTTGGCTGTCGTTGTCCAATAGCGTCTCCGCATACAGCACGCTGTCACGGCACGACTGTTCAGCCGCTTCAGGCTGATTCAGGTGCGACAACGCAACGCCTCGTTCGAGGCATACTTTCCGCATGAGCTGCAGATAACGCAGATTGTCCGGATCCTGATCATACAGTTCCATCAGTATTTTCAGAGACTCGCTGTAGGTCTGTTCGGCAGCGGAGTCCTCACCATGCTCCAGCAGAGTCCAGCCGAGAATACGAAACGTGGTTGCCGCGACATAGCGAGCTTCGGGATCGTCGGACTTCTCGTCAAGAAGCGACTGTCGAAACTGCGATGCGTTCTCTAGCGCCTGTCTGCCGCGGGCTTCCATATGTGGCTGCCGAACAAGTTCAATTCCGAGGCGGATCAGCTCCTGAATCGGCGCTTGAGCCTTCTCGAATCGACTCTCCGCTGCAGCGAGATGCCGCTCAGCTCGTATCCGTTGGTACTCGGTCGCAGCCGCGTTGGCTTCCGCCTGTTTCGTCGCTTCGATGGCTTTGTCACGTTCCGCCTGGAACTTCTCCGCGTTCGTCTCAGCCAGCTTCTTATGGGTAACTGCCTCTTGCCACTGCCACGAAACGGCGATGAACGCCACCGTGACAACCAGGACCAGCGCACCGGCCAGCGAGGTTGGCAGTGGGTGACGTTTGCACCAGCGACCAACGCGCTCGGTCGGGCCCACAGGGCGAGAAATGATGGACTCTCCCCTCAAGAAGCGACCGAGCTCCTCAGCCAGCAATTGGGCTGAAATATAGCGACGCGAGGGCTCTTTGTGCATGCACTTCAAGCAGATAGTCTCTAGATCTCGTGGTATGTCACTACGTATTTTTCGTGGTGGAATCGGGTCCGTCGTCCGGAGTTGCTCCAGAGTCTCCATCACGCTGGCGGCCTTGTATGGTGGCTGACCGGTTAATAGCTCATAAAAAATGGCACCCAGTGAATACACGTCGACGGCAGGGCTGGATGCTCCTGAAAGTCCTGCTGCTTGCTCCGGAGCCATATAAGATGGCGTGCCGATCACCAATCCAGAAATCGTTTGCTGACCTTCCTCGTCAAGTCGTTTCGCGAGTCCAAAGTCACTGATTCTGGCAACACCATCCGTTCCCACGAGGATGTTGGTCGGCTTGAGGTCGCGATGAACAATGTGTCGCTCATGGGCGAACTGCATAGCAAGACTGAGGGTTTCCAAGAGTTTTGCAGACTGAGAATAATTGAGCGGCTGATCTCGGATTTTTTCGGCCAAGGTTCCGCCACTGACAAGTTCGAAGATCAGAAAGGGATGGCCCTCAAATTCGCCCGTGTCAAAAATCTGGACAAGGTTGGGATGGTGCAGGCGTGCGACTGCACGGGCCTCGCCCACAAAGCGACGACGATGCTCGTCGCTGAACTGCGATGACCGGTGTAGCATCTTGATCGCGACTTGGCGATGCAGAGTCAGATCGGCCGCCAGGTAGACAACCCCCATTCCACCACGGCCAATTTCTTCGATAATGAAGTAGTCTGGGATCGCCGGGTACGCCTGTTGATCGACCCGTCCGCTGAGCTCACACAGCCACCCATGATCCAATTGAGGAAACCGGCGGGACAGTTCTGTGGTGGAGAGATCGGGCCTATAGTGCCTCTCCAACTGAATCAACTCTGGAAGTAGAGCAGTTCGTAGCGGCCTAGGCGCTGTTGCCAGGAAGTCCTCGACGCGAGGCTCTTTCCCTGCCTTGAAGGCGAGTTCAAAAGCGTTGCAGACTTCGTCAATATCTTGAAGCGCAAGAGCGGAAAGCTCTGGTGCCGTCGAGTTTTGCATCGAATGGACATCCCATGAATAGATTCATACGGGCCATCGGGGCCAAACCTTAGCAATGGCTGGGAAACAAGTATCCGGTACGTAGGGGACACTTGTTTCCCGAACGATCCTTAACAAAAAATTCCGTCGATGACTGCGTCATTTGGAGATCTCACTTTGGATCGCATTCAGACCACAGCGAGCGGATCAGTTTAAGACGACGCTCGACCGTCGCCAACGCCTTATCGATACGTTTCGCGATTTCTGCGGATGTCAGTCCCTGCACTTTCCAGACTGCGATCTGCCTGAGTTCCTCATCCGGCAATAGATCGAACAATCGCTGCATTTCTTCTTCCATTTGTGCGGCAAATTCTGGCGTTGGTTCGCGGTCTAGAACAAGTTCAAGGCCGCGAGCACCCGCCTCGAGTTCGGTGCGATTAAGCAACGCCGATTCGCCTACCAGTTTGCCTCCGCCTCGCTTCTGACGAAACTCGTCGCGGACGGCATGATGAGCCTTGCGAACCGTGATGGCTACCAACAGCTTCCATAGACTGCCGCGATCCGCGACGTCCGGAAATCGCCCGGCGTTCACACCCTCCCACAGACTGTGCATAGCACTCAGCGCGACGTCTTCACCGTCCGATGGTAATCGCGGAATGTTTTGCAGTCGCTTTCCTGCCAGGGCGGCAAGATGGCGAAAATAACGATCCCACAATAGCTGAGCGGCCGATTCATCACCGTCTTTCAGGTCAGCGAGCCATTGAGTAACGCTCCCCCCGTCAGCCATCGTCGCACGCCTCCGACCGCGAAACTTACTGTGAACGAAGGGCTCAGTGTACCCTGGCCGCTGGCAGTCAGCAACGCTCCAGGCTGTCGGAGCATCGGACGGCAGCCTTGAAGTCAGGCGAAGACTTGAAGCGTTGGAACAACTTATTGGCACAACACAAATTGAAACAACTTTGCTCATGCTTTTTTGACTGTGACTTATAAGTACGGCGTTTGTTAACGGTAATCGTCGTTGCTTGTAACATGGCCTAAGCGACGACTCACCATCAGTTCAATATGCCCGAATCGCACCACAGCCCCTCACTGTTTTTCAAAATTAAATTCGCAGGAAAAAATCCACTGTTGACCATACAGCCTGCGTATCTCCGAGGGTTGGGTCATAGTCCACTCGCGAAAGGCATCTTTATCACTATGAAGTCGCCAGCCTACCGCGATCGTCGATGGCCTGCAACTCGCTCACTTGCTAATACACATGACTCCAGCCATAGCGATTCCGAGAAAGCGTGAGGGGGGCGAGAGACGGTTGGGCATATCAACGATGTAGACAATCGCTGCTCATAACGTAATGGCAGCAACTGCGAATCCTCCTCTTCTTTAAAGGAAGCAACCATGCAGACTACGACAAGTGCCACGAAACTTCGTCAATTTTTCCAGAGCGCTGACTCGACAGAGCTGACTCTTAGCTGCGCTTCAGGCCTCCATTCAAACCGACAGGTCGCTCGCTCGGCTGTCGCTCGATGGCGATCCTGGACCGTCCGTTCATTCGCGATGCTTATGGCCGTCACGGTCATCACCGGACCCAATGCCTTTGGACAGACCACTGGCGGCCGAGGAAATGGCGGAGGGGGCGACATCGTTGTGTTTGACATTGACGGCGTGGCTCCAGCAGCTTCGAAGCCTTGCGGCTGCGTTATCGACACGGACTTCATCATCCTGGGTGCGGTTCCTGCATCATCACGTCCTGCCGGTGGCAATGGCGGTGACGGGGATATAGTTGTTTTTGACATTAACGGAGTGGCCCCCGCAACATCGCCGCCCGCCAGTGGTCCGGGTGGAGGCGATTTCGTCGACGACTTCATTATCATCGGGCCAACGTCGAGGCCGCGTTCAAGTTCCAGCAATCAGGGGGGAGGCGATTTCACCGACGATTTCGTAATCCTCGGGATTGTCGATGATGCCAAGGCAGCGTTCTGGTGTGTCGTCAATACCGATGTAGGACCGCAATTTGGAATATTGGCTCTCGGCGAACAGATTGAGTATTCCAACTCGGCAGACGCTGGAGTAGCCAGCGGCTTACTCTGGTCTATGGACGGTGGACCTGTCCCGATTTTGATCCGCCTGCAGATCAGATATTAGAAGCAAGCTGTTGAAAAGTAAGCTAGGCTCCTCTCCCAATTAAGCTTCCCGTGACCCTTCCAGTCACAGGAGGCTTTTTTCGTTGATATTGGACTGGAACGACCTTCGCATTCACACCCCACCAACCACCGCGATACAAAAAGGGAGTGAGGGGTTTGTTTCGCGGTTGGGCATATCAAAGACGAAGGCCATCGCTGCTCATGCGTTATGACGGCGAGCTTCGATAACCTCGTCTCCAAAAGAGAACTACAGTGAAGTTGAACAAGTGGGCGAGTAGTGTTAAGAATGACGGACGGTTGCACAGCGGCAAAGAAGCTACCGCCGGTGTGAAAGTCCAATCCAACGTGAAGGCCGGTTTCGCTGTCCTCATCGGGTTGCTGCTGCCTGCCGTCCAGAAGTAACATTGGATCAAGTGATGTATGACCGTATCGAGGATGCCGTCACGCTGTTCGATGAAGCGTCTCGGTTGATGGCCGATAGTCACTTGCTCGAAGCGTCCGTTTCGATTCGTCGTTCTTTAAAAACGATGCGACGAGCCGTGGGGGATCGGCATCCAGATGTTGCGAATATCCTGCTCGTTCGTGGGCAGATCTCGGTGGCACTAGCCGATCTTCCACTCGCACGGAAGTGTCTCCGTCGATCAGCCAAGATCGCCGGGACACTCGATTCCGGCCCCGATGTGGATCGAATCTACGTGCAGGCACTGACGTACCTGGGCGATCTGGAACGCGACGCTGGTCGATATCAACTCGCTGGGCGGATACTCCGGCGGGCCGCACGGAATGCGAATGAACGGCTTGGACGCAATGATCCGGACACCGCCAACGCCCTCAATTCTCTTGGCGTGTGGTGCAAATTTACCGGGCATTTTCAATTCGGTCGGCGATGTTATCGAAATGCACTCCGCGCGCTGCGAAGGCATCTGGGCGACGATCATCCGGAACTCGCCGCCCTGTATCACAATCTTGGTGGTCTTGAACACGCTGCCGGAAAGTTTGCCGCGGCCGAACCGTTTGCACGAAAGTCGGTGGAGTTGCGTCGTCATCTAGTAGGCGAAGACCATCCCGACTACGCGGCAGAAATTGGTGCTCTGGCGCCGATTCTGGCCGATGCCGGCAAATGGCAGGAGGCCCAACAGCTTTATCAGCAGGCCCTTTCCATTTTCGAGGCCACACATGGTCCTCGGCACTACGAAGTCGCGGTTGTACTGCACAATATGGCTGCCCTGGATATTCAGCAGGGGCAAGTGCATACCGGCGAGCAGCTCTACCGGCGCAGTCTGAGTATCAAAGAAGCCCTGCTTGGTGACTCGCATCCGGATACGGCGCTCACGCTGCACAATCTGGCCGTTTTGCTGCTGGAGCAGGATTGTCCGTATGAAGCCTCCCAATTCTGCAAACGAGCCATCGTCGTGTTTGAACAGAATTTTTCCCCTGACCACCCCACGCTGCTGGCGGCACGCGATTGTTTATCAGCGCTGGATCATCACCCGCAAACAAATCCTGACGATCCTTAAGGGGTTCAATTCCCGAATTGAGCGGAACAGGCTCCTGAAACGGCGCTTGACGCAAGAACGAGGGCATTGGATTGGATGCATCGAACGCGATAGTTTCTTTTGGATTACCGTACTCTGTGTGGCACAAAGAGAACAGGCTGCCATCGCTGACAGCCTGCGTTCGAACTGCGACCTGTCACAGCCGCAGTGCAAGGTCGCTCCGTAATGCCAGAGTCAAGTGGTTGTTACTCCACTGGACTCATTCACCACAGCGAAGTTCACTACAAGGATTTGACGCTTCCATCCCCCATTAAGAAATTAGCACCACCCGGGTGCCTGACTCCTGCCTTCACACCTGATTGAATCGCCACACCCACCGTAGTCGGTTTGGGGTCACGATTGCGTCGGTCGCCTTTCACACTGTTTTTTGCCTTCATGATCGAACTCCTGTCAGAAATCGAGAGATTGTTTCGCGTCGCGCTCAGCCATTTGAGCATCGATCGCCTTCATGATTGAGATGCCCATTTCCGCTCAGAGGCCCTCACGAAGTCAGGAAACTGGTCGAAATTCCCCTTGCACGCAAGTCTGTCGAGCCTTGTTACCCGCAAACAAATCCTGAAGATCCGTGAGGGGTTCAAAGCCTGGTTGGGCATAACAGAAATGAAGGCGATCAGTACTCGAATGTCCGAGTGCGATGCAAGGCAGTCAATCGAATCAGAATTCAGGAGTTCAACGATGAAGACAACGACCAGTGTGAAAAGTGGCGGATTTAGATGGAATCATAATCACGCCGCTGTCAACGTGAAGGTGAAGACGTCGATCAAGAGCGGAGACGGAACCCGGCCCGCCCAGTCTCCCGGCGGTGGTGGTCTATGGGTAAATAATCACAACCAGTCGCTCGCCGGTGTGAAAGTGAAGACGTCGATCAAGAGCGGAGCGGGAATTCAAGTGCCGATAAAGATCAAACATAACGTGTGATCGCAAAACGGATGTCGCGCCAGCGGAAGCGGACGCCTGAGGGTGCTCCGCGTTTCCGGGCGCTGGCAAAAACAACCTCTGTCGACAAGACCGCACTACGATCTCACCGACAGAGAAACAATGCTACGGAATCGGTGAGGGGTTCCAATCCCGGTTGGGCATAACAGAAATGAAGGCGATCAGCACTCGAATGTCCGAGTGCGACGCAAGGCAGTCAATCAAACCAGAACTCAGGAGTTCAATGATGAAGACAACGACCAGCGTGAAAAGTGGTGGGTTTCGATATAACCATAATCACGCCGCTGCCGGTGTGAAGGTGAAGACTTCGATCAAGAGCGGAGACGGAACCGTATCGTCTGGGCGCCCCGGCGGTGGTAAATGGCTCTGTAATCACAACCAGTCGCTCGCCGGTGTGAAAGTTCAGTCAAACGTGAAGGCCGGGCCAATCGAGATTCGCGAGCTTGTCATCAAGGTAAACGTGAATGAATCGCAGCGTTGACATTAACTGTTCTTTTGCGCGGTGGGAATTTGCTGCGTGAATTGCTCTGGAGTAATCAACGATGCCTGTGACGTTTGCCCGAACACTACGGTCGCTCGAACAGGACCGGCCGCGACGATTGTTGTGGCTGATCGTGTTTGTGGTGGCTGCATGGGCGGGCTGGATGTTGGTGGCGCAAATTCCGGTGTACGAAACAACTCGCCAAGCTCGTATCGAAGTTTCGCGAGCCGCCTACCCGATAGCGTCGCTGGTGGATGGTCGCGTGGCGTGGTCTCGGCTGGGACTGGGCGATCATGTCGAGTCCGGTCAAACCGTGGTCCAACTGGATGCGACGTCGGCGGAATTGGCAAAGTCTGAGGGGCTCGCAAAGATCACAGCCCTCGAGGGCCGCCGAGCAGCCTTCGCTCGAGAAATCGCTGCCGAACGCGAAACACTCGAGTCACTGCGATTGGCTCGCGAAAAAGCCGCGACCGAGTTGGATGCGCAGGTGGCTCGAGCGGGCATCGTATTGAAACTCGCAGCAGTCGAAGCAACTCGTCTTCGACAATTGTATGAGCGCAAGGCGGTTTCCGAATCCGAGCTACAGACGGTCGAATCGAAGGTGGCCGAATACACGGCGTCGTTGACGGAATCCAAAGCCAATATGGAACGTACTCAACTCGATCGACTGACGGCTCAAAGTGAATGCAATACGCGCATCATTCGACTGCAGCGCACTGAGAATGAGGTCGAGGGTGAACTGCGGATTGAGCAAGCGGGAATTGCTCGCTACGAACAGGAAATCAAGGACCGTATAATCGTGGCTCCGGTGTCCGGGCGTCTGGACGAAGTCGGTCCGCTACGCACCGGATCGGTGGTGACCGCCGCACAAAAGCTGGCGGTCGTGATTCCCCTCGGGGAGCCGCAGGTGGTTGCCAGTTTTCCTGTCGTGGTCGTCGGCAGAATTCAGAAGGGCCAGTCGGCCCGTTTGCGTCTCGATGGATTTCCATGGACTCAGTACGGAACTGTTCCGGCAGAAGTCACCGAAGTCGGTACCGAACCCGTCGATGGCAGGATCCGCGTCGAACTCACGCTGCAACCCGATTCCGATTCCGGAGTTCCTATTGAACATGGACTCACGGGCTCCGTCGAAATCGAAGTCGAGCGCGCAAGCCCGGCTGTGCTTGTGCTGCGCGCGGCCGGACAATTCCTGGGGCCTCAAGGTCGACGGGAGACGATTCCCACGGAGAACGCCGACATAACAGAGTTTGCCAATTCGATCGAAAGATAAAAATGCGGCCCTGGTTTGTTCGCGAAGTTGTTCAGACGTCAGCCATGGACTGTGGTCCTGCGTCGCTGACCAGTCTGCTGAACGGCTTTGGGATTCAGGTTAGCTATGGTCGGTTGCGAGAAGCATGCCAGACCGACGTCGATGGAACTTCGATCGATGTGTTGGAAGTTGTTGCTAACCGCCTGGGGCTGCAAGCCGAACAGGTCATGCTGCCGCTGGACCAACTGCTGCTTCCGGAATCAGCCGCTCTGCCCGCGATCGTGGTTACACAAACTTCGCTCGGGGCGACGCACTTTGTCGTCGTGTGGCGATGCGTTGGCTCTTATGTTCAAGTGATGGATCCGGCTACTGGCCGACGGTGGATGCGACGATCGCGACTGCTGCATGATGTGTATCAGCATACGCAGCGCGTGCCGGCGGCAGCGATCGACGAGTGGATGCGATCCAAAAATTTTCAGCGAGTCCTTCTTCGTCGGCTGCGATCGCTGGGCATTCATCGATCGGGTGAAGCGTTAATTCATGAGGTAACACAGACAGTAGGTTGGCAGAGTCCAGCGGCGCTGGATGCCGCGGTACGGCAGACGGGGGCTCTGGTCGCCTGCGGTGCCATATCAAAAGGCAGGCAATCGCAACAGCTGCTGCAGACCCTTTGGCAGAAAGCCGCGGAGGATCATTCGATCATTCCCGGTTCTTATTGGTTCGTGCACCCCGATCTATCAGAAGTCGGCACTCCGATTGAACCGACTACCATCCATAATTCATTAGTCGACGACACCGCCAATGTTGCTCAATCGCCTGCTACAGCACAGGTCCTGATTCGAGGCGCGGTACTGATTCGGGCCATCGAAGTTCATGACGCTACATCCGATGCGTCCGCTGCTGAACTGCCCACCGAGTTGCAAGCAGCCTTGTCGGAACCCCAACCGCGTGCATGGCGATCTGCTGGGAAAATCCTCGGTCCCGGCTCGGTCAGTGCTTTCCTGTCACTGTTGCTGATCATGGGCTTGATGTGCGGACTATCGCTGGTCGAAATGCTACTTCTGCGAGGCTTTATCGATCTGGGGAAGGATCTGGGACTGGTTCAACAGCGGCTGGCCGTTGTTGCGGTACTGTGCGGAATCGGTGGTGTCTTGCTAGTACTGCAGCTTTTGCAGGCGGAAGGTGTGCAGCGATTAGGTCGCCGCCTCGAAGTTGGTTTTCGCATAGCCTTTGCCAAGAAAATATCGCGACTGAACGATCGCTACTTTCACAGTCGCCCCGTGTCCGATATGGCCGAACGGAGTCACATGATTCAGCAACTGCGACACGTTCCGCAACTGTTCGGCCAGATTGCTCAAACCTCGTTGATGCTGATGCTGACCGCCAGTGCAATCGCGTTCTTCGATCGCGCCAGCGGACCGTTGGCATTTGTCATTGCCGGTGTCAGTCTGGCTCTGCCGCTGCTGTTTCGTCCTCTCCTGTCTGAACTGGATATGCGGGTTCGTACGCATGCGGGCGCGCTCACGCAATTTTATTTTGATGCCATGCAGGGACTTTCTGCGATTCGTGCCCATGTTGCTGAACGGGTTCTACTGCGTGAACAGGAAGCGTTGCTCGTGGAATGGGTTCAAGCCAGTCGACGATTGCTCTACGCGTCGCTGCTGTTGCAAGGGTTGCAATTGACGACAGGTATCGGCCTAGCAGCATGGCTCGTTGCTCAACACGTGCATGCTCTCGCCAATACAGGCGGCGCGCTGTTGCTGGCCTGGTGGGCACTCAGCCTGCCGGAACTCGGCGGTACTCTGGCGGCATTGGTGCGACAGTATCCATCCTATCGAAACATTCTTTTGCGGTTGCTGGAACCGCTCGGAGCACCGGATGATCTGTTAACGAAAGAGCTCGCTGAACCGGCCGAAAACGCGAGGCTCTCGCCCGGGCTCTCGGATAGACGACATCCGTCGGGAGTCGAGCTGGAACTAAACGGTGTTGCTGTGGTTGCGGCAGGTCACTGCATTCTCCATGACATCAACCTGACGATTCCCCCAGGCAGCCACGTCGCCATCGTCGGACCTTCCGGCGGCGGCAAGTCGACCCTGCTAGGCTTGTTGCTGGGTTGGCACAGGCCAGCCATCGGTACCGTGCGGATCGATGGCGCTGCGGTGACAGAAGCAACACTTGCGAAACTGCGGCAGGAAACGGCCTGGGTTGATCCTACAGTTCAGATCTGGAACGAGTCACTTGTAGACAATCTGCGATTTGGACATGAAGACGTTGATGCGCAGCGGCTCGGTCGTGCCTGCCGACAGGCGGACCTCATCGACGTGCTGGAAAAACTTCCTGAGGGACTGCAGACAGAACCCGGCGAAGGGGGCGGCTTGCTGTCTGGTGGTCAGGGCCAACGCGTCCGACTTGGTCGAGCCATGATTGGGGACAACGCTCGTTTGGCACTGATGGACGAAGCGTTTCGCGGCCTAGATCGAGAGCATCGACGTAAACTGAGTGAACGCGTGCGAAGCCATTTCAGGGATGCCACAGTCTTGTTCGTCAGTCATGACGTCAGCGACACGCAGAACTTCGATCGAGTCCTGGTCGTGTCTGAAGGTTGTATTGTGGAAGACGGCGATCCGCAGCAACTCGCAGAAAAAGTAGATTCACACTATCGGCAACTCCTGGATTCAGAAGAAGAGGTCCGCCGTACTGTCTGGGAGGCTGCACAGTGGCGGCATCTGTGGCTTGATGACGGCATACTGCAGGAGTACCAGGAAAGCCAAGGTCTGCTGGACGACTCGACGATGCCTTCCGTTGCCGGACCCGTCGTGGATGTCAGATTAAACGGGGACGTTCAAGTCCTCGCAAAGGCGATTGATTATGCTGTGGATGAAGGTGTTACTAGCCGTGAGGAGTGTCGTCGTCGGCAGTCACTGGAGGCGAACCGATGATTGGACCCTTGACCAACGCCCTGTGGCCTTCCGCAGATTTGGGTAGCGCCTTACTCGCAGCGACACGGGCCGCCGGACTTCCTCATCACGATATCGAACTGCGTCGACCACCGATGCTAGCTGGTTCATCACAGTCAAACGAAGAACAGGAGCAAAATGCCGGAAAGTGGCTGGAATCGGCTGCCAGACGGATCGGTTTGGAAGCGGATGTCGTCTGCACCGAAGTCCCTGGCGTCCGCGAGCTGTTGAAGTCCTGTGCGCCAGCAATGCTTCGGCTGAAAACTTCCCAACATGATGGATGGCTTGTGATTGTTGGTCAGAAACGAAATTGTTTGCAAGTCGTTCAGCCAAACCTGGCAACTAGTTTCATCGATCGAAATACGGTAGAAGATGCTCTAAGAGCGCCGGTCGAAGCCACACACATTGAGGTTGTAGATGCACTTCTCAAGGATATTCAACTCTCCGATCGTCGCCGTCGGTCGGCGCGCGCCGCACTTTTATACGAACGATTGGGTAAGGCGGCCGTAGGCGGTTGTTGGTTGTTGCGGGCTTCCGGCCATCGCGAAGTATGTTGGGGACGATGCCTAACGCTATTGATCGGTTCGCATTTGATTGAGCACATTTGCTGGATAGCGTCATGGTCGGTACTCGGTTGGATGACGTTCAGCGGTCGACTTGAACCGGGCCTGCTTGCCGCCTGGGCCATCTTGCTGGCCAGCGTCATTCCGTTCCGTTTGCTGAGCGGCGCGGCCGGCGGTTTCCTGTCTCTGGAGTTCAATGCATCCCTGCGTCGGCGATTACTGCAAGGGACCATGCAACTGGACCCCGACGAACTTCGCACGATGGGCACGGGCGGCTTCATCGGCCGGGCTTTCGAAGTCGACGCTTTGCAGCAGCTGGCATTGGGTGGCGGCTTACAAAGTGCATTGTCTGCCGTTGAGCTTGCCTCGGCGTTTCTGGTGCTGGGGCCAATGGCTCAGCAATGGTCCTTGGCGTTACTTCTGCTGGTCGTCGTCGCCGGTGGCCTGGTCCAAGCAAAGGGCTATTTTCGAAGTTGTTCGCGCTGGACCATCGAGCGAATTTCAATGACGGGACAACTTGTTGAACGACTGGTCGGACATCGTACGACACTGGCACAGGAACCCGAAGAGCACGGCCATCGTGCCGCCGACTCGGTCATTGATCGCTACTTGCATCAATCACGATCGATGGATACGTCTATCCGTAGGCTCCAGGTTTTGCCAGGGCGAATTTTTCTTATCCTGGCTCTGCTGATTCTTGCGCCAGGTTTCGTTACGGGAAACACATCCACAACCAGCCTTGCAATCGCTCTCGGCGGTATCCTTTTCGCGCGCCAAGGACTGCAGCGCATGCTTGAGGGAGTGGATCGAGTCATCGGCGCACGCATCTCGTGGGACCAACTCAAACAATTCCTACTTGCCGCTCGCCGCCCAATGGAATTGGGAGATCCAGATTTCATGGTCGAGCAGGGAAATGATGAAGACCCGCTCGCCGATGATGACCATCAAGCTTCGATGCTTCGGCCGGTGATTCTGGAGGCTCGCGAGCTGATGTTTCGACATGCGAACCGCAGCGAACCAGTGCTGAGAGGCATTGATATCACCGTTCGACAGCGTGACCGGATCCTCTTGCAGGGCGCTTCTGGCGGCGGCAAGTCGACGTTCGCAGCCATTCTGGCCGGCTCACGCATTCAGACTTCCGGCGTCCGATTGCTTCACGGGCTCGATCAGCCAACACTGGGTGAAAGCTGGCGGCGGCTAGTCGTGCTTGCCCCCCAGTTTCACGACAATCATGTTCTGATGGGCTCGTTCCTCTACAATCTGCTGCTTGGCCGTGATTGGCCGCCAACCGCACAGGATACTATCGAAGCAGAGAAGGTATGCCGCGAATTGGACTTAGGCCCTCTGCTTGACCGCATGCCCGGTGGATTGCTTCAAATGGTTGGCGAAACCGGATGGCAACTGAGTCATGGCGAACGCAGTCGTCTGTTTCTGGCACGTGCACTGCTGCAAAAAGCGGACGTGATGATCCTCGACGAATCCCTCGCCGCCCTCGATCCAGTGACCTTGAAACGCATTCTGCCGCACATCGGTCGCCGAGCCCCAGCGATGATTGTCATTGCCCATCCCTAACGCACATGACGTGAACGCGTTCGCACGATACTGCCCCATAGCGGGTCAAGCAGCCTGCCTCAGAGCGAAACGCTGCTACAGTTGCTCAACGGCTTGGGCGACGCCAATGGCGATTTTTTACGTGCTTTTGACATGGAATATCTCTTCTGATTAAGTAAGCTAACTCAATCACTGGGAAATTCCATTTCCTACTCCGGCAAGACCAAGGTAGATCGCGGTTGTATCAATCGTTGCAGCGAGTTAGTTTGGACACATTGCCGACGAATGGGGTAATATCGACTGCTTCGAAGGCAATCGCAGCGGAGAGACCATGATTATCGCCCAGACGGAACGAACGACCATTGAGATGTTGTCTATCGAAGATGCCCCGTTTCTTCTAAATCTGGTCAACAGCCCGGCTTGGCTGCAGTCTATCGGTGACCGAAACATACACCGCATCGACGCCGCTGAGGACTATTTGAGAACTGGGCTGCTTAAGCAGTATGACGAGAAGGGGTATGGCTATTACCTTGTTCGTCGAAAGGATGGCAAATCAATCGGAATTTGCGGTTTCTTGAAGAAGCCGCATTTGAAGAATGAAGACTTCGGCTTTGCGTTTGCCCCAGAATATTTGAGGCAAGGATATGGCTTTGAAGCCGGGCTTGCCACGTTGGAGTATGGAATTCAACACTTCGAATTCCGTGAATTGGATGCGGAGACGTCGGCCAAGAACCTTGCTTCGATACGTTTACTGGAGAAGCTTGGCTTTAGTTATTTTGGTCCAGCAAATCATCCCAATAACCCGGACACGCGTCTGTATCGTTGGAAGAATAAATCGGACGACACCATTCCTTCCATCAAAGTCTCGCCACATTCGACGTGAATTTAAACATGCTTCGGACAGTCGCAATGCAGATCGCCAGCACGAAGCCGAAGCTCATAGCCCCATCGCTGGCAACTTCCAAAGCCTCACGGCACCCTTACTGCCCAATATCTGAAGGCGTTTCGCTTGAGCATCTGTCTTGATGCCAATGATGTTCCCAGTCCCAGCATCGAATTGTGCTAGTACCTTTAAAGTGCTGGCGTCGACGCAGGTCATATTGGGCTGATTGTCAGACGCGATCATGAGTACGCCAGAGTCGAGAGGTGAAACCATGCTGCTAACTTGGCTACTGAGAATCCTTTCCGAGAGCAATTCCGCTCCACTTTGTAGATCTCGTAGGCTGATCGAGCCGTCTGCGTGGGCGATGGCAACGCGTGACGAGTCCAACAACTGAAAACAATTAGCTGCGGCACAATTCGTAAGATCGATTGTCGTCAGGCACTTTCCGCAATCCACCTCCCAGATCTTCAATGTGCCGTCGAGGGATAGGGTCCCAAGAGTCCGATCGTCCGACGAAAACTGAAACTGAATGATCCAGTTACGGTGGCCAGCCATTCGTCGCACCGTTTTACCACTCTTCGAATCCCACAAATCGAAGGTACCCTCCTGCTGCTGCGCTGGGTTTTTGCTATCGGCGGGACCGGCCAATAGCAAACCAGAGTGAGAGAACTCGACCGGGCGCACTCCAAGTGCGATGGGAATCGCATGAGTGGTCAGTAGCGTCTGGGCATCCGTTAGCTTGATGAGCCAATCGGATCCCATGGTCGCGATCAAGTTCTCTTGCTCGCTGATCGCAACGCAAAAAATTGCATCGCGATGCAAGCTTACTTGACTTTCGATTTCACCCGAGGTTGTATTCCATACTTTAAGCGTGCCGTCGGAATGTGCCGTCAGTGATTGATTGCGTTCCCGAAAAGCAACTCCATCGCTGATGTTTAGCATGCCACCCACGTAGTTGCATCGACAGTCGATGTCTTGCTGACTGACCAAGTTGACTTGACCATTGAAGTGCGTAACCACAAGCAGCTCTTTTGATGCGAGCATCTCCAGGGCGGTGATAGCAGGAGAAAACTTGCGTAGCGGAATCTCGATGCTATTCTCCGCTGTCATTAATTTCAGATCGCCAGTATTGTCGCCAGCGAACACACGACCTGCAGTATCCAGCTCAAACACCGGAGCATGCGAGCTCCCGAAATTAGACCTCATCCGTGTCGTGAAGCTTAACTCGTTCGTCCCGGTAGCGAATTCGGAGAGAGCAATGTTCTGTACGGTTCCATCTGCGGTTAGCGTTTCTAGGGTTGAAGCTGTCCATAGGAATCTGGTAATAGCGCTGGAAGCACCACGAATGGTTCGGAACTCTGCCAGGTCGTCCGTCGAGAACAAGTAGCAAGCTTCCCCCATGCTTGCGACGATTAACCATCGACCATCGGGGGATTGATCCACTTCGACAACACGCGACGGCAGTTTCTTCTTCGCGAGCAGTTCCAGATTGTGGTCTGAAAACGTGAGCAAGTAGTTGGCTCCCGCCGTTACAAACCACCGTCCTCCATTGGGATCGTGAACCGCACGCCGCGTACCGCCACGACCGTGCTGAATGCTCGGACCTGCTACACCAGAGCGCAAGTCGATACGTTGGATAGAATCGTTGCTACGTCCCATCAA
The DNA here is from genome assembly GCA_041741955.1 of Pirellulaceae bacterium. Taxonomy (GTDB): domain Bacteria; phylum Planctomycetota; class Planctomycetia; order Pirellulales; family Pirellulaceae; genus Aureliella. The sequence goes on along the minus strand of JBGSJL010000151.1, from coordinate 16,167 downwards.
CAAGCTATCCCCGTCGGTCGAAAACGCGATGGTCGTATACAGATCCGGTTCCAATGCAAGTGAATGGAGTTGTCTGCGGGACGAAATGTTCCAGACTTCTAGTTTGGAATCGGCGGTAATGACGGCCAGCAGGCCTAGTTCCGGATGCAACGCAGATTGACGAATCGGTCCGGCAACTTCGCTTCGCAATGAGGGCCAATCCACCTGGTGGCTGATTGAGTCTACAAACTGCCAAACGAATCCGCGATGCTCCGGCGTAATATCCTGCAGCGACGATTGAGCTTGCTCAGACGCTCCGTCCAATGCTTTTTCCCAAGCCGCCTCGAGGATATTGCGCTCGAGCATCTTGGCCATTCGTCCCGCATTTTCGTCTGCTCGCACCCTCTCCGACTCAACGTCTGCAAGCGACAACTTCAGCTGCTCTGCCTTCTCGTCCGCCAACTGTTCGGCCGCCAATGCATCATCCAAATTCTGTTGGCTCATGACGTAGCCCCAAGTCATCGCTGCGAAAGAGATCAGTGCACAACTCAACATCGCACAGGCAATTGCGGACGCAGCACGGTTGCGACGGATCCAGCGTGAGGCGACGTACCACAGGGTGGGCGGTCTTGCATCTACGGGAATGCCATCTAGAAAATTGTCGATGTCTTTAGAGAAAGCTGCCACCGAGTCGTAGCGCAACTCGGGTTCCTTCGCTAGCGCTTTCATGGTGATCCAGTCTAAGTCACCTTGCAGTCGCCCGAGCCAATCACCGGCGTTGTCGACTTGATCACGCCAGGCCTTTGACTGACCGTCACTCGTCATACGTAGGCTCGGAGTTGGGGACCGGTGATTCTCGATGACGTTCTTCAACTCCCAAAGTCCATCTTTCAGCAACTCGTCTTTGCTGATCGGTGTCTGCCCTGTCAAAAGGCGATACAGCAGGACGCCAAGCGAGTACACGTCGCTACGCACGTCGGCCGAGTTTTGCGTCATCGTGGCTTGTTCGGGACTCATATATTCCAGAGTGCCCACGATTTGTCCATACTCGGTAAACAGGGTCCTGTCAGTTAGCGGATGCATCGCTTTGGCAATTCCAAAATCAATAACCTTCGCAAGTGGTCTGCCCGAGTCGACCGTCACCAACACGTTGGCTGGCTTGATGTCACGATGGATAATGCCTTTGCAATGCGCATGATGGACCGCGCTGCACACCTGTTGAAACAGGAGCAGTCTTTCTTTGAGACGCGACCGATTGTCGTCGCAGAACTGATCGATCGGGATGCCGTGCACCAACTCCATCACGAAATACGGTTGATTCGATTCTGTGACACCTGCATCGATAACATTGGCAATCGAAGGATGCCTCATCATCGCTAAAGCTTGGCGTTCTGCGTCAAACCTTGCGAGAATCGTCTTCGACTCCATGCCGGGCTTGATCCACTTAATCGCCACCTTTCTCCGAATTGGATGCGTCTGCTCGGCCATGAACACCACGCCATGTCCGCCTTCGCCAATTCGCTGTAGAACTCGGTAGGGACCAATTTGTTGTGGGAGCGTTTCGGTAAGGTTTGTTGTCGCTACGTGAGTCCGTGTCTCGCATTGGTTCTCGGCCCGACTACCAAGTGGACTAGCCAAGAACGAGTCATCAGCGGAGTCCGCAAGCAGTAGCTCACGCACAAAGGTTGCCAGCGCCGTATGTTCGGGTTCGATTGCGGACAGTCGTTCGGCTCGCTCGCGGTCATCAAGTTCCCGAAGCTCCAGAAACAACTGCTGAGCCTGCTGATATTCCTCTGGAGTCATGCTGCACTATTTCCTTAACTTCGCCAAAGCCGCTTTGATTTCGGAATCCCCGGGTAAATCCTCGTTTGCATGCTCCAAGATCATGACTGCCAAGCCGCTCAGTGATTGCTCAACAGCGGCTTCAGCTAGTTCGATTCGCTGCGCGATGTTCAATTTGCCTGACGAGCGCAGTTCCGCATATCGCTTGAGCGCTGCAACCTGCCCTTGCTTTTCGAAGGTCTCGAAAATCAGCGCGACTGGATCGAATGCCTTCGCTTCGGTGTCTCGTTTTATTGCAAGTGTCAGAGGCTCGCGCAATTGGTTGGCAAGTATTGTGCTCCCCTTCGGTTCTGTGCTACTTCGAGATCTAGGTAGCCCGATCGACAACAGTTGTGGTCCGGTACGCACCAGCAACCGACCATCCACAATCGACGGAGCTGTCCAGTAGCGACCTTCAGGAAGTTTGACTTGAAAGTTCGCAGTCAATTCCGTTGGCTTCGTTTGCGGCGAATCACTGGTGGCACCATGCTCAAACACCGTAAGCTTGCCTTTGCCATCCAGAAGCAGGAGTTGTGCGCCAACGCGAACTAGATTGCCGTCACTATAGCCCCGCCAACGTCCAACAAGTTCTCCCGTGTTCGTATCGATGGCCGCCAGAAAGCTGTCCGTACTTCCGATCGCCGTCCGCTCGTCCAACATCATCCAGTTGGTGTAGAAGAAGTCAGCTCTGGATTGGTACCATCTTTCTTCTACTTGCCACTCAGTGCCGTGCGAGGCAACTTCCAAACATCGAACGCCTTTGCAGCCTTGGCCAGCGACCAGTAATTTCGAGTCGTTGACAATGAGAGGGCTGGGCACATTCGTCAAACCGGTTTCCGGAAGTTCATACTGCCACAGTCTCCTGCCATCGGTCTTACGAATGCCGATGATATGATCTTCGCTCACAACAATCCATTGAGGAATACCGCCGAAATTGGCACTTGTTGGAGTCGCGTAACTACACGTATTGCATTCGCTCCTCCAGTTCAGTTTGCCGTCTGCTGCGTTTAGATTCAGCAAACCGCCATGCTTGCCGGCCGCCAAGACAACAACTCTCTCTTCTTCCACCGAATCGATGACTGGGCTCGACGAGAATCCAAACTGGACTGGCACTGCGGCATATTCCTCAACTAAGTCCTTTGACCACAACTGCTTGCCGCTCTTACTGTCTAAACAAACTAATTGCCCCGTGAAGCTCAGTGCAATCAGCTTGGATCCGATGATCAAAGGCGTCGCCTGTGGCGTAGCATCCGCACCGCCGAAAGTCTGCTGATCTCCTCGCAGCAAGGATTTCAATTCGTACGTCCACTGCTGTTGTAGCTCACCCTGCTTCGCGACGTAAGCCTTAATGGTTGTGGTTACAGCTGTTATCTTCGACTCCTCATCATGTGTATTGGAGCCCGATACGACGAAAAGCAGATTGCTATCGCTGACAATCTGAGCTCGACCTTGTCCGATTTCTGCACTAGATGAATCAAGCAACCGTAACGGGGCGCCCCACTCACGAGTGCTCTGCCAACGACTGCTGTGACCGTATTGCCAAGCTGCTGGGTCTTGGGCTTTCGCCGCCCCATGCACTACGAGAGCGATGAGCAGCGAACAAGTGATTGCGTGAATTGGTAGTTGGTAATTCATCTTGACCTCAATATTGATAAGCGAGTGTAGGTTCAAGACAAACGTGTTTTCAGCCAAGCTTTTGCCATGGCCCAATCGCCAGAGACCGTCCTACGCGAAACCTTCAGCACTTCTGCGACTTCTGTTTCGCTTAGTCCGCCAAAGTAGCGCAGTTCGATCAATCGCACTTGTCGTGGCGCGAGTTGTTCGAGTGCCTCCAGGGCCTCGTCCAACTCAACTAGGTCGACCGTATTGGAATCCGCGAGAACGTGTGCCGGCAAATCGACTTTCGCGAATTCACCGCCGCGTTTTGTGCGTTTCCTGGCGCGAGCTTGATCGACGAGAATTCGCCTTATCACCGTAGAACACGCACCAAAGAAATGCGAACGACTCTGCCAAGCCAACTTCTCGTTGCCGACCAGACGCATGTACGCCTCGTGGACCAGCTCCGTTGGATCATTCGCCTCAGCAGGCTCGCGGCTAGCAGCCGATGCAGCAATCTTTCGCATTTGATCGTAGACCAACGGAATTAGCTCATCGATGGCCTGAAGCTCCCCGTCTGAGATCCGATTCAGAATGAGAGTTATTTCGTTGGCCATCAACCTGGTCTTTTCATGGAAAACAAGTTTGTCTGCTTACTTCGCGTCACGCTTACATAGATTGTGCAGGGAATTCTCGGCAAAAGCAGACTCTAGCGAAGCAGAAGCTTAAAATTTGAGAACGAAATCACGGGGCGCTCAGCAATATTGGCTGTAAGTCGATCGAACGCCAAACAGATTTGCCTTCGAACTCCAAACCTGTCCCTACGCATGAACGAAATAAGAAGCGAATTGCGACTTCTTCTCCGCAGCTGCCACATCCAACAAGCAGCCAGCCTCAAGGCTCAACTAGAGCTCGCGAAATTGTGTGCTCCAACGTCACACGTTTGTGCACCAACCTGTGCGATTACGTCTTGGCAATCGTGGTCGAGCGCATGTTTAACGTTTCCTAGCAATCCAAACGGAGCACTTCGCATGTCGTAAAACAAATCGCGAGACGCTTCCCAGAAGAAATTTGCTTACCAATCCGTGGCCGGTATCGCCCATCATGATTAGATTCGATTTGTGATTCTCGACGAACTCGACCAAACCCGCCCCTAGGTGGTCGACTTGAAAAACATGCGATTTCGCGTTCGGAAACCGATTTTTGATGCGTGCCATTGCTTCAGACAGCAACTCGTTCGACTCCGATAGCATTTGCGCCATATCGAAGGAAATGGGAATCTCAGAGTAGTTGAACGGTATGGCTACCGCATGCGCAATGCTGAGCTGAACACCGTTCCCCCATTTGAATTTTTCGAGATCGTCAAAGACGATCTCGCATTGAGGTGATTTATCGTACGCAACGCAAATGTTGAACGCACCCTTCGGAATCGAATTGGGGCGAACTACCAGGACTGAACAATGAGCATGTGTAGCAACAAAATCGCTAACGCTACCCTGAATCACGCGCTCGAGCGCTGAATGCCCGATCGCTCCAAGCACAATCAGTTCGCATTCTCTGGCCTTCGCTTGCGAGACGATAGCAGAGCCGGCATTGCCTTCACCCACGACTATCTCAATCTCTGCGTCAGCACCTTCAAATACCTGCGCAAGGTGCTGGCAAACGATCATGGCTCGCTCCTTCTCTGACGCCGAGACTTGCTTTGCCCACTCTATTACCTTGGAAGTCCCAAAGATCTCGAGGATCGGGGGCACCGCCAGAATAGTGAGTTCCAGCCGATCGGAGTGGGGAAGGCGGGCGAGTAAGGAGCCAGCAATTTCAGCGGAAACCGAGCCATCCGTTGCGAGTATTACTTTCATTTTATTGCTTTCGATCGAGAAAGGATATCGAGCCACAAACCTGAGTGGCAACAGTTGCAATGCAAGCCGTGCTCCAATGCGAATTCCGTTCCAAGAGATGAAGATGGAAGGAGGGAGCATCTTACGTAACGAATCCAGCACGCATCGCCAAGCGTGTTTGCGGTGGTACGGTATTTGCTATTGATGTTTGCATAGTTAGTCGTAGACGCGTGTCTGACTTCCGATGATCTATTCTTGATTCGAAGGGAATCTCATGTTCAGAAGAATGCAACTAGTCGGCCCTGTGCTCTCGGTCATGCTTGGAGCAAGCTACCTTTTGTATGGCCAGGCAGCGCCACAGACGCTTCAACAAACGGCTGCAGTAGATGACGTTCCGAAGATCTCCTCCGAGAAACCGCTGAGTTTTTGGATGCAAACGAAACTCAATGCATCAAAATCGATCTTGGAGGCTTTGGCCAGAGGGGATTTCGAAAATCTCGAAAGCAACGCGGAGCAAATGCGACTGATTGGCAAATTAGAAGGCTTTGTTCGAAGGAAAAACCCAGATTACAAATCGCAGCTACATTCGTTTGAACTCGCAAACCAAGAGCTGGTTCGACAAGCCAAACGGCACAACGTGGAAGGTGCGACTTTGGCCTTCAATCAACTGACAACCAGTTGCGTCGCCTGCCATGTGATGCTTAGGGATGGCGTCGAGTAAGGCGCACGCCGGGGCTGGCAAGCCCCGCATAGGAAGCAATCGGCGACCTCCGGACCTAAGGGAATGGCGCTGAGTCAGACCCGTACCGGTAGAAGGTCAGGCCAAACGAGTCGAGCTATGTCGACTGGCTCTGTTTCAACGGCAGTACATGAAGAATCGTCAAAACATCGGCTCGCCATTTCGACAGGAGCCAGGTGATCGCGGTCGCTTCTAGGTTTGTTAACGTGATCATCACCATGGCAATGCGAAATGGCCAAATGGTATAGTCTAGCAACAAGCAAATCGTACCGGCCAAAACAAACCATTGCGAAATCTTTGCTCCATACGTGTGATAGCTTGGAACGCGACCATACTTCCAAAGCCCAGCTCCGGTTGTGATTAAGTAACTCAGAAGTCCAACGACCCACCAACCTGCCTCTCGAATCATTACATCCGAGCGGAACCAAAAAAATCCGAAGAAGAGCGCACCATAGAGGACCGAGTCGGCAAAACTGTCTAGGCGAGCACCAAAGTCGGACCGCTGCTTCAACCACCGCGCCAACCTTCCGTCGATCCAATCGCTCAAGTTGAGCACGACGAAGACCGCAGTGAAGAGATACAAACTACTGTGCGACGCGAGCCAAAAGAGCCAGATCGCTCCCATTAGTCGCAACGCGCAAATGACGTTTGGGACCGTGACATACGCATGTTTGTATCGACGCTCAGTCTTGTTGGACTCGGCAATTGTCGCGGCGTCAACGTTTGCCGCTGTTTCTAGCTCCTTGAATTGATCGGTCGCTTTACTAAGTTCCATGGAGTCGTCGATTGCCATAAATAATAGAGGTGTGTTTAGAACAACGGAAGAACGGAATGGACGAAGAAGTACATACCTGGAGCCGAGAACGTCAAGCTATCGACTCGATCCATCATCCCGCCTTGACCGGGCAGCAGCGTTCCACTGTCCTTGACACCAACGTCCCGCTTCATTCCGGATTTGTTGATGTCACCTAGAAAGCCTAGAACCGAAACCAATACGCCTGACAGTAAGGTGGCAAGTACCCCGCGGGTCCAAGATCGTTCCATGATCAAGCTCGTTAGCCATGGAGCAAGTATCGCTGCAAGGATCATCGTGACGGCAAGTCCACCCAACAACCCCTCAAGCGATTTCTTCGGAGAAACGAGTGGCACTATTTTGGTCCGTCCGAAACGGCGCCCGATCAGCGCTTGTGCGATATCATTGCACTCGGTCAAAAGTACAAGATATAGAAGCCAGCCAGTGTTCCCAACCCAGGGTTCCGGTAAGCCGTTGAGCTTCAAAAGGAAGAATGCGTGCGAAAGACAAAAAACGAACAGCATCAATCCCCAGATCATAGCCGCAGTGACTCGAATGTAGTCTTCAATCAGACCGAGCCAAGCACGAATCGCTCCCATGGAAAGCACGAATACGACTGGTGCTGAGGAACGCAACCAAGTTTCATGACCCAGAAGAATCATTGCATAGTACGCGGCAGTCAACCCGAAAACGGCCCAAGCCGTTGGCGCACCTACCCGTTGCCAACCGACGATTTGGAAATACTCTCTCAAGCTCAGAATACCTGCGATCCCCATAAGAACAGCCACCCCGACGTTTCCGATCAGCAATGCGATCGCCAGAACTAGGGCCAAGGCCCACCAAGTTTTGAGGCTATCTAAGTGCGATCTTGCTATGTTGTCCGAGACGCCGTGAAGCATCCAAACTCGGATGAGTGTCCCTAGTGTCAAGGTTCCAAATAGACAGCCAATCGCCCAAAGGAGAGGAAGAGGTGGAACCAACATGAAATCTCCGGATCGAAGCGACGCCGTGCGATTCATGAAGTGTGCAGTGCATTTTGCGTACCGCTTACAATCCTTTGTTTCGCAACTCGATTTTCGTTCACCCCTCGTAAAAGAAAACACAGTGGATAGTCCCGAGGCATTCGCCTCGTAAAGCGCGGCAGCCTTCTCGAAAAATTCAGGAGACCTTCCGGTTAAGCGCCGGGCTCAGCCCAACCGTTTCGGACACTAAATGCCCATGTCGGCCAATCGTTCAGCGACGTACGACAGGTTAGCTGTTAGCTTGGGATGATGTGCTTCAAAGTCGGAAACCATCGCTTGCACTCGCTGTGTGAGATTTTCATGCAAAGGTGCTGAATCGGTCGCAGACTCAGATCTGGAAATAGCCAATTGGATATCGCCGATGAGCATTCGCAACTTCTCAGCAGTCTGCGCATCGATCTGAGGTGAATCGGCTAAGCTATTGTGGAGGGAATCCAACGTTAACCCTAAATCGTCTTTTGTCATAGGTTTCTCTTGATAAGGACGTTGCATCGATTCTCGCTCAAAACGCTTTCGTCCCCATTATGTGCTATCCCTACCAAATTGAGTAGTCAGATTAAAGCCATCGAACCGAGAAACGATACAGTTGCTCACGTACGTGTGCCATTAATGCACGTCGAGATCGCTTAGGTTTGAGCAGAAGATTGATGACAGAAAGATTAGAGTGCAAATTTTCCCGTCAAAATGGTGCATGAATGAATGGCGCGGATGCAAAAGCCCATTGGCTGCTCGATTGCCTTTCCACATAGTCTGCCAGATCAACTCGGATTGTGTCGTTCCTTGAGATACTTGCGTCCGATAGGCATATCGCACGCAACTCACAGAGCGGTCGTCGAATTCTCTCGTGATCAATTCCATTTGGTATTTGTTTTGCATTACCTTCTAAAGGACACAGGCAAACGATCACACCGTGCGGTGACAGGATTCGAGTTTGCCTAGTACTTTAGATTTTAGGAGATATGGTGTGTCAACAACTCTCACCCCTACTCGTTCCAGTTCAACAGCGAATTCCAAGGACTCTTTTTCTCTGTTGCGAAAGGAGATGGAAGAATTGCTTTCCAATTTTTGGGGAGCCAGCCCAATCAACTACCTTTCGCAGGCAATTGCGACCTCTTGGAATTCGACGGAATTGCTGAATGCAATCTTTGAAACGACATACTTAGGTTCGCGAGGGGCAAGAGTTGCGCAGAAAGCCGAAAAAGCCGATACTTCGTACGGCGAATTGAAGGTCCTCCAATGATTGGTGCGACGGTAAATGGCCACTTGAATCGCGACGCACTGATTGAGTCGCTTCTCGATCCATTGTCGTACGCCCATGCAGTCTCTGGGCCTGTCGTGTTGCATGAGACCCATATTTCTTGGGTACTACTCGCCGGAGACTTTGCATACAAAATCAAGAAGCCGATTGCAACTGAATTTCTCGACTACAGTTCGGTCTCAAAACGCCATCATGCATGTTGTGAAGAACTCAGGCTTGGTAGTCGCTATGCTGTAGGACTGTATCTCGATGTCGTTCCAATCACCATGCAGGACGGCCTCATTCGTATGGATGGAGACACACAGCCGATCGAGTTCGCAGTGCGAATGCGGCGGTTCGACGAAGATGTACTGCTGAGTCATCGACTCAAAACAAATTCTCTCGGACGTCAGGACATGATTCAACTGGCTACTACCATCGCGAGTTTTCATGCCGCTGCATCCAGATTGGAACCAACCCCAAAAGACATTGTGCCAAAGATTCTCGACCAAGCACAACAGAACTTTAAGTGCCTTTTCATGGAACCGTTGCTGCGACAAGATCCAACGGTTCAAGAACTTGAGTCTTGGACTTCAAACCAGTCTGAGAATCATCGTCAATGTTTTATCAACCGAGCAAGGAATGGTTTTATCAGGGAGTGCCATGGCGATCTACATTGTGGTAACATCGTCTTCTGGAGGAATCAATGGGTTCCATTCGACGGTATCGAATTCAACTCGGAATTCTCTTGGATCGACGTTATTAGCGACATTGCTTTTTTAGTGATGGATCTACAAGAGCTTGGACATTCTGAACTCTCTTCCGCCCTCTTGAACGCATACCTCGAGCAAACAGGGGATTATCAAGCGTTGGAGGTTCTTAGTTGGTACCTGGTCTATCGAGCATTGGTGCGAGCTAAAGTGGCTGTGATGCGAGAACGGCAGCTCAATGAGGTTCAACGACTAAATATGGAACAAATCGCTTTGGCTAAGGCATACATCGGTCTTGCCGACAGATTGACCAAGCTGGGTACTCGGAAACTATGGATCACGCATGGACTGAGCGGCAGCGGCAAAACAACTGGCAGCCAGCAGATTGTTGAGCGAGAGGGAGCAATCCGAATTCGCTCGGACGTCGAACGAAAGCGAATCTTCAGTACCGTTGCAAGTCAGTCCAAAAATCATTTCGGAGACGGAATGTATTCTGCGTCGGCTTCCGAGGCAACCTATCAAAGACTTCACGAGGTCGCTAGGGGCATACTTCAATCTGACTTCAATGTCATAGTCGACGCGACCTTCTTGCGAAGTGTTGATCGACAGCGTTTTTACAGTTTGGCAAAGTCAGAAAGGGCTGAATTTCGGATTCTCGATTTTCAAGTTGATGAGGCAACACTGAAACAGCGCATAGAACATCGTCGATTGACCAGCAGCGACGCCTCGGACGCAACCTTGGAGACCCTAGCAAATCAGTTGTTAAGTCAAGATCCCCTTTCGGCAGACGAACTAAAACTGACGATCTCGGAAACGAATCACTAGGTCGCGTCGAAACCTAGCGACCGAAGACTTTGAGCAGATCGCAAATTGCTCTCAGGCGCTAAGGTTCAGTCAACCGGCAAATCGAAAACGATGCAGGCTCCAATTGGATCCGTCTGTTCGATGTCGATCGATTCATCTGCAAATATCCGACCACCATGCGCCTCGATGATTCGTTGGCAAATCGCCATCCCCAATCCTGTACCTTTCGTCTTGGTGGTGTAAAAGGGTTCAAAGATGCGAGCCCGTTGCGACGGATCTAGCCCTTGCCCTTGGTCGGTCACACGGATCTCGACACGCGGCTCTCCATTTGTCCTCCCTACGATTGGTCGGCAATCCACAAAGATTCTACTATCAACCGGTGCGGCCGATAATGAATTCTCAAAAATGTTGCGGAGGACCTGACAAATGCGGTGTTTGTCGCAGAGTACTTCAGGACATGAATTGCACCGAATGACCAATTGAATTCTGAGCGACCGCCATTGGTCGGCCAAATTCCCCCACACTTCATTGCACAATCGTTGGATACTTTGACGCGAGCGCTCGAGTTGAATGGGGGCAGCATAGTTTCGAACCTCTTCGTAGAGCGTCTGCAACTCTACCAGCGCCAACTTCGATCTTCGTATGAGGTCCTGATGTTCGGGCGATGATCCGAGATCGAGGCTCAACATGTCCAACGAGGCTCTAGATCGTTGCAATGCGTTCCGGCTTTCATGAGCTAGGCCTGTTACCATTTGTCCAATTGCTGCCAGCCGTTCGCTTTGAATGAGTTTCTGCTGTGCCGATCGCAAGGCCGATTCAAACTGTTGCCGCTCCGTCAAGTCTCGCATTACTCCGGCAAAAAGAGTTCTATCGCCGATCTTCACTTCGCTTACAGCTAGATCAATGGGAATCAACGTCCCATCCTTTCGCTGTCCTAGTACTTGCCTTCCAATCCCGATGATCGCGCCCTTGCCAGTTTGCTTGTACTTACGCAGGTAGCCGTCATGCGCCGACCGATCGGGCTCTGGCATGAACATCGAAATATTTTGGCCCACAATTTCTTCTGGTGCAAAGCCGAAGAGCTCTACCAAGGCTCGATTCACATGCAAGACCATTCCCTGATCATCAATCGTGGCGATAGCGTCAACCGCTGTGTTCAGAACCGCTGCCAAAAGTGCCGTATCCTGCAAGTTTTCGTCCATACTAAGGCCGCTCCTGGTCCGCAGACGCGCCTAACCGGCCTAGCTCCACGACAATCAACAACCCCAACTTTACTTCTGCAGTAGGTAAAGAAAGGCGACCTGCATGGCCATAGCACGCAACATTACTATATTCCAAATCAACGAAGCCGCAAAGTACTGTTAAGTTCATCTCACTATGACATTACACCCATGTGCCAGTGTGACAATTGACGCATTGTGTGTCAAAAAGTTGCGCACTTGCATGGTGCACTGCACATACATGGTACGCTGGGAATAGCATGGGTTTACCCAGAAGAATACTTGGGCTTCAAGAACGGCATTCTGTTTGCCTTGGACGGCACAAGGAATATTCCGACTGGTTTGGCACTTTGTAGTTCAGGCTTCAGAAGACACCTTATCAACTATGCCGATTGCAGCTCTTTCAGAACCGATCGACCTGCTTTTGGTCGACGATGAAACAGATTTTTTGGAACCCGCCTGTCGTTTCTTTCAGCGGCAAGGGTATCGCGTTTCTGCGGCAGCCAATGCGGAGCAGGCGATTGCCGTTCAATCATCACAGCATTTCCAAATCGCTGTGATCGATCAAAACATGCCGGGCATGAATGGAATGGAATTGCTGAAGCGACTCCATGCCGAAGATGAGGAGCTTCGCATAATTATGTTGACTGGCGGGGGGACCATTGCATCTGCGGTTGAGGCCATGAAACAGGGGGCGGTCGATTACCTTTCAAAGCCTTTTGGTTTGGATGATCTAGATACCTTAATTCGTCGTGCTACGCGGATCGGCAAGATCGAAAAGGAGAACAAGCATCTCAAACGACAATTGGCGCAGACGAACTCCAACAAACCGCTCGTTGGAACGTCAGCGGGCATTTGCGAAGTCAAGCGATTGATTGAACGCATCGCGCCGAGCGACAAACCTGTACTCATTCTTGGAGAAAGCGGAACTGGCAAAGAGCTCGTCGCTCGAGCGATTCATCAACAGAGTTCTCTGGCGAGTCGACCTCTAGTGGTCATCAACTGCGCTGCTTTGCCGGAGTCGTTGCTTGAAAGCGAGCTGTTTGGCCATGAGAAGGGTGCATTCACTGGTGCCGCGGACGCCAAGCCAGGTCTGTTTGAGATTGCCGATGGAGGAACGCTCTTTATCGATGAGTTTGGGGAACTTGCGGGAGGACTGCAAGCAAAACTCTTGCGTGTTCTGGAGGACGGCTCGATGCGCCGAATCGGCTCAGTAAAGGAGCGGCGAGTTAAAGTTCGATTGATCGCGGCTACGAATCGCGACCTTGGCAAGGAAGTAGCTGAGGGACGCTTTCGCGAGGACCTGTATTATCGAGTGAACGTATTGTCGATTACCATTCCTCCGCTTCGGGAGCGAACGGGAGATATTCCATTGTTGATTCAACACTTTCTAGGCGATCGATGGAAACTGGGCGAGGGGGTAGGCGACTTGTTTCAAAACAGTCAATGGCCTGGTAATGTGCGACAGCTCATCAATGCGCTGGAGCGTGCCAAGATACTCGCCGACGACTTCATGATTACTCTCGAGAATCTGCCACAAGAACTTCGCAGGTCAGCAAGACCTGAAAGCGTTGCCTTGGCCTCAACTCCTATTTCAATAGGTGATTCGCATTCATTGGAATCGGTTTTGCATTTGCACATTGCGGAGGTTCTTCGACGAAACCATGGCAACAAAGCGAAAGCGGCCAGAGAGCTAGGCATTTCCCGCAGAAGCCTTTATCGGATTTTGGAGAAGATTGATGACCCGGCCGTATCGGCGAACTGCAATCAGGATTGAGAGTTTAATGACTAAGAATTATCGATGGAAGTCTCTGCGAAACCCACGTTTTGAGTCGGCCTAATCAACCCAATGAAGAACGTTTCGAGAGTTTCGATGCCCTGGAAAGTCATGGCAATCGCATGAAAGAAACTCCAGTATCTTCTGGCACTTGCCGAACGAGATCTACCGTCGCCCAATTGAAAGAAAGCTCGGCTTACGCAATCATCAGCGTGTCGTTTTTAAATGAGCTTGCCTTTGTCTCGTACGGTGGACAGAAAGTCTTGCACTGGCCCAGATCGCATGCTCTCACCGGTCGAGATCGACGAACTGCGCGATGCGCTGGGTGCTCAACCACCATTGCCATGCTGGATTAGCATTCTGCCTGGGGCCGAGGCTAATTGCTCCGCGTCGCGCCCGGTCAAGCTGTGACCCCAGACTTTCCCCGCTTGGTTTCGGATTAATTGCTCAAAGAAACGTACGATACCGGGCTCCGCCGGGCCTATAGCGATGGTCCTGTGCCCAACTGCCGGGCAATCGCGCGGAAAGCCTCGATGGCCTCGTACTCCATTCGCTCACCGTCGACGTTGTAATTGACGTAGGCCGAGTTCTTGGCGATCACCACCCGCCTCATTGGATTGACATAGATGAACTGCCCATAGACGCCGATGGCCATGAATTCGCCTACTTCACCTTGGGGAATCCAGAACTGGTAGGCGTAGCCCATTTCCGGGATGCCTGGCTTGTCGCTGCCTGGCTCCACTTGGAACAACTTGCGGCCCGGCTGCAAGTAATCGGTGCGTGGGGTCACCGATTGCTCGATCCATTGCGGCGATAAAACTTGCTCGCCCTTAAGGTTGCGGCCTTCATTCAGGTAAAGTAGGCCAAAGCGGGCGTAATCGCGGGTTCGCATACATAAACCACAGAAGGCCAGTTCCGTGCCGTGCGCGTCCGTCAGCCACAGCGCGTCTGCCTCGGGACCCAGCCTCGACCAGAGTTTCTTCTCCATATAGCTGGCCAGCTTCTGCTCGGTGGCCGCTTCCAACACCATGCCCAGAACCTGGGTGTTGACGCTGACGTAGTGGAATTCCTTGCCGGGTGGGCTGGCCTTCTGCAGCCTGGCGATCCACTTGTTGGTCGAGCGACCGAAGAAGATTTCCTGTCCCAGCCGGTTGATACCAGATTCCTTGTCCGCATAGTCTTCGTTGAAATCGATGCCTGACGACATCTCCAGCACGTCCTGAATCGACACATCGGCATAGGCGCTGTTCTTGAGCAGCGGTACATACTGACCGACCGCATCCTGCAGACTCTCGATCGAGCCATCGGCCAACGCAAAACCGATCAGTGCGGAAACGAATGATTTGCCGACCGACCAGGATATCGCCTGGGAGTGCGCAATATTGCCTTGATAATACTGCTCGAACGCAACTTTGTTGTCGGCCATTACCACCAGCCCGGTAGTGCCGGACGTTTCGATCCAGTCACTGATGGCGATCGTCTCGCCATCGAAGCTGAACTCCTTGGGCAGCGCCTGCAGCGTCTCCTCAAGCTTGAATACCGGAGAGCTCTTGCGGATTAGATTCGTGTCGAACATCCGGGGCATGTTGCGGAAGTTCTCGGCGATCTTGTCCGGCGCAAACAGGGTTTCGAACTGCCAGGCCCGATAACCGAAATAACCGAGCCAAGCCAGACCAAGCATAGCCAGAAGAAGTGCTGCCTGCTTGAGTAGACGACGGGACGGGGATGAAGACATACTGCACCTTGAGTTGAATGAACGTGTTGATGGGGGGATGATTTAGCCTTTGACTGTACTCCGTTGCCGCATGGGTTTTGGTCCGGCTGCCAATCAGCCGGCGCACGAAGCATGCAGCGTCGCAGACAACTACCGAGTGGGCTATTTTCGTTAGTAGATCAGTTCGGCACCCTTTCAGAAAAATCTCCTACCGTGCTGTTTTTAATGAACTGATGAAAAAAACTTACGATATCCGTGTAATGCTGTAGCGCAATGCGTTCGTCGATACCGTGGAAGCGTTGTGTGTCACGTTCGGCGAGCTGCGTTGGGATAAAGCGATATATGTCCTGGCAAAGAGCGCTGTAGTGTGCGCTATCTGTGCTGCCAACCAAGATGAAAGGGGCGACTGCAACATTCGGATAGATCTCGCGGACAGTGCGATGTAGTTGGTCAAAGGCAATCGATTCGATGCTCGACATTGGTGAAGCCGCTTTGCCAAAGGGAAGCGCAGAAACGTCCACGCGTGTGTCGTCGATGCTCTGTCGGATATGCTCCATGGCCTCTTCGATCGAATCCCCTGGGATCAATCTGAGATTTAGGGTTGCGGTAGCATGTTGCGGCAAGACGGTGTCTTGGACGCCACCTTCGATCAGCGTGGGTGCGACGGTCGTACGCAGCAGCGCATTGCTGCTGGGCTTCCCGGCCAACTGACTTGTAACCAAGGGCCCTGACAACCAAAGGTTAGCCATCGCTAGCCGCCGAGCAAACGATGGCATTTCTGGGCCAAGAAAGCGGAGTGTGTCGCGCAGCCCACCATCGATGCGGGCGGAGAATGGCGACGCTTGCACCCGGTGAATTGCCGAAGCCAAAATGCTGACTGCCGTTTGCGGCGGTGGCATGGAAGCGTGCCCAACCTC
>JBGSJL010000150.1:0-50611 GCA_041741955.1 Pirellulaceae bacterium | reverse complement strand
CCGGTGCTCGCCAGCAAGCGAATGGCGGCGGCTTTGAGCAACAACCCGAAGCCGAGCGAAAATGCGATCGCCGAGATTGTCGCAGCCAGCGGCAGGACCAGCGGAACTTCACCGGCCAGCTCGCGGCACGCCAGAGTGACCAAGACCAGCAAGAAGAGCCTAAGTGAAATCATCTGTGTTTTTTTGACTCGCTAGGTAGGATTGAAAAGAACCCCAACTGCTGAGGCTAATCGCTCGCAAGCAAATCGTTCCACCGAATCCGATTATGCGGCTATATTGGATGCTCCTCCGCGTAGGAATAGTCGGATGATGAGGCTCAGTGGGTATATAACGCCCAACCCCTAAACTTAAACTTAAACCTGAACTTGCACTTGAAGCGGAAGTTCAGGTTTGAATTTGAGTTCAGGTTCGAGTTTGAGTTTAAGCGTGAGTTTGAGTCACTAGTTACTTTCAACGATTCTATTTTTTTGGGGTACGGAGATCATGCAAAACACAAAATACTGCGCGTTGGCGATAGGACTGGCCAGCTTTTTTTCTGGGCTCGCTACCGATGGAAAGTTACGCGCCCAAGAAAAGAACTTGCTGATCACGGCTAGCGAACTGGATGGATTGAGCCAAGTCGCCCATGCGGATTTGGCAGTGCTCGATGTGCGCACACACGACAACTTCGTAGCTGGACACATTCCAGGTGCGCGCTGGCTGGATGCCAACGCTTGGCGCGACAAGTCGCAGCAGGATCATGGCCTGGATGACGAGTCTTTTTGGAGCAAACAACTCGGTCAACTCGGCCTGGAACAGTCCTCGCGAATCGTGGTAGTCGGGGACGCACTTCCCGAGTCGTCGCGGATCTGGTGGTTGCTGCGCTATCTGGGAATGCCGCAAGTTAGCTTGCTGGACGGCGGACAGGCGGCTTGGGTGGAAGGTAAGCTCCCGTTGTCAACCGACGGGCCGGCGATCCAAGAAACCTCGCCGACCATCCGCTTTCAGCGAGACCGCTTGGCAACTCTGGCCGATGTGGTTGAAGTCAATGATCCGACCAAAAAGTGTGCGATCTTAGACAACCGGACCGTTGCCGAATTCTCAGGTGAGCGCGGTGTGGGCACACGATTAGGACACATGCCCGGCGCGCATCATCTGGAATGGAATCGCTTCGTCTCGAAGTCGGGCAAATTCTTAACGGCCACCGAAATAAAGCAATTACTTGAAAGTGAAGCGATTGATGTCAACAGTCCCATGGTCACACACTGCCAAACGGGAGGACGCAGTAGCGTGGCTGCGTTCGCGTTAGAGCTGGCCGGTGTCAAGGACGTTAAGAACTACTACCGAGGCTGGTCCGAGTATGCTGGAGAGCTGACTGCTCCAGTCGAAAAGAAGTAGTCGTCGTTGCTACCGCTGGTTCGTTTGTCACTCGATGCGCTGTAAGTTAACTCATGCGAATTGCCCTGACTATTCACGCACTCGATGGCGGGGGTGCTGAGCGTGTGATCAGCCAGTTGGCCACGCGCTGGGCCGAGGCTGGGCATGACACCCATTTGATCACTTGGTCAACCGCTGACACGGATCGCTATCGACTGTCTCCACGCGTCATCCGCCATGGCTTGGACTTGCTGCGGCCCAGCCAGAATATATGGCAATCGCTGAGCTCCTACCTTAAACGCATACGCACGTTGCGAAACAGCTTGCAGCGCATTGGCCCAGACGTCATCGTGAGCTTTTGCGACCAGATGAACATCTACACTTTGCAGGCCGCACGCAAGATGGCGACGCCGGTGTGGATTGCCGAACGCAGCGATCCAGCCAAGCAACGCTTGACCGGCGCTTGGGAATGGTTGCGGCGTAGAAGTTACCCCCGCTGCGCCGGTTGCGTGGTCCAAACTCAGCCGGTCGCCGATTACCTGTCGCAGTACATACCGGCAGAGCGTATCGAAATCATTCCTAACGCGATCGAAGTTCACGAGCGACAAAGTGTTCCGCCGGAGGCACTCGCCAGCGAGTCGGGAGGGCCTAAGATCGTGTTGTCGGTGGGCAGGCTCAGTCATGAAAAGGGCGTCGACGTGCTGTTGGAAGCTTGGCGATTGTTCCACACCCAGTCGCTTGGTAGCGAGCTTCACGACTGGGAATTGCATATCGCCGGAGAGGGCAAGCTACAGCAGCAATTGGAAGAGCAAAGTCGAGACCTGCCACAGGTAAAATTTTTGGGCTGGCTATCGGAACCTCAGGCTGCCTACGCGTCAGCTCGCATGTTTGTTTTGCCCAGTCGCTACGAGGGTTTTCCGAATGCGCTCTTGGAGGCCATGCATGCAGGCTTGGCGTGCGTGGCCACGCGATCCAGTGCGGCCATCGACACGCTGGCTGGTAGTGGCCAAGCGTTGCGGGTCGTCGACATCGAGTCGCCTCAGCAAATGTCGGCTGCAATGATTGAGCTTGCGCGGGACCGCCAGCTATCGGCAGCGTTGGGTCGTGCGGCCAAATTGGTCAGCGAGCAGTACACATGGAAACAAATTGGAGTCCGCTGGGACCGAATACTCGATAGGTAGTTTAGTTTGATGTAGCCGGAGTCGCCAGACTTCGGTTCTTGCTGACTGAAGTCTGGCGACCAGCTACAAAGGATAATCGGCCTTCACTCTGAAACTCCGTCTTCGCGAAAGCGGTAGCCGACTCCGCGGACTGTTTCGATGACTTCGTGCAAGTCGCCCAATTTGCGACGGATAGCGCGAATGTGCACGTCGATCGTACGCTCGAGCACGAGCGTATCTTCCCCCAGCGCCGACTCGATCAGCTCGCTGCGCTCGAAGGCTCGACCGGGCTGGGCGATGAGGGTTTGCAGCAACTTAAATTCGCTACGAGTCAATTCGAGCTGTTCGTTGTTGAGAAAAACTTGATGCCGACGCAAGTCGACTCTGATTCCCGAGCAATTGAGCTCTTCTAAGAGTGCTTCGTCCTGCGCATCAGCCGAGCGACGGCGCTGTAGAGCGCGGATCCGCTCGAGCAGAACGCGAATGCTGTAGGGTTTGACTACATAGTCATCAGCGCCCGCTTCGAAACCGTCGACTTGGTCCATGTCCTCGCCCTTGGCGGTCAGCATGAGGATACCGATGTCCTTCGTCTCCTTCATTTTGCGAAGCTGGCGACAAACATCCATGCCGCTAACTCGCGGGAGCATGAGGTCCAAGATGATAATGTCGGGTTGTTTCAGCCGAGCTTGTTCGAGGCCTTCGCGACCGTCAAAGGCGCGGAACACATTGAAGCTCTCCTTTTGCAAGTTATAGAACAGCACGTCCGACAAAGCGCGATCATCTTCGACGATCAAAACCTTTGTTTTCGACATTTGTCCTCTCTCATTTGGTATCATCGTGCCGATGGCGGACAATGACTCCGTTGACCATATAGATGACATCTTCTGCAACATTCGTAGCGTGATCGGCGATGCGCTCGAGATGACGTGAAGCGGAGAAGCAGTGGAGTGCTGCATCAACCCATTCCGAGTGATTACGCATCAGGGCCGAGAGTTCTTCGATAACATGTACGTTGGCGGCATCAATGGCATCATCCTTTTGGATGACACCAAAGGCCAGCTCTATATCTAAATTCACAAAAGCCTTTAGGCCATCCTGAACCATCTCAATTGTTTGATCTGCCATCTGCCGAATTAGGCCAGGGATGGGGAAATCGGTCATGGCACAAAGTTGGGCTGCGCGTTCAGCGATATTGCATGCCAAATCGGCCATACGTTCCAGGTCGTTGTTGACTTTCATCATCGTTGTCAGTCGCCGCAGATCGGCGGCCACGGGCTGGTGTAGGGCTAGCATCTTCAGACATTCTTCCTCGATGCGAACTTCGCGACGATCAATAATGCTATCGAGCGAAATGACGTGACTGGCTGTTTTCGAATCCCTTTCCATCAAGGACTTGACCGACAAGTGAATCATCTCTTCAACTTGGCCCGACAAGGCTAATAAATTTTGATAGGCCTCTTCGAGATCCTGCATCAGATGCCGCGACATGCGTAAGGGTTCCTTCAAGAAACAGCTTGATTT
The DNA here is from genome assembly GCA_041741955.1 of Pirellulaceae bacterium. Taxonomy (GTDB): domain Bacteria; phylum Planctomycetota; class Planctomycetia; order Pirellulales; family Pirellulaceae; genus Aureliella. Next base: position 46,574 of record JBGSJL010000150.1, on the reverse strand, counting down.
TGCTGCCAGCCAACGCACTGCACTCTAGCGCTGCAACCGACTAAGCTACCTCTTTTATCAGGTTTCTTGGCATCCAGGCAGACGGGCGGAGCAAAACGCCGAACCGCCCAACCACCCGCTGGACTCAGTTGAACAAGACATGGCCAGCCGAGCTAGCCATATTTGCGTTAAGATTTTGCGAAAGTCGGCCAGAGAGACCGGCAGGTACGTTTCGTGGCTAAGCGGTGGTTGCTTCTGTTTGCAACCGTTCAGGGGATTGAAATTGTTCGTGTGCGGAAATTGGATATTTTGTCCCGCTGCCTTATTTCGCTTGCCAAACATGGATCGCGAGAAATTCTTGACCTATTCCATCGCTCTGGCTCAAGGTTGAATCCGCCAAGAGATGACTTTGACACCGTAGTCTTGAACGCGACTTCTTTCTACACCACGAGTGCCTCCGGATCCATACATGACGGATCGACAAAGCTTACCCAAGGGTGTGTTCAGTGCGTCGTCACCAAAGCCCCGCGATTTGCCTACGCTGATGGACGGTTGCTCCAGGATACTGAAGTCAACCGGCTGACCTTGGCCGCGGACGACGATGGCGACCAAGTTCTCGACGCCGGTCGTGGTGGCGTTGATATTCAGGTCGATTGGCTGTTGGTCGCCACTTTGCAAACGATTGAACTCGCCAAGCTTCGGATAGAGGCAGCAAATGCCATAAGCGCTGTCGACGTACAGCAAGGTGACGTCCAGGCTCTGTTTGCCGTTATTCCTGAGTACTACGCTAACGTTTTGCCCGTCATGGAGCGTCAGGCCCGCAGCTTGCCACCGGAGCGCGTGCTGCTCGTCGACATCGAGTACCTTCATTTCAAATCCCAGTTCGCCACCGGGCATGGTCCCCGAAGCGACCGAGGTGAGCCGCAACAAGTTCTGCACACGAGCGACTCGTTCGAGGTTTTTGATCGCCGTTTTCGACCAACCGGGGTCAAGCTCCAACAGCGGTAACGACTCTTGATGGCCTCTCTCGTCAGAACGCGAAACACCTGCCGCCGGGATCAAACCGACTTTCCCAGAATCCCAGCGAGCCAGCCAATCTGCATGTTCTTCGTCTTCGACCAGCGTGACCATGGGCGAAGACTCAGTTTGCAGGTCAGCGCGAATTTTTTCGCGCACGGCATCCGAAACCCACTCGCCTGAAGCACCTATGCGATCTACCAAAACACGCAACTGCTGTTGGCCAAAGTCGGTGTAAATAATTTCACAACGGCCCCGATTGGGAAGTTTTTCATTGGCCGGTATACCGTTGAACTCAATCGCTTGCACCACCGCGGTGGTCAATTCGGAGCTTAGTACTTTGACGTGTCCCAACGTCTGTGGCTCGCTCGACTGATTGGTACCGCTGGGCGGATACACCGCCAGAATCGAACCTGCGGTGAGCCCTTGCAGAGCGCCCATCGTAACCTTCAATGTTTTCGGATCAGCACGTTCTAATAAGACGCGCGAACGATTCGGAAACGCTTCGCGACCCAGTACTAGATTGTCGCGATGACTACCCTCGATCAGTGGTGTAGGCGAGCGACGGCCCATGGTGATGTATCGAGTCTGTATCGCCTGCACGAGTTCGGTATAGGTGAGGGAATGGTTAGCGTTGGTCAAGATCTCGCAGATCGTATAGGTTAGCAATCCGTAGTACTTTTGCGAGTTGGCGTCAGCGTCCATGGGAAGCATACGTTCGGGAGTCGTTTCGTTAGGTTGGGCGGCGTAGATCGCGACGATCCCACCTTCACCTCCGGTATGAAACAGCGAAGATTCAGCACCTTCGCTCGGCGCGTCTGCCTGCGGCGTGGCGCTCAATTGGGCAAAAGCTGTACTGGGCACAAGTTTCTCTGGGGGTACCTGCCGAGAGATTTCCGCTTCGCTGCCGCGCACTCCGGAACCACTGTGGCAGGCGTCCATAATCAACCAAACAAAGGCACCTCGTCCGACGATCTTTGAAAGCCACAATCGAAAATCGTCGTCGACGATTGCGTTCTCGACGGTGCCGAGCGCGCCATCCCATTTCTTTACATCGCTAGGCAAGAAAATTTCGTCGCGTCCATCTGGCTCGGGATCGTCAGGGTTATCGGGATCGTTGTCGGGTTGTTGACTACCGTGGCCTCCCATCAAGATCACAACCGGCTCGCCGGACTGAACCGTTTCACCTAGCCGCAAAAACTCGCGCTTAATATTGGTGCGAGTTGGCTGATGCGCAGCGTCTTCTGCGGCCGCCAGTGTGACGATGTCATCGCGCAGAGGATCGAATTCGAAACGCTCGATGAGCAACTGCCGCATCAAGCCCACATCATTGGCCGGACCGCGAAGCTGGATCCACTCGTCCAGGTTGTCGTATGCAGAGCAGCCGACCAGCAACGCATGCCGACGCCCTGCGCCGGCCACGAGAGTCGCTTCCTCCAATGATGGCGACACCGTCGTGTGCGCAGTTGATGACAAGTCTTTATCGGCGAGCGCATCGCCAGGAGTCGCCCACGGTGAGCTATCGAACGACGAATTATTGTTTGCGGTGCGGGATGTTATTGTTTTTGAGTCGTTACGGCAACCGCTGCACGCAAGCAGCATATAGAAGCAAACGATCAAAGTCACGTGACATCGGGCAAGCGTCATTTCTTTTTTCTCAGTGAGACGGAACGTGTGGTAGCAACAATCGCTTATCGCCAATCACCAGCCAATACAAAGGGCGCCCAGTACTGGGGTGCTAGGCGAGCGGGCGTGTTGGCATGCTCAGGTGCATTATCTCGCGTTGCTCCACGATCCAGATTGCCGAACATAGCATCGTTGGGATGGTTGAGTGCCCACAATTGTGTTTCGCGAAGTGAATCGAGCATACTCAACTTCTCGACGTAGAGATGGGTATAGAATTCCTGCATCAGGCGACGGGTGGCAGCGTCGTCAACCTTCCACAGGCTTGCCACCGTACTGCGTGCGCCAGCCATCTGGAATCCGCGTTGGATTCCCAGTAGACCTAGCACGGGATATTAAAGACCGCTCGCGGGTCCTTAAATTCGTGCTATTCGTGCCTGATACTCAATGACGTGTTAATCACATACCGTTAATGTAAAATGTCTTCCGACAAACATTCATAAAAACTGTCAATAATTGCACATTACTGGGTGAAACAGCTTGCAAAGGCGTTTCTGCATCGCAGCGGGAATACAAATCGACCATGTCCGACGATACTCGCGGTTCTATTTCTGCCTGCTTCGAGCGATTAACTGCTGGCGATGATCAAGCCTTGCGGGTACTGTGGGAGCGGTATTTTGATGGCCTCTTATTCGTGGCCAGTAAACAGCTTGGCAACGCCCCACGGCGCACCTTCGACGAAGAGGACATCGCTCTGAGTGTCTTTGAGTGCCTGCGGAAGGGGGCCGAGGAGGGACGCTTTGCGGAAATGCGAGATCGCACCGATCTGTGGAAGCTATTGGTTACGATCGCACAACAAAAAGCGATCGATCGAATTCGTCGTGAAACCGCGCAGAAGCGTGGCGGTGGTGCGACCCGCGGCGATTCGGTGTGGGACGGTCAGGCTGGCCGCGCTGGCTTCCATAACTTCATGAAAGATGAGCCGACGCCTGACGAGTTGGTGGCTATCGACGATGAAAATCAGCAACTGCTCCAGAAATTGCGTGACGACTCTTTGCGACGCGTTGCGGTATTAAGATTACACGGGCATACCAACACGGAGATCGCCAAAAAGTTGGGCGTGACTTCGCGAACGGTGGAACGCAAGCTCAATCTGATACGCAAAGCTTGGAAGCAGCAGTTGGAATCAACATGAACACTCTCACCCCCGATCCTGCTCTGTCGCTCGATGATCAGATCGATTTAGCATGCGACCGTTTTGAACTACGCTGGGATTCAGAAGCACCGTCCACGATCGAGGAATTGCTGCAAGAATTCAGCGATACACAGCGCGATTTCGCATTGCGAGAATTGCTGGCGGTGGAACTTGAATTGCGATTCAAACGGGGTGACCTGCTAAAAAGGGAAGACTACCTATTGCGATTGGCTGAATACAGCGAGGTGGTCATAGAGCTCTTTGACTCCCAGGTCGAGCAACTCATGGTGACCACAGCACCGGTGCGCACCAGCGGCTGGACGCCGGCGTTAGCGGAGACGGGAACTGGGTCAGCCCTCAAAATGCCGGAGAGGATCGGGAAATATCGCATCGTAGCTGCCCTGGATCGTGGAGGACAGGCGACAGTTTATCGCGCGATCCATCCTGAATTGGGTCGCGATGTGGTCATAAAATTTTGTCACGTAGAGAAATCAGCTAACCCAGACGCGCAGCAGGCGCTGCGCTCCGAGGGACGTGTGCTGGCAAGTTTGGAACATACCAACTTAGCTCGCGTGTACGACTTTGATTTTCATGAGAACCGAGCCTACTTGGTGATGGAGTTCATCCGCGGACTCAATTTGAGCCAATTTCGCAAGCAAACTTCACCCGCACCGGAAGCCTGGATTCCGTTGGTGCGACAGGTGGCCGAGGCGCTCGAGTACGTGCATGGGCGCGGAATTCTTCATTTGGATATCAAGCCACAAAATATCTTGATTGACGAAACCGGTGCGCCGCGACTGATCGATTTTGGCTTGGCGAGAACCGATTCCATGTGGGAAAAATCGGGCTCGGATCCCGAGCAGTTGGCTGGCACTCTCGCCTTCATGTCTCCCGAACAGGCCCGTTGCGAAGCGGAGGCGATAGGTCCACGCAGCGATGTATTCGGGTTGGGGGGTGTGCTGTTCTATTTGGTTACGGGAAAACCGCCTATCGTTGGCGACAGCGCCATGGATGCTTGGGAAAACGCAAAAACAGGCCGTTGGAATGCTGAATTGTTGAACGACGACTGCCACATGTCGATTCGTCGGATCATCGAATCGGCATTGGCTGGAAAGTCCAACGAGCGGATCGCATCGGCGGGCGAGCTGGCCAAGCAACTAGCCGCTTTGGAACAGAAACCAAGTTGGTCCATTCGCGCTAAGATCAGCGCATGTCTTGCGCTCACCGTGGGTCTCATTTTGTCCCTGCTGATCGCTAGGCAAAGTTTTCAAAGCGGGTATGCAGTGGGCACGCCTACCGAAGAGCGTGTCACGAATCAAATAAAAGTTCGCGTGTGGCGGGATGGGAATACTTTCGACCTGACCAACTCGGCACCTATCAGCAGTACGGATCGTGTTGAAATCCGCTCGCATGTTGAGGCGGGTGTTCATCTCTCGCTGTTTATGTTCGATTCAGAGGGACAGTTGCAGTTGGTGGAGGCCGTCCCTGCGGCCAGCCAGCCATACGAATACCGCTTTCCGCAAGACAATTCGAAGTTTGAACGAATCGTTGGGCCCGCAGGCACTGAATTCGTCTTTCTTTGCGGAAGTCGTAAGCGGGCTGTCACCCTGGCCGAATTGAATGGATTGGGACCGTTCGCTAACGCTTGGCCACAATTGCCCGAGGATTCTGTCATCCAGCTCCGATCGACTGGGGTCAACTATTTGCAGCGCGGACGAGGGTTTGGTGGCGGCGTCGATACGCTGGATCCTCAACAGCAAGTTTTTGACACGTTGAATGTACTGCGCACGATGCTTGAACCGTTTAGCGATTTCGTCGATGGTATTGCATTCTCGCATATTGAATAGGGTATAACTCGATTGGTGGCGAGCCGCAGGCGACAGTGTTTTCCAGCAATCACCGACGCCGACGCCTTGCCGCTAAAGGAAAGAACCTATTCCGATGTGCTACGTGAGTTCATGGCAAGCTATCAAGTCGACGTTTATCAATCCCAACAGTTAAAGAAGGGATTTACGCTCGATGGTCCCGTATTGGTCGGGCGTCGAGATCCGGAACTCAATGATCCACCATCGATTGCTTTGCATAAGACTGCCGTCGAGATGCGTCTAGTGGTGGTAGAACCCAACGTGAAGAAAATCCCGCGACTCTGGTTTCGCATGTCCTGCGACCATGCTGCGTGTCTGGTAATCGAGAACTTGCATGCTTTGTTTGTCGTGGCGCTGCAAGGAGCGACGAGTGTCGCAATCGGTGAAACGCGTCGCGTAACAGATGAAGTCGTGATCGAGCTTGGCGACGAGATTGCCCTAGTTGTTCGGCCGCTCGCTTCTGTCCACCTTGCTTCAGACGGTGAGTTCCGTCTTCTCGACAGCATTCCGCCGACACCTGGCGAAGAACTGACCTACGATCCAACTCTGACGCTCCGGCAGTTACCAAACGCTAGCGGTAAAACGGTCGTGGATCTACTGAGAGTTGCATTGCAAGTCGTGCAGAAGGCAGCCGGCAGTGATGGATTCTTTCAAAAAGCGGTTGAGGCAACCACGCAAATCGTTGAACTGGATCGCGCGGTAGTGGTGATGCGATCCGATGCCGAAGGCGTGGAAGATTTTGCGAAGATTGGTAGTCTCGCCAATGGCTGGTGCATAGTGGCTCAGCACCTTGCTCCTGGGATTGATCACAATCGATGTCCAGCCATCAGTAGCAGTATCCTCACACGTGTTGACGGACAAGTAAATTCAACCATCATCCACGATGCGATTCAACAGCCTGGGGCGTCGGAGTATGCACGTTCGCTGCTAGGCATCCATTGCGTAGTTGCTTCACCCATCCTCAGCACGGAGGGCCAATTGATCGGTGTATTGTACGGTGATCGCTGGAGTCCGCAGGGAAGCCACGGTCTGAACCCAATCAGTGAACTCGAAGCAACGCTGGTGGAAGTGCTCGCCGGTGCGGTAGCGGGGGGCGTCGCCCGAAAATCGGAAGAACGCAGACGCAGTAATCTGTCGGGTTTCTTTTCACCGAGAGTGGCAGATCTGCTGGCTACACGGCCCGAGCTGCTATCTGGCCAAGATGCCAACATCAGCGTCCTGTTCTGTGATATTCGTGGTTTCAGCTCAGTGACCGAAAAACTAGGGCCCCAAAAGACCATCGAGTGGATTAACGACGTGCTGAGCGAACTGAGTCAATGTGTGGTGGAAACCGATGGCGTACTGGTTGATTATGTCGGCGACGAGTTGATGGCGATGTGGGGCGCCCCCGGCGAGCAGCCCGATCACGCCAAGCGCGCGATTCAGACGGCAATCGCCATGCTGCACGCGATTGACATGTTGACGGATCGCTGGTCAACCGTATTGCCGCAACGTTTTGGGGCAGGTATCGGCGTCAACACCGGCCCAGCCCGAGTAGGAAATGTCGGCTCGCGGCTGAAATTCAAGTATGGCGTGCTCGGTAACACCGTCAATGTAGGCAGTCGCTTGCAAGCTGCTACTAAACAATTGGAAGTCGATTGCTTGATCAGTCGGCAGACTGCTACGGAAGCTGGTTGCGTCGATCGAGCTCGCAGGCTGGCCAAGCTTGCAGTTCTCGGCATCGAAGAATCGCTCGAAGTTTATCAGCTCATCCGCCACTCCGATTCGCAATGGGAAGCGCTCATACGCGATTATCAAATTGCGTTGACGGATTATGAGGCTGGAAACTTTAGCGAAGCAGCTCGACGCCTGGGTGAACTTATCCAGCGTTATCCAACGGACCGACCCTGCCGACAGTTGCTGGCCCGAGCTGCCGAGCAACTCAACGAGCCCTCTACCGTTTTTTCTCCCGTCTGGAAGCTCAGTAAGAAGTAGGCGAAATAATTTAAGCTTTCACTTCGGGCTATGAAAAACTCGGCGTTCCCGAAGGACTCGGCGCTGTCCAACTTGATGTTAGGGAAATTTGATCGCTTTGCCGTGAGTTTCGTTAGGGTCGCTTTAAATTTTTTTCCTCGACCTCACCGACTGCGGAATTTGAGGTAGGCCCAGGTGTGAAGGGGTAGGGTGACGCACATCATCGATAGGCTGTAGGCCCACAGGACGCCGGCGACGCCGCCTGCCCAGCCGCCCAGCCAGACGGCGACGGCCGTGCAGAGCAAGCCAGTCAACGATGGCACAAACAAGGGCCTGGCTCCGCGCGACAAAACATAGAATGACTGCAACGCAAAAAAATGATTCGCGAGAAAGCCGATTCCCAATACGAGGATTAACCATGGTGATAAAAATCGCGGCGTCCAAGCTGGCTTGATGAATGGCAACAGGCCTGCCAGCGCCGCCAGGGCCAGTATGGCCAACACCAATAGCGAGGCAGAGACGATGGTTGTCTGGCGCCACAGCGTGCCCGATTCCTCGCGCAATCCGGCGGCTTGTTTGGCAGAAATGAGTGGGAACTTTGTTTGCGCCCAGGCCAGCGCCAGCGCCTGGATCGCGACGGCAATGGTGAGTGTGGCCCCCAACGGTGCGGATGCGGTTTCACCGTGATATTTCACGACAAACAGCAGTAGAGTTTGGGTTGCAAAGTAATGCGCGGCGCTCAAAATTGCCATCCGCCATTGCAGGGGACCCAAGCGAGATAGCCAGGACATTTTCTCGGGCTCAGCCCGCGACTCAAATTCATCGTTTCGTGACAAACGGCGGTGAGCACGGGGACCAAACGCAATCCAAATGCTGAACGCGGTGTTGACTGCAAAAACAGCGACGATGGCCCACAGCTTAAGTCCGCCGACCAGCGATATCCACATTACCAGCGTTCCAGCCAGGGCTTGGAGCAGTCGCATGCGGTAAACAAACTCCCGCTCACCGGCGCCTTCCAAGATGTAAATGCGTGGAGAGACCGCCAATGAAATCGCCGACAAACCAACCGACATCAACAACAGCAAACGCCAGTCGAAAATTAAAAGGCTCGAGCCGTGCAAGACCTGCCAGCCCAGGAGCAGCCCGCCTACCAAATACAAGCCGGCGACTAGCGTAAACCACTTCAACGAGGCTCGTGCAAGCCACATCAGTTCATGACTGGATTTTTTCGAGTTGGAGCATTCAACGTTAGGCTCCGGTGGCTTATTCGTTATACACAATCTCGCGTACGCGCTGCCCGCCTGACTGATAAGTACACTGGCGAGTCCCAATTCGAACAGCGGCTGCACGCCAATCACGTGTTGTAGGGCGTAATACAGCCCCTGTTCGGGCACCGTCAAACTGCGCAGGAGCAACCAGAGAGTGATCGGCCCAGAGACCGCTTGCCACACTCGGGCGACCAAAGCCCACGATAGAGACAAATCGAATTGGAGCCAGTCGCTGATGGCTTTTAGATTCATCGGCGGGATGGCTCAGAAGTTGGTGTGTGCATCGGGATTTTGCGAGCTGGTGTCAAGCGTCCATTGTCGCGCTAGGGAGCGACATGCAGACACTGTATACTCTGACGGATTGGAGACCTAGGACTAGCACTCGGAAACCCGATGGCAGCAGATTTTATCAAACTCACATCAGCGAAACACACACCTGCCTGCTTGCGTATCGGTTTGGTCGCCTGGAACGGCCTACCAGCCGCATTGCCAAAATCCGGCACCAACATCGGTGGACTCGAAACCGGTGCTTGGGAGCTTGCTAAAGGACTTGCCCAGTATACAAGCTGCTGGCCGGTTTTCGTGGTCGAGAGCCCTCGCCCGCTACCATCGACCCGCGTGGCAGGGGTCGATTTACATGTGAGTATCAACCGCTGGAAGGAGCTGCGACGAGATGTTTCCGATTGCATCGATGTATCCAATGGGATCCGCCTCAAGCGACTAAGCTGGAAGCTGGTTTGGCAGGTTCCCTTGCTCGGGCTCAGCAAACCTTGGCGTCAGCCCGATCCGCCAGCTCTGTCCAGCGATCGCCGTCTGGAGGACGTTGACTGCGACTGCTGGGGGTGTTTTGGCGTCAATGCCGAATCGGCTCGAGTTATAGCAACGGCCATGAAACAAGGCCGGCCGAGCATCCTGTTCTTGGAATCCAACGCCGATTTGGACTCGGACTTCCAGCACAATGCTGCGCATATCAATCGTTATGGAGTGACCGCTACCGAGTGTCACTTTTGTTTGCAGCAGTGTTCGGTCATTGTGTGCCAGTCAAATTGGCAAATGCACCAGCTCCAAGTCTGCTTCGGGAAAAACGGCGTGTTGATTCGCAATCCTTTACGAGTCGCCGACTGGGAGCCCACTGAGGAAAAAGTTGGCAAGTACGTTTTGTGGATCGGTCGCTACGATGATTTTCACAAACGTCCACTGCTGGCGTTACAGATAGCCAGACAGTGTCCCGAGGTGCCTTTCCGCATGATCGTCAATCGCGGCTCGGCAGATATCGAAGGCCAGGTCCGCGAGAATCGACCCAGTAACGTTGTGCTTCAGGACTATGTGCCATTTGACCAGATGCCCGGCGTCTATCGCGATGCCAGGCTGTTTCTCAGCACCAGCTCTGCGGCTCACGAAGGCTTCCCGAATGTCGTTCTTCAAGCGGCCGCTTCGCAGACGCCGATCGTGTCCCTGGAGGACTTCGACGGCTTCATTCGAGAATCGGCAGCGGGCTGCTGTGTTGTTAACGATACGGCGGTTAGCGATACGGTTGAAAAAGACGCGATTGAAGGAAATACAGTTGTTAGTCAGGCGGTCGATCGAAAAATTTCGGAGGCGGCTCGTGCGGTTCGGCACTTTTGGTCAAGTGGTCGGGTGCCGGAGCCGGCACGCACTCGCGCTTCGCTGAAGCCGTTTGAACTTGAGCACGTATGCATGACGGTGGAGTCGCTAGCGCTGCAGCTCGTCGAGCTTAATGCAGGCTCGACTGGAGTGGTCGATGCGATGCAGGAACAACCGTAGTTTGTGCGTCTGAATGTATTCGTCGACAGCTTTGCGTGAGCCCTTCCAGTACCCGTAGTCGTCGAGGATCAGCGACCCACCGACGCTTAAACGCGGATAGAGATGTTCCAATTCGTGTTGGGTGGACTCATACCAATCGGTATCCAGTCTGAGGATCGAGATGCGGTCGGGAGCGTTGGCAGGCAGGGTCTCTTCGACGGGCCCCTTCACAAACACCAGCCGGCTATCGTCAAATCCCGTGGATTTGAGATTTTGCCGCACTTCATCGATGGGCTGGCGAAACCAGGAACCGCCAACGGACTCTTGTTGCATGCGGCCTGCGGCGCTTCGTCCACGGTTGTCTTCATCGTCCGCAGTGGGAGCCGTCATGCCCTCAAAGGTGTCGAACAGATATATTTTGCGGCTCGTATTTCCCAGTTGCTGCAAGCGAAGAGCGGCGGCCATCATGCTGCCGCCTTTCCACACACCGCACTCGACGATATCGCCAGGAATCTGATGCAGCTCGTTAAATTCGATGCTTCGGCAGAGGGCGGAAATTCGCGAGCGCGACGTCATCGTGTAGGGACCCACGCGGCTCATGATCCCCAGTTGCCGATCTTCTTCGCGCAAATCAAAGTCGTCGTAATCCAGGTTTGGATCAAAGGGAATGACCTCATATCCGGCTTTTTTGAGCAATGATTTCAGGGCTTTACGCACAAACTTCACGTTGATTTCCTCGACTTAGGGTGGGCTGGCCCGACTTTCACCTACGGCTCTGGCATTGTCACCGCTAGGATTTATTGACTTGGGGCTCATGGTATACTAAACAGCTGATTTTTTCTGGAGATCAAACGTGACCATGGATCAACACCCGTCGAGAATTCAGTAGGCGTTTGCGTATGTACTTTCCGCCAAAAAGTTTTCAATTGACGCTAAAGCTAGTTGTCATTTGTGCTACTTGGGTAGCCCTGCTGGTACCCAAGGCACCGGGCCAATCGTTTACGCCAGATCATCCTAAGGTAGTAGAGATGGTCAATCGTGGCGTAGCGTTTTTGGCGGGTAAGGGCCGCATTCGCCAGTCTGGCATGTATGAGATGGGAGCACCCATCATGGCTGGCTACGCAGTACTTAAAGTCACTGGAGATGCCAATCATGCGACCGTCAAAGTGGGTATCGAAGCCGCCCAGCGCATCAGCGACTCGTTGGCGGCGCGCTCGGCTGGCTCGGATAGCAAGATTGTTTATGAAGCGGGTGTGGCTTGTGTTTTGCTAGCCAGCGCGGACGCTATCAAATATCGCAAAGAGATCGAGAACATCCGCGACTGGTTTGTCAAAAACCAGAAAAGCCACGGTGGCTTCGGTTATCCCGATCGGCCTGGTGGCGACACCTCGCAAGTTCAATATGCGGTGCTGGCATTGTGGACCATGCATCAAGCGGGAATTCCCGTGCCCATGGATACTGTGGAGGATGTTGTTACCTACCTTAAGAGAACTCAGGATCCTGGCGGTGGTTGGGGCTACGAAGGCGTCCTAGGTAATGGGCTCGTCTCACAATCGGTCACAAAATCGCTCGCCACGGCTGGTAGTGGAGCCATCATCATGGGCGGCGACGTGCTGGGCTTCTATGGAGTACGCAGCAGGAAGGCCGTTGACGCCGATGGCATTCCAACCGCCTTGATTCGTACCGATGTTCGCGACCAACTGCCCGCACAACGCCGCAAAGTTACGATGTCCAAATCCGATACCGACGGTACGATCGCCAGCGCTACGCGATATCTAGACTCGATAGCCAACCAAACCAACATTCCTCAATGGTACTTTTATTGGCGCTATTCGCAGGAACGCTATGAAAGCTTTCGCGAAATTTACAACGGTAAATCCATCGAGAGCCCAGCTTGGTACAACTCCGGTGTTGCAGACTTGATGGGCTTGCAAGAACAAGATGGATCTTGGGGCGGCTCCAAGCGGGTTGATCACACTCCCACGGAGGTCAGTACGGCGTTTGCGATCTTGTATTTAATTCGTAGTACCCAGCAGGCTATCGGCAAGATTAACGAAGGGCTGTTGTCCGGCGGTTATGGATTGCCCAACAACGTGGCTTCTGTACAGCGCGTGGGTGACAAGCTGGTTAGTGCCGAGGAAATATCCGTCGAAAACTTACTTCAGCGGCTCGAAGGTAGCGACAGCGACGATGTCGAATTCAGCTTGGTGCCAAAAAATCTACAGCTCGATCCAGACCCGACCATCCGCGCCGCGCAGGTCGCTCGACTCTCACGGCTGCTATTCACTAAGGATTGGAAGGCCAGACGCGTGGCGGCCAAATTACTCGGACGTAGCGACGATTTTGATCAAGCTCCCGATTTGATTCAAGCGCTGACCGATGAAGACTCCGAGGTGCCGCTGCTGGCCGAGGAGAGTCTGCGTTTGATTAGCCGCAAACTGAACGTCCGAATCGTGCAGTTCAATCCCGATTTGGATCAGAAGAAAAAGGCCTACGAATACTGGAAGGCTTGGTACCTCGGGATCCGTCCCGACTACGAGTTTCTGGAAAGGTAGGTTTCTGGGAAGGTAGGCTTTTTTTAGCGGGAAAGGCTCTTAGGAGCTAACGATCGAACGGATAATTAGTGTCAACGTGGGATAGGCTTCCAGCCTGTCGAGGCTGCGATGACAGGCTGGAAGCCTATCCCACTTATTTTCCAGCTTGATCGGGCCTGCCACCCGAAATGGGTAGTCTTACTTCAAACGAACTTCCGCTGTCTGGTTGGCTGCTGGCTAGGACCGTACCCCCCAGGGCCTGAGTCAGGTGCTTGACGATCGACAGGCCTAGACCCGTCCCACCGGTTTCGGTCGAGCGGTCCTTTTCAGCGCGATAGAACCGTTCGAAAATGCGTTCGAGATCCTCTGGGTGGATGCCGATTCCCGTATCCGTCACGCGCAGCACGCAGTACTGGCTTACAAAATCCAGGGCGACAGACACTCGCCCGCCGTCATGCGTGTAGCGCACAGCATTGGAGAGTAAGTTGCTGACAATCGTCTGAAATCCATCGCGATCGCAGTAGATTTCTAGCGGGTTATTTGGCAGTAGTGTTTTCACTTCGATGTTCTTACCTCGAGCGACGGCCAGCGCGGCTGCGATACAGGGTTGGGCCGCTTCACACGCATCAAATCGCTCGAACTTTAGGGCAGTTCCCGCTTCGACTCGTGAGAGCTGCAGCATGCCTTGGACGAGGCCGTTGATACGATCGGCCTGTTCGATAATATTTCCCACAAATTGTTCGGCCATGGGGCGATCGTCGAGAGCCCCAAGTTGCAGCGTTTCAGCGTAGGCGCGAATCGCCGCTAGCGGTGTTTTCAATTCGTGTGAGGCGTTGGCCACAAAGTCGCGTCTGACGAGTTCAATGCGTCTGAGCATGGTCTCGTCGCGAATCGTTAGCAACGCACCGAAGCGGTTGCGTCCCAGCGGGAGAGGTCGTCCCAGCACGCGCAGCGACCGCTGGGGCTGTGCAAGCTCCATGAGCGCCTCGCAGGGCACCTGTTCGCGTAGCACACGCTCGGCGACTTCGTTGATAATCGGTAGCCGAACCAGCTCCAGTAAGAGACGATCGAGATAGGCCTCCTGCGACAAGCCGAGCAGTCGGTACAACGCATTATTCAGTAGCAGGATTCGCGAGCCTTCGTCGATGGCCAGCACACCTTCTTGGAGATTGCCAAGTACCAATTCGCTGCGCTGATTTTCACCATACAGTTCGCCGACAACTTCGTTCACGGATTCTGAAACGATGGCCAAAGTCGGCTCCAGTTCCGAGCTGCTTTCAATGGCGGGCAAAACGAATGGCTGCCGCTGGCGATTGCGTACCGCCTCCAGCCAGGGATTCAAGAGACCTGCTAGCTTGCGTTTTTCAGCCTGGTGCCTGTTCAATGTCGTCAACGTGAGCGCAGCCCCGAGCAGGCACAGCAGTCCCCAACTGAACCACCATGTCGACTGCAGACCATTGCTTGGAAGCTCGCGCGTTACGCGGACGAATTCGCGCTGGTGGTTCGCTGTCAATCGCGGCGAAGGCACCCTGCGCGGCAATTCGGCCAGCAAGCTCATGCGGCGAAATCCGCCTGCGCTCTGCGACCATTCGACCTGTCCTGTTGGCTCGATGATTTGCGATTGGTCACCGGCGCGGATCGGCAAAATGTCGATCTTCAGTTCTTGTTCGAGCTGAAGCCAGGCCGGATCATTTTCCCAGGGTTCTTGCCAAGGCGTGTTTGCGATCAGGCTCACGGCTGAGTTGACGACGCCCAGAAAGTCGGCCGCATCACGCCGCTGGAAATGCGTTTCCAGTAGTTGACTGCCCACGAAACCTACCAAGACCGCTCCAAGCCCCAGCGCAACGGCCATGCATGTTAAAAACTTCATTAGGTTTAAAGAGCTTTGAGCTGGAGTGCGTTGAAATGCTCGGTGGCGATCATCGAGAAGTATCCCAAAACCTAAACTAAAACTCTAACTTAAACTCGATGTTTAAGTTCAGATTTAAGTTCAGGTTTAAGTTACTGGTCCCGGTGTACAGTTTCGGGCTGGTTAACGCGATTTTAAGTCACCCATTGCCACTTTGGTGTTGCTTCAGCGAGCTTAGCCAGCCGTTTCTCTCGATCGTCGTATGGGTTGCTAAGCTGGCAAAGTCGCCGAATTGCGGCGATTCGGAGGCATATCCCTAGCCTAGTCCCCTCCCGAAGAATCGGGGTGCCGCCCAGAATGGAGGCCTCTCGGCAATTTTTTTGAATTCAGGTAGACCGCATGCGTAGAAGCGACATCCGTAACATCGTAATCATTGCGCACGTCGACCACGGAAAAACGTCGCTCGTAGACTGCTTGCTCAAACAAAGTGGCCAGTTCCGCGATTCGCAGTTGCAGGGACATCAGATCCTCGATAGCAACGACCTGGAGCGCGAACGAGGCATTACGATCCTCAGCAAAAATATCGCGCTGCCGTTCAAAGGCGTGAAAATCAACATTATTGACACTCCCGGTCACGCTGACTTTGGCGGAGAAGTCGAGCGAGTTGTGCGCATGGCCGACGGTGCGCTGGTGCTTATGGACGCTGCCGAGGGGCCGATGCCACAGACTCGATTTGTGCTCTCCAAAGCCCTTGAAGCCGGAGTTCGGCCTATCGTGGTGATCAATAAGATTGACCGCCCCGACTCTCGAGCCCTGGACGTGGTCGATGAGGCGCTCGAGTTGCTGGTCGACTTGGGCGGCGAACACTACATGGATCAGTTTGATTATATTTTCACCTCGGCCAAAGAAGGATATGCCACACACGACCCGGCCGTTCGTGGCGAGTCGATGGAAATTTTGCTGGATATGGTTCTGGACAAGATTCCTGGCCCAGAGGTTGAACCCGACGCACCATTACAATTGTTGGTGACCAATCTGGATTGGTCGGAATACGTCGGACGTATTGCGGTAGGCCGAGTGCAAGCGGGAGTCCTCAAAGCGGGCCAAGCCATCGACTTGGCCAAGTCGGGGGACCGAGTGGTGCAAGCCCAGGTTGCTTCGGTTTCAACCTTCGATCGCCTGGGGCGCACGGAAGTTTCCGAGGCTACGGCGGGCGACATCGCTGCCGTGGTAGGCCTGGAGGACGTAGAAATTGGGGACACGATTTGCTCGCGAGGTTTGCTGCGACCGATGCCTCGGCTGACCGTCGACGAGCCAACTCTGGAAATGTTGTTCAGTATCAATACATCGCCGCTGGTTGGCCGCGAGGGCAAGTATGTCACCACGCGGCAACTGCGCACGCGACTGGAAAAGGAATTAGAGCGAAACGTAGCGCTGCGGATGGCTCCTGTCGAAGGTGCTGAAGCCTATGCTGTTCGCGGGCGTGGCGTGTTGCACTTGACCGTGCTCATCGAGACCATGCGCCGCGAAGGCTTTGAGTTGTCGGTCGGCAAGCCACGCGTGGTCCTCCGCGAAATCAATGGCAAATTGCACGAACCGTTCGAGACTTTGAACGTCGAAGTACCGCAAGAAAAAGTCGGTCCAGTCATGGAGTTGGTGGGCCTGCGTCGTGGCACATTGGATGAAATGAATCCTCGCGGCAGTTATTGCCTACTGAAGTTCGAAATTCCGGCACGTGGCTTGATCGGCCTCCGGACTCGTCTTCTCAATGCAACTCAAGGCACAGCCGTTATTCACCATCGCTTCAACGGCTACAAGCTCCGCGAGGGCGATGTACCCGCTCGGGCTAACGGCGTGCTCGTTTCGATGGTTAGCGGCAAAGCAATTCCCTTTGCTTTGTTTGGTTTGCAAGATCGTAGCGATCTGTTTGTTGCGCCTGGCGACGAGATCTATGAAGGTATGATCGTCGGGGAAAATGCCAGAGATGCTGACATGGTTGTCAATCCGTGCCGCGAGAAGAAACTCACCAACATTCGGGCCGCCGGTTCGGACGAAAACGTGATCCTCAAGCCGCCTCGGATGCTTTCGCTCGAATCGGCACTGGAGTACATCGAAGACGATGAGCTGGTCGAAATCACACCGCACTCGATTCGTTTGCGTAAAATCAGCTTGAAGGAATCCGAGCGTCGCCGCCATGGCCGTTCGGCTGCCGCCAGCCGCTAGACCAAAGTTCCTGTTTTGCGCCCGCTTCGCGGTCGGCGGTCGCCACTATTCCCGACGTCTTCGACCCACGGCAACCTTCTGTGACCGGCTTCGCGGTCCGGTTAAACGGCTATTTGTGCCAAATGGTAGGTAATTGAATCTCGACAAGATCCGAGCAATCAGTGATATCCGTGGTACAAGAGATTTTGACCACGGATTAAGCGGATAGCACCGATCGGCGAATCGTGGAACACTGATTTTCGTGCAAAGCTGAGTGCTTCACCTATCTTAGCGGTTCAATTGGCCCGCTATCCCTAGCTTGCGGATCAATCGTCGTCGCGGCGACCGCGGCGTCTGGGTGGCTTTCTGGCTTCGCCAGCTTCTTTCGGTTTAACCGCGTCGGCTTTGTTGGTCTCGCTGGGCTTTTCAGACTCGCTGGGCTTTTCGCTTTGCTCTGGTTTTTTGCTACCGTCAGGGCTCGAAGGCGCTTTTTCAGAGGCGGCTTCTCCCACTTCTTTTTTATCAGCTTCCTCTTTCTTCTTGCGGGCGGCCTCCTCCCGCTGGCGTTCAGCCTTCATGGGATTATCGCCTCGGCCCTCTCCTCGCTTTTCGTCGCTCTTGTACATCTGAAAGAGACTTGGTTCGAGCTTGGGTGGGTAATAGTTGTTGTCGCGGTTGGTATCTGCCGTCTCGCGCTGTGGATCGAGCTCGATACTAGTTAGGAGTTGATCGGAAATAATGGATGCTTGGGCTTGTTCATTATTCTTGGCCCATATCTCTGCGGGCAGGCGGACAACTCGCTCGCTGCCATCGGCAAACTCGAAGCGTAGAATAACGGGCATCACGAGACCGCCGACATTCTTGAGCCGCACCGTGTAGTAATTCTGCTTGTGCTGTAGCAGTTGCTTTTCGTCGTCGCTGAGTTTTTCGAGCATACGCCTAAACGCCGTTCGCTTTTCTTCGGTAACATCGAGCGGATCGTAGCTGTTGTAAAAATCTTTGAGCTCAGTGAACTGCTCGATGCGCTTAGGCAGAGGCGCGTTTCGCTCTTCGGACAGCGACTGCCGAACATTCTTCTTGTCTTCCCGTTTGCGATCGGATTGCTCGTCGGGATCGCCATCTTCGGGCACGGACCAGCTCACTTTATCAATGGCGATATCGCAATGTTCTGTGGAGTAAAACCATCCGCGCCAGAACCAGTCTAGATCCACGCCCGATGCGTCCTCCATCGTCCGAAAGAAATCGGCGGGCATGGGTCGTTTGAATTTCCAGCGTCGCGCATATTCTTTGAAGGCAAAATCGAATAGCTCGCGGCCCAACACAGTTTCTCGCAAGACATTCAAGGCCGTTGCAGGCTTGGCGTAGGCATTGTTGCCAAACTGCAAGATCGACTCGCTGTTGGTCATGATCGGTACTTGTTGCGAACTGAGCATGTAACCGGTGATGTCTTGTGGCTCGCCTCGCGATGATGGGTAGTCGTCTTCCCATTCGGCTTCGGCCAAGTACTGCAGGAACGTATTGATGCCCTCATCCATCCAGGTCCACTGGCGTTCGTCGCTATTGACGATCATGGGAAAGTAGTTGTGTCCCACTTCGTGAATGACCACGGATATCAACCCATACTTGGTTCGCTGAGCGTAGGTTCCGTCCTCTTCGGGACGTGGACCATTGAAGCAAATCATGGGGTATTCCATACCGTACACAGGTCCATTGACGCTGATTGCCGTGGGATAGGGGTACGCGAAGGTGTAGCGGCTGTACACATTTAGGGTGTGTACAATCGAATGCGTCGAATACTTGCTCCATAGCGGTTCGGCTTCGTTGGGATAATAGGACATGGCCATGACAGCATTGCCGTCGACGACGTGACCTTGAGCATCCCAAATAAACTTGCGGCTACTGGCCCACGCGAAGTCGCGAACGCTCTGCGCATGGAAGACCCAGGTTTTTTCTCCGTCCGGCTTGGTCTTTTGATTTTCTGCCGCTTCTTCTGGGGTCACAATAAACATCGGACGGGCGGCTGAACGCGATTGCTCAAAACGTTTTTGTTGATCTGCAGATAGCACTTCTCCCGTATTTTGTAGTACGCCCGTAGCGGCGACAATGTGATCGTCGGGCGCGGTGATGCGAACGAGGTAGTCGCCCAATTCGAGCGTGAATTCGCCTTGGCCCAAGAACTGTTTATGTTGCCAGCCATTGGCATCGGTGAACGCCACCATGCGTGGAAACCACTGCGCAATTTCGTAGATATAGTTGCCATCCTTTTCGAAGAATTCGCAACCGGTACGACCACTGGCGATCTGCGAATCGTTGATCTGATAATTCCAATCGATCTCGAACTCAAACTTTTCGCCAGCGGGCAAAGGTTGAGGCAAATCGACGCGCATCATCGTTTTGACGATCGTCGTCTTCAGCTCCGTGCCGCCGCTATCGACAACTTTGGTTATCTTCGCACCACCATCAAACAGATCGTGGGCTCGCATGTTCTTTAGGGTTTCCGTGGACAGCCGCGAAGACGGAGTAAAACTTCGCAGCTTGTTCGCGTCGGAGTCCGGGCTGAAGATATTGGCATCGATCTGGAGCCACACGTAACGCAGGACATGCGGAGAATGGTTGTGGTAGGTCAGCTTTTCGTGGCCGGTGATTTGCTGCTTGGCATCATCCAGTTTGACATCGATGACATAGTCACAGCGCTGCTGCCAGTACTCAGGGCCCGGCTCGCCCGCCGCATTGCGATAGCCATTGGGGGTCGGCAGGATCTCTTCAAGCTGCCGGAATTTATCCTCCTGACCGTACTTGCGATTTTCGATGGGCTGAGCCATCGCTGCTGAGCCAACAGCCAAAACAACTAATACTAAAAATGCACGAATGAAGTGCGTCATCATGTAGATCGACTTTCCAATAGCGCAGCCAGTCAGAAGGTGGCCTGCGCGAGCCTGAGTCAACGGGTGGTTAAATTGCGAGGTCTCGACAATTGGAGAGGAACTTCTATTAGAATCAAGCACACTGTAATTAGCAAGCAAGTCGCAGCATCGGACAACAGTGGAATTCCAGGTGGTGGAGCCCCAGACGGTGGCTGCTCAAGTTTGCAGATACTCGTACAAAGCAGACATAAATATAATGATGAACCAGCACGACTATCCGTTTGGCTACTGCACCAATGTCCACGCAGGTGTCACGCTGGAAGCCGCTAAGGCAAATTTAACGAATTTTGCTGGCAGCGTGAGGCGGATTGTTGCTCCCAACGGTCGCCTGCCTATCGGACTGTGGCTTTCGGAACCAGCCGCATTGCGTTTGATCGAAGAGAATGCGGTGCTCCAGTTCGGAGCCTGGCTCGCAGAACAACAGTTGGTGCCCTACACGTTCAACGGTTTTCCACAAGGCGATTTTCATCAGGCGATCGTCAAACACGCGGTCTATGAACCGACCTGGACCTGCGATTCGCGAACTCGTTATACACTTTGCCTCGCAGAGATCCTGGATGCCATCTTGCCCGCCGGCGGCACAGGTTCTATCTCGACGTTACCCTTGGGATGGCCACACGCACCCTGGCACGCCGAAACATTCAAGACGGCTGCGGATAACCTTTTGGAAGTTGCCAAGTTCCTCGATCGGCTGGCACAACACAGCGGCAAGCAAGTCGTGATCGCCATCGAGCCTGAGCCGGGCTGCATCCTGAACACGGCGGAGGAGACAGCCGAGTTTTTCGAGCACTATTTGCTCAGTGGGCCGGATCGCGACATTGCCCGCCAGTACTTGACGGTTTGCCACGACATCTGTCACAGCGGCGTGATGTTTGAGCCGCAAACGCAGGCTTTGGAGCTCTACCGGAAAGCGGGTATCCGCATTGGCAAAGTTCAAGTGTCATCAGCCATCCATGTGCCCTGGGACCGCTATGTGGGCGACCCACACAAGCAAGCTGCCACGCTGGCTCAATTGCGAACGTTCAACGAACCGAAATACCTGCACCAGACGTCACGCATGGGCGGGGCAGGGGCGCTCGAGCGGCTCGCTGGCGATTTGTCGATCGCGCTGCAAGAATGGAAGCCCAGCGAAGCGTATCCGAACCTGCCATGGAGAATTCACTTTCATGTCCCCATTTTTGTCGACCAGTTTGACAACTTAGAAACGACCCAAGCCGATATCGCATTGGCCACTGGATATTTGCAAGAACATCGACACGACTGCGTGGCGGGCAGCGATTGGTTCACGGGGCATTATGAAGTCGAGACGTATGCTTGGACGGTTTTGCCGCCAGGGCTGGCTACCGATGATCTGGCAACTGGCATTGCCCGTGAACTGGAATATTTTCAGGCCGTCCTGTTGCCTCAAGCTGTCATCTGATAGGGTTAATCTATGGCAACTTCAAATGTAGGAGCGAAACACTTGCTCAAGCGAACTCGATGGCTGGCCATTCCCTTAGTAGGCATAGTTCTAGTTGCGATCATTGCGAACGTTATGTCGGGTGACGACGCCACGCCCGTACAAAAGGTTAAGGTCGTAGCGACCTATCCGCATGACCCCGATGCGTTCACCCAAGGCTTAGTCGTCGAAGGGAATATTGTCTACGAAGGCACGGGGCATTACGGCAGGTCCACGCTCCGCAAAGTTGACTTGGAGTCGGGGAAAACGGTCCTTAGTATGCAGCTCGCTGGGCAGTACTTCGGCGAGGGCATTACCGTGATGGGCGACCAGATCTACCAAATAACTTGGAAAGAAGGCGTTTGCTTTTTGTTCGATAAGCAATCCCTCAAGTCACTTGGCACCCTGCGTTATCCCGACGAGGGCTGGGGGCTGACCCACGACGGTGAGAATATTTATCTGAGCGATGGGCGTCCCATAATTCGCGTTCTCGATCCCGTGACATTCAAGGAACGCCGTCGCATCCGCGTTAGAAGCGGACGGCGGACCATCGAGAAAATCAATGAATTGGAGTTTGTTGACGGCGAAATCTTAGCGAATATCTGGTACTCGGATCAAATCGCCCGCATCGATCCCAAAAGTGGCGAGGTGTTAGGCTGGATCGACTGCAGCAACGTCTATCCAGCCGCACAGCGCCCGGACCGCGAGCACGTACTGAACGGGATTGCCTACGATCAAGCGACTGGTAAATTGTATGTTACGGGCAAGAATTGGCCCAAGTTGTACGAGATCGAAATCTTAAAGTAGTCGTTCTTAGGTAAACTCTCATGGCCCACTTGGGCGTCAATATCGATCACGTAGCCACGATACGCCAAGCCCGGCGGACGTACGAGCCCGATCCAGTTACGGCCGCTGCCTTTGCATTGCTGGGCGGTGCCGATGTCATCACCATTCACCTCCGCGAGGATCGCCGGCATATTATCGATCGCGATTTGCGCATCTTGCGCCAAACCGTTCCCAGCGGTCTCAATTTAGAACTCGCCTGCGAAGTGGACATCCTGCGGATCGCCTGCGAAGTCAAACCCGATCAGGTAACCTTGGTACCCGAACGCCGCGAGGAAGTAACCACCGAAGGCGGGTTGGATGTCGTTGCCGATCCAGAGCGAGTGCGCAGGGCGATTGAATTGTTGCAGGCGGCGGGTATGCCGGTCAGCCTGTTTGTCGATCCCGACCTAGCGCAAATCGAAAAGTCGGCTGAACTGGGAGTCGCCGCCGTCGAATTGCATACCGGCGCTTATGCGCTAACGCAGGGCCCCGCGCGAGAGCGCGAGCTTCAGCGATTGCAGGCGGCCGGACATCGCACCTTGGCATTGGGCATGATGCTGCATGCGGGTCATGGACTGAATTACCTAAATGTGCAAGATGTTGCTCGAATTCCAGGCATGCGCGAGTTGAATATCGGTCACAGTATCGTCGCCCGCGCTGTTTTTACTGGGCTGCAACAGGCTGTCGCCGAAATGAAGCGGCTTATCGATCAAGCGACATGACGTCCCCTCGACATAATTTCCCCTCGACATCAAATTTCCCCTCGACATCAATTACGATGTCGAGCAACGAAATTTTCCTTAACCTGACTCACGTAAGCTAGAACGAATCGCAGATGACACAACGCAAGGGTTCCCAGTACGCGGGTCTATCCGTCGCAATTATTACTCCGCTGCTTGACGATGTGCTCGATGTGCAGCGATTGCGCGAGCAAGTTGAATTTCAAATTGCGGCTGGAACCACATGTTTGGTGCCAGTGGGCACCACGGGCGAATCACCGACTTTGTCGCACGAAGAGCACGAACGCGTTATCAGCGAAGTGGTTCAGTTTGCCGCTGGCCGCGTCAAGGTTATGGCCGGCACCGGCAGCAACTCTACCGCCGAAGCGCTGCGGCTGACCCGTTGGGCTGCCAAAGAGGGTGCTGATGCATCGTTGCAAGTCGCACCGTACTACAACAAGCCCACCCAAGAAGGTTTTTACCAGCACTTCAAAGCCATTGCCGAGGATGTTTCTTTGCCCATTTGCATCTACAACATTCCTGGGCGCACGGGAAAGAACATCGAACCGGAAACGATTGTTAGGCTGGCCGAGCTGTCGAATATTACGATGGTCAAAGAGGCTACTGGTTCGCTCGATCAATGTTCGCAGATCCTCAATTCCACGAACCTCACCGTACTGAGCGGCGACGATAGCCTGACCTTGCCGATGATGAGCGTCGGGGCTGAGGGAGTTATTTCAGTGGCGGGTAATGTGGTGCCGCAGGATGTGTTGGCGCTTGTCCAAGCGGCGGCCAAAGGCGACTATGTGCTGGCTCGCCAATGGCACCATAAGCTATTTGCGCTCTGTCGCGATATGTTGGGTTTGAGTACAAATCCCATTCCAGTTAAAACCGCCATGCGGATGTTGGGGCGGGACGCAGGCGAGCTGCGGTTGCCCATGACTCTGTTGACCGATAGTCAGGAAGTCCAGCTTCGCCAGACCTTGGCTGGCTATGGCTTATCACCGAATTGATAGTATTGCTAAGCATCGAACGGCAAATTGCTGGCGGATTTTCAAAGTGGGATTTGGCTTCCAGCCGATCAATCCAAGAATGACAGGCTGGAAGCCAATCCCACTTATTGATCCAATCGTCACAGACCGCAATATCGGTCGAGCGCATTAGATGCAAATCCGTTTTCTAAAACGCATTCATCTTATGTTCAATGGCGTGGCACCCGACCGACCTAGGCTTAATGGACTCCGTTTCGTTCCTTAGCCACTGTCCTGCCGCCCGGAGGTAATTTCCGAAGTGAGCCCTAGTCAACTTCAAGCACAACAATTGCTGGACAGGCTTTCTCGACTGAGACCCGACTACGGGCCAGCCGAACTCATGCGGATGGGTTTGCTACTGTCGCTTCAGTTCCCCGATCTGCGTGAATTGGGTGAAGACAGTGAGTTACGTCGGCAATGCCAAGAGCTGTCTCTGCAATTGAGCGCTGCCGGTGACCAGCATGCGGCCGTAGCCGACGAACTCGACTCGCTGGCTGCGACAGCGCCCTGCGACTTTTCGCCATCGCACATATGGACGCTCGTCAAAGCCATCAAGGTGCAAAGTCGCATACTCAATCTTTACTTAGGCCCGCTCGAACCTTCGTGTTAGCCAACCGAACATCTTTCAACAAATTAAGATTGCAGCGCAAGTTCTGATGTTGCTTTCATTAGTCTAAGGTGTCGATTAGACTTCGGATTGTGCCTGCTAAGTACCCACGCATAAGTTTCCCGTGTTATCAATTAACCGTGGCTAACGCCAAAACGGCTAATTATGCGCAGAAACTTATGCGTACGTGATTACGCGTGCAGGGGTCGAAAGCACTCGACAAGGAGATTGTTGATCGTGGAATTCGCGTGCGTTAGTTGTCAAAAGAAATTGAGAGTGGCGGACGCGCACGCGGGCAAGAACATTCGTTGCCCAAGCTGCCAAGCTGTGGTGCGCGTGCCTGAGCTAAGCAAACCCACCACACAGCGACCCCAGGTGGTGGCTAAAGCCATATCGAAAGCCGCGCCAACGCCAAACCATTTGCCAATTTCCGACACATTGCCGCCACCACCCAGCAACTTTGATTTTCCGATGCCGCCGAGCTCGGTCTGGTCTCCGCCGCGCCGCATCAAACCCAAACGTTCGGGAGTGCCTGCGCATTGGTGGGTGGCGGGTGTTGTCGGTAGCTTGGCCGGCTTGGGATTGTTGCTAGTGGGATTTTTCGCGCTGAGCTCCCTGTTTTCTAGCGGTTCAAGCAGTCCAGGCAACGCAGCGTCGGGCAATTCAATTGTGGACAACACAGTCTTGGGCAGCACAGCGAGGGCGAGCGCAACAGTTCCCAGCGCAGCGTCCGGGTCGAGCTCTAAATCCAAAGTGCTTCCTACATTCCCGGAACTCGGAACCCCGCAGGCGTTGGGAGATACAGACGTCTACTTTGTCGACCTGGGGCGCAGCAACGCAGCGGGCTTGCCGGGTTTTACAACCAAGATGCGAGTCTATTTGCCGCGTAGCGCGACGGCCTCGCACTCGATTCCTTTGATGTTAGTCGCTCCGGCAGGCACCCCGCTATTTCATGGCAACGATGTGGACGCGGGCGACTATCATGACGAATCGCGACCGTACGCCGAGGCTGGTATGGCCGTCATCATGTATTCGCTCGATGGCAGCATGGTCGATCCCGAAAGTGTCAGTGAAATCGAATATGTGAACGGACTGACAAAGGCCTATCAAACATTTGGTGCGGCTAAAGGCGGTGTGACCAATGCGCAAATGGCCTTGGAATTTGCGCTGGCAAAGTTACCGCAGGTGGATCCGAATCGCATCTATTGTGCCGGACACAGCTCGGCCGGTACTATCTCGCTGCTTTTGGCGACAAAAGATGACCGCATCGCGGCAGGTATCGCCTATGCGCCGGCAACAGATTTAACTATCCGCTTTCATGAAATGTTGCAAGCTCCGGAATTTCATCAGATACTGCCAGGTATCCGCGAATTTGCGCGTGAAAATTCGCCCAGCGCATGCTCGGAAAAAGTGCGTTGCCCGTTGTTCATATTTCACTCGCAAGACGATTCCAACGAGCCGTTCCGCAATACTCAAAAGTATGTTGAGAGTCTTAAGCAAAGCGGCAAGGACATTACGTTTTCTACCGTAGCACGCGGCGATCACTATCAGCCCATGATCGACACCGGGATCCCACGCGCCATCGAGTGGCTCAAGAGCCGTTAATCGATCCAATTTTCGAGTGTCGTGCGGCTTGTCCCGCTGCTGTATATCTTAGCTTGGTCGTTTTCGTCGAGACATGGCACAACTGACACAGAGCAATGTGCTCCAAGCCAACAAGCCCGGCTCTGGCACGGCGACCGTAGAAATTCGGTAATTATCAAAATAGCCAACATCGACCGCGCCCACGGTAGTGTTGTGATTCAAATCCACGTCGCCAAGATTTGTGGCGGCAGTGATAAATCCGAGGCTGGCAACTCTTTCGATTCCATCGACCAACAAGCGGAAGCTGTCAGTCTGGTAATTCAATTCGGCTCGGAACCTTACCCATTGATTCTGTGCGACTTGGACGTCCAGCAGTTCCTCGATACCAGCGCCAGCGGGATCTTGCCTAGCTACGAAGGCCTCAATCCCATTGTTGGTTAAATTGGCGCGGAGCCCGAAGCGTATCGAGGAGAAGCCTGCTTGGTCATAAGCTTCAACAGCATAACTATAGCTGCTCGGCAGAAAGGCTTGGCTAGAAATAGTTCTCGCGATGTCGACTTCGATGACCACCAGTTCGTTGGCAATCGGCGTGTAGTTTACCAATGGAGCTACATAGGTCGATTGTTGGCTAGTGGAGCTGACAGAGACAGCTTGACTGCCGCCGTTCGTTTTGGTGTTTTGAACCATGAACGTATTGCCGGTGGGCGAT
This sequence comes from Pirellulaceae bacterium, assembly GCA_041741955.1. Lineage (GTDB taxonomy): Bacteria > Planctomycetota > Planctomycetia > Pirellulales > Pirellulaceae > Aureliella. The sequence goes on along the minus strand of JBGSJL010000150.1, from coordinate 19,488 downwards.
AAAAGGTCGGTCCACTGTGCGGAGGGAGGTGCCGTCGTGCTTTGTCCAACTAACTGCCCCAGGCTGTAGGCGGGGGCCTCGAAACCTCCCGAATCGAAGATGATCGCAGCCGGAGAGGTTTCAGCGGTAGCGAGCAGAAGCGTTAGTATTAAAAGTGCGTGTCTCATGCGGCGGCTCCAACTAGTGAAATGTGGTGAAGATAAACAGGCCTGCGTCGTGCGCGCTGCAACAGGCAACCCAGCAGCGCGATCACACTGGGTATTAGGGCTGAAGGTTCGGGTACGGCATTCACACTGGCCGCACGATACATTATTTCGCTGTTGGGGACGAACATGGGAGGGTTGCCGTCATCGACAAAGCCGTCAAACCCCGCGGTAGGATTGAAGGGACCCACCTCAATATCCAATTCGCCGGTGGTACCCGTCGGCGCTTGTGCGGTGAAAGTAGCCGATGCAATCACAAACGGTCCCTGGGCTCCAACCAGCGTTGGTCCGAAGGCGTCGAAGTTAAACAGCAGCCCGGGGCCCGAACCGACTAAGGCGGGGTTAATCTCCGACCAGCCCGCGATCGTGCCGGGCGTTTCGGTTCGTGTCATGAATGTCAATTCTGAAGTGTCGAAGCGCACCGAGAAACTGTATTGCGAAATTCGGGTGGCCGCAGTCAGTTCGAGTACAAAATTGGCTTGCACCATTTCACCTGCCGCATACGTTCGACTCGACTGAATACCAGTTGTCAAAGCATCGAGATCGACCGAAAGTACAATTCCAGCCGATGCGTTCGGCGCGCAGCAGCCAATTCCAATCAACGCCAGCACGTTCAAGACTCTCATCGCGGTTACCTCACTAAAACCATCAATCAAAACTAAGCGACCTACCGAACCGCAATCGCAGTTGCCCAAAGTCCAATAGACCAATACCAACGATGCCATCATAGTCAAATCGCTCGTCATAGCCAGCAATACCCGGAACAGTACCCGTTGCCAAGCGACCTGTCCCGAACTCAATCAAACCCACGCCACGATTACCTTCGATATCGCCGAACAACCTGAAGAAGTTGTCGGTAGCCAGGGTACCGCGATTATAGTCGCCGCCCGCCGCTCCGTTGCTATCTCCGTCGAGAGCTCGACCGACAACCAGCACTCGATTAGCGAGTATCCGCAGCGCATAATTGCCATCGGGAAGCGAGCCACCGAAAATATTCGTACCTGTAAAAGTCAGCGTGGCAATGGTCCGCCCTGTCGAGTTGTCGATCTGGGGCGTGGCTAGGCCGATGGCGGCTCCCACGGACCCACCCGACTCTCGTAAATTCAATTCAAACGCTCCCGACTGCAGCTCGACGATCTGATCGAAAGCGATATTGATTTGATTGACTCGCGACCGTTGAGCCGTTCCGTCGCCAAATTGAACTTCGGTCACATGAGCTGGCTCATACTTTTCGATCGCGTAGGAACCGACGCCCGTCGTTGCTTTGATTTCTACGATGTAAACTCCAGCCACCGGTGCCACGACCGTTAGCTTGGCATTCTTGCCGTCCAGTGAATTCAGGTCGGAGCCGAGTACAGTAACGCCATCAGGATGCAGGACTCGCAGCTCCGGATTTAGTGTCGAAGGCGTCGCATGGCCAGGTGCATCGAAGGGAGTTCGGGTTAGCAAAGTGACTTCCTGTCCAGCGGCCAGTGTCAATTGGTAGCGATCGCTAACGCTGGCACGCGAATAACGTATGGCCAGGTTTTCCGGTAGGCTCTGACGGCCGAAGTAGTACTGTACACCTTGGGAGCCCGTTTGATTTTCGATTCCCGCCGAATGGTTCTGCTCGTCTCCCGGAGCGCGGAGATAGTGCAGCTCGATGTCGCCATTGGCTTCGAAAAGCTTGAACTGCATCGTGACCTTGAGAGACGGGTCGGTAAAGTGCGGCACATCGCGAAACTCTACCACCAAAACTCGTTTGCCTGCGGCGCCGATTGTTTTGTAGCGGATGAATTGTCCGAGGCTGGCATTGGCCGCTTGCAAGTCCCGCCACCAGCCCGCAATGATTGCGTTTGGATTGCTGGGGTCAGGAATGGGTTTTCCGAAACAGCATCCATCGCTCTGATTGGCTAGAAAAGTTAGAAAGCCATTGGAGCTGACGTAGAAACTGCTGTAAGTTTGACCGAAAAAGTTGAAGTTAAAACCTATCGCGCGCGCATTGCTCACTTGATCCTCACCGAGGAATAAGTAAAGCGCGGCGTCTGACAGGTCTTCCAACCCAAATTGCGTTTCGGCCAAATTGTATTGATTCACTCCATCGACGTGGCCGATGGCGGCCGCCGCACGGTCCAAGCTGCGTAACAAGTCGACCGGAGAAACGTCGTTGGGTTCGGAATCAAATATCACCGACTCATTCACTACAACTCGGTAATCGGCATAAACGGACGACGTTACGCGCACTCGGTAAATGCCATCAGCCGGTACAATGTAATTGAGAATACCCACGGCATAGTTGCGCACAGGAGTCGCGGGCGCAAGCGGTGTTGTGGAGCCAGAGGCGAGCAGGGTTGCGCTGTTGAGGCGCAGCAGCTCGAGGGTGGCGGCTGAAAACTCACCACGGTCGCTGGCTAGTACGATGTCGAGTTGCTTGCCGGAGCGTCCGGTCAAATCGATTTCAAATTCGTCGACATCCGGCGCTGCGGCAGGCATGTTTTGCAATGCGATATCATCAATTTCGAACTGGCCAGGACCGGTAAAGATTTGGGGTGCGCGTTGCACAAAGACCAATTGCACAAGCTGCCCAGCAAAATCGCCCAAGCTTACCGAATGAGATTGCCAACCGGTATCTCCCGCAACGGTGATGTACTCGGGTTGCGTATCAAACGAATACAACGTGGCCAGTAGTGCCCCATCGGGGTGTCGCACTTGAACTTGTGCCGTGCGCCCCTCCGTGGCAATGCCACCCACAAACCCAAAGTTCCACTGAACTCGATCTTTCCATGCCAAAGTTACTGGGTTGGCGGGCAAGAGTACGTTTTGAGACAACAGGAATTCCATCGGTCCCGCCCCATCGAATCCATTCCAAGCCGCGAAACTCCCTTGGGGCGGCTGGGTGGGGATTAATCCGTACCCAGAACCGGAACCGGCACCCGATACGGTCCAGGGTACCAACGCATTTCCCGCAGCCAGGATTTCCCAGCCAGTGAAGTCCCCGGTTTCAAAACCCCCGTTGATGATACCCAATCCCACCGGCACACTTTGGGCCGCAGCCGCATAGCGGGTACCATTCCCCACAGCGACGACCGAGGGAGTTAACACAAGCGGATTGCCAGCCGAAGCATCTCCAATCGCTTCCTCGTCAACAACGTTGCGAGCCAGATTGAGCTCGGCGGATACCGCCGCATTACCCCCTAACAAGACTTTGTACTGCCCGGTCGCCGGAATGGCTACTAGCGGAATGCTCGCCACGCCACCTGCAGCAGGTGCCTGTATCACGCCAGTCAAGCCGACGAGTTGCAGGTCAATCAGGGCACTGCCGAAGGGTCGCGCGGAGACTCCGATTTTCTCGCCAGCTTCCGCGAAAAATGTAAACGGTTCCACGTCGACCGCTGAACTGAGTCGTGCCAAATTGTTGGATGTGGATAAACTCGCACCTAGGGGAGTCTGTTCGGGCAAGCCACGAGCGAGCCGCATGGTTACATTTAAAATGTCGGTCTTGGCGACGTTAATTCCCCCTGTGCCGGTGTTGGCGTCCAGGTAGGTGACCGTGGCAGTGCTACCCGCAGCTACCTGCAGCACGCCATTGGATGGACCAACCGGGCCTGCGCCTGTATCGATTTGACCTTTAAAGATACCGATGGTCGGCTGTGCCAAGAGGGTGATTGTTTCCGTGTCCCCGCTGCTAGTAGTGACTTGCACGATTTGATTGCCGGTCAAGTCTGAATCACGGAGCGTGACCGAAAGTAGGCTCCCCTCATCGACCGTCGGCTGGTCAAATTTGACCGTCCCATCGCGAGTGGCCGGTAAGTCAAATGCCTCCGTGACGAACGAGGCATTCGACGAACCGCCATCGTCAGCGCTGTACCCCATACCGCGCCTGGCGAAGACCGTCCATATTGTCAACTGATTCGCGCCGCCGGTCAGCACCATGTCCGCAGAGAGGATCGCATCACGGGCTTCCAAGAATGTGGGCGTCGTTCGCTGCAATTTCATACCATCAATCACCAATTGTAGAGCGAGAGTATTGCCCGCGTTACCATTGAGTAGATCGGGACTGAAGCCCAATCCGGCTTGGGGAAGATTCGGGTCGAGCGAATTACCCCCGATCAGAGCCCAATTCAAATCCCAGAGTGTGGAGGCCCAAACTTCGCCTAGAAAATGCTCATCAAGCTGATCAATAATATCGCCAAAAGTCAGGTCATTGATTGCCAGACTGTAGGAGTACGGAAGAGTTCGAATGCCCCCGCCGGCAGTGGACTGTCCTAGTGCATAGTTTCCGACTGGGCGACGATCACCGGCCGCGTCGGACGGGATCTGCGTCAGCATGAGTGCCATCCAATCGCTCCAGCCTTCTCCCAAGCCAGCGCTTTGAAGGGTATCCAGGGCACCGGCGTTGCTGGGGCCGCTGGTCAATCGATTCGACAAACCGTGCGTGTACTCATGGATGAGAATACCATTGTCCAAGGCCGAATCGCGATCGGGAGTCGCGTCGTTCCATAAGAACATCTGCAAACGAGGATTTTGCCCGTCGGGAGGGCTTGAAAAATTGGCATTACTTCGCTGGGGTCCGTCCGGCCCTCCGTCGGCTTGATCTTGCGATTCGGCTAGCAATGCGTCGTTGGCCACACCAGTGTGACCATAATTATTCGCTTGGAAGTTCCCTGCTGCTTCGTCAAATCCGTAACGGTACAAAATGTCGTGGAGTTGATTGGACCAATAAAACAAATTGGTGACTGAAGCCGCTTGATAGTTTAGCGGAGCCTGCGTTAAATCGAGTGGCGAATTGAAATCCAGCGCAGCGAGTCCATTGGGACTACTGCCAGCGTCGGGGAGGTCATCGCCATTGCGATCCGCGTAGGCCCACACATTGTTTCCACGGGTGATGGTGAATTCGGCACCCGAGTTTCCGTTTGTGTCGTGCCAGCCAAACGGAGAAGCGATCGTATTGTGCGGATCAATCTCGACGGTGCGTGGACCATCGTTGGGACTCTCCTTGGGCGCGGCAAATACATGATAGCGCGCGTGGCTGACCCAATCGGTCACTCCTAAAATCCGGCCATTGGTGGCACTCACATTGGCGTCGTACCAATGCTGACCATCGACAGTTTGTACATTCAAACGCCACGCCAGTTCCACTTTACCGTTGGAGAGTGGCACGTATTGCAGTTCGGCCGCAATATCCTCCCGCGCAATACTGCTAGCTGAAACCAGAGTCCGTTGACCACGGTTGGCTGGTGCAAGGTCTCGCGCAATCGTTGCGGCCGTGACGTCCGAGCTCCAACCGTAATCATTTGCCAGCGCGATCACGGCCTCTGCCGCGCTTATTCGCGGCAGCGCATCGGTAGAATAAAAAGCTATGCCCACATCTCTGACAGAGCTCTTCGAATTGCCAGCCTTGCCTGCTACATTGCCCTGCAAGCCTGCTAGGAACGAACTACCCACGTTGACAATCCGCCCATCGGTTGAAACGTTGATATTGATGTCTGAATTCAAAACTGGCAAACCATTATGGCGTTGCCTAAAGTAGATATGCGTAGTGCCTGTGGGCGCGCTGCGGTACATGTCACTGATGACCATGCCGCTCAAGTCCTCAGTGTCCAGCCCGAGCGCTTCGAGTTGGTTGCCGAGAAACTTCCGGGCTATATCCAGGGGCCGCTCCTGGGAGGGCTCCGTCAAAAAGCCGCCATAGTTAAGAAGCTGTCGTGCGGGTGGGGCATAGGTCTGATGAACGCCGCTTGAATCACTTGTCAGCGCTGAGGGAGGATAGAGCTCGAAACCGTTTAGGTCCGCAGCCAACATGACTCGAGGTTCGCAAATTTCATAATGCAACTTTCGCCCAGCGGTGGCTTCTCGGCGCAAGCGAGCATCCCAAACGCCGCCAAATTGCACCAGCCCAGTTCGCAAAAACATCCTCAACAGAGTAGTAGAAACTCGGGTGGTTGAAATTCGGGTAGTTGAAATTGGAGCCGTTGAAATTGGGGTAGTTGAACTTGGGTGGCGCTTGCGCATCGCTCGACCTTTCAGGCTCTGCATAGTACTCTCGTAGACGGTAGTTATCGAGTCACGCAGTGGCAAATACAACCGGCCAAGGAGATTTTCCATTAGTCGGGAAGCCTAAGCCACTTATTTTCTGCGCGATGCCATGAAGTTTACACGCTGGTTGCGGGATGCACCCAAGGTGTGCGGTAGGGGCGCGCGAGCAACGCATTGGCTTCGGCGTCGCCCATGACTTGATGGGACGTTGCATCCCACTGGAGTGTGCGTCCGAGCTTCATCGACAGATTGGCAAGGATGCAACTCGCCGAAGAGATATGACCTTGCTCGATATCTGCTACTGGGCGACTGCGTTTTTCAATGGCAGCCAGCCAGTCGAGCATGTGGAGACGCACAGCCGAAGCCACATGCCGTTCGAGGTCTTTTTCGGTTTCGTCTTCTGGAAATTTGTCGTACTCGAACAGAGCCGATCCGCGCAGCGTCTCGCCTTTGCCGCGCGGTACAAATTCGTATTTGTGGACATCCAATTTCAGCGTGCCCTTTTCGCCGTACAGTATTGCGGCCCAGGGGTAGTCGGGATCCGGTGCATCGCCCCAGCTGCGATGCGTCCACACAACTTCGATACCTTCGTAGGAAAATGTGGCTGTCTGTGTGTCGGAAATGTTGGCGCGACTGTTCTTATCCACTAGGATTCCGCCACTGCTGGAAATTCGCTGTGGCCAGCCTAAGTCCAACATCCAGCGCACCATGTCAAACATGTGGACGCACATGTCGCCAACGATTCCGTTGCCGTACTCCATGAAGGCTCTCCACTTGCGGGGATGTTGCAATCCGCAATAGGGGATCATCGGGGCGGGACCCGTCCACATTTCGTAGTTCAAGTTGGCGGGCGGGGGCAGGTTGGCTGGATTCTCTTTGGCGCGCATGTGGTAGTAGCAGCAGACTTCCGCGTAGGCCACGTTGCCGAGGAGGCCTTCGAGCACGACACGCTGGCGGGCTTCGATCAAGTGGGGTGTGCTCCTCCGCTGCGTACCGACTTGAACCACCCGCTCATATTTGCGCGCCGCAGCCAACATGGCTTGGCTCTCCATGACATCGACGCCCGTTGGTTTCTGCACATATACATCAGCGCCTGACTTGACCGCTTCGATCATGGTTAGGGCGTGCCAGTGATCGGGTGTTCCGACCAAGACGAGATCCAAATCCTTCGCGGCCAGCATCTGACGGTAGTCAGCGTAGAGTCGAGGTTTCTTTTTGCTGGCCTGTCGTCCAGCCACGATCTGGGCGGCTTCATTGAGCATTTGGCTGTCCACGTCACACAGCGAAACTACTTCCACCGGAGCGACCTGGATCAAGCGCAGCAAGTCGATTTTGCCGTACCAACCCGCACCGATCAGGCCAACGCGTTTGGCGGGTTGATCCTGGATGGCGGCTAGCGACTCTTTCGCGGCGGCCGTAAGTCCGACTGCAGCGGCCGAAGTTTGAAGAAAATTGCGGCGTCTCAAAGTGCTTCTCCTGGAAAGATGACGAGTGTTGAAAAGGGGTGGTCAACGCCGCTGAACAGATTTCGAGGCGCGGCGGGGAGGGCCCATCATTGTAGGCAGATTTTGTAGCTCGATGGCCAAGTTTGAATCTGGTTTTCGATCAAAATTTGGGTTGGCAAGATGCGGACTGGTCTTAAAGTGTCTGCTTTGAGGTTGCTTCTTCAGCCGCGCTGGCGCGACCGTAGCGGGGCAGTAGTTGCTGGGCGGTCACAGCCAGTCCGGCTTGGAAATGGTGCCAGCCGATCTGGCCCACGGTGGCCGCTGTGGGATCCCAGAGCTGTTCCGGCGCTAGTTCGCAAGCAAAATCGGCAGCGTTAGGGTAGGTTCTCAAGCCAGGGCCGCTCAAAATGGGACACGTACTGGCGATTTTTGCTTGCTCGGATTCGGGAAACTGTTGGCTCAAAACGGGATGCTTTTGCCAAACAGACGCATCCACGACTTGTGCCGGAGACAGGTGATGCATGCCGGTGTGGCCGTTGGTAGTCAGCCAAGCCGAGGTAAAAACCTGCTTGCGAAAGGCGTTCAAGACCGGCACCACCAAGCGACCTGTCGGTGGCATTCCAGGCGTCGTAGCCGTGGGATTGGACCAGCATCCGGCTGCTTGGTATGCGATGGCGTGGAGTGTGTCCACTGGCGCAATGGAAATTTTCCAAGCGAAAGCCAACATTTTAGCGGTTGCCAAGCCGGCTCGCAGGCCGGTGAAGGAACCGGGGCCGACTGTAATACTAATCAAATCGACGCGTTGTGACGAAAGAAGGCAAAGGAGCTCGGCAATGGCTGGAGTTAGGCTTTGGACACTGCCCATACTGGGCGGCAAAAACCGCTGTGCCAACAGATCCTGCTGGCGGAGAACAGCCACGCTACCCGCGTGCCCCGAACACTCGATTGCCAGATTCAACATTAAAGATGTCCGCGCGGCGATTGCGGAACGTTGGGGAGCGGCTTATGCTTCGCCATTTGGAACTCGGTTACCGCAATAGGCTTTCAGTGGGTACAAGGCCGATTTACAATAGCATGTCTAATGGGTGAGCACAGCCTCCCCCAAACGGCGCAGTCAGTGTGACTTGGAGAGGCCAGTGCGACAAGCACTTATCAGCGATATACATGGTAATTTGGAAGCGCTCAACGCTGTCATGGCGGATATACAGCTTCAAAAAGTGGAGCGTATTGTCTGTTTGGGCGATATTGTCGGCTATGGCCCTAACCCCTGCCAGTGCCTGGACACGGTCATGCAGAAGTGTGCATTGACCATTCTGGGCAACCATGACCAAGCGGCTTTGTTTGACCCGGAAGGTTTCAATCCTGTCGCGTTGAAGGCAATCTACTGGACTCGCGACGAATTGGATCGAGGGCCTGGACCTGCCAGCGCCATCAATCGCCGTTGGGATTTCTTAAGCGAATTGCCCAAGTCGCATAAGGAAGGTGACATTCTGTACGTCCATGGTTCGCCCCGAGATGCCACCAACGAATACGTCTTCCCAGAAACGATCTACGACCAGATTCGCATGAGAGCTCTTTTCGAACGCGTTAATAAGATCAGCTTCCAGGGGCACACGCACATGCCTGGCGTGTTCACGGCAGACGGGGAATTCATTACCCCAGATGACTGCGAATATCATTTCTCGCTGTCGGACGAAAAACTGATGATCAACGTGGGTTCGGTTGGCCAGCCGCGCGATGAAGATCCGCGTTCCTGCTATGTCATTCTGGATGAGAAGAAGGAAGACATCGAATTCCGCCGGGTCGAATACAATATCGATCAGACCGTAAAGAAAATTTACGATATCCCCGACCTCGATAATATGCTCGGCGATCGTCTGCGGGGAGGTCGCTAGCGGGCAGTGCTTCGTATCGCGGAGCCTCATTCAGTCGCCATAACGGAGCCTTTCAGTGCGTCGCGCGATCGTAAGTGATATTCACGGAAACCTAGAAGCACTGCAAACCGTGCTGGCCGATATCAAGGGACAGGACTGTGAGCAAGTGATCTGCTTGGGCGATATCGTCGGCTACGGACCCAATCCCCAAGAGTGCATCGACATCGTCAATAACTTTGACGCATGTATTTTGGGCAACCACGATCTGGCCGCACTGTTTGACCCAGAGGGTTTTAGCAACGCTGCCGAACAGGCGATCATGTGGACTCGCAAACAAATCGAAGCGGGCGATACACCTCAAGCCTGCTACCGGCGACTCGAATTTCTGGCCCACCTACCGCGAACCCGCCGCGAGGGCTCGCTGCTGTTTGTTCACGGCTCGGTGCGCAATCCCATCAACGAATATGTCTTTCCGGAGGACGTCTACAACCGCCGCAAAATGGACAAGCTATTTTCGATGATCCAGCGTACTTGTTTTCAAGGGCATACTCACGTTCCTGGCGTATTCACTGCTAGCATGACGTTCGTCCGGCCGGAGGATATGGACTACCGCTACCGATTGACCGACGAAAAAGCCATGATCAACGTTGGCTCCGTCGGCCAGCCTCGAGACGGGAATTGGCGATCGTGCTACGTCATCGTGGAGGAGCCTTGGGTGACCTTTCGCCGCGTGGAATACGACGTGGAAGCTACGGCCCAAAAGATCTACGATACGCCCGAGCTCGAGCGATTTCTTGGCGACCGACTGCGGGAGGGCCGCTAGCAGCCTGCAACGATTTCAGTTCTCACAAACGTATCCATGACCAATCATGTTCATTTGCTACTCAGAATTCTCTGGGGCGCTCTACGAGCCTTTACTTAACGATCTGGCAGTTGCCGTTGAGCAATCGATATGGATCGATAGTGTCAAAGAACCAAGGCTATCGATGCGAGCGTAAATAGTAGCGGTGTTGCCGGCGGCCAGCCCAAAACGATCGCTGGCCGCTAATTTGCCCGTGGTCCTATCGCGACCATTGGCGCATTCTGTTTTGAGCAGTCATCGGCGACCCATGGGACGAATGGGAATCGTCTAGATCGTGGCTACTTCGAAGCCAGCGTATTGAAAGACATTTACCTGTCCCACTCGGCGGCGAATCAATGTGTCTCGATCGCCTTCGCCATTGACTTCCAATCGATCGGCCCAGACATTGTCCAGGTCCAGTGTATCCATGCCCGCACCCATATTTGCGAACACATCGTCCAGGACTTGCAGGTCCTTCAATTTCGCAGTGTCCGCATCCGCTCCGGTACTGAGTAGAAAGTCGTTGCCAACAATCGTGTTGTTGACGGAAATGGTGTCATCGCCCGCTCCCGTGTGCATGGTCAAACTGCCGCCTATCTTCGCCTTTTCCAACGTGATTGTATCCGTGTCGCGATCCAAACCATTTTCAGACATGTACAGATTCAAATTACCAGTGACGCTAGCAAGTACACTGACACTTTTGCTGTAGAAGTAGTCAACACCCGTACCCATATAGACATTCAGGTTGTCTAGGCTGTCGTTGCCAATCTGTGCTTCGAATAGATTGACGAAATCATCGTCTGCACCGGTGCGGATCGTGGCAGTTCCAGTAGTTTTCATTCCTTGACCCAAAGTCACGGCGTCGCGGCCATTTCCAGTATCGACGTTCAAGTTGTTTAGGGTCACGTCATTTACACGCACCCAGTCATTCCCAGATCCCAAGTTGACGCTCACATTGCCGCTGGGAACACGAAAATCTACGAATGCTCGTCCATTGATCAAAGTGGTTCCGCCTGCGGCATTTTCTAATCCTCGGACCCGAATGGACTGGCCCGGAAAGCCAAATGGAGTTCGAGTGATTTCGATTGCCTGTGGCTGACCGGTCTGGCCACTGGTTTCGACGATATTCAGGGTCCCACCGTTGATGATCGCGAAGGCGTCGCCTGCGAAAAGCTCGCGGTTTTCAAGGGACTCCAAGCGAAGTGAACGATTCCTGAAAGCGCTGGACATGATTGGTTCTCCGATTTGCAGTTTGAATTTTTCTGACGATCAATCAGAAGGATTGATCTACAAGTAAAGGAGCGAAAGCCGCGCAGGTCTGTGACAGAGAATGTTCAAGTAATCCGACTTGCGGCTCATCGGACGATCGACTGCCGGAAGGCCGCTAGCCCAAATCGCACCGCATTTGGCTTCGGCTCCGCAGTTGCATTGTCATGGCGGATGACTCACAATAGGAGTGTCTCTTCTCCCGAACGCTATCTGTGCCCGCTTTTCCAACAGGGTCCCAACCTAACAATGCAGAGGATAACACTGCGTGTGATTTCTGGTGCGGATCGTGGGCGAGTCTATCGAGAACTGCCCACCCCGATCACGATCGGGCGCGAAGAAGGCAACGCCATCCAGCTCAACGACGAACGTATTAGCCGTTTTCATGTGAAGATCCAAGAAGACGATGGCCGCTTGGTTATTACGGACTTGGACAGCACCAATGGTACGCGGATCAATGGCCACGCCTGCAATCTTAAGATCCTCCGCTATGGGGATACTATTTCCGTGGGCCGCAGCGTGCTGCTGGTCGGTACACGCGAGCAAGTCGCAGACTGGTACGACGCCGACGCTACCGATAGTTCTAGTTCACGTCGCCCAGCCGCAGCAGAAGACGCCCAGGAGGATTTGGACTTCGGCATGAGTACGGGCTTGGCTGTCCCCAAATCGTCAAAGCAATCGATCCATCATGCCCAGTTGCCGCGCGGTCTATCGCCCGGACAATCTGCCGAGCTGCGCGAGTTGCTCGATCACATTCACAGCAGTATGCGCAACGTGCTCGAAGGCGCACGCACTAATGATAAGGAAGGCAGAGTGGATATCGAAATCAAGAGCTGGCAGAGCTTCTTGATGACTCAAAGCGAGATTGCCGAATTGATTCGCGCCATCGAAGATCCGCAGTCGTCCGAAGCGCCCGCCCGAGATACAGGTGCCGACTAGATGGCTACGGTCGCGTTCTCACGGTCCCAGTCATTCTTTCTTCGTTCAGTTTCGTCAGGTTAGACCTGAGTTTTCTGCCCATATTTCTAGAAAGCCGTATTTCTAAGAAACACAGTACTGGGGCAAGGGCAGTTGTGTTCGTTATCTGGGCCCGAGGTTGGCGGTTTGAAGTTTTGGTCTGTCGACTTCTTCGCCGATGATCTGCGCGGCACCGATGGCGGGACTATCGAACTGCAATTGCACATCGGCAAAGCTGTCGATTTTTTCTGGACTTCGCAAACGCGGGTTGGCAACTTGACCATGCTTCTCCCAGCCGGTGTGGGTGTTGATCGCCGCCAACGATTTGTAGCTCCGCTCATCGTCTTCGAAACCGTCCCACATCAACGGGCCATCCAGGGCCGAATAGTAGAGGTTCGAGTCAATCTGGAGCTGTTGCAGGAGATTATGGTAAGCCAAAATGCCGCCGTCGCGATTGTTCGACAGAATATTGTTGAGAATCGTAAGCTGCGTGTCGCTGTCGCGCGAGAGTTTTATGCCAGCTCCACAACGACGACCCGGGGACTCAAATCCGTTTTCGATAAAAGCATTATGGACGATCCGAGCATTGGGGCTGGCCGTCAAATTCAATCCGGATCCCATGTTCCGCCAGGCTACATTGTCGCGAACATGGACGCTGGCGCCGGACTTCATCAGATCCAAGATGAAGCCATTGCCATCGATACCGGTCAGATCGATTTGGTAGGCTGCCAAGTTGCGTTCCACGATGATGCCGTCCAATGAGGAATGGATGCTGATCGCACTGCTGCCGGGATATTCCATCGACTCGGAGTAGTAGCCACCATATCTAACATCGTTGCCGCGAATTGTGCAGTCGCGGGTTTCGTTGTGCAATGCAATATGGCTGCGTCCGCTGTAGCGGATATGATTTTCTTCGATCAGCACGTGGTGGGATTGCTCGCGGATGTCGATGCCATTGTCGAGCGACTGCGATATGAAATTTCTTCGAATCACACTATGCGCTAGACCTGGGGCTGGCTGCCAACTGTAGATTCCGTTGACACAATGAGTCAAGCGATTTGATTCGATGAGAATCTGATCTCCATGTCGGCATTGAATACCCGCCCAGTAGCCATCGATGAAATTGTTCTTCACGGAAATATGCTGGCAATCCTCCAGCTCGATAGCCGTTTCATATTTGAGCGCTTGGAGCCGCTGGAAGTAGCCGGCAAATTCTTTTTCGATTTCGCCGCGACGCGCGTCCCACGGTTGTGCAAAGCGCTCGCGAGCCCTCGAGTCCAGCAGACCAGCCCGGTCAATGTGCGGCATGTCCTGCCAGTGGTTGTCGACATTTTCGAGTTTAGGATTGATGAAATGGATCCCCTCGATGTGGACATGCTGGACCTGTTGGAGCAGGAAACGAAACACGTTGGGCTTGCAATCTTTTTCAGCAATCCAGCGAATAGGACTAGTTGCCGTGCCGGAAACTGTTTGCCTTATCACCCCCTGTCCCCAGCCGCTATCTTCGCTGCGATAGTCGCCATGATCGATCCAGACTGTATCGCCCGGCTGGACGCGGCCTGCAGCCGCCGATAGTGTGCGCCACGGGTGGTCCGCATCGCCCGAATTGGAATCCGCCGCGATATCCGTTTGCGCAACATGATAGTCTGCGGCGACCGCCGCTAGATTTTGGGCAGCGCTTAGAACGACAGCTAACACTAAGGGTCGTGCAATAAATAAGTGTCCGGTACCTTTTGCCAGGAACTGGCCCTTCGGGTGCTTCGCACAAAAGGTATCGGACACTTATTTATCGCTCATTACTAAAGTACCGAAAGTTGATGGCCTCGGTGGCAACTCAGTTGGCAACTTGGCTGAGCATTTCTCGCAGGAGCGCGATTGGCAATCCGACCACGTTGTCGGCCGAACCCGATACCAGCTTGAGCCAGGGATGACTGTCCTGGTAACCGAACGCGCCGGACTTGCCCACCCAAGCCTCGCTATCGAGATATTCCTGGACCTGTGCTTCGCTTAGTGGAGACATATCAAGTTCGCTCCTTTCGACGCGCACATCGGGCGTGCCGCCAGGCACACGTTGGACACACAGCCCGCTATAAACACAATGGCGTCGACCACTGAGCAGCCGCAACATTTCCTCGGCGTGCCGACGATCCTCGGGTTTGCCCAGCACACGTCCCATGATATCTGCCACAGTATCGCAGGCCACGATCACAGCTTCATCGTTTACGCGAGGCGCGACATCCCGAGCCTTTTGATAGGCCAACCGCGCCACCAATTCGGGAGTGGACTCGCGCGAGCAAATCCCACATTCCGCGGTCTCGCTGGGCAGTACAATCTCAAAATCGTAGCCAGCGGCGGTCAGTAATTCTCGGCGACGTGGAGATTGGCTGGCAAGTATCAAACGCATGGGCAGCTCTCAGAAGGGGCTGTCGTCTTGAGGCGGATTGTCTGGCTCGGGTGTCCAATCCGTGGGCGGACTGGGGGGCTGCTGCATACGCGACCGCAGTTGCTCCCAAGTCCCCTTTAAACTTTCGTACAAGCGAGGTATCTGTCCCGCCGCCAAAAAAACGCGCGAACTGACGGCCGAATGGGGATAGAAATTGGTGATGAAGTCGAAACTAAATTCGTGAGGTCCGTGGCCGATCATGACGGCATTGGCATAGGCACCGCTCAGGAATTCATCGCGGATCTTCAGATCATCGTAAATGTCTTGGACCGAGGCTTGTCGGCCCACCGAACCCGAGGGCTGTCCCGAAGCCGAGTTGGACTGATTTGAGTTAGACTGAGGCGGGTTGGACTGCGAGGGCGGCTGCTCTGCATGTGAGCCACTGCCGGAACTGCTGCCTCCACCACCAGAAACACCCGATCCGCCGCTACTTCCGCCCCCGGCTAGGGCGGCAGTGCCATCCGCCGATTTTGCGGCCATGGATTCCTGCACACCGCTATCTTGGCCGGTACCAGATTCGTAGCCCGAGTCCTTCCTTGATGCAGCCATCGAGCCGCTGGCAGTGCTTGGCGGCGCAGGCTTGGGCATGCCCGTTTGCGGCAACTCTCCCCAACGATTTTTGTAGAGCTCGATATTCCGCTGAAGAGCATCGACGAACTGCGGGAGCACCTGATGGGGCATGACGACCCGCGCGATGATTTGATGCGGGCGACCCAAGTTCTGCACAAAGTCCAGGATGAATTCCGACTGTGCCGTCATCACGATCACGCCCGTGCTGAACGCACCAGCCGTCACGTGCTCGGGGACTCGGGCGCGAATCGGTTGCTCGGATGGGTCGGGTCGATCTTCGGGGTGAAACTGTGCCATGACTTCTTAACTGAAAGCGACTTTTTGACGGAAAGTGTTTCTGCGCATAACGTTTTTTTTGCGACATCAGTCCGCGAAAGGGTCGGCGGGAACCGTTTTCTGTGGAGCCAGCAGGTCATCGTCAGATCGCACTCGCGGCGGCAGGACGACTCGCACCAGCATAACGTCGCGCGTACACAGTCCTAAATTCAACCCGAAAATACCCAGCGCGCACAGGGTAACAATAACGATACTTGCTCCAATATCCAGCGAAACGCTTTCAATCGCCTCCGTCGTCGACCAAATAATGTTGAAAGATTGGTGCCAAGCGTAGTCAAATTCGCGATAGTCATTCATATAAAAAGCGAAGAAAAGTGGCAAGATGTGGGCCAAAACGAGGATGACCGCGAGCAGTGCCACCGACACAATCATCCGCGCGGGCACATGCCGTGGCACCAGCAACATGATCAGCCGATTGAATCCCAGGTAGATTGTCAGGTAACACAGGAGCATGAAGCCGGCCGCAATTACCGAACCCTGGCCGAAGTTATTTTTCAACGTCGAGGCATAGGCCACGTCGACGCCCAGCAGCGTGCCCACGATGGCCGCGTAGAGGCAGATCAGCAGGATGTATCCCTGACCGGCTCCGGGATAATACCATGTCAGGAACATGCGCCCCACAAACGTCTGCGGCAGCGAACGTTGAGCCCGAGGTGAAATCACGCCACGCTCGCCGGTTACCAGCGCTCCCACGATCAAACACAGGATGAACGCGGCCCATAAGAAAACCACCGAGAACTCTTCTTGCTGCGAAGCCACCGTGCCGAAGAGTACCCAGAAGAACGTTATTGAGACCAGCAATACGATCCGGCGTCGAAGCGGCGTCGAATTGTTCTCGCTGGGAAAATCAATGGCGGCAGCCGCAGCACGCAACACCAGTGATAAGGCGACCGCAATCACCGTGCCAAAGCCCAACATCACCAGATACACGACACCCTCCGGATTCGTGACCGAAGTCAGACCGGATTGGGTGAGAAAACTTAGCCAAGTCACCAGCGCGAAAAACAAGCCTGCCAACACAAAGACCGCCGCGCCAACTTGCAACATGCGGGTACGGGCAACCGAACCGAGCAGCAATGCGATGGCCGTTTCACAGACGGACAGAACTACCGTCCAACCTAAGAAAAACAGGATCGTAAAGAGCTCGACACCCCGCAGCAGATAGGTCAGTACAATACAAGGCGCTAGGGCCGACAGGTACAACAAGATCTGCACACAGGCCGAAGCCATCTTGCCGTGCACGATTTGCAGCGAGGTCAGCGCAGAAATGCTCAGCAATTCAAACGTACTGTCTTCCGTTTCGGCCGTTAGCGAAAGATAGGCCCCAAACGGAATGATGACCATCAGCGGAATCGCGAGCACGCAAAAGTAACCCGAGAGCAACTGGAGACCAGCGGGCACATAAAAAATGCGAGGAACCATCATCGAAATGGCCAGCAGTGTCCAGGTTACGGCGGCGACCAGCGTCAAAGAAAAGCTGATCGTGAACTGCTTGCTCTTGAGCGATTGGCGAATCTCTTTAACGACAATGGGATTGATGCGTTCGCTGGCCCACAGCCACAGCCGCTCCCAGCCTTTTTCTGGCGTCTGCACGATGCGATGCGATAAAGTTGGCGGGACTTGACCGCTGTTGCCGTCTGTATTTTTGCCCATCGAATTTTGGCCCATCAACGAGGCTTGGCTCATTGCACGGCTCCCGTGGTAATTTGCAAGAAGACATCTTCGAGCGAACGACTTTCGGTCGAGTACTCGAGCACTGCAAACTCAGCCGCCACAACCGAGCGCAACATTTCAGTTTGCGCCTGCGGGCTGTCGGTTGCAAACTGAAAACGCACGACTAGGTCACTGGCCTGTATATTGGAAATGTTCGGTTTGCCTTCCAGCCAATGCGCGAGTGTCTCGCCGCCATGCATCAACTGGATGAGTACATCGATATGCGGCCGGAGTTTGCTTTTTATTTCGGCGACCGAGCCGCTGACGATCAACTGGCCGCGTTCGATAATGCCGATGGCATCGCACATCTCGCCCAGTTCAGTCAGGATATGCGATGAAACGAGTAGGGCTTTGCCCTCTGCGGCCAAGCCACGGATCATGTGCCTCAGTTCAATTCTAGCTCGTGGGTCCAGACCATTGGCGGGCTCGTCCAAGATCAACACGGCTGGATCGTGGATCATGGCTCGGCCCAAGCACAATCGCTGGCGCATGCCCTTGGACAATCCGCGAATTGATTTTTCAGCAATCTTATCCAAGCCGGTATAGGCCAGCGTGTGCCGCAAGGCCTTGGTGCGATCGCGTCCGACGATGCCATACGAGCGCGCGAAAAAGTCTAGATACTCCATACAGTTCATGTTGGGATACGTGCCGAAATTGTCCGGCATGAAACCCAGTCGTTTGCGTACGCGGTCGGGATCGTTCACACATGAAAAACCGTCCACGAGCGCATCGCCGTAATCGGGCAGATCCAGGGTCGCCAAAATGCGCATGCTGGTCGTCTTGCCAGCCCCGTTGGGACCGATGTACCCAAAGACTTGGCCCGCTTCGACTTCGAACGAAACATCATTGACCGCTTTGGTTTTGCCAAAAAAGCGATAGACGCGCCGCAACTGGATCATGGGGTGACTTACCAAGGATACGTCCCCAGGATCAAGTGTAGACTTTCGCTGGATTTGCCTTTGATGGGAACTTCGATATCCGCAGACTGTCTCGCTAGCACTGCGAAACCAAAATGTTCCATGGACAGCTTGTCCGAAAGCGCTTGTTGGAACGTCACGTCCAGCAGATCGTTGTCGCCCGCCGCCGTGTTGATGTAGCGCGTGCCACCAAAACCGAAATCCATTAGCGAGCCACTCTGGTTGATTTCCGGCGGGGCGCTTGGACGCAGGTCCACCATGAGTTGCGCAACCTTGGAGGTTACGGCAGCATTGTCCTGCACTTCGAGCACGACACGTTGACTAGGTGCCAGATCTTCGGCCAAGTAGTAATCGTCTCCCTCTCCGCGCAAAAGTACAATCGGCAATGGGCCCAGTGTCTTATTCTCGATCGTAACTTGCTGCTTGCCGGATCGCTGGATCTCGATCGGCAATTTGGGCATGCGTAGTGCGTGTCCAATCAGAAGCTGTTGTTGCTGCCTGGGTTTGAGCCAGCCGCGCCAATTCTGTTGATCTTGGAGAAGGGTGATACTAAAATCGACTCCTTCGCGTGGATTGGTACCGCTGGGATAGCTGCCTGTAGCTCCGTCGGCAACTACCGGACGAGCGTAGGTATCCGCATTGAGAAAGATGCCTTCGCGAGGTGGCAAGCCGCTAAAATAATTCTGCCGCGACCAAGCGAAGCCGACTCCGGAATTTACATCAATGTGTTGCACCGAAGTGATACGTAGGTGTGTGTCAAATCCCTCGTGTAAGACACCGTACAGCACGATGGCCGCCGTCGCCAACAGCGAGATGACCGGAACCAAAAAAATCATCAAGCTACGGCGGGCAATGCGTCCGGTGAAGGTTAGCAAACCGGGGCCGAGCAAAGCACCGAACAGGGTGAC
>JBGSJL010000149.1:0-6482 GCA_041741955.1 Pirellulaceae bacterium | reverse complement strand
GCTCGCGTAGCGTTTGCCACTTCAGGAGTGATATTCCTATTGTCTTGCCTCAATAGCCTGTTTGCCTACGCGGCCTATCGCAGCTAAAACGCAGGGTTTACAGCATGTTTTACTGCGGACGGCGGGCTCACCCGCTAGCGGCTTTGTAGTTTGCGGCTGCGTCGACGTAGTGCTGAAAGCCATGCAGGATGCGCTCCAAGTCGGCTTTGGTCACCTCGCGAATGACGCGTCCTGGCATACCTAGAACCAGCGATCGCGGCGGAATGACCTTGCCCTCCGTGACGATCGCGCCAGCGCCAATAATCGAGTGCTTGCCGATCACCGCGTCGTTGAGTACAACCGCCCGAATACCAATCAAACACTCGTCCTCAACCGTAGCCCCATGTACGATGGCACCGTGCCCTACGGTCACCCGCTCGCCAATCCGGCATGGCTTGCCGGGGTCCGCGTGCAAGCAGGCAAGATCTTGTATGTTCGTCTGCCCACCGATGTAAATGGGCTCAACATCTCCGCGGATCACGGCACCAAACCACACGCTGGCTTGCGGGCCGATCACTACATGGCCTAGCACGCTGGCGCTGGCGGCAATCCAAGCCGAGGGATTTACCAAATTGGGTTGATGCACACAGGACTTCAAACTCCGCTCCTCGAATCAGTACTTCAGAGCTACAATCGAGCTCACAATTGTCGAGCTCACAACTAATGTACCTCAGGCACTAGCGACCACCATTGTATGTCCAAACAACTTGACTCGGAAACGACCCATCACTCGGCGACTGTCCCAGGCATGGCGGCGGAACAGTTGTTGCATCGGTTGAGCTGGCGTTACGCCGTCAAACGCTTCGATCCTGCGCGGCGTATTTTGCCCGAGACGTGGCAAGCGATCGAGCGGGCGCTCGTTTTGACTCCCAGCAGTTATGGACTTCAGCCTTGGAAGTTTCTGGTCATTACCGATGAGAGCATCAAAGCCAAATTGCCAGCTATCTCGTGGAACCAAAAGCAACCCCAAGACTGCTCGCACATGGTTGTTTTCGCCGCCAGACGCACCATGGATGCGAGTTATATCGACAACTTCGTTTCGAGTGTTTGCACAACGCGCGACCTGCCAACTGGGCAAATGGACGCCTATCGCAATGTGCTGGTAAAGACCGTTGAAGCGATGGAAACCCACTTGGACTGGAATACCAAACAAGTCTACATCGCCCTGGGGCAGCTTATGCTCGCGGCAGCGATGATCGAGATCGATACCTGTCCGATGGAGGGTATTGTGCCACTTGAATACGATAAATTACTGGGGCTCGTGGATTCTGACTACACGGCCGTAGTTGGCTGTGCCCTGGGCTATCGTCATCTTGAAGACACGCAAGCTACCGCCAAGAAAGTTCGCTTCTCCGCCGACGATCTCATCGTGCATTTCTAAAAGATGCAGCCACAACTTCTACGGCGCCAATCGATCTGGTTACTGGACTCTGCCTGGGCTGTCTCAACTTTGTCTTCAGTGTTCGTAGGCTAAGCAACCAACTGAGCCCGCTTAGAAGCGATAGTCTGCAGCAGCTTTTTCTGAGGATCTGCGAACTTGGCAATGCCCTCTTCCATTAACACTTGCTGGAGGTGTGCAAGGTCCAAGTGGGCGTCGATGTCGGCTAGGACGCTTGGCTCGGGCAAACGATCGACTTGTCGAGTAAATGTCACATCGCCCTCGACCACCGCTGCATTGGTGGCCGGTGGATTGGTTTGTATATCGCTACCGGCCAACGCGGCTACATACTTGGTAGGCGGATCGGCAGGATCTTTCGTTCCGGTACTGGCAAAAATGATCTCTTGCTCGAGCGGTGTTTTATTGGCTTGCCAGAATTCCTGATTGGCCTGCCAAATTCGCTTCGCGTTTACAATGCCCACTTGTCCCTGGGCTGCCGGAGAAAGTTGTGGTAAGTGTTTGGAGGTATATTGATCCACGCGTGAAACAAAGATGCTGTAGACGCTCTTGAAGGCGTCGAGCGACTTGCGTTTCTTGGCCCCCGCCCAGACATGATTGCGAGCTTGCACGTATTGGTCCATGGTGAAAACAAGCGTGACGTTGAGTGTAACTCCATCTCTGCACAGCACTTCCACGCTGTCCAATCCCGCTGGTGTGGCGGGTACTTTGATCATGCGGTTGTCGTGCCCCGCCGACCACTTTCGGCCCAACGCGATATAGCGCTCGACGCGATCTTGGTGCGGCAAGTTGGCTTCGACGTCTTCGATGAGCGGGTCCAGCTCAAAACTGACCCAGCCCGCATTGCCTTTGGATTCTTTCCAAATGGGATGGAAAGCCTCCTGGGCTTTACGCACCAGTTGATCAGTGAGTTCCCAAGCGATGGTCGAATCGTCGCTGCCCGATTTGAGCAGATCGGAAAGCTGCCTGTCAAAGCGTCCGCTTTCAATTAGGCCCGACACGATGATCGGATTGCTGGTTGCGCCTACCGCTCCCCAAGCCAGATTTTGCTGTACTAATTCGGGGTCAATCGAATCCAAATAAAGTTTCGTACCCGATCCGACCAGACTCTTGATCGACTGCACAGACATCGCTGAAGCTTTCCGTAGTTATAGACAATTCGCATGACCGCTCGGCTCGGAGCGATGTAGGTCCAGCGTATAACTGCCGAGATCTACCGCCGAACATTCCTGTCTCGACCTTTTGTAGACCATTTACCAGCACAATTCTAGCACGGGTAGGCATAAAACCTCAGTGACCCACTCGCTAGCCCCAAAACCCTTATGTTCCGTCTGGCGTCCAAGTCTGCATTTGCGGAGCGGCGCCAATGTGGTCTGTTTAACCACGCAGCGTTCCAGAATAGTTTTTCTGCTATTGCTGGGCCTAACTGCGGGGATAATTGGGGTGACGTCAGGCGCTGCGGCGAACTCTGTCTTCTTGGACAAGATCCAACCGTGCAAGCGCGCTTTGCGATTAAACAATCGATCGCCTCGACGATCATAGCTCGCTGCCTAAGAGCATTTTCGTGGCGGAACTTGCTGCTTCTCGCACAAGCGCTTTAAGCCTATATCAACAGCGCAGCTTCAAACCTTACGCATACGGCCCATCGCCAGTGGTAGACCCAGCAGGGCCAGCAGCCCAAGAGCAGTCGGTTCCGGAACAGCGCTGGCGTTAACCACGAAATCGTCTACACGGAAGGTGCCTGTACTGGCAATCGTGCCACCGTTTTCTGACGTTGTTCCAAAAACAGCGATGCGAAATCCAACTAAAGCCTTGTTGTCCAGGGCGGAAATCGCCGACAAATCGACACTCAAGACATTTGCAGGATTGGAAACACCGCCATTGAAGTCTGCCGTGGGGCCCGCGTAGACACTG
This sequence comes from Pirellulaceae bacterium, assembly GCA_041741955.1. Taxonomy (GTDB): domain Bacteria; phylum Planctomycetota; class Planctomycetia; order Pirellulales; family Pirellulaceae; genus Aureliella. Next base: position 3,133 of record JBGSJL010000149.1, on the reverse strand, counting down.
CCGAAATCAGTGTATGACACACCGTCGGAACTGTATTGGAACTGAAAGTTTCCGGGTCCAGTATTACTAGCCGCTTGAGCGTAGGAAATCGTAACACCCTGAAACCCCAACGTATTTGTCGTGAATTGATAATACTCGCCAGCGTCCCAGCCATTGGAGCTAAATGATTCGGGCGAGCCATTGCCAGCCGGATTCGAAAACGTACCGCCACTGTTCGAGCTAGCGAAACTAGTCGCCGCCATCGCGCCCGCCTCCGCCATGTGCGGTCCACCAGTTATGGGTACCGATGTTTCGAAGGTCCAGTTTGATACAATGTCGCAACGACCGACATTTGCGCTACAAATCGAAAGTAAAGTGAAAAGTGAAACAAGAAGTTTCATTTACAAAGCCTCCTTATAAAATACGAAGAATGCGCGAAGTGCGCTGACTTTTCGGTCGCAATTGTCAAGCACTACCTACTGTGGTGCAAGTCCTGCCTAGCCTGACACAACTTCTTTTTCCAATTATTAATATTCGAACTTTTGCGTATCGCACAACCAATTTCCAATGAGAGATGAAATCTTCAGTAGGCCTGGAACTTACAATGGCAATTTCGTCTTCGACAGTGAGGTTGTCGACGTATTTCCCGACATGATTTCGCGCTCGGTTCCGGGCTATGCAGCGGTGATCAAGATGGTTGGGCAACTCGCTGCGAGATTTGCGATCCCGGATTCCAACATCTATGACCTAGGGTGCTCTCTGGGCGCTGCGACCGCGCTGATGCGAAAATCGGCACCCGTCGGATGTACGATCCACGCAGTAGACAATTCGCCTGCCATGGTCGCGCGATTGAGAAATTTAGTGACGACCGGCTCGGCCGCTGAGCCCGGTTGCTCGGTTGAAATTCACGAAGCGGACCTGTGTAGCTTTCAACTGAGCAGCGCATCGTTTGTCGTTTTGAATTGGACGCTCCAGTTCGTGCCACAGCCTCAGCGTCAAGAGCTATTGCGGACCATCCACACCGCACTTGTGTCAGGCGGCGCGCTGCTGCTCTCCGAGAAAATCTGTTTTGCAGACTCGCGTCAGCAGCGTCTTCTGAATGATTTGCATCACGATTTCAAACGGGCCAACGGCTACAGCGACTTGGAAATCTCTCGGAAACGCCAAGCGCTGGAAAATACACTGATTCCAGAAACACTTGAGTCGCACATCCAAAGGCTCGAAGCAGTCGGCTTTGCTACCGTAGCCGTGTGGTTTCAATGTTTTAATTTTGTTTCTATTTTGGCCGTCAAGTAGAAAAAGAAAGACCTTGACGATCCCCAAGAAACTGTTTGACCGCGCAGGCTTGCTCAAAGTACTCGAGCAGCGTGGGCTAACTGTATGGGCTCATCATTTGAGAGAGCTGTGCGGGCAGCGACTGACCGCTAACGCGCATGGCCTAATGTCGAATTGGATGGCCGCTTGGGAGGCTTTGCCGGATTCGGAACTGGGGGAACTCGATTGCAGCGGTCCGGAGGTACGAGTCTGTGGGCAGGCATTGCAATCGATCGAAGAATTGCGGGCTACGCTCATGCGGTTTCATCCGTGGCGGAAGGGCCCGTTCGAACTCTTCGGGCTGGCGATCGATGCGGAGTGGCGTTCGAATTGGAAGTGGGATCGTATTGCGGACGCAATCGATTTCACTAATAAAACTGTGCTCGATGTCGGCTGCGGCAATGGCTACTACGGCTGGCGTATGCTCGCGGCCGGTGCCGACCTAGTCATCGGCTGCGATCCGTTTCCGTTGTACTGGATGCAATTCGAAGTTTTCAGGCGATACGCGACGCAACCCGAACGCCATTGGGTGATCCCGTTGGCCGATGATGATTTGCCGTCCGATTTGAGCGCCTTCGATCTCACGCTTTCGATGGGCGTCCTTTATCATCGCCAGCGACCACAGGAGCACCTTGCGCGATTGCGAACAACGCTGGTTCCCGGCGGCCAATTGTTGATTGAAACACTGGTTATCGAATCCGAGACGCTGATGTCACTCACTCCTTCGGGCCGCTACGCCAAGATGAGAAACATCGGCGTGATTCCCAGTCTCGCGCTGCTAACGGATTGGCTGAAAGATTGCGGTTACTGCGACATACAAACTATCGACGTCAGCCGCACGACCAACTCGGAGCAGCGCCGCACGGCTTGGATGACTTTCGAATCGCTCAATGAATTCTTAGACCCCAGTGATCACTTGTTAACGATCGAAGGTCATCCCGCCCCGATGCGGGCTGTTCTGTCCGCTCGGCGGTCGGAATAATTGCCAATATTTTATGGCAAGTTTTCCAAGTCGAGCTGATCTTGGGCACGCCCAGCGGCTCGCTTCATTCGTTTGAGCCACTCAAGGCTTGCAAATCTGTGTTTTCCTACTACATGTGCGGTTGCAAAGAGGTCATCTAGCGACGCATCTGGGAACCCTGGGATGAAATCGAAAAAATCCACATAGCCTGCGACGGTACCTAACATTAAAAATCGATGGCTGCGAATATATTCCAGAGTGACCGGGAATATCTTCTCAATGCCAGTCACTGCATCGATTTCGTCGGAGATCCAGAATGCTTCCCAGTCACGCAGCGTTTCATAGAGCTGCTGTTCCGTGTGAGCATCTCGATTGAAAACAAAATCGATGTCCTCAGTGGTTCGGACAAACCCGTGAAAGTTTACGGCATGTCCTCCAATGATGACTACTGCTACGCCCCGTTCATGTAAATAGTCAGCAAAATCGAACGGCCCACGCTGGTTCATGTTCGATCCTGCTGCATGTCAGCTAAAAATTTTGCGACGCTGGATTGTCGCCGCGCCAGACGATTTCGGCGATGGAAGGCCTCCAGCGCCGATGGATTGGATGCAAGTGTGTCCCACGCTGCAGCTTGCAATCGCGCGAATCGCGCGAGGCGCTCTGCTGGCGGCAGCGCCCAATCTCGCCGCCGACGCTGTCCGTTGACCGACTTCATCCGTTCTACATCTGAGGCATCTAGATTAGATGGTTCCATTCTGCGGCTCCTCAGAAGCATCATTGTGTGGGTTGAACGGAGATTATGCATCTGCCCTTCGTAGCTGGCGTCACCCGACTTCAGTCTGCCAGACTCGAAGTCTAGAGATTCCGACTGGTCTGGCA
>JBGSJL010000148.1:0-1736 GCA_041741955.1 Pirellulaceae bacterium | reverse complement strand
TTCGTCCAGAAGTTCGTCACGCTTTTCGATCTTGGTGTTGGCGAGATCGTTTCGTTCGCCGATGTCATCGTTAAGGTTGTACAACTCGACGGCACGATTGGTCGCCAGTGAATCCCGTCCGCCGTCGAGCTGCCATTCTTCATGGTAGAGATACAGTTTCCAATGATCCCTATTGATCACGCTCACCGGACGGGAGCGAAAGACCGGATCGCGGCCGCGGGTTACCGGCGAGTCGAGATAACCTGGGAAATGCCAGTAGATCGAATGGCGTTGAAGCGGCCCGGTTTCCTTCAGTAGCGGTAACAAACTCTCGCCATCGAGAACCTTGCCTGCGGGAACGGTCGCCCCAGCGGCTGCCAGAAAGGTTGGGAATAGATCGACGCTGATGACGGGCACGTCACATCGGGAACCCGGCTTTACCGTGCCCGGCCAGCGAACAATGAACGGCTCACGAATCCCGCCTTCGTGATAGCTGCCTTTGTTACCTCGCAACGGTTCCTGAAGCGAACCTCCGGTGGCACCATTGTCGCTAGTAAAGACAACCAGCGTGTTGCTGGCCAAGCCGAGTTCATCCAATTTCTTGAGGAGGATACCAACACCGTCATCCAAGTCGTACGTGCAACCGGGATAGAGAGGGTCTTTATGTTGCGTTCCAGCCGACTTGGCTTTAAATTTCTCCAATGATTCTTTGCGAGCTTGCAGCGCGACATGTATCGCATGATGGGAAACATAGGCAAAGAACGGCTGCGTGCGGCTTTCTTCCATAAATTGGCAAGCCGCTTGGGTTATTTGATAAACGGCTTTCGGGTCTTCTTGAACGCTAGCACCCTTTTGGTTCTTATCCATGACCACATCAAAGCCCTGCTCTTCCGGCTTGGCTCCCAGTTTGCCGTTGAGATGCCATTTCCCGAACTTGCCGGTGCGATATCCAGCTTGCTTAAGCGCTTCGGCCATTGTCACGGCTTCTTTGCCTAACCCCTTGTTCGGTATCGGTTTCAATCGCATCAAGCTCTTTGGGCCACGATCCGTGTTGCCAACCGCATAGAGCTCGTGACGCGGTGTGTATTGCCCTGACATCAAACAAGCTCGACTCGGTGCACAGTTCCCAGCCGCAGCGTAACCCGCAGAAAAGACCATTCCCTGTCCGGCCAGCGCATCGATGTTCGGCGTTTCGTAGAAATCGGTCCCCTGGTAACCGACGTCCTTCCAACCGAGATCGTCAGCGAAAATCAAAAGTATGTTGGGTTTGGGCTGAGCTTGCTGCTCGGCTGCGAACAACCTTTGGGTTTCAAACGCATTGAAGAGTATGAACGCCAGAAAACTGGAACATAGCAAACGATGGTGGGTGTTCATTCGTGGTCTTTTTATACTTGTAGTTGGAACTTGTTCGTATGCAGGAACGTTGAAACGGCTCTAGAACAACGGCATCTTGTTGATGACGGAGTTGAAAACTTTCATCAATTGATCAGCGTGCCTACTTCGCAAGTGAGAAACCAAGCATCCACTCGACCAAATCGACCGAGTGGAAGACGGCTGCGTTTGCCTTGCCATGTGTCGCACCGGGAAACTCTGTGTATTTGGCATTCGGATTCCCAGCCGCTCTTAATCGCTCGACCATCGACTTGATGGCCGGCGTGTTTTTCCCATCATTGCCTCCGACCATCCCCCAGATCGGCAGCTTCACAAGCCGTGAGGCATCTCCGCCTTCCGTAGCCGAAAAACCACAAGGTGCGGCT
>JBGSJL010000147.1:0-4191 GCA_041741955.1 Pirellulaceae bacterium | reverse complement strand
CCCCCCCCCCCCCCCCCCCCCGACGAGACATGCCGCAGATCGCGCCTCCTAAATAAAACTATCAAACATCGAAAAACTTCATGAAAAAAGTCAACTCCGCCCCACTGCTTAGTTGCTTAGTTTGCCTTGCACCGCTGATCGCTCACCCCACCGCCTTGCTCGCTCAGGATAGTGTTCAACGACGCGGCTGGATCACCGAGCAAATGCCAAACTTGATGGAGAGCTACATGCACTTGCATCAACATCCGGAGGTCTCTTTTCAGGAAGTGGGCACGGCCAAATATTTGGCCGCTGCGTGGCGCCAGGCGGGCTTCCAAGTCACCGAAAATATTGGCGGTACGGGCGTCGTCGCCATCCTGGAAAATGGGACCGGTCCGCTGGTCATGCTGCGGACAGACCTCGACGCGCTGCCAGTAACCGAAGCCACCGATTTGGCCTATGCCTCAAAACAAACAACCACAACCGAATCCGGAGCTACAACGGGTGTCATGCACGCCTGCGGCCACGATATCCACATGACAAACCTCATTGGCGTGGCTCGTTTTTTTGGGGAACACAGAAACCAGTGGTCGGGCAAGCTAATGTTGATCGGACAGCCCGCCGAAGAGCGTGGTTCTGGGGCGATAGCCATGCTGAAGGACGATCTGTTTGCAAAGTTTGGCAAACCCGACTTTGCATTGGCGCTTCACTGCGAAAGCATGACGGCTACAGGCAAAGTCGCCGTCAGTCCAGGTTTCTCGTTGGCGAATGTCGATTCGGTCGATATCACCGTCAAGGGGCGCGGCGGCCATGGCTCGGCACCCGACACCACCATCGACCCGATCGCGCAGGCTGCTGAGTTGGTTGTCTCGCTACAGACCATCGTTTCCCGCGAGGTCAAACCGGGCGAGCCCGCCGTGGTAACCGTGGGTGCGATCCATGGCGGGACTAAACACAACATCATCGGCGACACCTGCCATTTGCAGTTGACTGTACGAAGCTACACTGCGGCGGTTCGCGAGCAGTTGCTGTCCGCGATCAAGCGCAGGGCCCTGGCGGTTGCTGCCGCCTACGGTGCTCCGGAGCCGGACGTCACAATGTCCGAGGGCACACCCGCGCTTGAAAACCACGCCGAATTGACAGCCCGCGTCTCCGACAGCTTCCGTTATGCTCTAGGTTCCGAAAACGTGCTGCCCATGGAGCCCGTGATGGGCGGCGAGGATTTTAGCCAATTCGGCTTGGCGGGTGTGCCCATCGTCATGTATCGCTTGGGCGTAGTCTCCCAAGCTCGCCTGGATCGTTTTGCACAATTAGGCCAAACTCCACCCTCGTTGCATTCGCCCACATTTTATCCCGACGCAGAAGAGGCCTTGATCGTAGGCATCTTGACCATGGTCGCCGCTGCTGCAGATTTATTGCATTAAAGTCATACACCACAGCCACGCAGATTGAAATATAATAGCAACCCGTTAGTGAGCCGACGGCGCTAGCGTGGAATGCCAAGCTTCGCGTGAACAAGTGGCGAATTTGATGCCGTGGGATAGGCTTCCAGCCAGTCAATGCACGCCTGACAGGCTGGAAGCCTATCCCACTAATTGTTCACGCGATGCCAAAAGTTTGGGGTGTGAAGTATAACGGCACGCCACCACCAAATTTCAACAGCCCAGGACAATCCCCAGACGGACTTTTCTGCAACACCGACATCCCTACCAGGAAACTCTCCATGAAGCGACTTTGCTCGATCACCATCGCGTGCATACTTTTGGTTGGCTCGTCGGTGCGACTTTTCTCACAGGAAGAAAAACCGGACATCGTGCCGGATGGTCCTTGGATTACTTCCGTGGTCTGGCAGGCTGCCGATGAACTGATTGGCACTCGTTCCCAGGGCCTGTTGTTTCGACCCGGCGAAGTAGTGAAGTCCTCCGTGTCAGCCCCCAATGAGTTTACCGTTTTGGGACAAGCCGAATCGGCTCTGTGGTCGGTCGTAGTGACCCCAGCAGGCCAACCGATTGCCAGCGACTACAAGGGTGGCGTCCATTTGTTTGGAGGCGAACAAGCCAAAACATTTGACCTGACCGCACGCTGGATCCGCGCCCTTTGTATGACCCCTACAGAAGGAGAAATGTTGGCGGGCACCGAGGATGGAAAACTCATCGTGCTCTCGATCGGCGACGCAAAAGAAATTCGTCGCGTCGATGCGCATGAGGCGGCAATTTTTGATATCGCTGTCAGTGCCTCCGGCGACAAAATTGCCACCGCGGGCGGAGACGGTTCGATCAAAGTCTTCAGTTGGCCCGCGCTCCAGCCACTGGCTTCGATGCAAGTGGGCAAAGACGCGATTTGGAGTTTGACTTTCGTGAACAATGACGCCCAAATCGTCAGCGGCGGAGCAGATCGAGCGATCCAATTGTGGGATGTCGCACAGGCCAAGTCGATTGTCACGATCGCGACGGCGCACAATTGGGTTACCAGTGTCGTCGCGCTGCCCAAGTCGAATCTAGTTGTCTGCGGTTGTATGGACGGCCAAGTCGTGGTCGTCAACCACCGCAAGATGATTGTCGTCGCCAGGGAGCAGGGCCCCCGCAGCGCCATCTGGTCGATGGCTCTGTCGCCGGATGCCAGTCAGTTGGCTGTGGCGACTCGCAAGCACGGGCTGGCCGTGATGAAAGTCAATCCCTGGCGCAAGGCCGCGCGGGCTGCCGTCACCGAAGCCAATGCAGTGAAACCACCCGCTCCGAAAAAGACCTAGGATCGTGCGGAATTTTACTGTCTGATACTGAACGTGGGATTGGCTTCCAGCCTGTCGATTCCCCGTGGGATAGGCTTCCAGCCTGTCGATTCTCCGTGGGATAGGCTTCCAGCCTGTCGATTCTGCTATGACAGGCTGGAAGCCTATCCCACGAATTTTCCGCTTGATCCTTAATGATTTCAGCTGTCAGGCCTTGTCACTGCCCACAAGTCGACGTGTCGCTCCCACTCCCACCCCCCTCTCACTTCTTCCCACCCGCCTCTCACTTCTCGTCTCTCGCCTCTCGCCTCTCGCCACTAACTTTTCTTGCTGCTGCGCGCTGACTCATGATGACATCCTTACGAGCCGAATCCATCGCGCGACGGCGATTCGGGTTGTCGGCTTGGCCAGTCAATTCGTACAAGAACCGACTGGCAAAGGTGTCTTTCGGACGCCCCCACTTCATCCGCTGCAGCGGTAACGAGAGCGTCAATTCATCTTGCGCGCGCGTGATGCCGACGTAGCACAGCCGCCGCTCCTCTTCGACGTCGTCGTGGCTATCGGCCAGCGAGCGTCGATGTGGCAAGATGCCCTCTTCCATACCGACCATGTACACAAACGGAAACTCTAGACCTTTGGCGCTATGCAAAGTCATAAGGGCCACAGCGTTTTTTTGTTGCTCCTTTTCTTTAGGGCTGCCGAACTCCTTGCCGCCCAAGGCCACGTCTTCGAGAAATCCGGCTAGGCTCGGACTTTTCGCATCGGCCTCGTATTCTGCGACCGCGTTGATAACCTCTTCCACGGAGGCTTGGCGAGTCTGCACTTCGGCAGCGTCGGGATACATGCGCTCCAGCGCGGCCATATAGTCCAAGTCATAAACCAGCTCGCGCAACACGCCAGCCAGCGACACATTTTCCACCGCCAACTTGTCCTGGCAGCGCCGCGCGAGCAATTGCAGACGCTCGATACCGCGCTGGGCGGGTTCCGCTAAGCCACCGACTACCAGTTTGTCGCTGAAGATTTCCCAGACAGTCTTGCCTTCAGACACAGCCCTCGCCAGCAGCGTTTCAACCGACTTGGCACCGATGCCGCGCTGTGGCACGTTGATGATTCGCAGCAGGGCTACTTCGTCGCGCGAATTGTCGACCAGCCTCAGATAGCTGAGGAGGTCGCGGACTTCTTTACGATCGAAAAAGGATTGACTACCGACCAGCGAGTAGGGTATCTTTGCTTTACGCAATTCGGTCTCAAACACGCGCGGTTGCTCGTTGGTGCGGAATAGAATCGCAAAATCCTTGGGCTCGTGAACCTTGCGGTCCAGCCTACGGCGGATCTCGTCCGTCGTACCACGCGCCTCTTCCACTTCGTTCTTGAATTGCAATATGCGAGGTGATGTGCCGCCAGCACGTGCAGGTCGCAGCACTTTGTCGTGCCGCGTCTTATTGAATGCGATCAACCGGTTGGCAACTTCCAGAATCGCCGTC
>JBGSJL010000146.1:0-7614 GCA_041741955.1 Pirellulaceae bacterium | reverse complement strand
GGACACTGTTTCAACTGATCCGATCGTCCTCGTCAGAGACGTAACTAAGGACTATCGTCGCAATGAAATCGTCGTGCCTGTCCTAGCAGGCTTGAGTCTTGAAATCGAGGCAGGCGACTATGTGGCGCTCATGGGGCCCTCCGGGTCGGGCAAGTCGACGCTGTTAAATCTAATTGCAGGCTTGGATCAACCAACCTCTGGGCAAGTGGTTGTCTGTGGGCAAGACTTGGGCAACACTTCGCAGGGAGCGCTCGCCAAGTGGCGTTCGCGACATATCGGTTTCATTTTTCAAATGTATAACCTGATACCTGTTTTGACCGCCTACGAAAATGTGGAACTGCCACTCACGCTGACTCCGCTCAGCCGACGCCAGCGCGACCAACAGGTGCGGACGGCTCTGGAAGTTGTTGGTTTATCGGATCGCATGGACCACTATCCACGGCAATTGTCCGGCGGCCAGGAGCAACGGGTTTCGATTGCCAGAGCGATTGCAACCGACCCAACATTGATCGTAGCCGACGAACCAACGGGGGACTTGGATGCCAAGTCGGGCAACGAGATTCTGGACTTGATGGGTCGGCTGAATCAAGAATTTGCCAAGACCATCATCATGGTGACCCATGATCCGCGCTCTGCCGCCCGCGCCAAACGCACGCTACATCTGGCCGATGGTCAGCTCGTCCGAGAGACGCTTTCATCTCCAAATGCTGGTGTATCGATTGGGCAATCCGCATGAAACTGCTTATCTACATTTGGCGCAATGTCACGCGCAACAAACTCCGCTCGGGCCTGACGATCTTGTCCGTCGGTTTCAGCTTGGCGCTGATGACGATCCTTTATGGCTATCTGGCGATGCAAAGTGTCGGCGAGCGGGAGGCCGCAAAACACGATCGGCTGGTCGTGCTCAATAAGCTGGGCTTTGCCGCTCCCCTGCCGATTGCTCACGCCGAACGGATTCGAAAAATGGATGGCGTGACGGCAGTAACTCCCTTCAGTTGGTTCGGTGGAAATTACAAAGGCCAGCAGGTGCCCTTCGCCCAGTTCGGCGTCGAGCCGAATTCCGCCTTTGATGTCTTCGAAGAGTACCGCATCCCTGACGAACAGGTGGCTGAATTCAAAAAGACGAAACAGGGCTGTGTGGCGGATGCAGGCCTAGTCGAACAAATGAAATGGAAACTCGGCGAGCGTATCCCGTTGGAAGGTACGATCTATGCCTACAATCTCGATTTGCGATTGGTAGGTATTTTTAAAGCTCCCGCCAATACGGGCTCACTGTGGTTTAACTGGAACTACTTGGACGAGGAGCTCAAGAAATCCGGTGCTGGATTTTCCGGCAATGCAGGTTCAATCTATGCAAAGTGCAAAGTGTCCGATGAGGTGGCTATCGTGAGTGAAGCGATCGACAAGCAGTTTGCGAACTCAGAAAATTCGACACGCACGCGGACCGAAGCGGCTTTCCAGCGAATGTTTGCGGACATGCTCGGCGATGTGCAAGCCTACATCCGCTACATTTCGCTGGCCGTCGTATTTGCCCTGGCCCTGGTCGCGGCTACCGCCATGTCAATGTCGATGCGCGAGCGCACTACCGAAGTGGCGATTCTAAAAGCCATCGGTTTTTCCAAGCTGCGAATACTCGCTTTGGTGCTCGGAGAATCTTCGATGATTGCCGTCCTGGGAGGCCTACTGGGCATCTGTGGTGGACTGGCCGCATTGCAGCTCTTCTCGAGCGTGCCGATTGCGGCGATTCTATTTCCAATACCTGTGTCCGCCCTGATTGGTCCGTGGCTGTTAGGACTGGTAGGCTTGGCGGCCGCGATCGGTTTCGTCAGCGGGCTTGTGCCTGCCGTCCTGGCTGCACAATTATCCGTAGTCGATGGACTGCGCCGCGTTGTCTAAGCAAAAAGAATCCAAGTCGAGTGCCGTATGATTCCACTAAAGTACAATTTGCGCAGCCTGCGTGTTCGCTGGGTCAACACACTGCTGACTTGCGTGGCCATCGGCGTAGTGGTATTCGCCTCAGTGCTTACGTTCGGCATGATCGATGGTATCGAGCACGCGCTGACCACTTCAGGTGACGCTGCCGATTTAATTGTCATGCGTCAGGGCTCGAACGATGAAATGTCCAGCACCGTTTCTCCCACCAACGCTCGCGCGCTGGCTAATCTGTCGGGTATCGCAACTGGGCTTCAGGGCGAACCATTGGCATCGTCAGAATTCGTCACGATATTGACTGCGCCACGCCGCGATGATGGCGGAACAGCCAACGTGATGGTGCGCGGCCTGGAGTTTGTCGGTCGGCAGTTGCGGCCCGATTTTAAAATCGTCGAAGGCCGAGATATCGAACCGGGGCTCAATGAGCTCATTACCAGTCGCAGCCTAGCCAATCGCTTCCAGAACTTAGGGTTGGGGGAGGAGTTGGCGGTCAACAGTACGAAGTTCCACGTTGTTGGCTATTTTGAAGCTGGCGGTAGTTCGGCCGAGTCCGAGGTCTGGGCGGACTTGCGCGACCTCACATCGGCCCAGCGCTATGACGGGGCAGTGTCCGTCGTGAATATGCGCACTAAGGATGAAGATGCTCGACTACAAATCATGGACCGCATTCGGACCGATGAGCAGTTTAAGCTCAAGGCGGTTACGGAGACGGAATATTTTGAGAGTCAAAAATCCTCGTCCGTCGCGCTCAAAGCCGTCGCCTATTTGATCGCAGGCTTCTTAACATTTGGCGCAATGTTCGCCGCCGCCAATACCATGTACGCCGCCGTTTCGAGTCGCGGACGGGAGATTGGTACGCTCCGCGCAATGGGTTTTCCACGGCGCTCGGTGCTGACATCATTTTTACTAGAGTCGCTGGTGCTCTGCCTGCTGGGAGGCCTACTGGGTTGCTTGGCGACATTGCCTCTGAATGGAATTTCCGGAGGCACGCAGAACTTCGTGACCTTCAGCGAAATCACTTTTTCCTTCCGCTTTGGACCCAAAGTATTGCTGCAGGGTATGTGTCTGGCACTAGCCATGGGCCTGATCGGTGGCCTGTTACCTGCGATCCGCGCCACTCGTCTCCAAATCACCGATGCGCTCCGCCAACGCTAAAAATAAAATGCTGGTACACAAGCGACGGCGGATGAGAACAGCGGCTATCGCGCTGGGAATGTTTCTTGGACTGGTCATCGCAGAAATCGGTTTGAGGACACTGGGCGTCGGTTTTCCCTCGCTCTATTATCCCGACCTGCACTGTGGCTCGCGACTGGTCCCTTCGACAACCGGAGTGTGGTGCGAGGAAGGGCATGGCCGCTTCCAAACAAACTCGCTGGGCTTTCGCGGTCCCGAAATCGAACCCAAAGCAACCAACGTCTTTCGAATCGCCGTGCTGGGCGATTCATTTATCGAAGGCCTTCAAGTTGATTTCGAGCAAACCTTTTGCGCGCAACTCCAGCAAGTTCTCAATAGTGCTCAGCAGACAGAAACCTGGCATCCCTCGGGCAAGCGATTTGAAGTCATCAATTGCGGCGTGTCGGGCTATGGAACCGCTCAGCAACTACTGATGTTTCGCGAGTATGTTTGCCCATTAGAACCCGATGCGGTCCTGCTGTCGGTTTTTCCAGACAACGATCTCTGGAATAACTCGCGCACACTCTCGGGCGACGCGACGACACCCTACATCACCATCGACTCCAGCGATGAGCTGGTTATCGACAACAGTTTTCGTCAGTCGGTTGCTTGGAAAACAGCCCAGACTCGGTATCAGCAGTGCAAGAGGTACATCGTCAATCGTTCGCGTGTACTACAAGTACTCAAGCGAACAAAACTGAATTGGCTGCATCCGAGCAACCAATCTGTCGGCCCTGCGGCGGACTCCCGTGAAAGCCTACAGGCCATGATTGGCGATGCTATCTACGTTTATCGAGAACCCGAAGAGTCCGATCATCAGGCCGCCTGGGAGATTACTGAACGCTTGATCGCCGAATTGGCCTACGACTGTCGCTCGCGAAACATGGCCTTCGTCGCGTTTACGGCTTCGTCTCCGGTACAAGTCCACCCTCAATTGAATGTTCGCAGTAAGTTGGTCAGAGAAAATGCGCTGCGTGATCTACTTTACCCCGATCGACGGCTGGAAAAATTTTGTCAGGGTGCGGACATACCGTTCGTGCCGTTGGTATCGCAAATTGCAACCAGCCCCGAAAGCCAAACTGAATTTCTGCACGGCTTTGGTCCTACACTGGGACTAGGGCACTGGAATCAAGCTGGACATGCATTGAATGCAAACTCATTGGCCAAGAACTTGATTCAGAACCAACGACTTCTCGACGCGCGTAGCTCATCGACAAATTCGCAATCCAAAAAATCCTTAAGCTCGAGTGTCTCGCGGTAATGTGTTTCAATCGAGTGTGTGAGCTGGTCGTGTAGTCGCGAGCTGAAACGAAAGCGCTCTGGCAGGCAAGCCACTTGCTCGTCCGTGACGGGCACGCGTAGTCGCAGACAGGCTGGCCCTCCGCCGTTGGCCATGCTTTGCTCTAGACCGACGAAATGGACCGCGTCCAGCGGATTGTCGGGGTCCGCGATCAAGCGCTGAATCAACCTGCGAGCCGACTCGATTTCTTGGCACTGCGCCGGACAGACGAGTACCATTCGCGGCGGATTGCGATCGCGATAAGAACTGCCAGGAGTGACAATCTGGCTGTTAAAAAAATAGCTGCGCACCGCATCGTGTAGTGGCAATTCCTGTTCAGTGACGCGCACACGTAGCAACAGACAGCCAGCGGTGTGCCGAAATCGAACCTCTAAAGCATCGAAGATAGCTTCATCTTCTACGAAAGCGTACTGGTGGTAGATCAAAAAGTTGCGATGGCTCGTCGCGATGACATCATTGTGAAAGACGCCAGCCGAAATCGCCGCTGGGTGTTGTTGTAAGAAAACGGTGCGCTCGGGAGCCAGTTGATGACGCCGCGCAATCGCCTCGCAGGCGGCCCGCGACTGACGAGGAAAGAAGTCGGGTGGGCGCGCGGCCGAGCACAGGCCATCGCCAGAAACAAAAAGATCGAAACCATAGCGACCCGTGGGGTCGCTCACGCGCATATGGTTGGCCGCTCCTTCATCGCGAAGAGGGACGAGCGAAGGCAACGCGTGGTGAATACTCACTTTGGGGCAATCGACAAACAGGACTTGTAGGTCTCCACGCCGCTCACCGGCTTCTACGCTACGGTGCCAACTGCTAATCAAGTTGGCCGGCGTGAAGTGCAAATAGCCATCGAATGTATCGCAACTCGCCGAAACGGTAGCCGAGTTGGCGGCCCACATAAAAGCACCGCTAAAGGCGGCTGACAAAAGATGAGGGGCCGTATGGAAGGCGGCTTCGATTTGGGAATGCCTGTCGCCCTTGAAACCCACGGCTTGCAGCAGCTCCAGTCGCGGTCGCACAGGAGGCAACCAGATAAATTGTGGAATGCCAAGGCTATCGAGCAGCGCGGCCTTGCGCAAGCCTTCCAGCGCGGCCGCGCGGGGACGGCTGACGCCATTAGCGTGTTCCCGTGACGCGAGGTTGCCAACGCCCAATCCACCAAAATGATGTGTAGGGCCAACCAGGCCATCGATATTAATTTCGGTTAGCATCAAGTTGTCAGTGCGTTTACTTCTTATCCTGATGACTTATTTAGAAATCGAGACCAGCGATAGGTTGCCCGCTGTCCGCCAGTTCGTGACTCTCTAGTGAGGCGACAGGATACGAACAATAGTCGGCGGCGAAATAGCCGCTGGGCCAATGGTTGCCGCTTTGGCCAATACCACCAAAGGGCAGCTTGCCGCTGGCGCCCGTGGTTTGTCGATTCCAATTGATGACGCCGGCTCGCGAGTGATGTAGGAAGTGATGAAAGTCCTCGACGCGTTGGCCGATAAAGCCCGCCGATAGTCCAAACCGCGTTTTTCCGGCTAGTTCAATAGCATGATTCAAGTCGTCCGCTGGCTGCACCAAGAGCAAGGGACCAAAGTGTTCGCTGTCTTCGATCTCGTGCCCTGAGGGGACGGCAAGTAGACCTGGTGTCACCAGGGTGGAGCAGTCGCTGCTGTGCTGCATGGGGACCAGAGCTTCAGCCCCGCCAGCGATGAATTGACTTTGCGCAGCCAGCATACGCTCGGCTGCCTGAGCGTGAATCAAGGGCCCCATGAATGGTTGCGGTTCATCAAACGGTCGGCCGCAAACGATCTTGGGAATCAATTCTTTCAGCGCGCCCGTCAATTGTTCGTACGACTCTTTTCCAGTGATGATTAATCGACGAGCGCATGTGCAGCGCTGCCCTGAAGTAATGAAGGCTGATAGGATCGTCGTAACCGCCGCGCCGCGAATATCGTTAGGGTTGTGAACGACCAGCGGGTTGTTGCCGCCCATTTCGAGTGCCAAAACTTTGTGTGGCTGGCCTGCCAGCAAACGATGCAAGCTAACTCCAGCTCGTTGGCTGCCGGTGAAGAGTACGCCAGCCACATCTGCATGGTTGGCGGCGACTATGGCTACATCGGCTGCTCCATGGACCAGATTGATCACTCCCTTAGGCAAACCAGCCTGCAGCCATGCCTCGACCAACCATTGACCGGTAGCGGGTGTCCATTCGCTAGGTTTGAACACCACGGTATTTCCAGCCAGCAGTGCAGGCACGATATGCGCGCCGGGCAAATGAGCGGGTAAATTGAATGGTCCCAGCACTAACATCCCACCGTGAGGACGAAAGCGCGTGACAGCCATGAAGTTGCCAGACTGCTCGGTTGTGGTCCAGCGTCGCTTCAGTATGGCGTCGATCGAATTGGTAACTTTGGCAGCGACTGCCGCAGCTTCTGTGAGCGCCTCCCACATCGGCTTGCCGGTCTCGATCGCAACGAGCGTCGCCAAGTCATCTTTATGAATAGTCACATATTGTGCGAACGCTTCGCAGGTTGCGATACGTGCTTCGAGTTTGGTTTCAGACCAAGCTGCGAACGTGGTTTTAGCGGCATGAACCGCCGCCTCCACTTGTTCTTTCCCAGCAAAATTGCCCTGCCATGCCAGCCCACCGTCGCTAGGCGACAGTCGCTGGTGGGACTCGCCGGTCCCAGCCAACCAACGGCCATCAATGTAGCACAGACCTTCGCGGGCTCGAAAATGTGACTTCATAGTGGATGGCTTTCAAGTCGGCGGATCGGGGTAGGGTGCTGTAACATAGACGCTCTCGCCGACGCGAACTTGCAAGAGTGAAGCTGCCAATTGACTTACGACAATATCAGCTCCGGCTATCATTGCCGTTTCTGCTACCGCACGAAAGCCGCTCTTGAGCGAAGCAATAATTTGATGCGTACCCGTTAGCGTGGGTTCAATCTTCAACACTTTCATCGTGCGCGTGCGCAGTACGGCACGTATCTGTTCGCGACGGCAGCGCACCAC
Source organism: Pirellulaceae bacterium (assembly GCA_041741955.1). GTDB lineage: Bacteria > Planctomycetota > Planctomycetia > Pirellulales > Pirellulaceae > Aureliella. The sequence continues at coordinate 215 of JBGSJL010000146.1, read as the reverse complement.
AGGCCCGCCGTCGAAAATATCGATCAGGTCTGTCTTGGTAAAACCTTCCGCTTCTAGCATTGCCAGGGCGGGGCGGGTGTGTTCATGCACACCACCCAATGTCTCTATGGCCGAATCGGGCAACATACTCGTGTAGATCGGATACCTGGGCATCAGGTCTTCGATGAAACGCTTATGGAGTGTCGACAAGCTATCCGCTTGCGGAAAATCCATTT
>JBGSJL010000145.1:0-4230 GCA_041741955.1 Pirellulaceae bacterium | reverse complement strand
ATATCCGGCCAGTATCCGGCGCGACCGACCAACCAGCGTTTTTTGTTCTTGACGTTTTCGGGAAACTGGAAATCTTCTTTGAAGCTAGGATGATTGGTCAGGATGCCAAGCAATTCACGTTGGCGATCAGCTGGCAGTGCTTCGAATGCCAGGACTGCAATAATGTGGTGGCCCATTTCATCGAAAGCTAAGGTTTTTTCATGTAACAGGCATGAAAGAAAAAGGCACGTGATAAGCATTCGCATGGATGGTCCTTTTGTAAAGCGTCGGCGTAAGATGTGAAAACGCGGCGTAAGTTTAGCTTGGAAATGAATCGGCTCAAAGCTGCTTTATTTTGAGCTGAGGCCAGCCGCCAAGCTCCTGTGATTTCGAACCCACCTGTTGGTGGTCGATGCAAGTTGAGCTTCGAACTGATTTTGCCATTTAGCTTCGTTGTGACACACCGGGCGATTTCGGACTTAGCGATTTCGGCCAATTGGCTGTACGACCTCGGTCACGCCCTCCTTGGTTTAGAACCGAGGTTGGTTGGTAGATGTCGCTGTCTCCTCGATTTGATGATGTGCCGCAACCATTCGAGTGCATGCAACTTGCGACCTAGAGATTTGCGACAAGGGTGGAATCTTCGGTAAACTTCACCTCGGTAATCCGTACCGTCGAGTTGCCTGAGAGTTCGAGATTTAATGAGCTTCCACGTTCCCTTGAGATTGGCGCTTTAAACCAGCGGGAATTCAAATCGAAACGGTTAAGAAACTAGTCTGCCTTCAAAAACTTGATAAGCTGGCCATTCAAGAATTCTCTGCTACTTTTGCCGCTAGCAAGTGCCTCAATGGTAGTATGGCGTAGTAATTTCATTTCACGATCCATAACCAAAAGAGTCGTCTTGGTTGGGGCGATCGTATGGCCGGACAGAGTGGCAATTGCCGTCCGTGTTAATGCACTATCATCTCCTAGTACGTCCACTGGAAGTAGATGAAAACTCGCAAGGGCTTGGTAAACGTCGTTCGATTCAATTGACTCGTAAAGGCTAACGGTTGAAGCAGTGGTTGGTGAACCTGCTAAAATGATGACAGTTCGATCTAGCTTAAAAGCAACTTGCATCGATTGTGTATACGCCTCGCGAAATGACTCTTTTGCTCGAAACACCTCATCTACGACTTCTTGAATTTTCTGGCCGCGCCGTCCGGTAGCGGCAGGCGCCTGAATATCACCCATGTGATACGACTCAGTTCCCTCCGGCAATACTGAAGTAATCTGCCGCCAACTTGTCGCCTTCCCTTTTGGGTCTCTTTTACTGATCAACTGAATAGTATGGTCAACGCCCACGCACAAATTTTCGAGGATAAAATTACCTTTCTCGTCTGTCTTCGCTCGTTACTGGTCACCATGGAGAATCCGCCGCTGGGGAAGGCGAGCTCGATTCCATAGCTCAGACTTGCGTTTTTCATCGGTATCCCATCATGATCCCGCAACCTTCCTGTTATGTTGACAGTTGGTCTGACTACGATCTTTTTGCTGTCTTCGGTGGGCCCCAGCTCAACGAATGCCGCGAGTTGCTTGTCTATGGATTCGACAAGCACTCGCGCATTGACTGCGTCACGTTCAGCATTCAATATACCTTCGCCATTCGCGACACCATGGAAGCTACCTCTGCCCGATTGTGGAAATGCGCGTCCGATGAAATGGGCATTTGGAAGTGGTTTAGCGGAATCGCTGGCCAAAACTACCTGAAATCGCGTTGATATGCGAAGGGGACCTTCGAGTTGATAATTAAATTCGCGCTCCGTCTTGTGAGCAATTTCAAACTGTTGCTGTTTTCCATCCGGACCTTGGATCGTAAAGTCTCCTGGCCCGACGCGGAATTCGTAACTGCCATCAGGTTGAACCTTGCGGTAGTCTTCTATCACCATTGAAACGGCAGGTCCGCGCGAGCCAGGCGGAGGCTCCGGGAGGCGTGGTCCAGGCGGTAAACGATAGTAGTCGGGGGCACGCTGATAGAGTCTTATGTAGGTGCGATCATCTATTGGCCCCGATACTTTGCCGAAAACTCTGCGCGGCGGTTCAAGGAAGAAATCCAGATCTCTCGGGATATTGTCGTCAACCACAAAGATGCCTTCCTGAGCAGGAGCAGAATAGTCCTCGTCGCGGATTGCAAATAAGTAGTATCCATTGGGTTTCACGAGAGCAGACCAAGTTCCATCTTGGTCGCTGGTTACTTGGTCATAGTACATCCCCGAATATCTAGTGCATCCAGCAATCGAAATCTTCATTCCAACAATCGGGCGACCTTCTGGAAAATGTACTCGGCCGCCCACTACCACTTTTTCATAAACTCGAACAGTCGTTTTAGCCTCGTCGCCATTGTCCCACTCGATATAAGGTTGGCTAGACGTACTGTCGCCAACGGAGAACCAGTCGTCGCGGGTAGGTGCCACATTGAACAGCTTGTCCTGCTGCCGATGAGCCTTGAGCAGTTCTTCGACCTCTTGCTGCAATCGCCGCAGGCTCCCGCAAGAAACACAGGCCATTCTGCGGGCTCAAACTCTTCGACTAGAATCCAAAGTGGGCAGCTGAGTGAAGCAGTAAAAACTCGCGCTCATTGAGGCCTTCAATACGACGGGGGTCAAAGCTATGGTCTCGAACAAGATGAACCCAGAAAGTCATACCGCTAACGGTAGCTTCCGTAATATCAATTGTCTTTAGCCATGTCCTTAATTCGTCAGCATATAGACTTCTTAGCCACTCGCTTGGCGGCTTCCCATCGCGCATTTGCACTTCAGAATCGGGAAGCCGCATCATCGCTTCCGTTGGATCGAATTGTGAAGGCGCCATCTGCCTTTTGAGGCCGTCCGGTAGTTGCGGCAACTCCCCCGTAAACACATAAGGCGGAATTTCGTCCAGCCCTACATAGCCATCCGCAGGTTGGTGCAACTCTCCGGTTTTCCGATTGACAGGCAAAGAGATTGCAAGGGATTTCCAGTATCCGTCAACATAACGTTCCGCTCGGTACCAACTCCATTCGCCATTTTCCTCAGGTGTCCAGTGTTCGAATATGTGCCCCCGCCTGGCTAGTTCTTGCCATTCAACGAAGAAAGGGTAGGACGCGGAACTGATTTCGTCGTCGTCCGCCCAAGTTCTTGCTGAAACTAATCCGAGCCCCAACGCCGCAACAAACTGTCGACGATTTGTAATCCAGTGATGCATCTTAAACCGGTATCTGCGGGTCTGAAGTCGTTTCCAAAACTTAAGACCTAATACGTCTTTACGCACACAAAATCCGATAACGCCCGTACACTTGTCTATAAGAAGCCCCTCCTAATCCCGATAAACGCTAAACGCGGACGGGCAAGCAGTTCGCTGCCGCTTAACAAACACGCAAAACGTCGGCTTTTTTTCGTATTTTCCTGCAATCTTCCGCGTCTCTGCCAGTCTCCAGAGACTCGATTCCCGTCCGCGACTCTCGCCAAAACAGCCCCAACTAAGCCGACGCGGACAAGTGCATAAGGTCACGCCCACATTTGAGCGCTGGGCAATCGCGGCAATCATACAGATTACCGCTTAGCTGGCCTCGCGCATCGCGAGGACAGCCCGAAAGCCAGCTCCGTGCTTGTGGCTGCGGAATGCCCCAAATCCGCGTAAAAGAGATTGCAGCATTGAAACGCGCCGCCAGTCATCAGGGCCGAGGATTGACCACTGGGCATTCCGAGCGTTGGGGACGCTGTTTCGTCTTACCTCAGTTACCCTCCGCGCAGACGTCAGGCCCAAGTCGTCTTTTCAGCAATTTCGCCAACGTGACTCCGGCGCAAACTCGAGCAATGCGCGGGCCTTGTCGATGGAGTAGAACGTCTCGAATTCCCCAAACTCACGTTTTTGAGGAACGTCCGAATAGAATTCGGCAATGACTTCGGCGCTCGGTGCTCCCACAGATGAATCTGGGTTGGCGACGTTAAAAATCTGAAAGCCCAGTCCGCTAGTACCCAACGCGCAATCGACAAAATGGCTGAGGTCTCGTGTGTCGATGTAAGCGAAGATGTTCCGACGACGGCAGGCTGGTTTAGACCGCCACTGTGGCGCAAACTCGGCGTATTCATGCGGCTCGATGACGTTGTTGATCCGAAGAGCATATATGTCTGTGCCTGATCGAGCGTGAAAGGAGCGACCGCAAATCTCGTTGCAGACCTTGGACATCGCATAAGCGTCATGCGGGACAGTCGGATGTTCTTCATCGACTGG
>JBGSJL010000144.1:0-5939 GCA_041741955.1 Pirellulaceae bacterium | reverse complement strand
GCTTCCTACACCAAGTGTCGACAACTGCTGCTGGCCGGTCAACGTCCACCCGCAGCGGCCGTTCGCATCGAAGAGTTCATCAACTATTTTGATTACGAATACAACGGCCCGCAGGGCGACGATCCGTTTGGTGCCAACTTGGCCATCGCGGCTTGCCCCTGGCAGCCCACACACAAACTGGTCCGTATCGCCCTGCAAGCCACTAAGCTAGACCTGGCCCAACGTCCCCAAGCGAATATTGTGTTCCTGCTGGATGTTTCGGGCTCCATGGACGAACCCAACAAACTTCCGCTGGTCAAAGAGTCGATGCGGATGTTGATCGAGCAGCTTGGCGAAAACGATAAAGTGGCGATCGCGGTTTACGCCGGTGCGGCCGGTTGCGTGCTCGAAGGTACGCGGGGAAACCATCAAGCTCAGATTCTAAAAGCCATCGACAACCTCAGCGCGGGTGGTTCAACCAACGGCGGCCAAGGGATCCAACTGGCCTACAATTTGGCTCGCGATAACTTCATTCCCGGTGGGATCAATCGCGTGATCCTCTGCACCGACGGCGACTTTAATGTGGGTATGACCAGCACCGATGCGCTCGTAAACATGGTTGCGGAGAACGCCAAGAGCAAAATTTTTCTCACCGTGCTGGGCTATGGCATGGGCAATACCAACGATGCAATGCTTGAACAGATTTCCAATCGCGGCAATGGTATCTATGGTTTCGTGGATTCCCGCCGCGAGGCGCATCGCCAAATGGTCGAACAATTGGCGGGCAACCTAATTACGGTTGCCAAAGATGTAAAGATCCAAGTCGAATTCAACCCGCAACAGGTTGCCGCCTATCGCTTGATTGGCTACGAAAATCGTATGCTGGCTGCGGAGGATTTTAATAACGATAAGAAGGACGCCGGCGAGATCGGCGCTGGCCATCGTGTCACGGCCTTGTACGAAGTGGTTCCCGTGGGTTCTGCCAAGAATTTGGCCGCACCTCCAGTCGACGAATTGCGCTACCAGACCCGATCTACGGTGGCTGACCAGCCACCGGCAGAGCCAGCGCCCAAACTGGATGCTGAGCTTAGCCATGAGCTGCTAGCTGTTAAGTTGCGCTACAAACAACCCGAAGGCGATGTGAGCAAGTTGTTGACATTTCCATTAGAAAATTCAGATCGAGCTTTTGCGGACACCGATCGCGATTTTCAGTGGGCCGCATCGGTGGCTCAGTTTGCGATGCTGCTTCGCAACAGTCGCTATGTTGGCCAGTCCGATTGGCAGGCCATGCTCGAGCAGGCCATCGCTGCGGCGGGTGTCAGCCCAGATGCCAATCGCCAAGAATGCCTAGAAATGATGCGCCGTGCTCAGCCCTAATCAGCCAGCGGCAGCGAGGATATTGACATCCTCGCTTTCCGCTTCATCCTCGACTTGGCTTCTGTGATCGGCAGCCAGCATGAGATAAAGCGCGGGTACGACAAACAGGGTAAAAACAGTGCCGATGGCCATGCCCGCAACCAGCACGATTCCGATACTATTGCGAGCCTGTGCACCGGGGCCTTCGACCAGCACCAATGGAAAGTGCCCGAACACGGTGGCGAACGAAGTCATCAGAACGGGCCGCAGGCGTGTTTGCGCGGCTTCGAAAATGGCCGCTCGTTTAGATTGACCCTGTTCCTGCAGGGTATTAGCGAACTCGACAATCAGTATTCCGTTTTTGGCGACCAGCCCGACAAGCGTAATCAGTCCAACTTGCGAGTAGATGTTGATCGTGGTGAGTCCCACAAAGGTGAGAGCCAGCGCGCCGGAGATGGCGAGCGGCACCGATCCGAGCAACACAATCAGTGGGTCGCGAAAAGAGCGGAATTGAGCGGCGAGCACCAAGTAGATCATGATCAGCGCAAAGCCGAGCGAGACCACCAGCGCAGAACCCTCCTGTCGAATTTGCCGCGATTCGCCACCGTAGTCCAGCGCTACCGCCGGGCCCAGCACCTCGCGGGCGATCGACTCCAATTGGTTGAGTCCATCTTCCTTGGTAACACCCGGCAGCACGCCTGCGAACACTCGAAACGAACTCTGCTGCTGGAAGCGCGTGAGCGTGCGCGGTGCCGTGGCGGGTTCGATCGTGGCAAAGTTTGCGACCGAGATTAGATTACCAGCGGGGCTGCGAATCTTTAGGTCCATGAGGGCGGATAAAGACTGTCGATCCTCTTCTGCCAGCTGCGGGATGACTTGGTAAGAGCGATTGAAGTAATTGAAGCGATTGACGTAGCCGCCGCCGAGCAGCACCCCCAATTCCTGAGCGACCGAAGCCAGGTCCATCCCCAAGTCGGCTACTTTCTCGCGATCGACCGATACGCGGGCTTGCGGCAAGTCGATCTTGAGGTCTGTGTCGACAAACATGAACAAGCCCGCTTTCTGAGCCCGCTGGGCAATTTCAGCGGCTTGCTCCGCCAATTGCTCGGGAGGCGCGTCACCTTTGATCACCAGCTCGACGTCGTACTGGCCAGCTCCGGGCAGTGGCGGCAACAAAATCGGAAATGGTTCAATTCCTGGCACCTGCGAAGCGATACCAAATACTTCTGGCTGCATCGCCATAGTGCTTCGCTGTCGCTCGTCGAAGTCCTTGGTGATAATTCCACCAAAGCCAGTCCCCGATGTGACCAGCGCCCACATATACTCCGACTCGGGCAATTGTTGGAACTTTCCTGCCAACTCGCGGGCCCAATGTGTCGTCGATTTCAAGGTGGCATTGGGAGCCGCGGACATGAATATGGCAATCGCGCTCTGATCTTCGACGGGCGCCAATTCTTTGCCGCTGAACATGTACAGCGGAGCCGCGCAGAGGGCAATGATGACCGTGCAAAAAGCGATCGCCCAGCGAATTTTCAAGGCACCCTGCAACAGGGTTCCGTACACGACGCGGACGGTTTCGAAGCGTCGATTGACCCAGCGGGTTAGAAAACCCTCTTTGCCGGACGAGTGGATCATGATGGAGCTCATCACTGGCGAAAGGGTGATCGCCACCACGCCTGATACCACGACGGCCGCAGCCAGCGTGAAAGCAAATTCGCGGAAGAGCATACCCGTCAATCCGCCCTGAAAACCGATCGGTGCATAGACGACGGCCAACGTGATCGTCATCGCGATAATTGGCCCCACCAATTCGCGCGCACCACGCAAAGCGGCCGACTTGCGATCCATGCCCGCTTGCACATGCCGCTGGATATTTTCGACCACGACAATGGCATCGTCCACGACCAAGCCGACGGAAAGCACGATGGCCAGAATCGTCAACAGGTTCAGCGAAAACCCGAGCAAGAGCATGAGGATAGTAGCACCAACCAACGAGACGGGCATGGCCACCAGGGGAACGATAGCCGTGCGAAGCGAACCCAAGAACAAGAACACGACGAGCCCCACGATCAAGATGGTTTCGATCAAGGTTCGAGAGATCTCGCGCAGCGCATCGCGCATGAACTTGGTCGCGTCAAAGGCCAATTGCATATCGATGTCGCCGGGCAGCGTGGGGCGTAGCCGCTCGATACCCGCCAGCAGGCCATTAGCGACCTCGATTTCATTGCTCCCAGGCAGTGGCCAGACCGACAGGTATACGGCTTCCTTGCCCTCATACATGGCTGTGGCCAGTGGTTCTTCGGCACCCAATTCGACGCGAGCTACATCTCGCAGGCGAATGATCCCGCCAGCACGCTGCGAAACAATCAGCTCTTCGAATTCTGCGACGGTTCGCAAGTCGGTATTGGTCAGCAAATCAACTTGGACCGAATCGCTGCGGATTCGACCGATGGCTGCCAAATAATTATTGCGACGCAACGCATTGTAAACGTCACCGGGTGTCAAATTCAGTTCGCTGAGCCGGTTGGGCGAAATCCAAATCCGCATCGCGGGAGACTGGCCCGCTTCGACGCCCACACGCTGCACACCGGCCAGCGTGGACAGTTGCGGTTGGATGTTGCGATTGAGCCAGTCGGTTAGCTCGGAGATATTCCGCGAATCGGAAGTGAAGCTAATGTAGAAGCTGGCGTAGGGACGATCGGCGCGCTGCAGTTCGATAACGGACGGTTCGGCTTCGGCGGGCAATGTTCGCCGCACTTGTTGCAACCGCGCATTGACTTCGGCTAGAGCCTGCGTGCTATCGTGGTTGAGCTTGAGTCGAATCGTGATCGTACTCGCGCCGGCCAGCGAATTGGATTCGATATAGTCGACGCCCGCAATCGACGATACGGCCTGCTCGATGGGCGTCGTTAGAAACCCGCGCACAGTTTCCGCGCTGGCACCGATGTAGTAGGTCGTGATGACCACCGACGTGCTTTCGATCGTCGGATATTGCTGGATGGGTAGCTGCACCATCGCGCGCAGGCCGACCAGCACGAAAGCGATATTAACCACGATGGCCAAAACCGGATGACGAATAAAAATATCGGTGATACTACGCACTGTGGCCCTGAATATTTATAGAAGGAAAGTTTTGTTAGTAGTCTTTTGTTAGTAGTCAATGTCGGCTACTGGGAAAACGCTGGCTACTGGGTTGGAGCTGGTGTTTCTTCAGGTGCTTCAGACACGAGCCCGCCGGCGCGCAGCTTGAAACTCCCGACGGCAGCGACCTGCTCGCCCACTTCGATTCCGGAAATAATGCTTAGCCAGCCATCAACCATTGGCCCAGGCTTAACAGTCCGAGCTTGAGCCCGTAGGTTGCCCTGCTCGTCGGGGGCAATAACATAAACGAGCGTCTGCATGGGTGCCGTTCGTAGAGCTTCCGCTGGTACGGCGGCGGCCGAGATAGGCGGGCCGTATTCGATGAAGACCTTGATCGAATCTCCCGGCACCAAATAGTCCGGGCTGCTGCTAATTTTTGCGCGTGCCAACAAATTTCGACTTTGCAGATCGGCCTGCGAATCGAGCGCGTGAACTTCGCCCGTCAACTGGTGGCTTTGGGTGAGCAATTGAACTTGATCGCCGACACCAATCGACTCTGACGCCGATTGCGGGATCATAAAATCGACGAAGACGTAGTCCTCGATGCCTTGCAACGAGGCGATATTGAATCCACTGGGGAGAAACTGCCCGACGTGCGTATCGGACAATCCGATCTTGCCTCGGAAGGGCGCTCGCAAAGTTTTTCGATTGATCACGGCTTCCAACTCGTCGACTTGGGCGGTGGCCTGCGCAAACTGTGCCGTTGCTTCATCGAGTTCGCTGGGTGTTACGGCTCGAGTGGCTGCCGCTTCGCGAGTTCTCTTGAATGCCGATTCGGCGATTTGTCGCCTCGCCTTGGCACCCGCCAATTGGGCAAGCTCCACACTGGCATCCAGTTCGACCAGCACCTGATCGGGCTCGACGATCTGGCCAGGTTCGAAGTGGATGCCCGCCACGCTGCCGGCTATTTCGTTGCTGAGTATGATCGACCGCGGGGACAATACCGTACCGATCATGGTCGTACTCTGCCGAAACGTGACTTGTTTGGCAATTTTTGTAGTGATCGACACGGGCATTTCCGGCGGCGGCTTCATATTCATGGCCGCTTGGACTTGGCCGTATTTGTACAGCGCTAAGCCCGCGATGATGCTCGACATGATCAAGATCAAAACCAAGGAGCCTAGCCAAGTGGCCCAGTTTTTCATCAGTCCATCCACTATAAATTTCCAGTACCCGGAGTCGCCAGACTTCGATTCTTGCTGACTGAAGTCTGGCGACTCCAGCTACAAAGGTATAAATTGAATCGCAATTCGATCCATTGTAGTTGCGCAGCTCAGTTAGCCAGCCCCCTCATCCCCAACCCTTCTCCCCCGGAGTACCGAGGGAGAAGCGACCGTCTATTGGTTAGTCAAGCGGAAGAGTCTAAAATCTCTTCCTTCGACTGAATTTCGTGGGCGAACCCCCGGGATTTTTTAGGCATGGCGCCGGTAAATCAATGTTTGATTTCCTACTGGCGCAGCGTT
>JBGSJL010000143.1:0-7488 GCA_041741955.1 Pirellulaceae bacterium | reverse complement strand
ATTCTCTATTCTCCACTCCCCAGCTCTTCCAGCATTTCCTTAATCGCAGCTACTTCACCGAGCAATTTCTGAGCTTTCTGCAATGAACTAATGGCCTCAGATTTTTTCTGATTGCGATGCTGCAGGGTCCCCAGCACAAACCAATTCAGTCCACTCTCGGGCTCCTGCTGGGCTGCTGCAGTCAACAACGCTTCCAACCTCAGCAACTCCTCGCTCCCACCGGCCTGAAGGGCCTCATCCTCAGTCGGTAGTGCCAAGCTCTGAGTTCGCCACAGCGCCGTCCTAGCGACAATTGACATATTGCCACCGGCCCGACGGATCAATTGGAGATGAGTGCCCGCCACATCGAGCTTACCTTCCGCGGCAGCCGCCAAGGCGAAGACGGAATGCTTGAGCCACACACTCTGCCCCGTCGCGATCGCTTCGGGAATCTGCGTGGGCAGCGTAGTAGACATGCTGGCTGCAATTTGATTCTGTGCGCACAACCAAATCAGTTCCGTGAATTCCGGCAAGTGCGGTGCCAGTTGGGCGGCCATGACGAGTCCCAAGTCAAATTGTCGGCACCAGTCTGGGTTGTTGCGCGCGTGCGGAGAACAAGCCAGCCGACAGATCGTCCGCGCCAATCCTGCCAGCACTGCTTGGTCCGCCCTGCCCTTCTGGCTCGAAAGCTGAAAAGCCACCTCCTGCCAATTCGCCTCCAGTGCGGCAAGCTCCAAAGCAGCCAACTGCTGCTGCCAATCAGCGGATGATGTCGCTTGCGCGAAAGATTGTTCGGCTACGCTGTTATCCGGGACGCTGCCATCACGATAAGCAGCCAGAAGTTTTTCCAGAACAAACCACTGCACCGGAGTTTCTGGTGGATCTGGTAACCAGCGCACCTGCAGCTCGCTTAGGGTTGGTAGCAAGCTCTGGTCCAACTGTAGCGAGCTGCTGGGCGAGTTCCGCCACGCGGCTTCAATTTGCACGTTCAGCCACAGCAAGTTGGCTGCCGCCAGCTGAGTCGCAGACAACCCGCCAGTCAGCTCCGATTCCCCAGTGGACGCGGCGGTCGCCTGAGATGCGCCGCTTGGAGGGTCGCCGCTTGGCAAGGTCGTATCCCGCTTTAACAATTCCTGCAGCCTTTTCGACATGCTAGCCGCATTGGGAATACCAAACTGGGCGATGCCCAAGCGGTAGTCTTCCTCGGCTATGTGCAGAAAAGCCGCGTCGCGCAGCTCGGACCTGCCGACCGATAACTGCTCGAAAATCTTTCGCGACTTGCCTTCAAACTGTTCTGCTTGGTCTTGTACGCTTGCGCGGATCTCATCGCGTAAACTGGTGGCCGGATCGGCCAGTCGCTGGCGCAGCGCAACCGCATGCGCTGCTAGGAACTCGGCCCACTGCCAATAGCGCTGCGGTTGTCCGTGTTCCAAAGAAACCAGCCGACTGTAGATCACGTCTAGCTCGCCTGCAGAGTCGGTCCAGCTCGCGTTGATCGGCGAAGAACCATTTCCGGTCAGTGTCGCGTAGTCCGTCGTCGCCGATTGCAAAGCGGATGCGTATTGCTCTGGCAATTTGGCCGGCAGCAGCCACTGTCCATAGGCGGCTAGCAAGAGCGATACGCAACCGACCAGCACCGCCGGCAGCGCGGTCGACCAGCGAGCTGGCCTACCCAACGCCGATTCGACTTGGACTCTGTTTTCTGGATTTTGTTCTGCAATAGTCATGCTGCCCTACAATCTCGACTTGGCGGCGTTCCATAACTGCTGTCGCACAATTTTAAACCGCTCGATGGTGGCATCTTTGGCGGACTGGTCCAGCGGCACGTTGCTGGTCACAAACACTTGCTGTTGGTAGTTAGCGACTTCAAACAGAGCGCCCCGCACGGCTGGCGTCAGTCGCCCTCGCAGACGCTCTTCCAGGATCGTCCAGTAGTTATACGCGCCCGGAGGGCGTACCGGTCGACTCGATCGACCCATCAGCGAGAATACCAAGTACCCATACTCTTGGTCTCGCGTCAATTCAACAATCACGATCGGCCAACCGTCGGCTGCTTCTGCCGTCATCACACTCCGCAGGCCGGGTTGCCAACCCGCATTGTGATAGCAACGCGTCAGTTCGTGCCAACCGGGAAACATCTGGTCAAACGCGACGACCACCACACCCAACGACGTGTTGTAGGTCCAGACATCGCTGCGCTGCCCCAAGTCGTCATTGCCGCGGTCGCGAGTTTGTTGATCGTAATCCCGCAGTTGCCACCCCAGCAAATCGCTGGGAGCATCCGCCGACGTCATCTCGATGATCGCATCGTTGGATCTAAAGAAATCGATTACCGTGCGCTGGCGACCCCAAGAATCGTAGACATCATAGAGCTGAATGCAGCAGCACAGCCCCAGCAACATTACCGCCGTATAGCTCGCGCCCAACCGCACAGCCCTGGCGGCACCGCTCGCAGCTCCAACGTGTGCCACAGAGACGGGAGCCGCTGGGACGGGCAAAGCCGGGACGTGCAAAGCTGGGGCCAGGCCCCTGGTCGCTCGTTGCGTGGGTCGACCGATCGGAATAAATTCACGCAGCTTCAGTAGCAATTCATCGGTGCTGAGCATTAATGCTAGGGCCAGGGCCATCGTGCAGTAGCCCAAAATATCATGCAGTACACCATGCGACAAATCGATCCCGAACATCGAGTAGGCGATGGGGATGGCCGTGATCCGAATCGTATTCATGAGGATCGCCCAGCAGGGACAGGTAGCTAACAGGCACAACGAGTGGACGATGCCGCGGCGAAAGAAAACCGACAGCAGCGCTGCAAAGGAAACAACGGCAAAGAACGATTGGATGCCGCTGCACGCCTCGGCCACACCAAAGCTCTTGCCCGCAAATTCCAAGATGGTACCGGGCTGATGATGCGCGTAGCCCAGAATGTCCAACCATTGCGACGACAACCGCGCGCTGAGCGACTGGAGCGTTTGAATCAGAATGGTATCCGCCGTCACAATCGTGTTATACGGCGGTTGCCAAATCAACAGAATCGGTACTGAAAGATACAGCAGGCTACCGCCTGTCTCGCGATCGGCACGATGCGCAAGCCAAGCGGCCAAGCAAAAACAGAACGCGAAATAACCCATCCACGGCGACGCAAAAACCGTCGCACAAACGGCACTACCTATTCCGACCGCCTGGAGGGACCAACGCAGTCCACCGAACCACCATCCGCCTATGTACCTTCCGCCCCAGCGCTTTTGCGCAAGCACACCCACGACGATTAACAGTAGTGGAAAGAATTGGTAGTGCGGCAGGCTCCATAGATTCCAAAAATAGACCAGCGTGTAGGGCAGCGTGGCCACCACGGCAGCCAACGAGCCCCAGGGCCCGATCTCGTCCAACCATGCCGGGCGCGCCCGCGCTCTTTCGTGCACGCCTGCATCCACTTGACTCATATCACTCGCAACTCCCATACCCTCTTACTTTTTACTTCTTAGGTTCAATCGGACAACAAGTGGGGTAGGCTTCCAGCCTGTCATGCCGAAAACGACAGGCTTCCAGCCTGTCATGCGGGAAACAACAGGCTGGAAGCCTATCCCACGTTCAGAATCAGACAGTAATTTTCTGCACGATCATTACTCCTAACCCCTTACCCTAAATCTCAATGTGTCGCGGACAACAAGTGGGATAGGCTTCCAGCCTGTCATGCTGAAAACGACAGGCTGGAAGCCTATCCCACGTTCAGAATCAGACGATAAATTTACGCACGATCCTTACTCCTAACCCCTTACTCTAAATCTCAATGTGTCGCGGACAATTTCCGACTTGGGCATAGGCAGATCGTGAAACCAATTCACATAACCCGTCCAGCCCGGCCGAAAGACGGCGATAGCCGTACCGAACAGGATTTTCAAATCGGTCCACAAGCCTTGGTGCGCGACATACCAGACCTCCAAAGCACCCTTGTACGGCATGATGTCTTCTCGGTAGCAAGCCCGCAAGTCGCGTCCCTCTGCCGCAGCGCGTGTAATGATCGATTCTTCATCGCGAAACACCAGCGAGCCGATGCCGGTTAGACCCGGCTTCACTTTGACGATCTCTTGTTGCACGAACTGCGAATACTCAGCAAAACCCTGAGGCATCAAAGGCCGCCAGCCAACTAGCGACAGCGTGCCGATCAATACGTTCCACAATTGTGGGACTTCATTGAGTTTGGTCTTGCGCAAAAATTTACCTACTGGCAAAACACGTGGATCGTTTCGCAGCGTGATATCCTGAGTTCCCAAATTGGGTGCATCTTTGACCATCGTAACGAACTTCGTCACCCGAATAATCTTTCCCAAAAAGCCAACGCGTTCCTGAAAAAAAAACGCCTCGTGCTCTCCAGTCAACTTGAGCACGATAATCACGAAGACCAGTGGCAATGCTAAGACCATCAAAACGCAAGCCGATACAGCGATATCCATGAGACGTTTCGTCATGCTGAGCAATGAATGCTTCCGCAGTTGTCAGTAGGATGAAAGTCAGTGCATGACATAACAAACAGACTGAGTTTGTGACTGGGCGAGGAGTTTAAGTTCAAGTTTAAGTTCAAGTTTAAGTTTAAGTTTGGGTGTGAGTGACAGTGAACATAGTCGATTTAATGATCACATGCGGTCATCGAGATATTTACCAGTTTCCTTGTGAACGAACTCGGGCAATAGCGATTTGAAAGCGTCCACGAGTTGCCTTTTTGTCCAACTTCTAGCCGCCCGCATTGCGTCGATCGTCTCGACAAAACGAAGTAATTGCTTGGGGTCGACAAAAGCCGAGTTCTGCACCACACCCATGGCATCGTAGCGATCCCAATGCACTGTTTCGCAAGCGGTGCTGAACTCCTCGACATCCTTTTCTCCTGTCGTATCGGTTTTGAAAAAGTAGCAGGGCCATTTCTTTTTCGCCGCCAACTCCTCAACGCGTTGCCGGGCATCCTGTTCGCAATCACAAATTTCCGGCTCGTAGCCCTGGCTGGCTAGGAACCTCTCTGCCATGGCTGAAAACGACGTGGCTTCAAACTCGCCATCAAACTTCGGGAAATATATCTCGCGGTCAGCCCCCTGTAGAATTGAGAATAGGCACAGGAGTGCTGCCTCCTTTTCCGTTACAAAGTAGCGCAGAATGTCATGCGGTGCAGCGATGGGCTGTCGCTTGAGCATTCTCTGAGTCCACGCATGGGGTAGCGATCCATCCGAAAACGCCACGTTTGCAAACCGCGCAGTGGAAACCGCCGTCGAGCTGCTGTCGCTCAGGAGAAACATCTCCATAATTCGTTTGGATGCGCCCATCATATTGACTGGATTGGCAGCCTTGTCGGTGGAGACACAGAAGAATTTTTTGGCCCCACATTGCCGAGCAAACTCCAGCAGCTTCTTGGTCAGAAATATGTTGACATCCACCAGCCGCATCAACGTAAATGGATCCTTTTCGCTCCTGACGTGCTTGAGCGCTGAGAAATTCAACACATAGTCATAACACGATGGCTCGGCGATTGCGGCCGCTGCGAATGCATCGAACTCCAATCCCAGCACATCGAAACAATAAGCGTGAAAGTCGCCTTCGATGTATCCCAACGACGATCGCAGGTCACGCACTAACTCCGCGAGATTATTCTCGGAATTGTCGATCACGTGCAACGTCTTGGGATTGCGTGAAAACAATTCGCGGACTACCGCGCTGCCAATCGACCCCGCTCCTCCCACGACTAGAAAACGGCTGTTCGCAATCCGATCCTCCCAAACTTGGCTGTGTTTTGAGAGGTCGGATTCGAAAAGCGGCAGACTGCGACCTAGTATTTTAAGTATTGATTTCGTATCCATCGATTTCTTTAGTTAAATGCAGACCACAGTGTTAAAGTTCTACTTTGGGGAGGCCCAACGCGATTTGATCAGCGCCAGTTCCCGCCATCGAGTCAGCCAAGTCAGCGGAACTGGGGATATTAATTGTCCGCCGACACGCGGACTCCGTGCAGGGCAACGGACCGGAAGGACAACTCTGGTACATCGGCAGCTTGTGCATGGCTTTCCACAGCGGTCGACACTGATATCCCGCGTCGTTCAAAGTCTTCAAAATGACATCGCGCAATGATTCCCGCGACGCATCCAGTAGGAAGCCGTTGAGCCAATAGTTACTCCGACTGTCCGCTGGCTCCTCAATAAACTGGATTCCGTCAACTCCACAAAAAGCCTGGCGATAGCTGTCCGCCAATTGCCGTTTCGCAGCTACGAGCATAGGCAGTATTTCTAACTGCGCCAGCCCCAGCGCTGCGTTAATACTGGGCATACGATAATTCCAACCCACTGCATCGTGATGAAAATCCCAGGCATGAGGTGTCTTGGCGGTGGTCGTCAAATGTTTGGCCAAGCTGCCGAGTTCTTCATTGTCGGTTAAGATCGCGCCGCCGCCACCGGTCGACAGAATCTTATTGCCATTGAAGCTCATCGCCGCCAGCAGTCCAAAGCGGCCCGTGTGTTTGCCTTGATAAGTCGACCCCAGCGACTCGGCGGCATCCTCAATCAGCGGCAGATCGAATCTCTCGCAAATTGCGGCGATGGCGCAGATGTCGCCTGGATGTCCCAAGCAATGCATCAGACAAACCGCTGCGATGCGTCGGCCCGTTTCGCGATTCGTCGGCCCCTGTGCGCTAGGAACCACAATCTGATCGAGTCGATCTTCGAGTGCTCCGGGGGACAGAGACAGTCGATCCAAGGACACATCGACGAAGTGCGGGATAGCCCCGACACGAGAAATAGCATTGGGAGTCGCTACGAAAGTCAACGCTGGACATATGACTTCGTCGCCCGCGCACACGCCCGCCAAATGAAAGCAGACTTCCAGGGCCGCCGTGCCAGTGACCGTAGCTACCGCCCGACGGCAACCCGTGAAGCGAGCCAGTTCTTCTTCGAACTTTGAGACATATCCGCCCGCCGAAGAAACCCAGCCCGTGTCCATACTGTCTTTAACATACTCCCAAGCTTTACTCGGCAAGTAGGGGCGATGCAGCAGGATCTTCTCCGTCGCCGGACCGATCACAGCGTTTACTGCGCGCTGCAGCGCGATCTCAAGTTTCATAGGTTTCACAGTCCGCCGCGCTAGCAAGAGTATTTCATTAGAACGTATCCGTCCGTTCGGAGCTTGTCTCCGACCCGTCCGTTCGGAGCTTGTCTCCGACGGACGCCGCTTTGGCATACTAACTAGGACGAGCCGAATCTACCTGTCTGCCTGTGCCGAATCGCTTGCAGCGATTCGGCCCAGGCAGAAGTGTCTTCGCCGCGGAGACTCTTAGGACGCCAAAGCATGCTTGGAGGGAGGCAAGCTCCCCGCCAAGCAATTCGTGGACGGATTCAATCTCCCGCCAGTTTCTGATCCACCAGTTTTCATTAGGCCGTATCCGTCCGCTCGGAGCTCGCCTCCGACCCGTCCGTTCGGAGCTTGTCTCCGACGGACGCCGCTTTGGCATACTAACTAGGACGAGCCGAATCTACCTGT
>JBGSJL010000142.1:0-4293 GCA_041741955.1 Pirellulaceae bacterium | reverse complement strand
TAGAGAAAAATGTCAGAGAGCTGGTTGGTATCGTCCGAGGTCAGGTTTCCAACGGAGCTACTGAAGACTGAATAGCGTCCATCGCGACTGGTTGAAAGTTCCGTTGGCAGGTTAAAGCGGTCGCCGGTGTTGTCGGGGCCTTGTACGACGCCTGCATGAATCGCCACGCCCGTGTTTCGTGATATCGTTGTATTGGTGATCCCTACATCGTTGATTGAGTAAGAGCCAACAGCTCCTCCGAATGTTTCAACATTGGCGCTGTTTGCAGCAACATTTGAATCGATGGTGCTTTGGTCGATGGTACCGGTAGCATCTCCAACAAAGAGGACCCCGGCGCTAGCACGAGCGGCGTTCTCTGAAATCACACTTCGAGTAATGGTTGCCGTTCCGTCTACAACTGCGATGCCTCCGCCATCGGCCGGTAGATTTTCAGTGACGGAAGTTCGGTTGCCAGTGACGTTGGAAAGATCGATCGTCAATTGGCCGGCTGAGAGAATTCCTCCTCCAGGCTGTGAATGTGGAGCGGTACCTCCGGTGATGGTAACGCGATTCAGTTTCAAAACGCCGCCGTCGAAAACGCGAAACACTCGATCAAGTACGTTCGACGAAATGAAGGTTCTTTCTTTTTGGTCACCTAAGATCGTTATGTTTCCAGTGATTACAAAGTCGCCAGTCGTTTCGTTTGACCAATCAAACTGGTCACTTCCAGCAACAAGGCCACCGGCACGGCTCGTTGGAATCGGGTAGGAAACACCTGGGTCAACAACAGGAGGAATGTCGATCGAATAGCTACCGGCATTAAGAATAATGGTACGGGGTGCCGGGGCAGCAGCATTAGCCGCAATGATTGCGGAACGTAACGAACCGGTCCCCCCAGTGTCGGCGAACGTGTCGACATACAACACTGACGGTGAATCAATCTTGACGTTGAAGCTTCCGATAACGCGGGCTTCGGTTTGTCGATCCCCTGTAGTGGAGCTTACCTTCCCTTCAACAGTCGAAATGACATAGTCGCCATAGTCACCGGGGTTCCACGTGCCTCCGGGGGCCGTCATCACATAGGTAACCGTTGTCGTAGTGGCAGTCGAGCTAATCGACCCTGGTTTAACGGCTACTGGAAATTGATTCTGAGGTCCCCATTGACGTTTCACAATAACGTCATTGTTTCCAATCGAGGATCGCAGGATACCGTTTCGATGGTAGTACTCAACCGTGAATTCGGTCGAAGTGCCGCCATTGGCGGTTATCGATTGTTTAGAAACTAGCCTAGCCGATGGAGCAAACACATTTGAAGATATCGCTCCATTTGCGTTTAAGCGGCCACGGGACGAAACAAGATCCGCTCCAAAGGGTGTAGCCGATGCCGAATCAAGAATGGCTTGGCGAACCTCGTCCACCGTTGCTTCTGGAAGTGCAGCCCAAATTAATGCGGCGGATCCGGCGACATGTGGTGTTGCCATGCTGGTCCCGTTTGCATTGCCATACGCGCCACCAGGCAGCGTGCTGCGAATACCAACTCCGGGCGCAAAGAGATCAACCGACTCGGGTCCGAAGTTTGAGAACGTTGCCGGTTGATTAGCTAGATCCATTGCCGCCACCGCGATTACGCTGGGGACGTCGTAGCTCGCTGGATAGAACGGTGTTTGATCGTTGTTGACGCCCTGGCCAAGAATGTTGCCGTTGCCAGCGGCCGCAACGAATAGAATTCCCGCGTCGTAACTGTCAATTATTGCCGCTTCGAGAGAAACTTCGAAACCACCGGGCTGTCCCCATGAGTTATTAAGGACACGAACGTTCGCCCCTTGAGTGATTCGTCCGCTGTCGTCCTTCGTTACTCTCTCTCGCATTTCGCGTGCATAGTTGATAGCGCGAATTGCGGCGCCCGAGTCTCCTTGATTGTTGTTATCGAGTATTCGGAGCGCCATCAGGGATGTCTGCCAATTCACGCCAACGACGCCACTACCATTCCCACCGATCGCACCAATGGTTCCTGAGACGTGTGTCCCATGACCGAGTTCGTCGCTGGGGTTATTGGGTTCGAATGGGTCTCCCTCGCCAGCCCGAAAATTAACACCATAAAAGTCGTCGAAGAATCCGTTCAAATCTTCGTCGAGTCCATTCGCCCAATTTGCGTCAGCAAGGAGATCTTTGGCGTCGATATATCCGTTACTGTTCAGGTCGCGGACGAATGGAGCATTGGGGCCATTTCGGAAACCGCCAAAACTGAGTGAATACGGAGCTGCTGCGGCTCGCATCACATTGTTGAGATCATAGAAACTGATTAATCCGTCGCCGTCGATGTCAGTCAATTTGGGGCCGACATTGTCGAGAAACTTTGGCGGCAACTCGCCTTGGTTCAACCAGATGTTGAGGTACAGGTCGGGATGCGTTGGATCGATACCCGTGTCAACAACGCCAACGACCGTTGAAATGCTCCCGCGCGTTGTGTCCCACGCGGCGGGAGCACCGATTCGGTTGAGTCCCGGCAATAATCCAGCAACATAATCCGAGTCGTTTGGAGTCGTTGCTTGCCCAGAAATGAGCGAGTTGAGATCGAATGACTCGACGCTGGGATGGCTTGTGAGCAGTGTTTCAATGTTCTCGCGATCAGCTCCTTCTCCGCGAACAAGCACTAAGCCTTCGCTTCCAAGTCCGTTGATAAATGAGAAGCCACCGCCGTTTGATTCAAGCAATGTTTGGATGTCTGACGTGCGACGTATTTCCCTCGACGCTTCGTCCGTTAGTTGAACGATCCACTCACCCACTGCAGGACGAACTGGACCGAACGCATCCGTAGGTAGAATTGGATCAAACTTTTCAAGCTCGGCAAGCTGGATCCGAGGCGCACGATCGTTCGAGGCAAACCAAGTGAATGCTGGAATCGAATCCACGTTGGCTTGAGACAGATCCGTCGCATTGCTATCAAAATCGGCGGACAACAATCGGCGGTCTTCGAGCAATTCGAGCTGAAGCCAATTCCGTTTCCATCGCATCGAGCTTCGTTTTGAACTGACGGATAACCGCCGCAAATTTAGCGACTCGTTCACGTTATCAGGCTTCATTTAAGTCACGTTCCAGGTTTCGTACGCGAAGTTGGTCGTCGCCACCACAAGGATTCGGTAAAGCGAGTGCCCGGTAATTCAGCAAGCACCCACCCTAATCTGAGGGTGCATGTTACCCCGAGTCTGGAGTCGGCACCATCCGCACTGAGGGGTTCCAGTCGACCAGATTCCAGGTTTGATTAGGCGGAGTTTACCGACTTTATCCCCCGAAATGGCGTAGTGCCCCCGGTATAGCCGATCAAATCGGTGAAATCGATTCTTTCGATAAGAATTGTTGACCTGTCGGTTTTTGAGACCAACTGCCATGAATCGCTTACCGTGTCAAATGTTTGTTAAGACGAGCAATTCGTGGATCGTTTGCATTTTGGTCGTACTTGCGAGCATGCATGGTGACGAGTCGACGGAGGCACAAGTTCCGGAAACAAGTGGTCTGGAGACCCAAGGTCCGAGAGCCGTGGCTGCGCTGGAGTTTCCCGCTGAAGCAGACGAGGACTCGCAAGTTGAGTCCGTGTCCACGGATCACGCCTTGGGACATTGGCTGGATTTGGATGGTTGGTTGGAGAATGATCAACCGATCGAGTCGGAGCATTTTCTTCGTGAAACCTCGCCGCTTCGCCAAGCGTCGCTGCTCCAACCGACGCCTTTTGTCGAGACACGAGTTGCAATCACGCCGACGGCGACATCACTAGCAGATACAAATTCACTCGCGTCTCGCGTATTCGACAACACAATCGCGGAGCGAAGTCTGCTCGGTCAAGCTCGGTCACAAATTGACACACTTGGTGTCGATTATGTGCGAGGCATCGAAGCTAGCTCTGTTGTCGCAACCGATGTTGGTAGCTTGTTGCGCAAGTCTCCAGCCGCTCTCAGCATCGAAGTCCAGCGCCGTTCGCCGATTGTTAACGACACGCGAGTCCGAAGCAGCCGCATCGGAGCGCTTGCTGCGTCCGGATCTCACTGGGTTCCCGCACGAGCGGATCTTGATACGGCTCTCTCCAAGATCGACTCGAGAAACGTCCAAGATGTTCTCATTATTCCTGGGCCATATAGCAGTCTGTATGGACCAGGATTTCACTTTGTCGACTTTGAATTGATGAAGTCGCCCAGAAGTGAATCAGGTCTCGACTGGCATGGTCGAACAAGTTTCGACCATAACAGTAACGGCAATCAATGGCTTGGCCAGCAAAGCTTCTGGGGCGGTGGCGAGGACTGGGGCATCCGAGCATCCTAT
>JBGSJL010000141.1:0-2557 GCA_041741955.1 Pirellulaceae bacterium | reverse complement strand
TTGGTTCAGGTTTTACCACTTTCTTCGCGGCTCGTGCCTTCAGAACACTGTCCGGATCGTCTTCAAACTTTTTTTGGCAACCAGCGCTGCAAAAGAAAAAGTCTGTCCCCTCATGTTGACTACGCAATGAATCTTGGGGATTCACCGACATTCCGCAGACGGGATCAATAGCGGTAGTTTCAGTTGTGAGCATGGTTCGTCCCCTGTCTTCCAAAGTGGCAGCTTGCAATATACCCCATACTGGTATGCAAGTTGCATACCGTAAAGCTGGCCCGCCGTTGGTCGAAATTCCTTCAAACTAGGAGTAGACGAATGAGTTCCGCAACCGCATCGCAAAAAGATTGCATCCAAAACTGTCAAGAATGTCAAACGACGTGCTCAGACATGTTGACCAGCCATTGCCTAAACGAGGGCGGCGACCACGTTGAGCAGAGCCATGTGAAGCTGATGCTCGACTGCATTGCCGCCTGTGCCGCCTGCGTCGATTTTATGAGCCGTAGCAGCGACTTCCGCTCGCATTACTGCAAAGCCTGTGCAGAGATTTGTAATGCCTGCGCAGACAGTTGCGAGCAAGTCGGCGGCATGGCCAAATGCGTCAAGTGCTGTCGCAAGTGTGAAGAAAGCTGTTCGGCGATGGCGAGCTAATTCAATCTACAAAAAGAAAAACGCCAGCACTCCAACGAAGCACTGGCGTTTTTGTATCACTTCAAGTTACCGAACGACTACCCGTTTTCACCCCGTCAAGGAGCGACAACTGGATAAGGCGGCATTGCGGGATAGTAACTTCCTGGATGACCCTCGGGCAAGTTGTTGGAATGTCGGGATAGTGATGACCGGGCGGCAGGTGGTAGGGATCCCCGCAAAACGATTTAAAGATACCATCGCCACGCAGAAGGCTCAGCCGTAGCCTTTCGTGAATCCATTTGGTTTAGCCGGCATAGACGATGACACACCGTTTGATGAATCCGGTCTGAAAATCAAGTCCATCAAAACGCGTCGCCAACTCAATGAAGCTGAGTTCGAGTCGATCCTGTCCATTGTTGGCTCGCTTGCCATTTGGTTTTTGACGGGAGGTGAAGCGGCTGAATCCAAGGCACACGCTGAACGGTTTGGAATCTTTGTTGGACTTTGGGCACCAACCTTCTTCGCGCTTTCCGGTAGACTTCAACAGTCTTCGCAGTAATAGCTGAAGTAATTCGAGTGGGTGAAAATCACCGTTTGTTGGTCATGATCCGCTGTCGAATGCACTCATTAACGCGTATCACGATCAACCCGAACCGGTTGCTGCCGCATCGCCCTATCCATTCGATAAAGAGTAAGTTGCGTTAAACACCCAACTGTCGCACAAACAATGGCGTAGATCCAAGGCAAGTTGCTGTAGGTCGTAGCGTCTTTTGGATTGAAGGCGACAAGTACAAACATAGCTGTTGCCATAATTGCGGTTAGCGACACGCCAAGAGTGGCCAGATAGAAAGCATCTTTGTTCATCATCATATACCTAGCTTAGTGGAGTAAACGGAAACGGGTGAACTATTTTGGTCGGAGAAACTGCGAAAGCTGTTTGGTGTCGCGAGCGGAGCAAGCCGCTGGCGACAAGCAACACCTTCCTCGACATCGGAACAAATGCTCGACCATCCATTACGCGGTAGTCGTGGCGACGGATTGTTTCTCCAATTTCTCGATAGAGGTCTGCCGCGATCCGGATTGCGCGTATTGATGATGCAGGAAGGTATCGCAGGCCTTTGATTCCATTTGCGTAGTGCTGATCCGCCATTGCCAGCAACCGCTTGACGGCACCACCCACATGCTTGCTGGTTGGTAAGCCCTCGTTCAGCGGGACTGCGTCGAGCCAACATTCAGGCAGATAGCACCGCCCGCGCGCGTGATCTTCTTTAACATCTCTGGCGATATTTGTCATTTGCATCGCCATGCCTAGCGAATTGGCATGGCCGAGCGCTTGAACGCTGGACGTACCGAGCAGAAAGCACATCATTAGTCCCACCGAACCTGCCGCAAGATGGCAATACAAAAGCAGGTCTTCTTGAGATTGAATCGGGCGATGATGCAAATCCATTTCCATGCCCGCAAGCAGCGCGAGCGGATACTCTTTAGGTATGGAATAGCGACACACAACGTCTGCTAACCATGCCGATGCTCCGTGAATGGGCTGTAGGTTGTCATAGACAAGACCAACGTCCAATCGAAGTCGTTGGAGGCGTTGTTGGGCAAGCTCGCGCGATGGTGCGTCATCGACCGCATTGTCGCACCAACGACACCAAGCGTACAACTTCTTCACATCACCGCGGATTTTCCTGGGTAACAGCTGCGCGGCGAGGGAGAACGATTGACTGTGGTGGCGAATCACTTCACTGTCATCGTATGGAATCGTATCGAATGAGTCATACATGAACCATCGCTCCGTAGTCTTGCGCTATCAAATTGCAGGTTGCCTTGGCGGAGTTGATCACGCCGGGAACGCCAGCTCCTGGATGCGTTCCAGCTCCCGCGATGTACAAACCGGGGATGCCTTCGCTGCGGTTATGAGGTCGGAAGTAAG
>JBGSJL010000140.1:0-2255 GCA_041741955.1 Pirellulaceae bacterium | reverse complement strand
GACTTGTCGATTGTATGTGGTTCGGAACTACAGCGATTTATTGACCAGCCCCCAGCTCTGATTGTCGAAGTTCTGTCCGAAAGCACAAAGCTCAAAGATCGAACATGGAAATTTGAGCTGTATCAGCAGCAAGGTGTAACGTACTACTTGCTAGCCGATCCAGTTGCCAAGATGTTTGAAGTGTTCGAGCTAGACGGTGGATCCTATCGATCGATTCCCAGCCGCACCGACATGCAGTTCACATTGAGCTTGCGCTGCCGGATCGACGTTCACCTTCCGTTCTAATGTTCCAGAGCACTTGTGGTTTGTCATGCCCTGCACCACAGGCGCTAGCGCCAAAACCCGTAAGTTCCTTACGGTGTCCGAGGCTGCATTCACGGATCAACGCCAATCTGGTCTGGTTAACCGCGCAGCCTGCCACACTAATTTCTCGGCCAATGCCTAACGGCGGAGCAAATTGGGGTGACGTCAGTCGCTGCGGGGAGCTCTGTCTTCTTGGGCGCGATCCAACCCTACAAGCGCGCATTGCGGTTAAACAATCGCAGTGGCATCGATCAGCGGGCGCTCAGGCTAATTCTTGCTGATGTCGTAGCACAGTATCGAGTCGCCTTCGCGAAGCAATAGCTTTCCGTTGGATATGACCGGATGAGCCCAACTAGGTTTGTCCTTCTCGCCTGAACCCGGTGGAGTGAAAGAACTAGTCTCTTTGAAACTGTCGGGATTGACTTTCGCCATAGTCATCAAACCGTTTTGGTAGCGAAGGTAGAGATTGCCGTCTGCTGCAATTACGGAGATAGAGCACTGGCCGGAGTCCGGACCGGAACCGCGTTCCTGCCATCGGACATTGCCAGTCATCATGTCGGCGCAGTAAATGGCATTTTTATCTTCCTTGCCTGCATAAATTTGGTCGCCGATCAGTATCGCTCCGCCATGTTTATTGCCCAACTCGGGCTTGGGGCCGTACACTTCTTTGATGCTCACCGCACCACCTGGACCGGGCACTTGCTGTAGCAGCGCGCCACCCAGGTTGTATCCAGCAACTGAGAAAACATAATTGCCCTTAATGACCGGCGATGGAATGAAAGCCGTCGGAGCCTTCATGTCATACGACCACAAGAGTTTTCCACTCTCGGCGGCAACCCCCATGGGTCCACCACCGGTATTCTGCACATAAACTTTTTGCCCGCCGACGTTTGAAATCACAATCGAGGAGTGGCCTGCCCCTACATCCTTCGGTCGCGAGCACTTCCAAATCAATTCGCCAGTGGACTTATCCAGGGCTATGACAGTCGCATCGGGACCACCGGGGGTGCAAACCAGTCGGTTGCCATCGATCAGCGGGGATTCGCTGTAACCCCAGTCATCCTTCTTTTCCCCCTGAAATTGGCTCTTCAGATCCCTCTTCCATACGATCTCACCATTCTCTGTCTTAGAGCAAATCAGTTCGCCATGCGGCGTGATGACATATACTCTTTTTCCATCAACAGTCGGCGTACTGCGCGATCCCTGCCAAGAGGGCTGGCCGTCGTTCCAAGCTGGGCCGGTTTTGACTTTCCAAAGCTGAGTGCCATCGGAAGCCGAATAGCAGGTCATATACTCATCTTGATCGTCGGCTGTCGAAGGACCGTCTCCCAGCGTGTAGATGCGTCCGTCAGCCACTGCAGGACTGGCGTAACCACGACCGGCACCTGTGGCTGTCCAGACAAGCTCAGGTCCGCCCTCGGGCCAGCTGTCGAGCAGATTGGTTTCTTTGGAAACTGCAGTCCGATCGGCACCGCGAAACGTTGGCCAATCGTCTGCCAGGGACAACTGAGAAGCAACCGATATTGCCAACAAGCTCCCAAAACATAGCTTGTAAATTCGTACCAAATTCATAGTTTTCT
The DNA here is from genome assembly GCA_041741955.1 of Pirellulaceae bacterium. Classification (GTDB taxonomy): domain Bacteria; phylum Planctomycetota; class Planctomycetia; order Pirellulales; family Pirellulaceae; genus Aureliella. The sequence goes on along the minus strand of JBGSJL010000140.1, from coordinate 372 downwards.
CGCAAAGGAATAAGTGACGCTAGACCCGACTTGATTTCAAGTCGGGTCCGATTTTATCAGATTCGCTACGGATTTGTGAGCCGACGGCGCAGCCGCTGTGTTGGAGCCAGCAGGCGGTTAGCGTGTTTTGCAGAAGCATGGCAATGGTCAGGGGCCCGACGCCACCAGGCACGGGCGTGATCGCGCTGGCTACCTCGCGAACGGAGTCGAAATCAACGTCGCCAACCAGTCGCTCGTCGAGTCGGTTGATTCCGACGTCCACCACCACTGCTCCAATTTTTACCATGTCCGCCGTAATTAGTTTCGGGCGGCCCACGGCCGCCACCAGGACATCGGCGGTGCGGGTGATGGCTGCCAAGTCGCTGCTCTGCG
>JBGSJL010000139.1:0-2153 GCA_041741955.1 Pirellulaceae bacterium | reverse complement strand
GGATCGTCTTGGATTGGCTGAGATACGCACGCTACGGCAAATACTGGCGATCTTAGAATCGCAGCAATCGTCCGCGCCTGAGCAAGCGAGCACCGCAATCCTCGCGGCCGATGCTCAGGACGAGCCAGCTAAAATTGTCAGCCATCCAAGAGTTCAGCCGACAGCGCCAGCTCCATCCGATCGCATCCGGTCAAGTGTTCCTACACTGGACCTATCGGCCAGATTTTCCAATGGTGATTACTGTCGAGCAACTCGCGACAACTTACGCTGCATGGTTGGCCGCAGAGACAGTTCCCCACTGGCCACAGTGCCCAGCGACGACCAGATGGGTATCTGGCATCAAAAGATCGGTAGTACGGCTGAGCTGTGTGGCGTGAGCGCACAGGCTCTACAGGCGCTTGATAGGCTGTTGATTGGCAAGGCTACCTTCTCGCCACAACTCACTTCAATTCATGCACGGTCCAGCGGTCGCTTGGTTGGTACCGCGAACTCAGACTCCATCGTTTGGTTGGCTTCATTTCATGTTCCGGCTTGGCTGAATGCTGGTGCAGAGTCGATGGGAATAACGGCTTTGGAAGCGTCAGACCATGTCGGCATCGGCGTTGCGGGCACATGCTGGCCTCTGGCAGTCGTTCGCCAATCGCAATTGTTGATTGCAGGTCTAGTTGGCGTGCAGGGGGATGCTCCGACAGCAGATGTTTCCGTAGCGCAAACCGAATCGCTCAGGCGTCTTTCGGCGTGGCTTCAGGCACAGCCAGCCACGAAGTTGGAAGGTCTGGTCCAGCGAGCCAAGCAATTGCAGCTCTCGGCGGACTGGTGGCTTCTAGCCGCCCATTTGGACTCGACGTCCGTCGCTCGGGTGGATTCAGCTCGAGGCGTCGTGTCGACTCAGTGGATTTCGATTGGCGAACTGGCCAGCGCTCGCGGCCCGTTGCCTAACGGCTCGGCAGGGGGCGTCGGTTTTGATTTGCAACACAATCGCTTTGTGGTGGTCGGTAAACAAGGTGTGAATTTTGATTCGTCAGCCCAGCGGCTGGAGGCATCGGTTACGACTCCACAACGGCAGCCGGAAGTAATGGCCGTAAATTCAGAGCTGCGGCCGGAAGCTAGAGCCACCGGGCAGGCAACAATCGCCAATCGTTATGTGCTGCGTATGGTTCCATCAGCGCAGCGTCCGGCACCAGGCAGGCAGCCACGCTGGTCGGGGACCGCTCTGCTGGTCGGAGACAATCCCGTTGCCAGACAACTCGAAGCGCGGCTTCGCGGTGCTGGAGTAGATACAGTCCGCTGGCCCGCCAGCGACGACCCGCACAAGTTGGCAGAGCAATTCGCGCACCTGTGTGGCGAGTCTGGAACGCGGCGCACGTTCCCGCACCTATTCTTGTTAACAGCCTGTGATGCGGATGCAAAATTTTCTCTAGCAGCCGCCGCCTGGAAATCTCGGCGCAACAAGGGTTTGCTCGGCAATTTTTGGCTGTGCCAAAAGTGGATGGAACATATCATCTCGCTGGATATGACTGACGATGCAAGTCTATTTGCAGTCAGCACTTTGGGTGGCGATTTCGGAATTAGCGGCGATATTCAATCGGCTGAAGGTGGAGGAATCGGCGGACTTCTAAAATCGATATTGATCGAAAGTTGGATGCAGGGTTACCGATCTCTGCCCATCAAGACGCTAGACACGGCAGTTCATCAGTCGCCAGCGGAGATTGTCGATTGTTTGTGGCGCGAGCTGACGATTCCTAGCTATGACAATGAAATTTCTTACGCGGCTGGGATCCGGCAAGTAGTTCGCGCCGTCCAGCAACCGCTCCAACGGCGTAATGGCAAACCTCACACAATAACTCAAGGTGGAACATGGATTTGCACCGGAGGCGCTCGAGGAATCACCTCATTTGTGGCGGAACGATTGGCGCTCCGTTACGGATTGACATTGCATCTCTTGGGTACATCGCCGCCTCCTCAATCTGCAGCCCAACAACAATCACTGGACGAACCTGGCTTGAAGCGATTAAAAGTCGAGGTCATGACTGTGGCCCGTGCCGAGGGACGCAACCCCATCAAAGCTTGGCAGGACACTGAAAAGCAATTGGAAATTGAGGCGACACTGCGTCGCATGCGCGCGGCGGGTATCGATGTAACCTATCACGGCT
>JBGSJL010000138.1:0-17385 GCA_041741955.1 Pirellulaceae bacterium | reverse complement strand
GAGTGGCGCGGCATCGACCCCCAAATTCAAGGCATCCTCTCCTCAGTGTTTGGTCAACAAATCGCGTTGAGGGGCTATTTGGGGGAAGATGAGTTTATCGATAAGAAACGATTATGGGACCTAGCTTCACAGCTGAGGAATTGGAATGCCTACTCCGCAGCACAATTTCAGACACAACTTCATTCGAACATTGAACGGCAGTGGCGTCCTGGCGGCTTTGGTACTCAGAACTGGGACGGGATCAACCCGCTGGTGATACTTGGCGGGGTTTCTAAAAATGCCAGGGCAGTTGTGGGCAATCAGCCCGCTGCCGATCATTACCGCCGCGATCTGCCATGGGTGCAACTGGGCCTCTGGGATATCTATCCAGGCAACGAGGGTGCGCGACCGTTCATCGAGTCGCTTTACAACAGACGTATCAATCCTAGGAACGGAGGCTGGAGATGACCCAACAGCCGTACAAAGGTTATTGGACAGTGCTGTCAGCTACCCTACTATTGCTGTTCGTGGCCACCTGTCTAACTGTGCTGTTTGCCGTGTTTAACTTGGACAAGCTTGGTTCCACGCTAAGCTGGATCACGCGCTCTGGGTACTATGTAGCTGACTACGAAGACTTCTGGCTAAGTGCAACTTCAGACGAGTTCTTCGAATTCAGTTCGGGCTACGGTCGGAATTCGCTGGCGAAAGTACGCATACAAATGCCGGATGGAAATTCGTATGCCCTGGCACGTCTGGCGCCTGGAGATATCGACGAATTCTTCACCGATAAGAGTGATATTGAGAATCTAGATACAAAGGTGAAGATCATCATCTACAGTTCAGGTTTCAATAGTGTTGGATTCATAGATGACCAACTTGAGAGCATCCATTTGGTAACAGATTCTGGTGTTGCGATAGATTTTGGCGACGGACAGTTTGTAAGCTTACCGGTAGCGAGAGCGAAGTTGCACAAGTTGCTAGGTCCGCCGAAAAAATGGAGTTGGCGAAATCGCGGCTTACCCTGAGATCCTTTGGAGTGCTGGGACTTGTCCTAGCTTTCCTATTGCCATAGAGCCTGAAGCAAGCGGGTATGCAATGTAACTCGGGAGCAAGCACCACTCGAGTTATTTCACGTCGCTAGTCGTAGCCAACCGTCCCGATCGGCCACCAGAACACTCTGGATCCATCTTCCCTTTTCCTTTCAGCTCGGGGGCAATTCCAAAGCGGCGACAAATCGCACGCACTCCAAAGCGGCGACAGGTCGCATTTCAACTTTGGAGTGCTGGGACTTGTCCTAGCTTTCCTATTGCCATCGAGTCTGAAGCAAGCGGGTATGCGATGTAACTCGGGCGCAAACATCACCTGAGTGTTTTCGCGACGCTCGTTGAAACCAACCGTCGCGATCGGCCTTTCAAACTATCCTCGCAGGAAATTCCCGTTTTCTTTCAGAGTTCTGGGCGATTCCAAAGCGGCGACAAGTCGCACGCACTCCAAAGGGGCGACAGGTCGCATTTCAACTTATCGGCACGACGTCGAAATCGTCCTGCACACGCACACTGTCGAGCTTAAAACTATAGATCGTCTTAACCTGAGCCGCCTTCGCTGTGCGTTCGAACCAGGCCGCTGAACACCATCGATACATGTTCGCGCTGGGCACTAAACCATGTTTGACCGCATTCTGATGTACGTAGTTTAGCCTCGCTAGGTATGACTTTTCGAATGTCAGCTCTGTCTCCCAGAAGTTGTACCAAACTTGACGTTCGTCAAAACTGTATCGGACATTCAGCTCGCGAGCAGTGTCTGCATGCAGATGAGAAATAAACGGCTTCAGGGATTTTGCGTGATTTAGGGAGTGACCCACAAAATGGTAGTGGTTCGAAAAACACGCCCATGCTTCAATCTGCCATCCGTAGTCATCAGCTTTGGATAACAATTCCGATTCGAAAAAGTCTAGATCTGCTGCGACTTGAAAATGGTGTTCTTTGTACAGCGTACTGCCGGTGACAATAAAAGTCCCCTTCTCACCCAATCGATGGAGTGGGGCATGTGGCCAGTGTTTTGACTGCGGCGGCGAACACTCGCGACTACCCGAGTTGTGAAATTCAAACTGACTGACTTGCCGCCGCAACTCTCCAATTTGAAGTGGTGTCAGCCGCGCAATCCGTTCGGCAAGATCACTTGCTAATTTCGCATTGTCTTGCTCTTGAGTCATGGTCAATGAACTGACAGAAGTTGGTTGGATGCTCACTAGCGTCCGATCCGTATTTGAGCGGATATAAACATGCGGTTCAAGCGTAGGTCCATCCGACTTTCCAAACTATCCTCGCAGGAAATTCCCGTTTTCTTCGAGCTCGGGGGCAATTCCAAAGCGGCGACAAATCGCACGCACTCCAAATATTACCAAACGTAAGCCCCAATTCTTCGATACCTAGATAAGCATCGAAGTCTCGCGACTACGGCAACGGTTTTTCACAACGCGAAGCGTCAGCGAGCAACTTTTCCGGCTGGGTTACAGGAACAGCCATTGTCCAATGCGACCGTCGTCCAAGTCTACGAAATATAGGCTACCGTCGGGTGCTTGTTTGATCTGCACGACCAAGTTGGCTCCCGTCGTGAACAATTCGACTGCTGTAGCGTTGCCGGCTGCGTCAAAGCTGATGTGCCTTACAATGCCTTGTCCCAAATCGCTAAAGAAGACGTCGCCCTGATATTCGGCTGGATAGAGTCCTCCGCGATAGACGGCACCCATAATGATCGCGTTGATGCCATCAGCGGCGTGATTGAGTGCGACCACGCTGGCCGCCACGGGTGCACCGCTGGCGTAAAACGCTTGGGCTTGAGGCAAGTTCTGATAGCCGCCGGTTTGCTGCGAGCTGACGCCATTGCCGCCTTCGTAATACGGCCAACCGAAGTTGGCGCCCGGTCCGGCTGAGTTAATTTCCTCCCAGGTGCTCCAGCCTACATCGCCTACAAAGATGCGGCCCGTTAGCGGATCGATGTCCATGCGGAACGGATTGCGCAGTCCGAGTTGATAGACCTTGGATCGGTTTGCCGCGGCATCGCCGTTGTAGAACGGATTGCTGGTTAGACCCGCGCCGGTGATTGGATCGATGCGCAGAATCTTACCAGACAGATTGTCGATGTCCTGAACGCGAATCGCCCGCGGGTCGACTTGATTGTACGAGGCACCATCGCCGACGGAAACGTAAAGTGCCCCATCGGGTCCAAACACAACGCTACCCGGGGCATGGGTCGTACTATCGACGGCGATAAAGTCTCGCAAATTGCTGCCGTCAGGCAAAATGCCGGCGGGAGGCTGTGAGAAATCGACGGTACTGTCAACGAAGCCGTTGAAGTTTGCCCACACGCCGTTGGTGCCTAGTAAGACGACTTCGCTACCGGGCACAATGGTCGTGTAGCCGGTGGCCGCATCCGCGGTAACGCGAATGAGGCGTCCGGTACGATTGCCACCTCCATCGGGACCTGCCAAGCCGGTGTTTGCAGCCGTTTCAGGTGGATCGTACGTGTAGAGCAAATAGACATACGGCGTGACTGCGAAGTTTGGATGGACCGTCAAGCCCAGCAGACCTCGATCGCTAAATTGGTTGACTTGATCGCGCAAGTCGATGAATGGCGCCCCCAGTAGCACGCCGTCTCGCATCACGCGCACCTCGCCGTCTTTTTGAGCGATCAACAAGTTGCGATTGTTGTCTGCCCATTCGATTGCCGTGGGTCCGGCTAAGCCGCTTACAACGGTCACGTCTAATGGGACTGGACCCGGCGGGTTGGGAATGTCAGGAATGGTTGTCGCGTAGTGCCAATTCAAAATGTCATGATTGTTGCTCGAACCTCCAGTAGCTGAGGCGAAGCCTGCGTAGAGTTGCGGGCCAACTAAAGAACCTAGGTCGATCGATATCAGGGTTAGCGGCTGTTCCGGTTTGACATTCGTTTCTGCGACGTACACGGCTAATTGATTCGAACTCCCGTTGTAATCAATCCACACACTGCGGACACTACCATCGTTCATATCAAAGGGAACGGCATGGACACTTAGCGGATTGACGACGGTCCCATTCTGCACAATCGCGATATGATTTCCGTTAATCTCGCCGATGTTTTGAAAAGTGTCGAATTCGACGGCCAAACTATTCAGCACTCCGTCGTAGCCCAACCCGTCGCCAATGGCTGCCGCACCCAAAGCACTATTCTGCAATAGGAAAGTGAAACCATCAGCCCCTTCGAGGCCGCCTGTCAATTGAAAGTCGAAGCGAGTCTGGAACGAAGTTGTGTCATTGACCGCAATCGGAGTAGAGAAAAATACGGTTCCCTTCTGATTCTGTAGATTGGGTGTCACCCGCAATTTACCAGCGACGATGGCGGCGTTTCCATTGAGCGTCAAACCGGAAGCGCCAAAAAAGTCATCGTAGTTCGGAAGTGGTGTGTCGTCATCGATAATGGTAATTGTGGCCGTGCGCGGCACGAGCAGGCTGGCACCGCCTCCCACATTGTCGATGGTAAACGTAAACGTCTCATTGGCCTCTGGTAGCAGATCGTTGAAGATGGGGACAAGCACTTGCTTGGACGTTTCACCCGTTAGGAAGGTAAGTGTGCCTGCGACTTCGGTATAGTCTACTCCGGGGGCGGCAGTAGTTGCCACTGTGCGATAATCGACGGTGATCGTACCATCGGCGCCCAATTGCCGCAGGATATTGACCGTCGCAAAACCAGCCGGTTCATTGACGCTAATGACGCTACCGCCAACGCTTACATTGCCCGCAGCTTGGAATAGTTGCTCTTGCGGAACTATTTGCAATGGCTGGCTAGGACTCGACCAGGATAACTGTGCTCGTGCGGCCCCATTGTTCTCATAGTACTCCATCCGAAGAGCAACCTTTTGGCCCGCGACCAACGTGATCGCACCGGTATGAGTCGCCAAACCTGGGCTAATCCAGTGATCGATGATCAATTGATTGTTAATCCACAGCCGCACACCATCGTCGGTGAATGTTTGAAAAGTATAGGTCTCGGAAAATTGAGGCTGTATTTGTCCAGTCCAGCGGACCGAGAATGTGTCCACGCCCAGGGTGGCAGCAGGCGAACCCAGGCCCCAATTGAAATCGATATTGGGATCGTTTCGAACCAGCAAGCGGTTGGTCAAGTCGGCATTGTCATAATATTCGCCTACCAAGCCGCGCAGTTCGGAACTCGACGTAACCACGGCCGCATCTTCCAGTAAACCAGCATCGATGGCTTTGTAAGTGAACAGTGGCGAAGGTGTGGCAGAGGCAAGCGTGGCAAAGTTGAATTGTCCGCTAGTGGACAGGTTCGTAAAACTACCAGCGGCGGTGCTGACCAATGCAAATGTCAGCGGGTCTCCATTGGGGTCGTTATCATTTAGGCTGACGTCTCCCTGCGCGAACTGGTAGGGCAGGTTAGGCTGCACCTGCAACAATGCAATCTCCGTCGGAGTCAGCGCCTTGGCAAACACTTCCAATTCGTCGATGGTTGCCATAGCGCCAGCCTGCCAGGGCGTGGAGCCAACGTAGAGCGGCCCGTCATTGCCCACGGTTGGCGCGGTCAGCGTCAGTTGATTATCGAGCACACCATTGAGATACAACGACCACAACGATCCCTGCTTCGTAATGGTCACCTGGGTCCACTGCCCCACGGTCAGCGCAGCGACACTATTGAACCCTTCGTTGAAATTCAGCGTGGTAGAAACTTGAACGTGGAGTTGGTTGCTATCGGGGCGCATCCATACGCCCGGTCCGCGCTCTAGGTCCGTGTTGCCCTTAAACAAGACGACTCGGTACTGGGTGTCGAATGCCTCTTCCAGTCGATATTGGAACGTTAGGCTATAGTCAGCATTATTGGTACCCAGTTGATTTAGTGCAGGCGTGGGCGCGATGACGGCCCGCTGGCCTGCCTGATTGAATCTTAAAGCGTTGCCCACAGTTCCAGCCACAATGTTTGCAGCCGACAGGTTGACTGTCGTGCCAATCGCGACACCCTGCGTGTCTTCGATCCTGCCACCGGCAATGCTTTGGAAACGCGTACTGGTGACTCTTGGCACAACACTCAATTGCACCGAGTCATTGACCGCGTTGGGTGGAAGGTTGCTAGATCCCTTGAATACGGTCGCCAGATCCTCCAGCAGCGCTGTGTCGATGGCCTTGTAGGTAAGCAATAAATTGCCGCCGGCCACTGGCAGAGTTGCATAAGCAAATTTGCCGTCGGCGGAAAAATCCACGAAGCCACCGGGCGCTGAGCTAACCAGTGCAAATGTCAGTGGATCGCCATTGGGATCGCTGTCATTAAGGCTGACGTCGCCTTGGACAAATTGATACGGCTGATTGGGTAGAGTCTGTAGCAGGGCAATTTCTGGTTTGGACAAAGCCTTGTTGAAGATCTCCAACTCATCGATCGTCCCCTTCGCACCAGCCTGCCAGGGAGTTGAACCAAGGTAGAGCGGTCCTGTATTCCCCGTGGTGGTTCCAGCCAAGAGAACTTGGTTATCGAGCACGCCGTTGAGATAGAGTTTCCAAAGCGAACCCTGCTTGACCACGGTAACCTGTGTCCATTGACCCACGGTTAGCGCCGCCACACTGTTGAAGCCTTCGTTGAAGTTCGCCGTGGTAGAAAGCTGGACATGCAGCTTATTGTTGTCCGGTCGCATCCAAATACCTGGCCCGCGCTGTGTATCGACGCCGCCCTTGAACATTACCACGCGATAGAGGCCGTTGGCGGTTTCGTCGAGCCGGTAACGGAAGGACAAACTGAAGTCGGCATTGTTCACGCCCATTGCAGACAATTCAGCGGTGGGTGCAATGATCGCTCGCTGGTCAGCCTGGTTGAACTGCAATGCGTTGCCGAAGGGGCCTGCCACAAGGTTGGCCGCCGTCAAATTCAGGCTGCTACCGATGGCTGTACCGGCGTTGTTTGTAATCGCACCACCAATTAGCGTTTGGAAACTGCTGTCTATGGTTCGCGTGACATTGGGCAACGCAAAGATATCGTCGACCGCGTCGGGTGGGCTGTTCGACGCAGGCGTGCTGGTGACGTTACCTTGGCTCTCGTTGCTCGCTTCGTCGACGGCTTTGTAGGTGAATAGCAGTCCCCCAGCAGGAACCGCTGGCGTCGCATAGTTGAACTTGCCATCGGCCTGCAAAGCGACCGCACTGTTTGCCGACTGGCTAACAAGGGCGAACGTCAAATCGTCTAACTCGGGATCGGTATCATTGAGGCTGACATCGCCGGTAGCAAACAGGTAGTTGAGTTGCGGCTGCACATAGAGTAGATCGATCTCAGGCTTCGACAGGGCTTTGCCAAAGACCTCAAGCTCATCGATGGCCGACTTGGCACCCACCTGCCACGGAGTACTGCCCAGATAAATCGGGCCATTATTGCCCAGCGATGCACCGCCCAGCACCTGCTGCCTATCCAGAAGCCCATTAAAGTAAAGCGACCAAATATTCCCCTGTTTGGTAATGGCAATTTGCGTCCACTGGCCAACTGTCAGCGAGGCGATGCTGTCAAAGCCATCGTTGAACGACGCCGTGGTCGACAAACGAACATGCAATTGGTTCGTATCGGGCAACATCCAAATGCTTGGCCCGCGTTCCAATTCGGTATTGCCCTTGAACAGAACCACGCGATAAACACCATTGGCAGTTTCATCCAGGCGATACCAGAATGTCAAACTAAAATCAGCGTTGTTGACGCCCAATGCGCTGAGCCCCGGTGTGGGTGCAATCGTTGCGCGTTGGCCAGCCGCATTAAAAACCAACGAATTCCCAAACGCGCCGGGTACCGTATTGGCAGCGGTCAAATTGGTGGTGGTGCCGATAGTCGTCCCAGCGCCATTCTTCAGTACCCCCCCAGTCAGAGACTGAAAGCTAGCGTCTGTGACTCGCGGCACTTGCGACAATGGGGCCACGTCATTGTTGGCAACTGGGGGCAGATTGGGCGGGGCGCCTTCAGCCGGAGCGCTGCCGCGTGCATTCACGGCATTGACGACTAATAAGACATCCAGCGGCGAGATCAGCCTATCGCGATTAACATCAAATCGCTTGTTGTAGGGCGCTTTCTCATTTAGCGCATTGACGACTTGCAGCGCGTCGATGCCCGACAGATATCCGTCGCCGCTAACATCCACGGGCCCCAAAAGACTGGCCAGAAGATGCCGTGGCGCCAACGATTCTAGAAACAGCTTGCGAAATCGCGAACGTTTAACACTGCGACGAAATGATGGCATGATAGTCCGTTCTAACTGGGCAGGAAAAATCGAGGAATAAATCTATCGTGCGACGCATGTTACCCAATCGTTACAGACTGACAATTGCCCAATCTAGTATTTTTGACTATGGTGGCACTCTCGGACGGACTATGAGTTGTGGAGAGTATGTTAGTTAACTTTCAGGTGTCGATTGGGCTACAGCGATGATGAATCGCGAGGCTTTTGTGGCTTCTGTATAGGTCGGTTCGATACTTCGTTGAAAGGGATCGCGGAGAAGGTCTAAGTTTGTGTGGAGGAGCGCTGGGCGAGTGCTGCCTTCGCTGGGGGTTTAAGTCATTCAGCGAGCCAAAGATCGCGTCGTTGTGGCGGCTTGGCTACCACAATCGGGGCGATCACCCAAACGGTTCATATTGCACACCCCGTTCATCACTTTGACAAAGCACTCGGGCGCTAAATGTCAAATTTCCGCTTTTTTGGAAGTACAGCAAGAAAACCAAAAGCTGCTAACTAACATGAGAGTGCACTGGCTGGTGTGTATTCCAGCTTTGAAACGACCGAAATTTGAGCAGTACATTCGATGGATTTCTCGGCAAGCCCGCACGTACTTCTAACCGGAGCGACTGGGCTGCTTGGTCGTTTCCTATTAGCTCAGCTGCTCAGAAGCGGCTGTGAGGTTGCTGCGCTGGTTCGATCAACGCCGCAAGCCCATGCGGTCGAGCGAATCGAAGAGGCGCTTGAGTACTTCGAAATCGACGCCTACCTTCCGCGTCCGCGAGTTCTAATTGGTGATTTGAACACTAGCGGGCTGGGTATCTCGCACGACGATTTCAACTGGCTCAAGACCCGCCGCCTGACGGTTGTTCACTGCGCGGCCAGCATCCGTTTTGTCGCGGATTCCAACGAGGGCGAGCCCTATCGTACCAACGTGCGTGGAACCGAGAATTTGCTCGAATTGCTCAGAGGGACGTCCGTCGAAAGTTTTCATCATGTATCGACTGCATACGTTGGCTGTCGCACCGAGTTGGACACTGTTTTTGAACGTCCCATAGCAGACTCAGACTTGGCAGGTAACGACTACGAGCGCAGTAAAATCCAGGCCGAGCGGCTCGTATGCGAATGCTCCTACATTGGAGACAAGACGATTCATCGTCCCAGTATCGTGGTGGGCGACTCGCGAACGGGCTTCACTTCCACCTATCACGGGTTCTACGCTCCGCTACAGATTGGATGTCAATTTGCAAAGTCGTTTGGCTTCTCGGCCGATGCGGGACGGTGGTTTCGACAGACGTTAGGCCTGCAACCCGATGACAGCAAGAATCTAGTACCTGTTGACTGGGTGGCCGAATCGATTGTTCGCGTGGCTATCAACTCCCGCGGCTACTCCCATGAGACTGTACCATCCAACACACAATCGATAACTAGCGCGGCGCCCCGTATTTTGCATTGGACGAATCCTCGTCCGACAAAGTGCAGCGTCATGCAGGCAGCCATCGTCGATGCGATTGAACAATCGGCTAAGCCCAGCCAGACCAACCGTCGCGCCGCCAGTTCATCGCGCACCACTTCCACGCAGCCCGCATCCAACGCGGATGCGTTTCGCGAGCAGATGCGAGTTTACGAGTCCTACTTCAACAATGATCCCAAGTTCGATATCACCCACTCCACCGCAGCGAACTGTATTCCAACAAACGGAGTCCCTGCGAACTGGGGCTCAGCGTGCCCAGAATTGGGCTACGATCAACTTCGGACGCTCGCTGATTTTGCTGTTGCCAAGAATTTTGGCTGGCCGAAACGTGCTCCGCGACCGCGGATTGATTTTCCGCTGAATAGGGCGCTTCTTCGGTATCCCACAACAAACGATCCTTGCGAACATTATTTAGACGTCGAATTGTTCGGACCAAGTTCGCCAGAGTCGCTCAGCTTCGGTCGGTTATTCGGAGTCTGGTACGGTGTTAGCCGCAGCTCAGCCAGCTTCGGAGCCAGCCAGAAACGCCACAGCCGCTTGATCTGCCAGACTTCAATGCTACTCGCCTGCTTGACCGATACCTTCGATATTTCCCAAGCTGCGGAACAGGGATGGTGTCTGACCGAGGAGCTTCCCGCGAACGGGTGGCTAGATATCGTGATTCCTTGGATTCATGATGTAGCTTCGAAGTTTAAAAGCTGAACTACGATTGAGCCTCCCGATTGCCAGCGGGGCGCGCGTCGACACCTTGATGTTGCCTACCCGAAGCAAGCACAGTCCGTTTAATCCATGCCCGCCAATTATTTAAACACTCAATCTACAGACCATTGGCTCAATGCTCCGCTGGCGATCGTCGGTATGGCTTGTCGTTTGCCTGGTGCCGACGGATTGGACGAATTCTGGAAACTGTTGTCCAGTGGTGGCTATGCCGTTGAACGCATGCCCGACAGCAAATTGAATCGGGCGCGGTACTTTGATCCCAACAAAGGCAAGCGTGGGAAGACCTATGCCGATATTGGAGGATTCGTAGCCGAGCGCGAACTGGATTGGTCGCTACTGAACATCGCGCCCAGCGAGGCTAAGCAGTGGGACGAATGCCATCTGAATTTCTGCGAGATCGCGGCTCGCGCGTGCCAGCACGCAGGCTACGATCCCCGCAACTTGCCTAACAAAAATGCGGGCGTGTTCGTGGGACACAGTGGTGGCTCGACGCTCGGCGGCGAACTAGCCTATCGAATTCTCGTCGAAGATTACGTTGGGCTATTAAGAGATTTGCCTAGTTGGCGTGAGCTGGGCAGCGAAGAGCTCGAGCAACGTTTGCACAGGCTGCTAACGCAGAGCCGACCGCAACGCGTGGATGGTAAACCCTGGGTCGATGCCAGTTTTGCTTCAGCAATTGTCAGTCGCAGCATGGGATTGACTGGTCCGCATATGTCGATCGATGCGGCCTGCGCGTCTTCGTTGGTCGCTTTGGCGCTGGGTGGACTTTCGCTATATAGCGGCCAAATCGACATGGCCATTGTGGGTGGAGCTTCTTTCAACAAGACGGACAGCCTGGTGCTGTTTTCAAATGCACAGTCCTGTAGCGCCTCAGCGTCGCGGCCCTTCGACGAGCGCGCCGATGGGTTGGTCAGCTCGGAGGGTTACGTGGCATTGGTCATCAAGACACTCGCGCGAGCCGAAGCGGATGGCGACCGAATCCACGCTGTGTTGCGTGGGATAGGAATATCGACCGACGGACGTGGCAAGTCCCTGTGGGCACCGCGCAAAGAAGGTCAGATCGCTGCGATTGAAAGGGCCTACTCGGATCGGGTTCGCCCCGACGCGGTGCAGATGATCGAAGCTCATGCCACTAGCACTCATCTTGGCGACGCCACCGAGATGCAAGCCCTCGCGGATTTCTATGCGCCGCACCTTCCCATAGGCAGACGGCTGTCCGTTGGAAGCGTTAAGTCCAACATCGGGCATACGCTGGAAACCGCGGGCCTGGCCGGAGTCCTTAAGTCCGTGCTGGCCATTCAACACGGCATCATTCCACCGTCGATCCACGTTGATCAACTGAACGATTCGATTCCCTGGTCTGAGATACCACTTTATGTCGCGCGGCGGTCCGAGCAATGGCCGGAGTTGCCCGTCGGCGTGCCGCGACGGGCTGCCGTCAATGCGTTCGGGATTGGCGGCCTCAATGTGCATGTGGTCGTCGATGAATTCCTACCAATGTCGCATTCGCACGAAGAATCTTTCGCACACGGGCAGGCACGTTCACCAACACCGCACGTCGTGAAGGACCTGGTCAAGGCCACGGGTAGCGCCTTCGAGCCAATCGCCATTGTCGGTCGCGGAGTTGTGTTGCCTGGCGCGCTCAGCATCGACGCGTTTCAGACTTTGCTAGGTAGTAGGCAACTAGGCGAAGGTCAGCACTTCGCGGGTGGTGGCTATGTACACGACTTCCACTATGACTGGCGAAAGCACAAGGTCCCGCCCAAGCAGATCGCCCAGGCCAATCCGCTGCAGTTTATGCTGCTCGAAGCGGCTGAACAGGCACTGCGCGAAGCGGGGCTGCTCGAGCGGGACTTCGATCGCAAACATACGGCAGTTGTCGTTGGTTCGGCCTTCGGAGGAGATTTCGGTAACTCGCTTTTCGCAGGCTTGCGGCTCCCCGAGTTTCGCGAGCGTCTGCGCGAAGTCTTGAGAGAACAGTGCGTTGCACCGGAGACGTTTGCGCGGCTGGCCGATGAGTATGACGCTCACTTTCTAAAGGTCTATCCGGCCCTGCTAGACGAAACAGGTTCTTTTACGAGCAGTACGCTCGCGTCGCGTTTGTCCAAAACGTTCGATTTGATGGGTGGCGCAATGGCCATCGACGCGGGCGATACATCGAGTTTCGCTGCCATCGCGAGCGCCTGCCAACTTTTGCACAGCGGTACCGTCTCGCACGTCTTATGCGCAGCGGCGCAACGTGCGCTGGATCGTGCGGCTCGCGAGAATTTACGCCAGTTGGGCTGCTTGCCCGATACCAACACGGCAAGCGATGGAAGCGGCTTGGGCGAAGGAGTCGCCTTGGTGCTACTCAAGCCCCTGACAAGTGCCGTTCGAGATGGAGATCAAGTTTTCGCAGTCATTGAAGACTGCGTGGCTGACTGCAGTTCCTTAGGCAAGTTGCCTTTGGAAAGCAATCTGCAAGCCGCTCAAGGAATGGTCGATTTGATCGCTGCCAGTTTCTCGATGCGAACAGCCAACTCGCGTCCTAGTCTGTTAACCGCTCGTACGCTGAGCGGACAAAGTTACGAAGTCCGTCTCGTCCCACCTGCCCCCAGCTCCGTCTCCCCACAGGATCACACACCCATCACCAGTACACTCATGGGCGAACGTACGGTGCCTTCACCTTGCGAAACGTTTTGCTTTTCTGCCGAAACAATCCAGCAGTTTCGTAGTCTGATAGGGGGTAGCGATGCGATTTCTGCGACTGCGAAACAGGGGTTGCCCTCAAGGGACTTGTGGCGTGCCACCATTGTTTGTCCACGAGTCGAATTACCTGCCAAGTTGCAGAAATTGGCGGTATTGGTCGGCAATCCCGCGTCGATCCATGCCAGCTTCGATCAAGGTCTGCTTTGGGCCGCACCCGCCCCTGAACAAGAGCCGCAAAAGAAGATCGCGTGGATTTTTCCTGGCCAGGGTTCGCAATACGTAGGCATGATGGCCGAGCTGGTCCACAGCGACCCAGTTGCGCGGCGGGCCATGGACGAAGCCAATGCCGCATTGGCGCACATCGGACAACCTGGATTCGAATATATGGCTTGGGAGCCGACCCACAAGCTCGGCGAGGATATTTGGCAAACCCAGGCCGCGATTTTGGTAGCCAATTGGATCGCTTTTAAGACGCTGCTTGGACGCGGCTTCGTGCCGGATTTGGTAAGCGGTCATAGCTTCGGTGAATTCTCGGCGATGCTGGCGGCGGGCTGTTGGGACCTGCCCACGGCGCTCAGGGCCACTTGGCATCGCTGCGAATCCATATCGCGAAACGTCCAACCTGGGTCGGCGATGATCAGCGTTCAGGCCGAAGCGGATTGGGTTCGAGATTTGCTCGCAGCCGAAGACTGGGCGCTGACCGTGTCCCATCGCAATGCTTCCAATCAAACAGTGGTGGGTGGCAAGCACGCGCACATCGCTCAGCTCGCGGAGCGATTGGAGGAGGACGGGATCGTTAGTCGCATCCTACCGGTCCCAACGGCCTTCCATACGCCGGAACTCTTGAACGCTTGCCGACCGTTTCGTACAGCCCTGCAAGACATCGAGATTTCACCACCGAAGATTCCGCTTCTAAGCAGTGTTAACAATCGATTTGTGGCTGAGCCCCAAGACATCCGCGAAGGCTTAGTGGCCCAGTTGGTTTCGCCTCTAGATTTTGTGGGACTGGTTCAGCGATTGATGGAGCAGGGCGTTTCGCATGTCTTCGAAGTGGGGCCTCAGCAAGTGCTCACACGGCTCACACGACTGATTTGCGCATCCCATGGACCGATGTTCGCGATGCCAACCGACAGTCCGCGAGCGGGGGCTGCGAGTCAAATGCAAGTGGTACAGGCCGCTTTAGTATTATTTGATATCCCGAAAAGAAACACCGACGATCGATCTTCGATAGACCCTCGGCCGGCGCACACCTCAACAGTTATGGCGGGTGCTATTGTTCACTTCGATGCGACCCAAACCAGAAAGTCGCGTCAGCGGCTCGAAAGCCGATCGGCTGCAATTGTCCCTGCCATGGCCGTTCGCGAAGCACATGCAGCACCTCAGCTCTTGCATTTCGACGCGACGCAAACACGACGCGACGGGCAGCGGCGACAGTCCGCCATCGCAGCAACTCCGCTAAACGAACATTCTCAGCAGAAATTGCCTGTAGCACCGGCCGCAATTGCTCACGCGTTGCAGTCGCCAATCGAGATCGAAGAAACCAAACGACCTGCGATCGAAACATTCTTGATCGATTTTGTGGTCGAGCAAACAGGCTATCCGGCTGAAATTATTGAGCTGGATTGGGACATCGAGGCCGATCTGGGTATCGACAGTATCAAGAAGGCTCAGTTGTTTGGCGAGCTGCGAGAATTTTTTGATATTGAATCTCACGTGGGTCTAAAGCTGGATGACTATCGCTCGCTGCGCGATATTGCACTCTTGCTGGGACGGACACCCGGCAAAGGCGATTGGTTAGAGCAAGCGGTCCTGGCAGCGGATCCGCCGGCGCTACCCGATCCAGGCAATCCTGATCAAGAGCTCAAGCCGCCGCGAGCACGGACCGCGCCGGCCGAAAACCATCCAATGGAGCGAAGTTTTACGAATACCAACGGGGCGGCAGCCAGCCAGCACTCGGCACGGCCGTTGATGGATTTCCTAATTAATTTTGTGGTCGAGCAGACGGGCTATCCCGCAGAAATTGTGGAGCTGGATGCAGATCTCGAAGCTGATTTGGGAATTGACAGCATCAAGAAGGCTCAGCTTTTCGGTGAGCTTCGCGAGATGTTTTCCATTGAACCTCAGGCAGGCGGTAGAACTGGGCCGGATCGTCTTGGACTGGCTGAGATACGCACGCTACGGCAAATACTGGCGATCTTAGAATCGCAGCAATCGTCCGCGTCTACGCAAGCGAGCACCGCAATCCTCGCGGCCGATGCTCAGGACGAGCCTGCTAAAATTGTCAGCCATCCAAGAGTTCAGCCGACAGCGCCAGCTCCATCCAATCGCATCCGGTCAAGTGTTCCTACACTGGACCTATCGGCCAGATTTTCCAATGGTGATTACTGTCGAGCAACTCGCGACAACTTACGCTGCATGGTTGGCCGCAGAGACAATTCCCCACTGGCCATAGTGCCCAGCGACGACCAGATTGGCATTTGGCATCAAAACATCAGTAGCACGGCTGAGCTGTGTGGCGTGAGCGCACAGGCTCTACAGGCGTTTGATCGGCTGTTGATTGGCAAGGCTACCTTCTCGCCACAACTCACTTCAATTCATGCACGGTCCAGCGGTCGCGTGGATGGTACCACGAACTCAGACTCCATCGTTTGGTTGGCTTCATTTCATGTACCGGCTTGGCTGTATGCTGGTGCAGAGTCGATGGGAATAACGGCTTTGGAAGCGTCAGACCATGTCGGCATCGGCGTTGCGGGCACGTGCTGGCCTCTGGCAGTCGTTCGCCGATCGCAATTGTTGATTGCAGGTCTAGTTGGCGTGCAGGGGGATGCTCCGACAGCAGATGTTTCCGTAGCGCAAACCGAAACGCTCAGGCGTCTTTCGGCGTGGCTTCAGGCACAGCCAGCCACGAAGTTGGAAGGCCTGGTCCAGCAAGCCAAGCAATTGCAGCTCTCGGCGGACTGGTGGCTTCTAGCCGCCCATTTGGACTCGACGTCCGTCGCTCGGGTGGATTCAGCTCGGGGAGTCGTGTCGACTCAGTGGATTTCGATTGACGAACTGACCAGCGCCCGCGGCCGGCTGCCTAACGGCTCGGCGGGCGGTGTCGGCGTCGATCTGCAGTACAACCGCTTTGTGGTAGCCGGTAAACAAGGTGTGAATGTTGGTTCGTCAGCCCAGCGGCTGGAAGCATCGGTAACGACTCCACAACGGCAGCCGGAAGTAACGGCCCTAAATTCAAAGCTGCGGCCGGCAGCAAGAGCCACCGAGCAGGCAACGATCGCAAGTCGCTATGTGCTGCGTATGGTTCCATCAGCGCAGCGGCCGGCACCGGGCAGGCAGCCACGCTGGTCGGGGACCGCTCTGCTGGTCGGAGACAATCCCGTTGCCAGACAGCTCGAAGCGAGGCTTCGCGGTGCTGGAGTAGATACAGTCCGCTGGCCCGCCAGCGACGACCCGCACAAGTTGGCAGAGCAATTCGTGCACCTGTGTAGCGAGTCTGGAACGCGACGCACGTTCCCGCACCTGTTCTTGCTAACAGCCTGTGATGCGGATGCAAAATTTTCACTAGAGGCCGCCGCCTGGAAATCTCGCCGCAACAAGGGTTTGCTCGGCAATTTTTGGCTTTGCCAAAAGTGGATCGAACATGTCATCTCGCTGGATAGGGCTGACGACGCAAGTCTATTTGCAGTCAGTACTTTGGGTGGCGATTTCGGAATTAGCGGCGATATTCAATCGGCTGAAGGCGGCGGAATCGGCGGTCTTCTAAAGTCGATATTGATCGAGAGTTGGATGCAGGGTTACCGATCTCTGCCCATCAAGACGCTAGACACGGCGGTTCATCAGTCGCCAGCGGAGATTGTCGATTGTTTGTGGCGCGAGCTGACGATTCCGAGCTATGACAATGAAATTTCTTACGCGGCTGGGATCCGGCAAGTAGTTCGCGCCATCCAGCAGCCGCTCCAACGGCCTAATGGCAAACCTCACACAATAACTCAAGGTGGAACATGGATTTGCACCGGAGGCGCTCGAGGAATCACCTCGTTTGTGGCGGAACGATTGGCGCTCCGTTACGGATTGACGTTGCATCTCTTAGGTACAGCGCCGCCTCCTCAATCTGCAGCCCAACAACAATCACTGGACGAACCTGGCTTGAAGCGACTAAAAGTCGAGGTCATGACTGTGGCCCGTGCCGAGGGACGCAACCCCATCAAAGCTTGGCAGGACACTGAAAAGCAATTGGAAATTGAGGCGACACTGCGTCGCATGCGCGCGGCGGGTATCGATGTAACCTATCACGGCT
>JBGSJL010000137.1:0-28109 GCA_041741955.1 Pirellulaceae bacterium | reverse complement strand
AAATCGCTTGGAGAAACCAAAGCGAGGCCGACGGGGCTCGAACCCGCAACCTCTGGATCGACAGTCCAGTGCTCTAACCAATTGAGCTACGGCCCCAAATTCCCTGAAGCAAAACGCTACCAACGGGACAGTTCCCGCCGTTGTTCCAGCTCCCAAAGTTTGGTGAAAGGCGATTATACGCTGGGCAATCTGGGCTGCAAGGCCCATGACTGTCGTGGTTGGCAAGGCTCAAGGTGGTTGCAGGTCGCGGGCTGAAACATTCGCTACGAACGGAAAAATCGGGCGGAAGATCGCGGAAACGGCGGGCAGGATCGTGTTTGAGCAGCAGTCCTGCGGTAATTGACGTAGGGTTGAACGTCGTTTGGGTTCACTCCGGCGACTTGGGGCTACGGGGTTCGAAAGTGCCAGCGGCCAGTCAATTGCAACTCAGGCTTAAGGTCTCATCATGGTACGTTGGGTCTATGGATTCGTTTGGTCGTGTTTGGACCAAGTATGGGACCACGTTTATTGGTTCATGATGGCCATGGACGTGACCCAATGGGGCATTCTGTCGGCCGTATTTGTCATCGCTGGGTTCATGGCCCTGCGGACTCGTCTGTGAGCCAACAACGAAAACCGCTCTCAAGAGTGCCTAAACGGGCCATCTAGGTTCGCATTTATGCGAAGGTGAACAACTGGTATAATCCGAGTAGGTGCCCCGCATGTCGGGGCTGTCGCTGGGATTCCTTGCCGAGTTCACACCATGTCCGCTGCCCTGACGCAACCCGCCGCCGTTCTGTCGCCGAGCGAAACGCCCACCAACGCTCAGGGGACGCGCGAGACGATCGAGTCCATTATTGTTGCGTTTATACTGGCATTCCTGTTTCGCGCTTTCGTAGCCGAAGCGTTCGTGATCCCTACCGGCTCGATGGCCCCAACTCTGATGGGAGCTCACAAGGATGTGTTCTGCCAGCATTGTGGCCAACAATATCAGGCCAGCGCAAGTTCGGAGATTGACTCCGATTCAGGGGCTTATACGCCGTTTGTAACCGTTGCTAGCACATGTTCGACCTGCCGCGGTTTGAACGCTTACGATTTGGCCAAAAACTCCAATCACGCCACTTTCTCCGGCGATCGCATATTGGTCAGCAAGTTTGACTATGTATTTGCGAAGCCCAAACGCTGGGAGGTGTTCGTCTTCAAGTTTCCCGGCATGGCCCGCATGAACTATATCAAGCGGCTCGTGGGTTTGCCGGGCGAGTCGCTGCTGATCCAAGACGGAGATGTGTACACGCGCCCGGAGGGTGCAGCGGAATGGACGATCGCCCGCAAACCAGCCACCAAAATTCAAGCCATGCGGCAGATTGTCTCCGACACTAAATACCAGGCTGTCGACTTGGTCAGCAAAGGTTGGCCCAGCCTCTGGCAACCGACGCCGCCGGAGTCCGCAGGCGGTTGGCACGTTTCGCAGAGTGAGTCGACCTGGTCGGCTGAGCTAGCGAGTTCTGGCGAGCCGCAGTGGCTGCGTTACTACCACAAGTTTTTGGACGAGCAGACTTGGATGAACCTGCTCAGCGGTGGCGAACTTCGCGAAGTGGATCCCTATCGTTCCAGCTTGATTACGGATTACCTTGCGTACAATTCCTACTATCAGTGTTCCCGAGACCTAGTCTATCAGAAGCCCAATTTTACAAAGCTCAAGTCTAAAATCACGGCTGATAATAGCGCGTTGGACGTGGCCATTGACGAGGATCCGCGTTTCCGCAATAGTCTGGGTAGGTCCAACGATGGACATCATTGGGTCGGCGATTTGTCTGGCGATTTTCAAGTGGAGATAGCTTCCCAATCCGGCGAACTGCTGCTTGATTTGGTCGAGTTCGGAGTTCACTTCAATTGTTCGATCGACGTCGCAACCGGCCAAGCGGTGCTCACCGCGACAGGCTCGAATTTGCCAGCGACTATTTTTGGCGAGGAAGCTTCGCTCACCGCCGCTACATCGCTGCGCGGGCGTGGGAGCTATCGCGTTGAGTTTGCGAACTTCGACGACCAATTGGTATTGTGGATCGATGGCAAAGTCGCGAAATTCAATAAGCCAGCGGAGTTTGACTCGCGCAAGTTTCGCACCGCCGCAGCGAGACGACCCTACTGGACAGCCGACGACCCGCTGGACGCAGCTCCGGTCGCAATCGGTGGACGCAATTTGGATATAAAGCTTACGCGAGCGCGAGTGCATCGCGATATCTATTACATTGCGGTCCAACATGCGGGCTTCGTGAACGACTTTTCGGATTACGATTTGGATCGATTGGCACCGATGCTGTCCGCGATTCCAGATCCTGGCGCGCGCAATCGCATGAACTCAGCCGAACAAGTTCTCTCGGCCGTTTATGCGAATCCGCAGTGGTGGAGTGAAACAAATTTGTTTAGCCAGCGTGGCACGCTGGCGTTCCAGCTA
The DNA here is from genome assembly GCA_041741955.1 of Pirellulaceae bacterium. GTDB lineage: Bacteria > Planctomycetota > Planctomycetia > Pirellulales > Pirellulaceae > Aureliella. Next base: position 25,675 of record JBGSJL010000137.1, on the reverse strand, counting down.
GAGCCAGATCAATACTTCCCGATGGGAGACAACAGTTCGCACAGCTCCGATGCGCGGGCTTGGATTGGTCACAATTTCGTCGAGCAAAAATTTCTGTTGGGAAAAGCTCTGCTCGTCTTTTGGCCACATACTTGGAATACACCGATTCCATTTGCTCCTAATTTTTCCCGAATGGGTTTGATTCGCTAACTCCGCCCATAACAAATCTTTCCGTAGCAATTCATTCCGTAGCAATTCATTCCGTAGCAATCATTGTAAGACAGTGTCGTCCGCAAAGTAGCAGGCACTTCGAACTGCGACAGGTTTTACTAGTCAAGGATGGCAATCGATGAGCGTTCTCAGAGTCGTGGGACTTGAAAAGAGCTACGGCCGCCGCAAGGTGGTCAATGGAGTCAATATGACGGTCGGAGACGCAGAGATCGTCGGGCTGCTAGGGCCCAACGGTGCGGGGAAGTCGACGAGCTTTAAGATGACTTGCGGCATTGTTCGCCCAGACCGCGGGCAGGTTTTTCTCAACGACGTCAATGTCACCGACTGGCCATTGTTTCGTCGCGCTGGAGACGGCGGCATGGGCTACCTGGCGCAAGAATCGAGTGTATTTCGAAAACTGACTGTCGAACAGAATATTTCAGCCGTATATGAACTGCTTGGAGTCGCCCCGCGCGAGCGCAAGGTGCGTACCCAAGAGCTGCTTGAAGATTTCGAAATCACTCACATCCGTCGTTCCAAAGCGGGGCGACTTTCGGGCGGTGAACGGCGGCGGTTGGAAATCGCGCGATGTTTGGTTTCGGACCCAAAAATCATCATGCTCGACGAACCCTTTGCGGGCATCGACCCAGTCACCGTGCAAAATATTCAGGAAATAATCGCCAAGTTGCGAGATCGCGGCATTGCCATCTTGATCACCGATCATGCTGCTCGCGAGATCCTACAGACAGTCGATCGATGCTATGTGATTAGCAAGGGCTCTGTGATGTGCGAGGGCCCACCTGAAACCGTCAGGCAGCATCCCGAAGTTCGCCGCGAATATCTCGGCGACATCGGTGGAGAGCCGCTTGCGCCGCGCTTGCCAGAAGCCTCCAGCGTCCTACGGGCTCCAAGCCCACCAGCACCGCGCGGTCTGTTTCGCCGTTCGGTACCCCACACCGAACAACCGACTCGACCTACTCGCCGCCGAACAGACGTCTAGTATTGAGCGGTACTCCTCATGCATCGTAATACATACAAAATTCGTATGGATGCGGTCGGCGGCTGAGGGGCAGGATTTCATGCTCGCGTTTGTACTGAATCCAGCTGGTTAAAGTATCTTCGGTGAAGACATCGCCGCGGAGCAAGAAATCGCAATCCGCTTCGAGTGCCTCCAGAGCGGCTTCCAGACTGCGCGGTGTCTGAGCGATATCCGAATTGGATTCGGTGGGCAAATCGTACAGATTTTTATCCATGGGTTCGCCCGGGTGAATTTTGTTCTGGACACCATCGATGACTGCCATCAAGATGGCCGAGAATGCCAAGTAGGGATTGCAGCTTGGGTCTGGGCAGCGGAATTCGATACGTTTGGATTTCGGACTTGGACTGATCATTGGGATCCGGCAAGCGGCGGAACGATTGCGTTGCGAATAAGCCAGATTGACTGGGGCTTCGAAACCCGGCACTAGTCGCCGGTAGCTATTGGTTGTTGGGTTGGTCAGTGCAAGCAGCGCGGGCGCGTGTTTCAACAATCCACCGATCGCATGCAAGCCAGCGTCGCTCAAACCTGCATAGCCGGTACCGGCAAACAACGGTTCGCCTGACTTCCACAGCGACAAGTGAACATGCATGCCATTGCCGTTGTCGCCAGCGAGAGGCTTGGGCATGAACGTAGCCGTCTTGCCGTGCTTTTTGGCCACGTTCTTGACGATGTATTTGTAGCACATCATGGTATCGGCAATGGACAGCAAGGTATCGTAGCGGATGTCGATTTCGGCCTGCCCGGCCGTGGCCACTTCGTGATGATGGCATTCGACTTCGATACCGCATTCAATGAGAGTTTGCATCATTTCACCGCGCATGTCGGCGGTTTGATCTGCAGGCGGACACGGAAAATAGCCCTCTTTGTGCCGCAGCTTATGCCCCAAGTTTGGACTCTCGGCGCGGCCGCGATTCCAAACCGCCTCGACACTATCGACGCTGTAGTAGCCCGAGCTGGCAGTCTGATCGTATTGGACATTGTCGAAGATGAAGAACTCGGCTTCGGGGCCCAGATAAGCCGTGTCGGCCACGCCAGTTTGTTGCAAGTAGTTTTCTGCTCGTCTGGCAATATTTCGCGGATCTCGTGCATAGTCTTCCCGCGTAATCGGGTCCAGGATCGAGCAGGTGAGGACGACGGTCGAAATCGCGGAAAATGGATCGATCCAGGCGGAGTGTGGCAGCGGCACCAGGAGCATGTCCGATTCATCGATGGCCTGCCAACAGCGGATGCTCGACCCATCGAAGCCAAATCCATCTTCGAAAGCGTCGTCGGTAAGCTGCGAAATCGGAACAGTCGTGTGGTGCTGGCGTCCTAAAAAATCGGTGAAACGCAGGTCAACCGCTTTGACGTCCCGCTCTCGACACAGCACTAGCACTTCCTGGGGTGACTTGGTTAAATTGCGACGTTCCATTTACGCTAATTTCCTTTTGGGTGGACGGCAAGTTCACTGCAAACTTTGCCGAGCAGGCTGCAATTGTTTGGCATGCACGCGGGCTTGAGCTATCGGTTGCCAAAGCACGACAAAGGCTGGGACCAGGATACTGCGTACAATCAGCGTGTCGAGTAGCACGCCGCAGGCCAATGCAAATCCCAGTTCGGTAATGCCCCTCAACACTGGAAGACTGGGATCTACCCAACCGCTGGCTATCAATCCCGGTGGCAGCACACCGCTGAGCCATAGCAAGACGGCGGGGCTGGTCATAGCAATAAAAGTGCCCGCCATTACGAAACCACAACTTGTGATGATACCTCCGGTGGCTTCCAGCGCCCGCCGCACACCCTCGCGAACTCCCGCAGTTCTTCGCTCTTCAAAAATACGTGTCACCAGATAGACATTGTAGTCCTGGCCAACGGCTACCAAAATCACGAAAAGAAACAGTGGCACTTTCCAATCCAATCCACTGTAGCTAGCTCCATAGAGTGAAACAAACGTCCAGTAGGTAATGCCCAGCGTCGCAAAGTAGCTGAGCAACACGGTAAAAATGAGGTACGTCGACAGCACCCACTGACGAAGCAAGCCTACCAGCACGATCCACACGCCGAAGGTGACTAGAATCTGAATTCGCGTTTGATCGCCTTGCGTAATGAATCGCAGGTCCGTAATCCCAACCGTCGTCCCGGTTGTGGCGATACGCGCCCCACTCCACGGTGAGGCGGGTTGACTCACTGCATCCTCTAATAGTTCGCGCACGCGTTGCAAAGTTGCGACCGCATCGAGTGAAAACGGATTGTCGTTTAACACCACGTCGAATCGAGCGACCCTAAGCTGCAATGCGTTGACGGAGCTTACATAATGCTCGCGTGTGATTCGATTCAGTAGCCGCCGCCTCCAAGCATCCTTGCCAAAGAGCCCCATCCGCTTACCTGGTGGATAATCTCCCAGCGGATCTGTCAGGCTGCGCACCGAGTCTACGCCTTGGGTGTATAGCGATGTAGACAGTGCAGCACATGCCGAACGGAGGTTTTGCTCGCTTTCAAAGGGTTCTGCCCGCGTCAATACAATCGTGATGGGACTGCCCGCCTGAGTCGGGAAGAACTGTGAAATCAAGCGTGCTCCTCGACGACTTGGCGCTGACGCGGACAACTCTTCGGTCAAATCGTAAGTCACATTGCCAATATGACTGGCGCCATAAATGGCAGGAATGCCGAGCACAATGAGCGTACCCAACAGTGTTGCAACTGGGTAGCGAACGACGATGTCCGCCAGTGCGCCCCAGTAACGGCGCGTGCGGCCAGCTCGCTGCGTGGCGTCTGTAGGCCCTGAACCGGCCGGTTTGTTTTTGTTGGCTGGATCCGAATCGCCCTGTTTGCGCCGACTCAACTGCGGCCAGAACGCAATACTCCCTACCGCACTCAGTAGTGCGGGCGTGAATGAAAGGCAAACAACCAGTGTGACAGCCAAGCTAATTGCAATGATTGGACCGCTAAACTGAAATTTCTGGAAGCGCGAAAACCACATGAGGGCCAAGCCGACGATCGTGGTCAGCGCACTGGCCACCAGTGCGTCGTGTACGCTTCGCCAGCCGGTAGCCACAACGCGGTACATCTGCCGCCGAGAATGGACTGGGCGGCTTTGCAAAATCTCGCGATTTCTAGCCAGGAAAAACAGGCAAAAATCTGTACCAGTACCAAACAGGAGTACCACAATAAAAATTCGTGTGGTGGTAAATACGCCCAGACCATAGCCGTCTGAAGTGCCAGGCGCCCGTGCCAGCAGTGCGATCAGGCTGGTTGCGACAACTAGGCTCAACGCAATGCTCGTCAACGGTATGGCCACTAGAAATGGTGCGCGGTAAACAAAAGAAAGTATCAGCAGCACCAACACAATGGTCACCAGTTCGGTCTTGCGAACACCGCTGGCGGCTGCGCGCAGCATATCGGCTCCGACGGCCGCTGAGCCGCCAACCTCGATCTTGAGATCGGGCGATATCAATTTGGCGTAGCGCGGTCGAAGCTCGCGCGCTAGAGCCTCGAGCCCATTGATCGTGTCAATGTTGCTGGTCGCGCTAAAGTCCGAGCTCAATTGTAAATTGATCAGTCGAGCGCGCGCTTCATTGCTTCCCAATTTGTGACCGACGATTGGATTGCGCCAGGACCACACATCCTGGATGTTTACGGCCCAAGCAGGTAATTCGCTCGGCAGCGTCGGCGTGCGTTGCTCGATCATCAGTTTGGCTGTGTCTATGTCGAGTGCAGCCTGCTCCTGATCTTCGGCTTTACCGAGTGCCTGCATTATTTGGCCACGCAACGCATAAGCGTCTGGCAGCCGTTCGAATACCGTCTCGGGTGCTTCCTTTTGCAAAAACTGCGTCAACACCTCTTCGATCGCAATCGCTTCCGTCAAATTGTCGACAATTACTTCTGCGTCGACTGGATCGTCGGAAACAATATCGCCCGAAAGAGTATCGCCCGAAACTGGATTCTGGAGTGCTACACGATTGGGCTGCGTGAACTTGTCTATGAACTTGGGTGCCGCTGTCCGAGTGCGCATGTCGCGCCATGCATTTTGTGCCGCAGACCAATGCAAACGCCTGGCCATGTCGAATGCAAGCGCCAGGTCGCCAAGCCCCAAAGCTGTTTCGGGCGTCGCGAAGACAATCACCATTTGGCTGCGCGCGCGCATGGTTGGAAACGAGGCCTGCAACGTGGCTTGCCCAACCGCACTAGGGACGGTGGCAGGCAGGAAAGCCAGATCGCCATCGGCAGCGATGTCCTCCCAGGCCGGTGCGATCAAACGCAACAGTACAGCCAATGTCAACCAGCCCGCAATAACGAGCGGCCAATAGCGCGTGACTAACTTGCTGACAATAATTTTGTACCAGCCGACAAGCACTAAATGCTCTCCTAGTTTTCCAAACTGAGCTATCGCTCGTCGCGAAAACTCTACAGCTACCGCATTGATCAGTGCTACCGGCTAGCCAACGGGCATGGCATAATCATACACTGACCCCTCTAGCGTTTTTGGTGTATTCCGGCAGATGCGCAGAATCCCGAGGAAAATTAGCGGACTATGTTGTTCTGAGAACCCGTGAGTTGACAATCGACCGAGCCGCAATAGTCCGCTGCTCTTTCCGCTAGGTCATCAAGAAAACTTCTAAGCAACTTTGGCGCCCTCGGATCGAATGCAATGCATTGGCAGTTCACATCACAGCAGGCGATTGGATTTTTGGGTCCGGTTCAACTCGAACTGAACCCGAGCCATCCGACGAACTTCGCAAGGCTTATCTCGGACGATAGGACGCAGGCTCCATGGGAATTTTTTTCTGTAAAACCGCTGCCCAGCCACGCAACCGAAGCGGAAGAGGTTTACGCCCGCGAGCATGATCTGATTGCGCGCTTTCGTCAAACGCCAGCCGATGCTTACGCTTTTCAGTTGGATTGGCAACTGCTGCCGGTTTGTTCACCGTTCGCAGGTGGTGTGGAGTTATGGCTTAGTATTCAGACAGATTTTCTAGACGTACAGCCGGTTCTGGAAATAGCCTGCCGCGCACCGCACCCTAATCGCTGGGTTCGCCATGAACATTCGGCGTTGATGAGTGAATCAGTAGCCCACCGATCCCAAGCAGGCCGTGGCCCTGCGGCCTTTGAGTGTAAACTTAAAATAGGAGCAGGGCAGTACAAAACTGGCGCGACTGGCCTTTGGCTGCTCGAACCGAGCGATCAGGGGAATGTAAATGTTGTATCAAGTAGTAATGATCCGGAGACGCGAATCCAGTTGTTTGGTCACTTCATGGAAAAAGGAGTGTTGCGCCGAGCCAGGATGCGTTTCCTATTTTCGCCAGAACAACTTTCCGTGCCTGAGCTGTCAAACGCCTACCGAGAATTTGCATCTAGCCCACTGCCGCTCACCGCTTAGGCAAGCAGCAGAAACCAACTTGCACTAGCCAGAGTTGCCAGACTTCGGTTCTTGCGGGCTGGTCTGGCGACTCCAGCACCGACAATGATGCGAATTTGGCGGGCGGTGAAAGCTCTTCCGTATGTTCAATTGGCGTAGAGAGACTAAATTGAAGGTTCCATGCCAAAACTAAGTACCGACACTAGCCACCCCAGTTGACTGCCAAGTGCTGCCCACCATTCGAACTTTCCGAAATACGGATGTTGCCTCACTGTGCAAAGTGTGGAACGCGCACTTCGGAGATTTGGGTTTCGAGTGCCGAGTCGACGCTTTGAAGTTTGAGCTGGCTTGTTTGGCGAAACCCTATTTTCGCGCAGCAGACTTATTGGTTGCCGAGTATGAAGAGCAGGTTGTTGGCTTTTTGCACTTGGGGACTGTGCCCAACGCAGACCTAACCGATGTAGACTCACAAATTGCTTCGATTGCTGCACTTTGCATCGTGCCCTGCGATGGTGAAGACGCTGTGGCCCGCGCACTGCTGGCTGCGGCGGAGCAATTCCTCAAACAGCAACACATAGCGACTTGGCGATTCAAGCCGATGTTACCCGATTGCGCCTTTTACCAAGGACTGGGACCGGCGGACTCAATGATTGGGGCGACAACTTCCGAACGGCGCGGATGTAGTTGGGTGGCCTCAGCGGGTTTTTCTCCGATGCTGCCGACCACACAATGGGAACTCGACCTCAGTACATTCCAATCGCCCGTGGATCGCATTCAGATTCAGATTCGTCGCAGTACCCTCGTTGAACGCGAAAGCGAAGAACCGTCGCTACCTTGGTGGCAAGCCTGTTTGCTAGGTCATACTGAGCCGATGGGTTTCCAGCTCTTACAGCGCAGCGACCATCAACTGCTTAGCGAAGTTTTATTTTGGACCATTGGTTTCGAGTTGCAAACGGAACCGATGTCTATTGTTTGGTTATGGCCACCCAAGATTCGCGCCGGTGATTTGGGCGTCGAACAGCTCGCCTACTTGCTGGGTGAAGCCTGTCGTCAATTCCAGGCAGAACGGTTAGACATCGTGCGTAGCGTCTCTTCGGCCAGCGATACCAAAATCAATGGTGTGCTGCGCCGCTTGGGATTCACTGCCGAACGCAGTGGCATGGTCTTTGAGAAAAAAATTTCTGTGCATGTTGTGGAATAGTTGGATACTGTTTATTTGCGGGACAGGGGAGAAACATCGATGATTCAACTTGGTTTCGCCACGGCCATCCTCCCGGATTTGCCGCTGGAAGAGGTCGTCCATACCGCTGCCGACATTGGTTACGACTGTATCGAAGTTATGTGTTGGCCGGTCAGCAAAGCGGAACGCCGCTATGCGGGCGTCACACACATCGATATCCAAAATCTCTCCACCGACAAGCAGAGCGAAATTCGCGGACTGTTAGATTCCGCTGGCGTTCAGATTAGTGCCTTGGGATACTACCCCAATTGCCTTTCACCCGATTTGACCGAGGCGTCGCGTTGCGTCGAGCACCTGAAATCTCTCATGCATGCAGCCGTCGACTTGGGTCTTGAGCGTGTCAACACGTTCATCGGTCGCGACTATACCAAGAGTTTGGATGAGAATTGGCCTCGCCTGCTGGAGACATGGCGGCCCATCGTCGAGTTGGCTGAGAGCTTGAATTTAAGAATCGGCATCGAGAATTGCCCCATGTTGTTTTCGTCCGATGAATGGCCTGGTGGAAAGAACATTGCCACCAGCCCAGCTATATGGCGACGATTGTTTCACGATATTCCTAGTCCCAGTTTGGGGCTGAACTATGATCCCTCTCACATGGTTTGGCAGCAGATGGACTACTGCCAGCCGATTCGCAATTTTATCGATCGCATTTCGCATGTGCATGCCAAGGATGTCAAGTTAGAGCGCCATCGACTCGACGAAGTTGGTATTTTGGCTAACCCTAGCGAGTACCATTCGCCCAAGTTGCCTGGACTAGGAGACATCCAGTGGGGGCAATTCTTTTCGACGCTCTTAGATGCCGGCTACTGTGGTCCGGTATGTGTCGAAGTAGAAGATCGGGCCTATGAAGGATCGCTAGAAAATCGGATAAATTCTTTGCGTCAAAGCTATCGCTACCTTAAGAATTTCATGCCTTAGGCAACACTCATTTTTGTCTCGCTGGCTACTCTGTCGAGTCAGTAAGCGGTTTAGCGGTCACGCGAAGATGCGCGGCAGGTGCAACGCTGTCGGTTCGGGTCCAAAATCCGAAGCGCTGTTCGCCAAGCTGAAACGCCGAATGGGCTGGCAATTCGACCTCTTTGATGCGGAACCATAGTCCATTGTGCGAATGGTTATCGCGAATCGTCCAAGTTCCATCGGGCTCGCGCTGCAGCTTGGCATGAATTGGATTTAAGAAGACGTCGGTGGTAAAACTTCTCAGTCCGCTCGGTGGTTGGCTACCGATGATTGCGCTATTACCTGCGAACCACCATTGTTGACCTGAGCCCGTGGTGACATGCATCAAACCGGCGCGGCCATTTTGGTCTGTGAAACGGTAGCGTTCTTGACCGATGAACAGTTCGTCGTTGTGTTTGAGCGCTGCGAAATCGGCTCGTACGAAAGTTCCATTGGTACTGTTGAGATCGACTAAGAACCAATGGAAGGATTTGCCAATTTTCCGTCGCTGGATTTCCGCATGTCGCCCAGACATCCAGAAATCATGGGGGACGACCAGGTCACCCTCAGTTCTCCCAATGCGAAAACGATCGGTCATTACCGGCGAAGGGTTGAATGTTTGTTCGCCATCGTGGAACAGCTTGACCACGGCCATCGGAGCTCGGACGCTCGGACAGTAACTTGGGATTGCCGAGGCTGCCGTGGCCGTTTCTTCTTCAGCGCCAGCGTCCGCCAAGACCATCGTCGAATTTACTCGGCCGCTGGTGCTCGGTTCGCTGAGAGTGACTCTTAATTGAGCGGTCGAATCGTGGGCGGGCGTTTTTTTTAACTCGATCGGTTTGGGCAAGTCTAACGTGCGGGCCGCATCGGCGACTTCCTGGTCGACACGCATTCGCGCAGTCTCCAGCACATGCAAGCGTCCTAATTGTTCTTCAAGCGGTTCGCGAAGTTCGGGGTGTTCTTGCAGAATTTCTGCGTCGGTCAGCACCTCTCCAGCTTTGCGACGATGTCCCACCTCCATGGCAATCTTGCGAGCTTGAGCTTCGAAATCGTTCTTGTTGGTAGGCACGTCGGTCTGTCTCGAGCCAGTTTAGGATGCCTAGAATTTGCGTCTGCCAATGCGAATTTGGAAACATCAGTTTAGTCTGACCGGAGGGCCGGATGCTACTAGTAAGTTCCAGAAGAAACGCAAAGCCCGCAACTGGCTCGATGGGGGGGCGGTATCTTCCGTTTGGAGCGATTGTAGGCAGCTAGACAAAATGGGAGAGACGGACCATGGCATCGCGAATCTTTTCGCGGGCTCGCTGCCGCAGGCCGCGGACGGCAGCCGGCGTGGTACCTAGCTGTTCGGCTACCTGCTCAACGCTCAATTGCTCGAAGTACAGCATCTCCAGCACTTGTTTGTACTTCGGAGCCAGATTGGCTAGGGCAACGTGAAAGGCGTGCGTCATTTCGTGCCCACGTGCCACCACACTGGCTCGGGGGTCATTGGAAACCGCCAGCGAGGATATCAAGATCGACACGCTGTCGCTCGAATGGCTGGACTTAGTCGACGTATGGTCGGTCATGGCGGTTTCCCGCGATCTGGCAAATTTTCGCAGTGCGTCTTTGGCCGTATTTTGTACGATTGTTTTGAGCCAAAAAAACAGGCTAGCCTCACCACCCCGCGATTCAAATCCATCGAAGTTACGCAGCACATGCACTAGCGATTCCTGAAGAACTTCGTCAACGGACACGCGCTCGCGCAAGCCTGCGGGTACGGCCCGGAGTGCTACGTCTCTTAGCCAATCGTAACGGAGCAACAAAAGCTCCTCCAACGCATCGCGATCGTTGGTTAGGGCTCTCTCGATCGTGGTACGAACAGACTGTTTCGAATCCGTCATGTAGGCCGCATTTTCATTGAATTAGAGATACATCCAATGTAACTGGCCCGCGTGCAGGTGTAAAGCTTTTCGCCGGTTTGGGAGCACACAGGCCGCTCGGCCTGGACTGGCGCGTAACCCAACTCATTTTCAAGGGTGCGACCAGGCGGCTTGAAACTGCCTATTGACGCGAAGCGGGCGTAATTTGCAATTCGACTGTTTGCTTTCCTCGCTGCACCTTCGCCGCTGTGGGTTGGCCGACTTTTAAAGCTTCGATGGCGTAGGTGTAGTCGTAGATGTTTTCGATCTTTCGCCCTGCCAATTCCACGATAATATCACCTGACTGCATGCCACCGGCCTCCGCCGGAGCACCCTTGGTGACTCCGCTCAACTTAACTCCCTTCACGTCGGTTTGTGTGTAGTCGGGAATGGTTCCAAGATAGGCAGTCAGGTTAGCACGCATTTCGGGCTCCGCCGTCTGCTCTTGGTATAGCGGCCGCGTATCGGCGAGCACGAGATCGCGGGTGATTAGGGCCATCAAACGGGCCACTTTGGCGGCTCCGTCATAGTTGACCAATTCGGGCACATCCCTTGGAGTATGGTATTCTTCGTGAGAACCAGTAAATGCGGATAAGATGGGTACTCCATGCAAGAAAAAGGTACTGGCGTCGGTGGGCAAGTGACAATCGTTTTGCAGGACCAATGGCAACTGCACAACCGCATTGCGCCGCTCGATGGCGCCGCTCCAATAAGGGGATGAACCGATGCCCTGGAGCACCAAATTTTCGCGGAGTCTCCCGATCATGTCCAAATTAAGATTGGCGCAAATCGCTGGATAAAGGCTTGGTGGTCCCGTGGTTGCGGAAGCTGACGCGATCGATTGGGCTCGGTCGGGAAAGAGCTCTGTAAAGTCGTCGGCAAACGCCTGGGAGCCACGCAGACCCAGCTCTTCACCGCTCCAGGCCGCGAACAAGATATCGCGCTTTAAGCCGCTACGTTCGGATGTTATTTCGCCACCTAAGTACTGGGCGATCTCGAGCATACCCGCGACGCCAGAAGCATTGTCGTCCGCGCCGCGATGGACACCGCCGCGCTCTTCCTCTTTGGCCAGCGACCCACCGCCACCGCCGGAACCCAAATGATCAATGTGGGCGCCGATAACGACCATTTCGGGCATAGCGGCCGTGGTAGCGGCTAAGTTATCACCGGCTGAGAGCAAAGCGAGCACGTTACGGCCATGCGAGTTCACAGGTTCAATGTCGATATTTACGGAGACCTGGAGTCCGTTCAGTTCAAACCCCATGGCCATCTCGCCAGCGTCGAGCTCAGACTGGATTTCTTTGAGATCTTCACCAGCAACCTGCATCCATTGTGTGGCCAAGTTATCCGAGACGCTGATTACAGACAGACTTGTTGCCCCAAGGGTACCATCCATTTCTAAGGGCATAAGTTGCGATCGCACCTGGCTGGTAGGTCCACTGACAAAGATTAAGCCCTTGGCCCCTCGATCGCGGGCGACCATCGCCTTGTAGCGAGCACCGCTGTACCGTGCCAAGTGCTGGCGTCGCTCCGCACTGATTTCTTGTGGCATATTGCGAAAAACCATGACCCATTTGTCGGTGACGTCCAAATGCACGTAGCTGTCGTACTCGCCGCTGTTAAACGCGGACTGGGCAACGGTTGGCGCACCGCTCGTTGCTTCGGGAGGCGGTGCAACGATACCGTAGCCTGCAAAGACGACCGCAGTCTGCTCAAGCTGGCCCTCTTGCGAAAAGAAAACGGGCCGCCAATCCTCGTTGACTTCATATTGGGCCGGCTCGGGCCGAGCCTCATCGCCGACCGCTACTCGGGTCATAGCCAAAGTGTTTTTAGGCCCTAGCTTGACCGACGAAACGAATTCAAACTCGTGAAAAAAAGTCCCGTCCCGTCCCGCCGGTTTCAGCCCTAGGCTTTCTAGGTAAGCAGCCACGTAAGCCGTAGCGTTTCGTTCGCCCTCAGTACCCGTCAGGCGACCGCCCAGTTCAGGACGGCACAGGTAGTCGACATGCCGACCGATGTCCGCAGCGGAAAATCCGGGCGCAGTTAAGCGTGCCGAGTTGGCCGCTTCCGCCAAGCTACCACTGGCAGGCTCTTGCGCAGTCTTGTTCAAACCGAGCAACTGTCTGGCGGTCGCATCGTTCCATTTTGCTTCGAAAATCTGCGATTGCGAGTTGCCGCCATTGCTGGTCCAGAGCAGCGAGTTACCGTTGGGTGCAAAGACCGGCAGACCATCGAAGCCTGCGCGGTAGGAGACTCGTACCGGCGCGTGCCTGCCCTCCACATCGATCATGTACAACTCGAAATTTCCAAAGCCATGGCGGTTAGTCGTAAATATGAGGTAGTCGCCGCTGGGGTGAAAAAATGGTGCCCAACTCATGGCGCCCATGCGAGTAACGGCCCGCTGGTTCGAGCCATCCACATTCATCAACATAATTTCTGCAGTCGCGCCGTCTTTCGAGAAACGACGAAAGCATATCTGCTGGCCATCGGGTGAAAAAAATGGGCCGCCGTCGTATCCAATGGCGGTGGTCAAGCGTTTGAGTTGACTGCCATCGCTGCGCATGAGGTACAGATCCATGGCGGAGGCGGGATCGATGTCGAATAGTTCTTGCTCCTCGGCAGTCAGCTCGCCCGAATAGGCGCGGCGGTTGGAAGCAAAACAAATCCATTTCCCATCCGGCGAATAGGAACCTTCCGCGTCATAGCCTTCGGCTTGGGTCAGTCTCTGGTAGTCGCCAGTTTTGACATCGAACTCGACTAAGTCATAGGTTGGATCGTAGTCCCAGCTGTAGCGAGGCTTTTCGCCTGAGGCGCGCAGTTTGAGCTCGTCGGTCTGTTTTTGTTCGGCAGCCGCATCGTACTGGGTCGATGCATAAAGAACTTTCGAGCCGTCGGCGTGTACCCAGGCGCAAGTCGTCTTGCCGATTCCCGGCGAGATTCTATGGATATCGCCGGTCTCCCGGTCCATCAGATAAATCTGGAAAAATGGATTGCCGGGCTCCCGCTCACTTTGGAACACGAGCTGCCGACCGTCCTTAGAAAAATAACCTTCGCCCGCCCTGCGACCGTCGAAAGTCAATTGCCGAATGTCACTCAAGAGCGTGCCTTGGAGCAACTCGGCTTGTTGAGGATCGCTCTGGAGTACGTCGTCCGCGATGGGTTGGCCAAGGCCCAGCGAGCAGGTAATGGAAATGTGCAGAGCCACAATACTACCGATTAACAGCCGGTGATATTTCTCGAATGAAACTTGGCGACCGAGCATTTTTTGCATTCCATGATTCGAGCTTGAGCGTTTTTACTAGGCTAAGGCACTATTGTAACGATCCGGCTGCGCAGGTCAGCCATACTGCCGACCGGCGTGCCGGAAATTTGGCTGGAAGCATGCTGCCCGCGCGGGCCGACAGTCGATTTTTGACACAATCGGCTCCACCGCCTTGCACGCGCGAGCCAATGAGGCCACGATGGGAAGTTGAGCTTTTTGAGCGGTTTATGGCACTAGCGCCTAAGGTGCACTCTTGGGGGCACAAGAAGCTTCACCAGGCGACATTTAAATTGTACGCAGCTCTCCAAGGATTTCCGTTGATGCGCGTTGGCTTGTTCATTCCGTGTTACATCGATCAGTTTTTTCCGCAGGTCGGCATGGCGACCTTAGAGGTACTGCAGCGATACCCCGAGTTGCAAATCGAGTTCCCCCAGGCTCAGACCTGCTGCGGGCAACCGATGGCCAATACGGGCTGTTTGGACGATACGCGTCCACTTGCCGAACGGTTTGTGAACATCTTCTCGGACTTCGATCATGTCGTTTGTCCGTCGGGCAGTTGCGTATCGATGGTCCGCAATCACTACGAATCTTTTTTTCATGCAGATGCGCGATTCGATAAGATGAAAACTCGAGTTTGGGAGTTGTGCGAGTTTTTGGTTGACGTAATGCATATTCAATCGCTGCCAGTCGCGTTTCCGTATCGAGTTGGCTTGCACAGCAGTTGCCACGGGCTACGCGAACTGCGCTTAGGCGCTTGTTCGGAACGCATGGGCGAACAACCCGACAAGGTCCGCAACTTGTTGAAGATGGTGCCTCAAATCGAGCTCGTCGAGCTTCAGCGAGCCGACGAGTGCTGCGGTTTCGGCGGCACTTTTGCCGTGGCCGAAGAGGGTGTAAGTGTCCTCATGGGCGCAGACCGGGTCGAAGATCATGTTCAGGCAGGTGCGCAAGTGATGACAGCCACCGACACGAGCTGCCTGATGCATATGGACGGCATAGTACGGCGCCGCAAGCAACCGCTAGTGACCATGCACATCGCTGAAATCCTCGCCGGTCGAACTCCAGCACTGTAGCCGTCAGTCGTAGAGTCGGTTAGCGTGCTGCGTTTCATGCCCACCGATCCAGCTGGCGGGAAGATTCGATGATCCCGAGCTACTTCGGAAGATAAAAACGCGATTTGCTTGGTTCTCATGCTCCTCTCATAGTCGTTTCACTATGCTGACGCCGCAAAAAAAAAAAGCGACATAGAAACAAATGAGAGCATGGGACGGAAATGCAAGTTGCGAACGAAGGTCAAGACGTTCAAAATTCAACTGAAGTCGCCGCACAGCGTAGCTTGCCGACTTCGTTTCGAGATTGGCTGCTGCGAAGCCGAGTTCCGATCAGTTTGATCGGCTTTACAACTCTGGTCGCCTTCAATCTTGGCGTACTTAAGACTGAGCCGCTAGACCCACTGGATTGGAAAGAACCACTGACACTCGCCGCTGGTTTGTTGGTTCTAGCCGGCTTAAGCATACGCAGTTGGGCAGCGGGGACACTTCAGAAGTCTGCCGAGTTAACACAAATCGGTCCGTATGCGCTCGTGCGAAATCCTCTCTACGTCGGCTCCTTCTTGATGATGTTCGGTTTTTGTGCCTTGTTGCGAGACATCCCAACAGCATTATTCGTCGCTGGTCCAATGGTAGCTATCTATTGGTTGACGACTATCCGAGAGGAAAGCAATTTGGCAACTTGGTTTGTGGACAGATGGCCGAGCTATAAGAGCATAGTCCCTCGTTTCATTCCCAAGTTCTACAGCTCTGAAATGCTGGGAGGATGGTCCCTCAATCAATGGCGGAAGAATCGCGAATACCAAGCCGTCCTGGCGACTCTTGCCGGGATCATTGCAATCCATCTTTTGGTCTGGTTATGAACGCAAGTTGAATCATAAACTGTTGATCTTCGTAGAATGCTTCAATCGTACCGCCCAGTGACTCGACGAGTCGTTTGCAGAGCGAAAGTCCGAGTCCGCTATGTTTGCCAGTCGCGTTACGAGATCGATCCGCACGCCAGAATCGCTCGAACACCTTTGAATTGTCGGATACAGGGAGAACCGCAACAGGGTTGCTGATAGCAATCATCAATACGTGTGATTCGCATTCGCGTTGGACTGCGATCCTAATGGTTCCTCCGGTGTCGGCGTAGGCCACGGCATTGTCGATCAAGTTACGAAAAAGTATGTTGATCGTCTCTGTGTGGCCTGGGATAATTGTTCCTTCAGGGATATCCCAGTGCATATTCAAATTTCGTTGAGTTACCGTCCGGCTATAGTTGGCGACGATTTCAGTAAGAATCTGTCGCAGGTCGTTTGGCGTGGCGGTTGCCATTCGCTGCTTGGCATGTGTGGTCGCTAAGAGACTTTCAACAACCGTCGCGGTTTGTAGCGTGATGGCCAAGCACTGCCGTATCGTTTGCTCGTGCTCGCTCACGGAACGCGGTCGGGAGAGTGATACATCCAGCTTGGCTCTTAATCCAGCTAGTGGCGTTCGCAATTCATGGGCTACATCGGCAGAAAACGCTCGCTCGCGTTCGAGTGTCGATTGCAATCGGGTCAAGAGTTGATTGATGGTTCGGACGAGCGGACGCAACTCGCGCGGTTGGCCACCGCCATCGTCGATGCGCTCGGTAAGCGATTCTGAGCTGATTGAAGCGATTTTAGTCGCGGCCTCGTCGAGTGGACGCAGTCCGAGGTTGACGGCCCCCCAAGTCGCTGCGAGGGTTGCAAAAAGACCAACGCATCCAACCGCTGCGAGTAACGTCCGCAAGCGACGAACAACGGTGTCGATAGCGACGGTCGGCCGCGCGAAAGCCATGGTTACTATAGCGGAAGGAATGTCCATGCGCCCGCTGTCTTCAATGTCCTCGGGCTCGACTCGCGGTTGAAATGTTAATAGTGCCGCTCGTCCTGGTTTCGCGCTGGAAAGTTGGACGCTCACGATTCCTTGCTGCCGATCGGAAAACTGGTCGAGTGCAGCGACTTGGTTGGGAAAGCGATGGATAACCTGGCCGTCTTTCCAAACGGAAAGCACTTCATTTTCAATATCGATCGGTGTGGCTACACCGCTGCCCTCATGCCATTCGAAGATCAAACCATTGTGGTCTTGCTCCACCAACTGGCTGAGCGATTGAAGTCGATCACGCAATCCACTGTCGAATTCTGTCCACAACGATGCCTCGATCAGCCAACAAACAGCGATACCGCTGATGGCAAACAAGATCATCACGCTCGTGCCTACCATTGCAATCAATCGACCGTGCAGCGAGCGCATCAAGAATTGGTAGCCTCAAGCAGATAACCTTGGCCACGGCGTGTGACGATCAATGACGGCTCACCGAAAACATCGAGCTTCTTACGCAAATAGCCAATATAGACGTCGACAACATTACTCGTCGAATCGTTTTCCATATCGTAGAGGCTCTTCCAAATTTCTGTCCGAGTAACCAGTTTGCCTCGTCGTCTGGCAAGCAGCTCCAAAAGATTATATTCACGGGCAGTCAGCTCGATCAGTTCGTTGTTGCGATAAACTAAGCGCGCTGAAGTGTCGATTTTGAGGTTGTGCAACTCTATAGTCGTTACACCATCACCAAAACTACGTCGTACCAACGCGCGCACTCGAGCGATGAGCTCTGCGACAGAAAAGGGCTTGACCAAGTAATCGTCTGCACCGCAGTTCAATCCACGGATCCTCTGGTCCACCTGGTCGAGAGCGGTCAGCAGCAGCACCGGCGTATGCTGCTGGCACGCCCGCATCGACTCGAGAATTTCGAGACCACTGGTGTGTGGCAACATAATGTCCAAGACGATGACATCATGTTCGCCAGACTTTGCCAACCACATACCCTTGCTTCCATCTACGGCCGAATCGACGGCAAAGCCATCCTCGGTTAGCGCTTGAATAACAGCACTTCGGACAGGTTCGTAGTCTTCGATTACCAGAACACGCACCGATCAATCCTTTCCAGCTTCCTTGTCGTCATCGTCATCATCGTCATCGTCGTCATCGTCGTCATCGTCATCGTCATCGTCGTCGTCGTCGTCGTCGTCATCTTCGTCATCTTCGTCATCATCTTCGCCCTTGTCAGCTTTTTCCTCGTCCGCTTCGTCACCTTCTTCGCCGACCTGACCTTCGTGCTCGTCGTCGGCTTCCAATTTCATCATGCGCCCGGCTGGATCGACCAGTATTTCAACTTTTTTGCCGTCAACGGTCGCGACAACTTCATAGAGCATGACCGTCAGACTCTCGAACTCCGCTTTGGCTCCTTTGGGCAAGTTCGTCTTCGCTGCTTTGAGTACCGCCTTGGGCACTGCATCGCCGCCTACCGTCGCTTCCATTGCCATGACATGACCTGCTTCGTTGACCAACACTGCGTGCTCGACGTCGCCGACTTTCCATCCTGCTTCGTAAACTGTCAAACCTTCGTCGTCCTCCTTTTCGACTCCTGCAACCGACGCGGAGCCAGCCGCCTTTTTGATTGCCGCCCGCACAAGCTTGGGGACTTGGTCCAATTTTAACATGGTCGGCTTCGTAGATTCTTTCTTTTCATCGTCCTCGCCAACCAAGGCCCAGGAAGCCGTAGCGGCGGTAGCGGCCAACGCGAGGGATAGTGCAATACTCTTCATCAAAAAATTCCTTTAACCGTGACAAAGTGAGGCGGATAGCTGCTTCGCGCCAAAACAGCTTTGGGACTTGACAGCCAGGGCATGATAAGGGCGTAAAATGAGAGAGAGGTGAGAAATTCCTTTCGGAAAGATATTTACATTGGAATCGACTGCCCTCGTCATCCTCCCGTTTGCTGCAAGCCATCCTCATCGTCCTCTCATGTTGTGGCGTTAAACTTTAGCCGATTAGCTCGCTTGGCGGCTTGGCGGATCGCTTAGAAGCCGGTTTTGCGGGTTGTAGTTGTAGCGTCCGCCAGATTCATCTGTGCCTGCCGCGACGGTCGATCTTGACAAAGTACCTGTGGCAATCCTGCCGTACTTCATCATTGTGCCGAACGTCATGTTGAGATGATCGCTTGTGATTTACAAACTCAGTCCCAATATAGTGCCAATATTGTTGGCCCTTTGCTTGACAGGTTGCCACGCGCCCCGGGTGCTGTGTGACCCGAGCTTGGTCAAGCGTCAATTGATGTGCCGCATGGGGGTAGCGACCCAAACGGTGGCTCCGTGTCAGGAGATCATTCCGGCTGGCGTGGTGCTCGATGACGGGATCAGCGAAGGCGAAGCGGTCGCGACGGCGCTTTCAAACAATTCCGCCTATCAAGCGACGTTGGCTACGCTGGGTGCAGCAGGCGGTGATGCGATCCAAGCAAACTTGATCGCAAACCCGCAATTGTTGGTCTACTTCCCGACGGATACTAAGGAAGGTCAATACACGCTCTTCGCTCCGATCGAATCGTACTTCCTGAGACCATTGCGGGTCAAAGTTGCCAACCGCGAGTATTGTCGGATTGGTGAACAGTTGGTGCAAAACGGATTGAACCTAGCACGAGATGTTCGTATCGCCTACACAGACTTGGCGTTGGCTCAAGAACAATCGCAATTGGCTGGCGAGGCATTGGAACTTCGCGAGAACATTGTCGATCTGACGAAGAAGCGACTTAACGACGGCGATATTAGCGAATTGGAAACGATCGCCGCCAGCGTCGACCAGTTGAACGCCAAAGCAAACCAGAGCGTTCAATCGCAAGCCGTCGGAATTGCGGAAGCGCGTTTGGCAACGCTGGTTGGGTTGACCCAGCTGAGTACGCGGCTGTCGTCTGAGCCGATGACGCCACCGACGATTTTGGACACAAATGAAGATGTACTGATTGCCCAAGCGTTGGCCTGCCGTCCTGACTATCATGCAGCGCGCTGGGCCGTCGCCGCTGCGTCGGACCGTTCTCGACTATCGCGGTTCCTTTTTTGGCGAATTGATGGCGTGTTGGACGTGCGTAGCGATCCAGGCCGGACCGGTGGAGGGCTGCGCGCAGACATCCCGATATTCAATCGCAACCAGGGTGGAGTCTTACGTGCGGACTGGGAACTCAATGCAGCGATGCACAATCGCGATGCGATCCACGACCAGATCGTCGCCGATGTTAGGATCTCTTCGCGTCAGTTAGCACAAGCGCAAGCAAACCTTGTCGTCTTGAGGGATGAGATCGCACCAGCATTGAAAGATGCCTTGGAGATTGCTCGGAAGGGTTTTGCCGACGGCGGAACAGACTATTTGTTGGTGCTGCAAACCACCAGCCAATATCTTGCCAACAGAGCATTGATCCTCGACCAAACTGCCGCCTGCCATCGCGCGGTCGCTGAACTCGAACGGAGCGTTGGACGCAATTTGGCAGCCGGATATGTAGATATTCTGGCGTTGGCCGAAGCGTCCCTACCGCCAGAAGATGCAAAAGAATTGGAGGCTTTTGAGTCCGCGCATGTGATGGTGGCAACTAGAGTCATGGAACCGCAACTTGCGAACTAAACTTACGGCTATCGTTTAACTGGTCCATGGGACCGCGTGTTGAGAACGCAAAACACGCGCTGAGGCCGATGCGTTTAAGCGACCAACGATTGAAGCACTTATGAAATCTAGACCGCTGTTCTTAACCATCGGTTTATGTGGACTGACTTTGCTGCACGGATGCGGGAAGACGCCCGAGAAGACGGACGCTGCGCATGACAAACCGGCGAAAGTCGAGAAACTGCCTGTTGAAAGCGACTTAGCGAATATCACGCTATCCGCTGAGGCCGATCGCCGACTGGGCATCGCGACTGCTGAAGTGACACGGCGCGAAGTCACACAGCGGCGCACGCTCGGCGGACAGGCGGTTGTCCCATCGGGAAATACCATCATAGTTTCGGCCCCTCTCGCAGGTATGATCGGGCGAGTGGACTCAAGTGCGATCGCCTCTCCGGGAACACAGGTCAAAGCCGGCGATCCCCTGCTTGTCATACAACCACTGCTGTCAGCCGAACGGGACGTGCCCACGCCAGCCGAACAAGTGGCACTACTGGGAGCACGAGCAAACTTGATGGCCGCGCAAACCGTGGCCGCCGGCGACGTGGATCGCAGCAATGCGGAAGTTGAAGCAGCCAAGATCGCTTTCGACCGAGCCCAAAAGCTGTTCGCCGATCGTGCGGGAGCCAAGCGCGCAGTCGATGATGCGGAAGCCGTGATGAATATCTCAAAATCAACTCTCTCGGCAGCGGAAGAGCGGAATACGCAACTGACCAAGCTGCTCAAAATGCTCGACGCCAAGCCTGAAAATGGCGAGGCGTCAATTTTGCCGATGACAACGCCGATTGGAGGCATCGTCAATCGCATCGAGGTCAGCGAGGGGCAAACGATTGCGAGTGGCGCGGTGCTGTTTGAAATCGTCAACTTGGACACGTTGTGGGTACGAGTTCCTGTGTTTGTCGACCTGCTCGCTGAAATTCAAACCAGCGAACCGGCTCGATTGGTTTCGCTGTCGGGAAGTGAGATCAAACAATCCGTCGAAGCCAAACCGATCACCGCACCGCCAACTGCCGACGCGATCACTTCATCCGCGGACTTGTACTACCAGATCGACAATCGCGAACTTGGCTTGCGGCCCGGACAACGGGTAGGTGTTGAACTCGCGACCAGCGCCACCGAAGACTCTTTGATCGTCCCCGCCGGCAGCATTCTCTACGATATTTTTGGCAATACATGGGTGTACTCGGTAACGGGCCAGCGACAATACACCCGTAGCCGAGTATTAGTACGTTTTGTTGATGGCAAGGATGCAGTCCTCGCAACAGGTCCGAAAGTTGGCAGTTCAGTCGTCGTGGATGGCGCAGCGGAATTGTTCGGGACCGAGTTTGGAGCGGGTAAATGAACACGCTCATCAAGACCGCATTGCAATTCCGTTTACTCGTCATCGTACTCGCTATCGCTTTAGTCATCGTCGGTGTTCGCACTTCGGATTCTGTGCCTCTGGATGTTTTTCCTGAATTCGCACCGCCGTTGGTCGAGATTCAAACCGAAGCTCCCGGAATCGCGACCGAAGATGTTGAGAGTCTGATTACGGTGCCCATCGAGAATGCCGTCAATGGGATTCCATTTGTGCAAACAGTGCGGTCCAAGTCCGTTTTGGGTCTTTCGAGCGTCCGCATGATCTTTGAGCCAGGCACGGACCTGCTCGTTGCTCGTCAGCTCGTGCAAGAACGCTTGGCATTGGTAGCCCGACAATTGCCGATGGTCTCTCGCCCGCCCGTGATCTTGCCTCCGTTGTCTTCGCTGAGTCGATGTTTAAAGATCGGCCTGTGGTCGGACACACAGTCGCAAATGGACATGACCGTGTTGACCAAATGGACAATCCGCCCGCGATTGATGTCGATAGCGGGTGTGGCCAATATCGCGGTTTGGGGCGAGAAAGAACCACAATTGCAGGTCGTCGTCGATCCTGACCGGCTACGTGCCAACGGACTGACGCTTGATGCCATCTTGCAAACTGTTCGCGATGCGACGGCTGTGGGTGCTGGTGGATTTATCGATACAGCGAATCAACGCTTGGCGCTTCGACACGTTCCCGCGGTATACACCCCCACGCAACTCGGTGAAATCGTGGTTGGCTTTCGCGGGGCTTCACCGACGACTCCCGCTCTCCCCTCGCCATCCACGACAATTCGAAGTGCTACACCGCCTGCTCCCATGCGGATCAAGGATGTCGCCGAAGTCACCTACGATTACGCACCGCCGATCGGTGACGCCATCATTAACAGTCGGCCTGGTTTGCTACTGATTGTCGAAAAGCAACTTTGGGCGAACACGCTCGACGTGACTCAAAACGTCGAGAAGGCGATGGAAGAGTTGCAACCTGCGATGGGTGAGGTCGAGTACGACACGACCATCTTTCGTCCTGCGACATTCATCGAGCGCGCACTGGCTAACCTCGGCTACTCGATGCTGGTGGGCTGTGTGTTGGTCGTGATTGTCCTATTGCTATTTTTATTCGAATGGCGATGTGCGGTCATCAGCGCCACCGCAATTCCGTTATCGCTTCTGGCGGCAGTGATGGTGCTCTACTATCGCGGCGGGACCGTCAACACGATGGTGCTGGCTGGACTCGTGATTGCACTGGGCGAAGTCGTCGACGATGCGATCATCGACGTTGAAAACATCATGCGGCGATTGAGGCTCAATGCGAAGTTGCCGGAACCACGCGCTCATTTTTCCGTTGTGCTTGAAGCTTCCATGGAAGTTCGCAGCGCAGTTGTTTACGCGACAGCCATTGTCGTTCTCGCGTTCCTACCCGTGTTCTTTCTTACGGGCTTGGCTGGAGCATTTTTTCGACCGCTGGCCGCTGCGTACATCCTGGCCATTCTCGCATCTTTGTTCGTCGCGCTCACTGTCACGCCCGCCATGTCATTGATCTTGCTGCCGAAGTCAGCTCAACGGCGGAGCACCGACAGCCCAATGGTGCGAATGTTGAAGACTATTTATCGCACGAGTCTGCGAGCGGCCCTTCGTCTGAAATGGGCCACGCTCGCAGTTACGGTGATCTTGTTCGCATGTTTACTCGCCACGATCCCACAGTTGGGCGAACAATTGATGCCCAAGTTTCGTGAAACTGATTTCTTGATGCACTGGGTGGAAAAACCCGGAATCGGTATCGACGCGATGGATCGAATCACGTTGCGAGCCAGTGAAGAATTGATGGCCGTGAAAGGCGTGCGAAACTTTGGTTCGCACATCGGGCGTGCCACGGTGGCCGATGAAGTTGTCGGTCCCAATTTTACCGAGTTGTGGATCAGCATTGACGACAACCAAGACTACGACACGACGGTCGCAGAAGTGCAAACGATCGTCGACGGTTATCCAGGTTTGTACCGCGACCTGCTGACGTATTTGACTGAGCGGATTAAAGAAGTACTCACCGGCACCAGTGCGTCGATCGTCGTCCGCGTGTTTGGCCCCGACTTGGATCAGCTTCGGGCGACGGCAGGTGAAATCGAGTCAGTCATCAAACCGATCGCGGGAGTAACCACACTGAAAGTCGAACCCCAAGTCCTGGTGCCACAAATTGCGATCGACTTGAAAGTTGATGCGGCTTCACAGTTTGGCTTGACCCCCGGCCTGTTAATGCAAAGCGTCACCACGCTGGTCAACGGAATACAAGTCGGAGAAATGTACCGCGACCAAGCAATTTTCCCGGTACTCGTTCGCGGCAAGGAAAGTCTTCGTACCGACTTGGCCACGCTGGGCAATCTGATGATCGACACACCCTCGGGCGCCCAGGTGCCGCTCAAAAGCGTCGCTTCGCTGACGATCGTGCCCGCTCCCAACGTGATTCAGCGAGAGGGAGCATCGCGTCGGCTCGACGTGACCTGCAATGTCGCGGGTCGCGACTTGGCTTCCGTTGCCAACGACATTGAAGCCGCTGTGCGAGGCGGCGTCAACTTTAAGATGGGCTATCACCCCGAATTCCTCGGCGAGTACGCCGAAGCGAAGGCATCACGCCAACGGCTACTCTTACTTTCGATTGGGTCTATTCTCGCGATCACGATCATTCTGTACATCGACTTTGAAAGTTGGCGATTGGTGCTGGTGACTCATCTGGCACTTCCACTTGCTTTGGCCAGCGGACTGATTGGCGTGTTTGCCGGTGGCGGCATAATCTCGCTCGGATCGCTGGTCGGATTCGTTACGGTTCTGGGCATCGCTGCCCGCAATGCCATTATGCTCATCAGTCACTACCGGCACCTGGCTATCGAAGAACCCAAACTCGCCGCTCGCGAACTCATCTTGCGCGGAGCCGAGGAAAGATTGGCACCAATTCTGATGACTGCGCTTACGACAGGATTGGCGTTAGTTCCGTTGACCTATACGGGAGAACTTCCGGGGCAAGAGATTGAATACCCCATGGCCCTTGTCATACTCACGGGTCTGGTCGGAGCAACACTCGTCAATTTATTGGTATTGCCAGTGATGTATGACTCGATCGTAGCGACCGATAATACTCTGCAATCATCAATCACCAATTAATTGTTTGGTGGGTGCTTCCTGCCAAACGGCGAGGCCTCCGAGGTATGCCACTTCAGTTCCGTAGCCTCGGAGACCGCCTTTTTAGAAGAGAAGATTAAGGACAAAAAATATTTTCTTGTCCCTACTTTTTTTTGTCCTCGTACCCTTGTTTCTCAATTCCAGCGGCAAACAGACACCCTAATCGCTACAAGCGGACTCTGTAGGCGGCGTCGAATGAGGGTTGTTGCTAACGCAATGAATGTTTCGCCTTTAATGAGCCGAAGGAAATATCGGGTTGTTCCTCCTTTTGCGGACGTTAAAACGGTGAAAACTTACATTCCTTCATTGGATACCTCGAAAAAGCGATTGCTGCTGCTGGCCGCGATCGGATTGGCGTGCGGCTGCCAATCTGCGATGCCATTGACCCGATTCGCCCAGGCTCCGGAATCGGCCAGCGAGGTGACCCAATCATCGTCGCCCATCGCAGAAGCCATGGCTGTGACTGAAGTCGAGAAACCAAAAGTCAGGCCAGTGGTCTTCAATCAAGCAGACGACGGCATGGCCGGTGTGGTTGTGCCTTATGCGACCAACGACGAATTTGTTGGCTCGCAGCCTGCACAGTTCGGCCGAACGGCGATGGCTCTGGCCGATTTCGAGTCACTCGCGCTAACTAACAATCCGACCATCGCGGAGTTGGTGGCAACGACGCAAAAGGCTGCGGGCTTTCGCACGCAAGTGAGTCTACGAGCCAATCCGAACGTCGG
>JBGSJL010000136.1:0-12268 GCA_041741955.1 Pirellulaceae bacterium | reverse complement strand
GGCATCGCGTTTGCCTTGGCTAAGTACACCGTACAGGTCGCCGCCAGCCAGCAAGATGAAGACCCGATGGTAGGCATGGTCCATCCCCGCCGTTGTGGCTGTTACAAAACCGCCGAGACTGGTTCCCTGCAACGAGATGCGTGTGGCATCCACATAGGGCAGTGCAGCCACCGCATCGTGAGCCCGCCGGACATCGACCACACTTTGGCAGAGTGCCTCAGCCAGTGCCTCGCCCGTGGGCTTGCCACTCGCACCGCGACGAACCCCATAGTGTGGTAACTGAATCATGAAAGTATGAATACCACGCGAACGCAGCGATCGGGCGATCAAACGGCCGACATTCATGCCGCTTCCCGACTCGTGGACCACGACCGCGACCGGCCCTTCGATGGCTTCGCCAGCCGTGCCTTTAACCTGATACCATTCCATGGCCACTAGGTCATTCGTCACATTGCCGGTGGGTCGAGCCGAAGGAAATCGGACGAGCCAATCCCCTTGGCCAGCTTCCGATTTCTCCAGCCGAACTTCGAAAGTCTCAGGCGACCAACGCAGCTCGTGAAGACATGCCATGGCGTCGGCTGACGCCTCTTCAACAGCGAGAATCGAATCCGTAGCGCGAAAAACGTTCGTCTGACTGGCATTGGCCACACAGTGGGGCCCTAACGGAACTTCGAGCTTTTCCTGGCCTCTGGCCCAGGCGATCGAACCGACCACGCTTACTACGACAACAGCCACCTGACAAATCTTAACTCGCTGAGCTCTTATCATGAACATCCTAGTTCCCTTGATAGACTTCGTGCGCGGCATTGCCTCCGCTGCGCAGGTAGGCCAACAAATCGGATATTTCGTCGGCATTAAAAGTATCCAGCAAGCCACTGGGCATCATCGAAACCGGCGATGGCCGTCGCTGGACGATGTCGTTGACTTTTACTTCCGTAAAATCCCCGGGTGCCAGCATGTTGGTCACGATCGAAAGACGATCGCCGCTCAAGTTTGCAACGCGACCAACGATCAGGCTGTTGTCGGTAACGAACTGCGTGGCTTGATATTGATCGCTGATCTCTTTATTGGGATCGAGAATTGCGGTGAGCATATCGGTTGCATTGAACCGACCGCTGGTGGCCGTTAGGTCTGGACCTTGAATGCCTCCCAGCCCAGCAAACCGATGGCACTTGAAGCACTGCGCCACGGCGGTCAATTCCTTACCGCGCTGGAAATTGGGCCGATCTTTGATCTTCCCCAACTCCGGTTGCAGGCTAGCCAGAGTCCATTGTGCGACGAGTGGTCGCGGTGCGTAATCGGCCAGTGGGTCGCGGGGTGCAGGCAAGCTTCCCGCTAACTCGCCCAGTGATTTCTTATCGGCTTCGGAAAGTTTGGCTAGCGCGACGTCGCGGATATTGGAAAGGAAACCTCCGAACGACGCTCCGCCACGGGCCGACGCCACGTCGAAAAACCACTTAAAATAGCCTCGACGCAATTCATCGTTCCAGCCCGTACCGACATCTCGCAGACAGAATGCATAGTGGATTTGATCCTCTTGAGCACTCGCCGACTGCAACTGAGTCACGCAGCGATCAACTATTTTGGGCGCATCAAGATAGCACAGCACCACGGCCAGCTCCCGATTCAACAAACCATTGTCGCTCGGAAATCGGCTGTCGATCTGTCCTAGCACGGCGTCGCGCTGCTCGCGACTGGGCGGAGCCAACCGCAACCAAATCAATTCATAGGCTCGCAATAGCTCCAATTGACTCGCTGCTGGAAGCGAAGAAAAATCGATGGCATTTAGCTTCGCTTGCAGTGCCGCTTGGCTGGTCTTGGTGCCGGTTCTTGCCAGCGCATAGGCCGCGTTGATAACCGCTCGCGGTTCGCTCAGAGCGAGTGCCTTTTCGCTCCATGTTTCTTGTTTTTGAAACTCAAGGGCAATCCTCGCAGCAAAGCGAATTGCCCGATCCTTGTGCCCTAGATTGGCAATAGCGGGTTCGATTGCCGCAGCATTGCTAGTTCCATGAAAGGCTTCGAGCTGGTGACGAAGACTGCGCGCGGCCACATTGTCGCTGGGTTCCTGGCGGGTTTCTAAGGCTGTGGACTCACTTCCGGTATAACGCACACGATAAAGCCCCGACGCCGTCTTGCGCCCGCCCACCGCGAAGTACATGTCTCCGTCGGGATGCACGACCAGGTCGGTAACCGGCATCGGGGCTGCAGTCACAAACGACTCGAAATCGGCCGTGTAGCTCGATCCGTCCGGCATCATGTGTACAGCGTAGATCACGCCGTAACTCCAATCGCTGATGAAGAGCGCGTTCTGATACTTCGCAGGAAACTTGGCATTGGTACCAAAAGCGATTCCCGTTGGCGAGCCGGGTCCGATGTTTACGACCGCACCAAAGCTGTCCCCGTAATAGTCAGGCCACTTGCCCGTTCCATTTCGCCAGCCGAATTCGGCACCGCTAATTACGTGATTCACACGGGTTGGACGATACCAGGGTGTTCCAATGTCCCACTCCATATCCGCGTCGTAAGTGAACAGTTCGCCCTCCGGATTGAAGGCGATATCGTATTCATTGCGGAAGCCTGTGGCCATCAACTCGATATTCGATCCGTCGGGGTCCATGCGGCAGATCCACCCACCGGGTGCTAAACGATCGCGCATGAATCCGCGACCATCGGGCATGCGTCCGAGCAAATGATCTTCATTCCAGTGACGCGGCACAGCACCGCCAGTCGAAGTTTCCGGAAAGTCCGTTTGATTGCCGCTACAAAAGTAAATCTTCTTCTTATCCGGCGACAACACCAACGCATGAGGTCCGTGTTCTCCGGCTTGATCCTTGAGCGGCACTATGTAATCGATTTTGTCGTATTGATCGTCGCCGTTGGTGTCCGTCAGGCGATAGACGCCCGGCCCCTGCGCTGATGTCCCCTCCAGTGACTTTTGATTGGCATTGATATTGATGTACAGCGAGTCGAAGGCGCAGAGCATACCCTGAGCCAATCCAATATTGACGTTTAGTTGCTCGACTTTCGGTGGCTGTGTGCCGGCTAAAGTGATTCGATACAGCTTGCCGTACTGATCGCTGGCCAAGATACGATTTTTAGGGTCGACACATAGTGCGACCCACGAGCCCTGTTCCGCAGCCGGAACCTTGTAAACCAACTCCACTGAAAATCCAGCCGGCGCACGAAAATCGCCTGCGGGTGAATCATCCGCGAGCGTCTGGATTGCACACCACGAAATGGAAAGTGTGGTGAGCAGACCGGAGGCAGCGAGTAAGAAAAATCGCGAGTTCAATCGTGAGTTCAATCGTGAGTTCATCGATGCAAATTCCGAATTGTTTGAGCGGGTTTTCACATGGGCAGGTTCGGGGTGGCGCACACCCAAGGAAGCTCACTATGAAAGAAAAACGTCCGTTACGCAAGTTGCCTGCCAGAACTTTGCCGATCCGTCCTAAAAGTTGCACCTTCTCAACTGCTTCGAGCCGCCTGGATCATCGTATAATCTGCCGATATCGCAACGATCGTGTTGTGCGTGAAGAGATGCGACGAACACAAACGGCAGGGGAAGAGTGCAGCAATGGCAATTACTTGGCGCGAGCTTGGAGACGAGTGGCTGGTTGAAGATCCTCGAGTGGCTCTGGGTTGGAATGGACAAGATGATGCGCCCGCTGAGCAGGTCAAATTGCAGGAACAACTTCGCGACTATCTTCATATGCAGTTGGCGGTCGCTGGCCTGTCAGTACCCGAGCAACCCGACAATCCGTCACTTTGGCGGCGCAGTTTGTTAGCAAGCCTGCGGGAGAAAAATCGACTGCTATCCGGCCACCGTGCCGCGATCGACATCCGCATCGAAAAATTCTTGAATGACCATTTTGGGGATGCACCGATCGATGCGCCGCTGACTTTGCCTCACCCCACTCTTACGCTCGATCGTCATGGTATCGCACGACTGCTCAGCCTGCCTGCCGATCGTGCGCAGTTTAGCAACGAGCTGTTGACCAGCCACCGAGTCCATAACGGAGTAGTCCACAATCCGCGGGCTGACCGCAGAACCACGCAAGGCACATTCCATGTGTGTGAAGGCGGTTTGCCAATTCCCGCCGATAAGCGGTCGATTCCTAAGTCCGTCTTTGCTCGGCTTTTCCAGCAAGCTTGCCAGCCCCCGGCAGAATCCTTGCGTCTGCCCTACCTTTCCGACGGCGACGGCGTGCGCGAGTCGTTTGTTTCGCTCTTGGTCCGTCCCTTGGTTTGCCCGTCTGTCAGTGGCTTCTGCCGTCACAAAACGATGGAGATCCGCTTTTTTGTACCAGGCGGTCTAGTCAGCAATTTGGATTTTGTGGAATCGATTTTCGGTAACGCCGGAGATCCGATGCTGCCGGAAAATGACGCGGGACTGGACGTCTTGCATTGGTCGGGACACACCGGCTGCGTGATCCTGGCACCTCACCTTTGCCATCTGACAAAACGCGAATTGGGTTTGCCGCATTGGGACGACGCCTCGGAGCGACAGCGCGCCGATTCTATGTGCTATCGCCAAGCCGATGAGAAGTACAACGATGGTTCAGCGTTTAAAGCTACCTGCCGTACCGAAGAGGGCGTGATCGTTACGTTGATCGCCGACAACTATTTTGGCTACTGCAAAAAGGAAGTCAAAACACAGATCAGTTACGCTGCCAACTTGATGGGGAACGTTGAAGAGGAACACGCTGGCGGAGCACTGGCCTTCCCGAGCTGGGCCCTGGGCGACGAATTTCAAGTAAATAGTCAGCGCTACAACGGTCGCACTTTCGCGGATGTGCAAAGGGACTACGGCGATTTCGTCAACGTGCTGCCAGAGGGATACGGCGTCGACAAATTCTGTGAGAAGCTGGTCTACATACCTGAGCATGCCAAGGCAACTCTCTACGACCAAAAGATACACTGGGAATATCAAGGTCAAGCGCAAAGTATTCCGCTAGAACCTGGCAAGGTCTATATGGCTCCCAGCGGCTACCGAATCAAGATGGAAAAACATCCGTCGGCACCCTCTTGGCGACTAATCGGTAGTAGCGGCGACGGTACTGTGTGTCACAAGCCCTGCACGGTAAGCGGCGGCGGAAAAAGTGAAATCAGCAAGTCGCTGAGAGACTACATGTTGAGTGGTCCAATCTTTGTCAACGATCTTGAAACAGATTTTGCCACATTGGACGAAATGTTCTCACGGGATTACTCGATGCGTTGGCGGGACGATTCTCCAGAGAAGCCCGACTATGCCCAGCGGAATAGTCGTCCTTTGCTCGACCCCGAGCGCAGCTTGGGCAGCGTGATCAAGCTGCTGACTCCTTCGCGCGACTATACCGACGATTACAACGCTTGGCTAAAGACCATTCCGGGGGCACTGTATGCGATGGCCTTTATCATCAAGCGGTTTTGCAAACCCGAATGGCAGGGCGCATGGCGCGAGCACTTTAGCGTGGATGTTGTCAACGGAGAGCCCGGACACGAACTGAAATTTGAAAACCGGAAATTGGTGGGCATGTACCTACGCGTCGGCGTAGATGCCGATCGTCGCTGGCAGACTTATAAACTCCGCCAGGACTTTGCAGCAGCCTTCAAAATACAGCTCGAAGATGATATTACCGCCTCTGTGGTTGTGCCCGGAAGATTTTTGCATGGCGAAGTATTCGCAAATGATATCAGTTACAAATTCGTGGCGAACTGCGAGTACCGCTTGTTCCAGCGCCCCGATGATGCAGTTCATCGCGGACTCGACAAAGGTGCCGAGTCGGATATGTCGCGGCTCGATAATTTCTTCTGCAACTACGAACCACTCGACCGCGCCGCCGGCCAAGCACTTGTGTCCGATGTACTCAATTTCGACAACTATTCAGAGCCCATGCAGTCGATGCTCCACGACTTTCTGAAGTCCGACTCGCAGTACGTGATCAGTTCGGCGCACCCTAGAATTGTTGAAGGCAAGCCTTCGAAGAACCCACGCTATTTACAGAATCGACCCGACCTCTCTTCGCCCGAGGAGAGTTACATTGCGATGCGGAGCGTTCGGCTTTTTCGAGCACTGCCCAGCCACGCGGCTATTCATCTGCCGGTGACAGCGGTGTTAGCGGGGCGTCGCAACAATCCTCCAGATAAAGAGGCAGGTATTCGTTCCTTGGCCGTCTACAATCCGATCCACTACCAGGAATTGCCAGAACTGTTCATGGACTTTATTTGCTCGTTGACAGGCAAGAGTCCATCAACCACTGGTGCTGGTAGCGAAGGCGCATTGACCAAGAGTCCTTTCAACGCAATCTTACCTATTCACGATCTGAATGCAGCTTTAGTGAGCATGATGCTCACCAATTTGGGAGGCTTCTCTACGGCCGCTGGATTTGTCGGCAGCCACATGGAAGTCGGACATGATATCAGCTTGCTAGTACCCGAACTTTGGTGCCGCTTGACAGCGTCCGAGAAAGATCCTCGGACGCTTATGAAAGCTGGGATGCTCCAAAAAATGGAGGACTACGAATACAACGGGCGCACGGTGCTCGCCAGTAGACTTGGCTACCGTATTACGGTTCGCTTTGTACGGCGACTCTTCGGACGTATGTTTGATAACCCAGACAAAGTCTTCGACTCGCGAATTCTTTGTCCAGAAACCCAAGACGAAGATGGATTCGCCGATGGGATCGATCATATCGTCGAGTCCCAGCGGAAAGTGGCCAAACAATACTTCCAGGATGGCAGCTATGAATTCGCTTGCCCCCCGCTTCAAGCACTACTGTCGATTATGGTTGACGGCAACTGGAACGGAAAGACTCTCGCAGACCCACAAGTTCGCCAACTGTTTTCTCGGGAAGCTTTGTTGTCAGCCCAGTGGTATCGTGATCGGCTTGCCGCCAAACGCGACGCCGATATCAACTTGTGGCAACGTCATCGCCGCTACCTCAAGCAATTCTGTAGCAAGGCAACCGACACAGAAGTTGTCCGCCGCATGGATCTGGAAGCTCGCATTCGCCAAGCCGATGAGCGATTGGAGTTTTTCAAAACAGACGAGTATCTCAAACGGATCGAAGGTACACTCGGAACCGATCCGGCCCTAGTGAAGAAAGCTGTCAGTAACAAACAGTCCAATCAACCCGCTAGCGTGTGATTGGGCAGTGAACTATGGCTTGGTGGACTGTAATTGCAATATGCGATTTCCACGTCGAATCAATAGAGTGAATTCGCGGCTATCGGCGAGCTCTTTGATCAACTGGGCAGGTTGAGCGATAGCCACTCCATTGACTTGCACAATTACATCACCAGGTTGGATTCCTAACTGCAACGGGGGACCGGCCGTCAACTCAGTTACCAGTACGCCCCCCTGGTACGGCGCGTCCGCCCCAAGTTCTGATGCAATCTGAGGAGTGAGTTTCTCAACGACCAGTCCCAGCGCAGGCACTTCGGTTCGGTCCACCATCTTGGCCAGCTTTTCTTGGGTCATCTCTCCGACTTGGATATCGAGAGACTGCTTTTGTCCGGCGCGAAAAAAATCAATTCGAAGCGTTGTCCCTGGACGTGTTAGCGCAACCCGATTGCGCAGTTGCGCCAATGAGGTTATCGCGCTGTCGTTGACTCCAACCACGACATCGCCCACTTGCAGACCCGCTCGTTCTGCAGGCTCATTGGGACTGACCCCTGCAATCAATGCACCTCGCACCACTCCCGCCGGCAGCTTCAATTGGGACGCATTTTTGGTAGATACGTCCTCCAGAGCCGCACCAATCAACCCGCGCACGACGTGCCCATCGCGACGAAGGTCATCCATTATACGGGCTGCCATATTCGCAGGGATTGCAAAACCAACGCCCGCATTGGTACCGCTTCGCGAGTTGATCGCCGTGTTAATACCGATTACTTCGCCGCGCAAGCTCACCAGCGGACCACCGCTATTGCCAGGATTAATCGCCGCATCGGTTTGCAGGAAATCTTCATATCCGCCCGAAATAATTCCCGTTTGTCGATTGGTTGCAGAAATGATGCCCGCAGTTACGGTTTGATCTAGCCCAAACGGGCTGCCGATCGCCAGGACCCAATCTCCCACATCCATGGCCGCCGAGTCGCCCAGTCGTGCCGCTACGAGCCCCGTCGCGTCGATACGCAGCACGGCCACATCGCTCAATTCATCAGTGCCAACGACGCTTGCATCGAATAAACGCCCATCGCTTAGTTCGACTTGCAATTGATCAGCGCCAGCAATGACATGGTTGTTGGTCAGAACATAACCGTCCGCTGACACGATAACCCCCGAGCCCATACCCATTTGCACTCGCTCGGTGGGAAGTTCTCGCAGTTCGTCCGTCTCAGGTTGCGCACGGCGTCTCTCACGCCGCAGTTGCTGTAGCATTTCTTCGGGGAGTGCATCTTCAATACCTGGCGGCAGCCCCAGTTCGTTGGGACCATTTTCGCGATTGTACCGCCGCTGTGGTACATCGACGCTAAATGTAATGGTCACCACCGAAGGCTTCAGTGCTCTGGCTGCGCTGCGAAAGACCTCCGACAGGCGTTCTGCGCTGAGAAGCAAATTCGAATCCACTTCTTTCGAACGTACTTCCTGAGCAGACGCCACGCCCACCGCCGGCCGCCAGTTCGTGCCGAGGTTAAACGACAGACAGCCATCCAGCCGCAGGGCCACGACCGCCGCCCAAATTAGTACTGAATACTTGCTAGGCACACTCAGACCTCCCTATCACAATTCTGATGAAACACGCTTTTGTTTGCTGGCCAGACCCCTGGAATCCGCAGAGGCTAATGTTCATCATGGCAATTTTGCGCCAACAGGCAATAGAAAATATCAACTCCGTGGCACGCTCATGGGAGGAGTCCACTTGACACAATTCGGCCCACTCACACAATTCGTAGCTGCCGATGCAACTTTTGTTGTCGTTCAACATACGGTGCATCCATTGATTGTTTGCTGCGGATATGGCGGAATTGGCAGACGCGCTAGGTTCAGGTCCTAGTGATCGCAAGATCGTGGAGGTTCAAGTCCTCTTATCCGCACTCGGTTTTTTAAGGGTTTCCTGAAAACTGTGTTCCCAAAAACCTAGTGGGTGTACCCTCAGGTGGGAACAAACTGGGAACATCGTTGGCTTTGCATTGGTCTTGAGTCGCTGGCTTCTTCCGATTTCAAAAGCGAAAATCGGACCCATGGCCAGTATCGAACAACGCGGTAAGTCCTTCCGCATTATTTTTCGTTTTGAGGGTCAGCGGTATATCCGCTCCCTTCTCACCCGCTCTGAAAAAGTGGCCCTTGGCGCATTGCATCGCCTCGAGGACAACCTGCGGAGAGTCGAGTTGGGGACGCTCACGATCCCCCCGGACGTTGATGCGGCCGATTTCCTGCTCTCGGATGGCACAAAGACGGGCGTTGAAAAGCCGGCTCCCACGCGCTCGCCGATCCGCACTCTGGGGAAGCTCTGCGAATCCTATTTGGCGTCCATGCCCGAAGGTGCCTTGGAGTCCAACACGCGAAACTGCATCGACATTCATATTCGGCACATCGAGCGCGAGTTTGGTCGTCAGTTGTCGCTGCTGGAAATCGACCAAGTCAAACTCCAGGAATACGTCAACAAACGGGCCAAAGCCAAGGGCCGACGTGGAATGCCGTTCCGCCCCGAAACCATTAAGAAGGAACTCGCCACACTAACCGCGATCTGGAATTGGGCTCTGCGGGCCAAACACGTGAACGCCCCGCTAGAAAAGTACGGATTGCGTTTTCCAAAGAGCCCACAAAAACCTCCATTTCAAACTTTTGCGGAGGTGACGCGAAAATGCAAGTTGGCAGGCCTGAGCCAAGAAGACCGCGAACAACTTTGGGACTCGGTTTTTCTGACTGTGGCAGACATCGAAGAACTGCTGGCCCATGTCCGAAAACTGAGCGGACATCCATTTATCTACCCGATGTTTGCCTTCGCAGCCCATACCGGCGCTCGGCGAAGTGAGATGATGCGTTCAAGGCTGCAAGACATCGACCTACCCGGCAAACGAGCGATGATTCGTGAAAAGAAGCGAGTCCGAGGGCAGGAGACAATTCGCACCGTCCCATTGTCCCCCTTCATTGTCGATGTCCTTACCGAATGGTTTGAGGTGCATCCTGGAGGTATGGCAACCTTCGCAGTGAATTGTCACATCGCTAAAGGCAAGAAGTTCCGCCAGGAACCGACCGCTGTCACTGTCGACGAGGCCAGTCATCACTTTGTGCATACAGTGAAAGATACAAAATGGGCGAACCTTCGCGGCTGGCATGTGTTCCGCCATTCGTTCTGCTCGAACTGCGCCGCCAGTGGCGTCGACCAGCGGATCATAGATGCGTGGGTTGGCCACCAAACTGAAGAAATGCGGCGACGCTACCGTCACTTGCTACCGCATCGTGAGAATGAAGCCATCGCAGCTGTATTTTCAAAGCCCGCGTAGCGCTTGTACCCACAACGCCGCGCAATTGCGCAAACGTCCCGCATTTTTGATGGACGACTTTCTTTTTGAAAAGGGCAGTAGTTACCAACAAGCTCCACAACAGGGGCAGGTCTGCAAGCTACTGCTGTGGATTTATTGATAACTACTGGTGGTTACGGCTGCGCCGTAGCTGCTTTCTTAAAGAGAGACAAGTCTCTCACTGGCACACGTTGAGCTCATAACGCGACGTGGATGCTTATCAACGTCCGCCCACGCTTCGTTCTTGCGGCGTCCAGTTGATTAGAACCGAAATGCTTTGGTCGCGTAACGCTCACGTGTTTGATCATACGCAAGGGCCAAACCCAAGGCTCCCGCTTTTCACAGCAGAACTAAGCCTTCAATCCATGGAGCATTGCGCGATGATCGCCGGAAATTCAATCACAACCAACTATGTGCCAATTGTCGCAACCACGGAGGTCGATCTCTTCTTCCGTAATCTTCGACAGACTGTCGTAAATCTCGAGAACGCATATCGAAAGGAAATTCTTCCGGTCTACCTTCCGAGAGTCGATGTTGAATCGCAGTTCGGGACGGCACTTTTCAACGTTTACTGGCGGTTGATCCGGCGTCCGTTTATCAAAGACCCGCAAGGGAGGCGAATCGAGACGGTGTTCGCACTTCTCGAACAAGTGCGCGATCAGCTTTTGGAAACCAATACCTGGTTTCATGCCGAAAAAATCGAGAGTCGACGTGAAGAGTTTGAACTTATCGACGGCAGTCCACGATCTACCCAATCGCTGTCCCTATACCTTGCGACAAACATCTCCGGCGAAAAAGTTCTACTCAGGATTGATCAGGTCATTGAAGCCCGGAACTGGCGCATCGGATTCGTATTTGGAGACACTGCAGAAACCGACCGACTGAGTGCACTCACAGTCAGGCGCTCGCTGGAACACTTTGTGTGCGAACTGAACGATCTGGAAATTATGCTTCCGCGAATTGCACAAGCAGAGCCAGGCCGATTTCCAAAGCTGGTGGCCCCACGTTGCGGGCGAGTGCTGGAACAGATTATTGTGGACATTCTCAACGAAGATTCCAAACAGGCTCAACTGACACATCTGTCTGAGGATTACTGCCAGAAAACCGATATTCGCGTTCGCTATCCAGAGTTACATCGACCTCGCGGCGCTCGAATCCAGGTTACGTGGGCTCCGACGCAGTTCACGCATCAGCGAAAAGTCGACAGCATCAGTCGTGCTAAGCATTACGTCATATTTTCACCTTGGGCCTTGGCCGATGCAGCGCCGCAAGTGGGACAGACTCGCAGCGAATATCGCACGGAATTCGATAACGCGTTGATCTGTCGCCTCTGGTCTTCGATCGACGGTCAACCAACTGACACCGCAACGCTCGCACGAGAGTTTCGGGCGATTCTGAATAGAGCTGTGTATTCACCGGTTTGCGACCCGCGCGGCCCGATGGCCTTAGTGCCACCAGCCTTACGCGCGTACATTCGCCAGTGGGTGCAATTTGAAGCGGTGCGAAGCACCAAAGCTCTTCGGCAGTGGGAAGCAGACGGTGGCACGTTTCAACGGCGGTCCGACGGCCGATTGAGCGCTCGCTCAAACTCTACATCGAATCCCGATCGTTACCGAGCTTAGAAGGTTATGGGGTCGCTTCATACTGAACCCATTCAATATTTTTCGGGTAATTGTCTGCTTCCAAACGGGTCGAATGCAACAGTTGGACTTTCCAGCGGTTGTCCTCTCTGACCATCACTGCACTTTCGAGCCAAACTACAGTCCGCAGTCCGCTCTCACCACGAATCTCAGCCTTGTTCCAGTAGCTCACCCAGGCC
>JBGSJL010000135.1:0-11223 GCA_041741955.1 Pirellulaceae bacterium | reverse complement strand
CCAGCGCAACCGCGCGGGCGAAGCCGACATTACTTCTTGTTGCAGATATGGATTGAT
The DNA here is from genome assembly GCA_041741955.1 of Pirellulaceae bacterium. Lineage (GTDB taxonomy): Bacteria > Planctomycetota > Planctomycetia > Pirellulales > Pirellulaceae > Aureliella. The sequence goes on along the minus strand of JBGSJL010000135.1, from coordinate 11,166 downwards.
ATCGCTTTCACCGGTCAGCATGCAAAATCGTCCCGACTTGGATAGGATAGAGTACTGGTTCCGAGCGAAACTCATGTCCCGACGAGCTCCTGAGTCGCTCTGCATCGACATGCGACCCACCCGTCCTGTAGTCGAACTTGCCGCCAGCGTCCGATCCTTGGCCAACATGTTCGGTTGTAGCGAATGCCGTCGTAGCTGGAGTCATCAGACTGTGACCCACGCCAAGTCTTTGTCAAAGGATTAGGCGTGGGTAACAGCATAAGCCGTTTGGGCGAAAGCCTCGGTTGATGGCGTAGGAACCGTGAACGGTTGTGATTTTTTGTAGATTTTTTGTAGGGTGGGTCAAATCGCGATAGCGATGTAGACCCACCGATACTGCAATCACATAAAAATGGTGGGTCATCGTGGCCCATCGGCACACCTGACCCACCCTACATCTACTCACAAATTAGCGGTATAGCGTTAGCCGCCGGTCACGATCGGAAAATACCGGCGGCTAGCGCCGCTCACACAACATTAATCATCGAAACTCAATGTATCTGGCTCTGGCAGAAAGAAACTAGCCACAAAATTGATGGCAAACATCAACCCGGCTACAAACGCAGCCACCAGCGCAAACTTGGCTGATGGTGTCGCTGCTGGCACCCAGCTCATCGCCGCGACGGTACTGGTAACCCAAGCCATCGAGGTACCGATCATGCGCCCACCGATATTGGCAGCAAAGCTTTCGCCGGTGCCCCGCAAGTGAACGGGAAAAACGCGAGGCAGGTAATTGCCCCAGAAGCTAAATTGTCCGACGGTCAACAAGCCGGCTAAGAAGATCAGACCGTCGAGCGAAGTAAACGTCCATTCGCCCCAAGTAAACAGCGTGCTGTTATCGCCTTTCATGAACGAATAAAACACGTAGGGCGCGAGGATCATACCTGGGATTACGAACAAGCGAATCAGCGAGCGGCGTGAGACAATAACAACGGCCAAGATCGCTAACACCACGCGACCCAACAAACCGCCAACTTCTTGACTTTTGGTGTAATCCGAAGCGGCTTTTTGCGTAACTTTGGCTTTCTCGGGTGGAGTCATATCCTTAACGACCGCTTGAACTTCGGGCAACCCAGGCACGATTTGCGGAATCTGCTGTAGGGCGCCAAACGCCACGCCGTAGCTCGCCGCGAACATTAGGGTTGTAACGATGGTAGTTCGCAGTAAACCTGGCTGAAAAAGCTCTGCGATACTGGGCCGCTTGAGCTGGCCTGTCGCTCGTTTGTGAGCCCAGACTGGCGATTCGGGCAGGAAGGGGCGGATGATGATTAACGGGATGGCTGGAATCAGACCACTCATCAACGTGTAGCGCCAAGCCGCGTGGGGATCGGCAATTTCGCCCAGTCCAGCCAGAAAGCTGGGCAACTGGATCGCGGGCAGGTTTGCCGCCCACTCGACCGCAAAATGATTAGCCCAAGCGACCATGAGTCCACCCACCGAAGAAAACGCTTGCGTCCAGCCTAAGACCATCTCTTTGCGCTTCTTGTCAGGAAAAAGCTCAGCCAGCCAAGCAATGGCGGCGACGAATTCCACACAGACACCGATAAAGGTCGTACATCGCAAGACCAACAACATGTACATGTTGGTCGAGTAGCCCGCCAAAAACGCGCTCACGGCATAGAGCAGAATACTAAACGTGAGCACTCTCCGGCGTCCGAAGCGGTCGGTTAAATATCCACCGAGCAGTCCAAAGATGCCTCCCAGGAAAGCGGGCACATAAAACATGATACCCAACCACCGCGAGAACTCGGGAGTTCCAGGCGCAATGCCACCAAGCTCTTGGCAGGCATAGCGGAAAATCAACGGCAGCATCAGCAGTTCGTAAATGTCGAACGCGAAGCCGATCGAGGCAATAACGCAGACTAGGATAACAGCGAATTTGGACAGCGAAGGAGCCGAGGAGGGCGAGTTGGAAGGCGTCATGCGAACTGGCACCACTGTGTGTAAGGGGCTGGCGATACGGGGGGAAAGTGTACGTGCTGAGGTCCGCTTGCTTAACCGCGTGCCCATCGAGCCGCGTTCGCATCAACCGCGCGGGTTGATACCCGCACGGTTAAACATCGAAAGCGCCGAGCGATGCCTACGCTGAAGATTTGGACTCAGTCATTCCACTTTCGCTGCATTGTAAGCCACTTTGGATCAAGCGCCTGGGCATCCGACTGAAAAAGTGGCACAGTTCTAGCAATATCAACGGCGACTCCAGCTAAGGATCAAGCGGAAAATAAGTGGGATAGGCTTCCAGCCTGTCATGCGGCAATCGACAGGCTGGAAGCCTATCCCACGTTCTGAATCAGACAGCAATTTTCCGCACGATCCTAAGTTCCGCGTCGATTGCCAAACCAATGGATGTGAGCTCTGGGGCAAAAGCGCAATTCGTGCTTTTGGCACCAGGGCAGCAACCAATCGGCTTGACGGTCCAAAGCGGCTTTTTGGGTGCCCTGCGGCATTAGCAAGACTCGGTCGCCATCGTATTGGCCCAAACGGCTCAGGTAATCGAGCACTTCCTCGGCGTCGGCGGGACGATCGACGACAAATTTTAACTGGTACGGATGCTCGCCCATGAGCTGCCGCACGACATCCAACCGCTCGCGACGCGCATCGTGCGCTGCCCGCCAACTACCGCTGGAAGCAGACGGTGCAGAACCGGACAGCTTGGGACTGATCGAAATCAAGTCGCAGGCTACCCGTTGGTACACCGTACCAGCGGTTTCGATCGTGAGGTGATGCTCGGACTGGACGATCGCTTGGCACAATGCACCCAAACTGCGGTAGATCATCGGCTCGCCACCAGTCAGCACCACGTGGCTGGCTTCAAGCGAGTTGACTTGGGCGACGATGTCCGCGAAGCTCACGTGTGGTCCCTCGGGCTGCCAAGAGGCAAACGGCGTGTCGCAGAACCAGCAGCGCAGATTGCAGCCGCTGGTGCGGACAAATACGCTGGGTGTGCCCGTCAGCAATCCCTCGCCCTGCACGCTGGCGTAGACCTCACTGATGCGGATTTTTGTATCCAGCACTCGAGCATCCGGTGCGCTTTCGACCGGGGGCTGGGTGCAAGCCCCCTTTTGGATTGACGGAATAGGTTTCATACTGCCAGCTTTGATGAACGACGCCACGCACGAGTTGGAGAATTTTCGCCGGTGAGCACTCCCTTTCAAAACCAACTGGAAGTATTCGAGAATAGTTTCCCCGATCGTCCCTACGAAATCGAAATCACTTGTCCTGAATTTACGTCGATTTGCCCGAAGACCGGCCAACCCGACTTCGGGACATTGGTGTTTCGCTACGTGCCGGGAAAATTATGCGTCGAGCTCAAGAGTCTGAAGCTCTACCTGCAGAAATTCCGCAACGAGGGGATTTTCTATGAAAATGTCACCAACCGCATCTTGGACGACTTTGTCGAAGTCTGCAAGCCGCGAAGCTTGACTCTGGAGAGCCACTGGGGACCGCGCGGCGGTATCACCTCAGTCATCACGATCCATTACGAAGAAGCCATTTGATCCGTGGTCGCACTTGATGCGATTTTTGTCCACGCGACCTCTGCAGCCAAGCCTGCAATCAAATTTAGGAACACTATGATGCCCCATGCACCCATTATTCTTAGCGGATTTGCCGACGAAGCGGCTAACGACAAACTGGCGGTACAGCAGTTTTCCGCCTTGGCCGCAGCCGGTTTGCAATATTACTCGATTCGCTTTATCGACGTGGGCGAGGGGATCAAGAACGCTATGGCCCTGACCAAAGCGGAACTGAAAACCGTGGTAAAAATGCAGGCAGACTACGGTCTAAACGTGGCCACACTGGGCTCGCCGATCGGCAAAGTCCGCCTGTTGGAAGTTGACGATGGCACGAAAAACAAATTCGTTCAATTCAAGAAGTACCTGCAGACCGATGTCAAACACGCCTGCGAGGTAGCCAATACACTCGGCACAAAGCTCCTGCGCGGCTTTTCGTTCTACCATCCTGTAGGTACGCCGCCCGAGTCGCATATTAATCAAGTTGTCGATCAGCTCGGCCAGATCGCCGACCTGTGTGCCTCCGAAGGCTTGGTGTTTGGCTTAGAAGTAGAAGCCAATCTGGTCGGCCAAACCGGCACGATCCTGGCTGAAATCCATCGGCTTGTAAAGCGCGCGAACTTGGTGCTGATTTTTGACGGTGCCAATCTCGTCTGCCAAGGTCTCACTCCCGACGAAGTGTATTCCGAGTATTTGGCGATGAAACCTGGACTGGGTTGGATCCACATCAAAGATTATCGGCATAGCTCGGTAGACGGGCGACTGAAGCATATCGACGAGGCCTCACTGAAAAACTTTGTGCCTGCCGACATCGGTGATACTGGTCATGAAGCCATCTTGCGCGACTTGAAAAACGAGCTGCCCAAAATCGAAAAGCGCATGAAAAAGCTGGGCGCGCCGGGAGTGATCATGGACTTGGAACCGCACGTGAAAGGTGGCGGACAATTCGGCGGCTTTAGCGGACCGGACGGTTTTGGCGTGGCCCTTCGCGGACTGTGCAGAACACTGGACTATGTCGGCATCAAATATCACTTGACTGATTTCGATGACATTCTCGCTCGACGTGCCAAGTAAGCAATCAGCCAGCGATGCAGGTTGGCTCCGTCTGAAGCGGCGAATCGAGCAGTTTGTATCGCTCGAGCCCGTGCCAATGGAACTCGGCGGGCGCGTGCTCAGCTGGTATCGCGTCACCGACGGACCGCGTCTACTGGAATCAGCGGTCTGCGGAGATCGCCCCGCCGACGAGCTCGACCCGTTCTGGGCAGCCACTTGGCGGGCCGCACAGGGACTCGATCGCTACCTAGGCCACTGCGAGCTGGCTGGTTCGCGTGTGCTGGAGCTGGGTTGCGGCTCGGGGCAAGCAGGTGTGGGGGCCGCACTGCGGGGTGCCCAGGTAACCATGACAGACGCCGTCGGGCTGGCGCTGCTGGTTGCGCGGCTCAATGCCTGGTCGGTGCGCCAGCAGGTCACCGTCAGGCGGCTGAAGTGGGATGGAAAACCGCTGCGCGAAACTGCTTTTGACTACGTGATCGGTTCCGATCTGGTCTACGATTCCAGCCTGTTCAGTTTGCTAGAACGCTGCGCTAGGCTGCATGTGGCGCCCGCCAGTCGGCTGCTGTTGAGCGAGCCCCATCGGCATACCGGCGACCACTTTTCAAGTTGGATACGCGCGGCAGGTTGGCAAACAATCGAGCGCGATGTGGAGCTACCAGACGGGCGGGTCCCCATCCGAATTTTCGAATGTTGGCTGGAACGCTGAGCAGCCGTGGGTCGAAGGTAACCGTTCACGGCCAAAGGCCGTGAGCGGTTATGTTTTTGTAGGGTGGGTCAAATCGCGATAGCGATGCAGACCCACCGATACTGCTCGAACGCGAACCAGCCAAGGATTTCCAAAAAAAGAAATGCATTCCAAGAGCTGGTGACCTAACGTGTCACGCGAGTGGCGAAAAATAGAACTGTCCCAACACTGATGGTTCAAACAGTTTTTTCGCAAAGAAAGCCAGCTATGATGCAACGCATTCTCAGCGCCGCTATGCAGCAGCCCGACGACTTGGTGGTCAAGCTCCAGTACATCGATTCGAACGGGGCGCAGACCACGCGCATCGTCAGCCCCATACGCTACTTGGGCACGGGTCGCTTCTTGGGACTGTGCCTAAGCCGCTGCGAACCGCGCCAATTCTACATCGAACGCTGTAGTCAGGTGGAACTCAAGGCGGCGTGTGACTACGTGATGCCCGTAGCCATCGCGAACGTGGGATAGGCTTCCAGCCTGTCGATTACCGCGCGAACGTGGGATAGGCTTCCAGCCTGTCGATTACCGCATGACAGGCTGGAAGCCTATCCCACTTGTTTCCCGCTTGATCCCTAGCCCTTCTTCTTCCAAGTCTCTTCGATCGACGGTGCCAACTGGTTGATCAGATCATCGACGTCGTCGCCCAGCAGATCATCCCCAGCGAAGGCTGCGTCATGACTATTGCCTTCCCCTTCACCGCTGCCAAAAGCGGCTTGACGGTTGAGGAAGTTGACCACCCCTAGCACGTCGATGGCACTTAGGAAACCGTCGGCATTGGTATCGATATACATTCTGCCGCCCGACTCTCCCTCACCCGATCCCCCGGTCAATGCTCGCGAGCCGCCTGAGTTCAACGCATTAATGATAACTAGCGCGTCGATGGGCGAGACAAAACCGTCGTTGTTGACGTCTAGAGGATTGGCGGCGTTAGTAAATTCACCGCCCGCATTGCCCGAACCTGTGCCATTGACGATGACGACTGAGTCGCTGCCGTAGCGAATATTGGAGAACCCCACAGCCGTCACGGGCTCGTAGGTCAACGTGTCATGGAAAGGCGAGATATCCGCAGGGTCGCCGACAAAACTAGCCGTTCCTACGGAACTGGCGGTCAGCGTCACAACGAACAATAGCTGTTCAGCGGTCCCAAGCGGGCTGTCGCCAGTCGAAACGGCACCAATCTCATTGATCAGACCACGCGTGCGAACGTCGCCTTCGCGTACGCGTTGATAGTTAGGTCCAAACGAGACTTCGAAGCCCAAATTTGGATCGTTGGTCGTGCTGCTCACCGGAGCAACCAGACCGGCGGGATAGATTACATCCTGGTAGGCTGCAAAAACTCCCAAGCGCGAGCCGCTGGTCCTGAGGTCCTTCACAAACCCACGCAGTTGGAACTTTTGCCCGACGGTAATCTGCTCGATCGAAGCTCCACTCAAATCGGTGATGCGGAGCTGCAAATCGACGATGTCGTCGGCATCGGCCGTGTTGCCGACTTTCAATGTCACGCGGCCCACGCTTTGTGTGCCTCGGCTATCGACGATCGTATAGGTGAACTGATCCGAGCCAGTAAAGTTTGTGGAAGGCGTATACTCTACGCGGCCCGCATTGATGCGAGTGGAACCGTTCATCGGTGCGGAGACGGATTGCAATGTGATCGGGCCCGAACTGCCCGGCAAATCGTTAGCAAGCACGTTGATCGGGAACTGAATGGAGTTTGTGGGGATCGGCGTTACGAGCGAATCATCCACGGCGGTTGGGAAAACAACTCCATTGCCCACAACCTCGATGGATGTACCCAAGTAACGGATTTGATCGATGGGCACCGCAGTCGCTGAAGTGTCGAACAGCAGCGAATCGGAACCAGGCTTCACGTCGGCTGGGTCCGCCAAGAATGTCGCGATTCCCGGTGTTTTCGCTTCAAATATCACCGAAGCCAAACGCACTTCGTTGACACGGTTCATGTTGCTGCCGTCGAAGAACGCGCCCAGCTCGTTGATGATGCCTGGGATCGTTGCGTCGCCAGTTCTTCCGTTTTCGTAGTTGTTGAAGAAGTTAACTGCGAAATTAAATCCAGACGGAGTGGTCGTGGTCGGTGCGACCGTGCCGACCAACTGCAAGTTGTAGAGCAAATCGGTATAAGCAGCGAACACACCGGCGGCCAGATCTGGGCTAGGTGTAGCCGAATCGAAGCGGAGGTCGTCGACCAACAGGTCGATTCTGAATTGTTGTCCCTGCTGAATGGCTGAAATGGGTACGCCGGCCAAATCGGTTGCCACCAAGCGAATTTGGAGTCGGTCGTTGGCTCGATCACCAGGTAGGGTATGGATCGTGCCCTGAGCCGTCGAACGATTGCCCGCTGCGTCGGCGACCACATACGTGAAGAACTCAGTGCCGCCAAAGTCGCGGCTCGGAGTGTAGCGCAACGACTTGTTGCCCGTGGCGATAATCAAGCTGCCGCCCTTATCGGGCTGAGTCACGCTGACGATCGACAGGGCACCGTTCTGGCCTTCGATGTCGTTGGCCAACACATTGAGCGGGAAGTCGACGGCGTTCGTCGGAACTTCAAAACTGTCATCGATGGCTAGAGGATTGTCGAAAAACAAATTGACATCGACCGTTACCGTCGCAGTGGCGATTTCGCCGTTGGAATTCCGCACGGTATACGTAAATGTATCGCGGCCAATAAAGCCGCTCGGCGGCGTGTACAACACGCCCGAGGCCGTGAAGGTCACCAGACCGCCTGAACCAGGTTGACTGACATTGATAACTTCTAGCGTTTCACCCGCCAATTTGAAGTCGTTGGCAAGCACGTCGATGGGGTTCAGCACCGAATTGCGGCGTACGGTGGCGGAATCAGGAACCGCCAAAATAAGTTCGCCCACGATCTCAAGGCGATAATCTTCCACTTCGCCATCGATCGTCTGTCCCGTCGGTCCTACGTCTCGAGTTGTACTCAGCCGCAGTCGCGCAAACGTATTACCAATACGCGCTGTCGCAGGCACGGCCACATTCAGGGTTGGTAGGGCTGTGCCAGTGACCGCTAGATTGCTGACAACTTTTTCACCCGAGTCCAAGAAATCGCCGTCGCCATTGAAGTCAATCCAAGCCTGGAGATAAGCGGTTTGACCGGTGGTGTTCGTCGTGGCAACTTGAATAGGATTGTTGTTGCTGCTGCGGATCAACGGGCGAGTGGCGGCCAAGTTGATGGCGTCCTCGTCATCGATTCCGTTGTTGTCGTCGCCCAGTGCGTCCACCGAAAACTGGCTCGCCTGCTCAGCATCCCACAACGACCCAAGGGTCAGCCCCGGCGAGCGGCCCGCCGATGCAATGCCATAGCTCGATGGTGCATCGCCGTAGTCAATGGTGATCAAGTTGCCGAAATTCAGGCCGGAACTGCGCGGGCTGTCGATCGTGGGATTACCCGTCAGTACGATAACGTGTTCGTTGTTGGCCGTGCTACCCGGGAAGCTCTGCGTAAAGCCAGGATCCAGGACTTCGCGAATCGCGAACGTGCCCGCGCCTGGGAAAGTCAGGCGATAGGAGCCATCAGCGCCTGTTTGTGCCGCGGGCTCGCCGATGTCAATTCGCCCGTCGCGATCCAAGTCGATGTAGATGAACACTCCGCCGATGCCGGGTTCGCCCGCATCGCGCAGTCCGTTGCCGTTAAAGTCATTCCATTTGATGCCCGTGATGGATTCATTGATCAGCTCGTTGGCAAAGTTTCGCCCTGTGACCGTTTGACCAGCGGTTACTGTGACGACATGGGCGTTATTTGCAGGTGCCACAACTTTGTACGATGGTCCCGATGGTGGAACTTCGCGGACCGTGTACGTGCCTGGAAGAACGGTCAAGCGGTAGTCGCCGTCCGAATTCGACATGACCCTTACTTCAGTGGCATCCAGCGAGCCGTTGTTGTTGCTGTCGACATAGATCGACACGCCACCCATTGGAATGTCGCTCGAGTCGCGCGTCCTATTGAAGTTGACGTCGCGGAAGACGTTGCCCGTTATGGTGGCACCGCCCGTCGTACCCGTGGCCAGACCAAACGCCATCAGCACGCCCGTCGCCTGGAAACCAAAGCCGTTAGGACCTGTAACCGGATCGAAGGTGTCCGTACCGAAAATCGGTTTCACGTCGTCGACGTTTCCGAAAATACCGTCCGCGCCCGCACCAATCAGGCCAGCATTGGCTGCGATCGTGCCGCCGGCATCCATCATCTGGATTCTATTCGCATTGGTGGGATCGGTATGCCAGGCACCCGTGTAGTGGCCAGCTTCGTGGACTGCCACGTTGGCAACGGCTGTGACGATCACATCTTCAGCCGACTTGTTGGCCGCACGCGGAATGGGTTGCACGAAGTTGGAAACAATATTGTCAAGCAGGACGACGGCCGTCTCTTGCCGATTGAAGTTACCGACGTCGATGCTTTGGGCGAGCCCAATGGTTGGGATCAAGAATTCGGCAATTGTACCACCGAGAATAATGCGGCTGACGTTCGGCTGGCCAAACGGGTCTGCATGATCGCGACTGTTGAGGATCTCAATATCGAACTGGCCGGGAATGCCGGTGGTCCCATAATGTCCATTGCCGCCACTGGTGGCCAGGTTGCTTGAGCCATTGAAATGGCTCTTGAAAATATCGACAATGCGATCGATGACGCGATTCTCATCGGCGGCCGTCAGCCCCCAACCGGGCAAAAACGTTGACAAGGCCGACAGACGAGCTGTACCAGGAATACCAGCACCAAAAATTTCGCGACGGATCAAAGCACCGTCAAAATCGAGAAATATCTTCTGCTTGGTTCCAACCGGCTCGGCTTCGATCGTGGGCCGTCGAGCATTGAGAGTCAATGTATACGCTGCGTCGCCATCGCTAACGCGTGCATAGTAGCGGCCGGTGGCAGGCACCACAAAAGCCAGGTCCGCATTAGGGACCGTGGCTGTCACATTGATTGGGCTGCTCAGCGGGTAAACACCAATGGCGGAGTTGGAAGCTCGTGTGCCAAATACTTCAACCCGATTGGAGTTCTGGATCGACAGGTCGAATACGATTCCAATTGGTCCATTGACCCGTGCATCAAAAATGTCGCCCGCCTTGAGATCAAAGGCAAAATAGTCTTCGTCGATGCTCTGCCCTGGCAAAACCGGTGTGGCTAAGCGGCCAACAATGGCAGCACCGCTGCTTTGCGCCGCCCCAGTGCCTAAATTGATAAACTGTGCCTGGGAAGCATTATTGTTGGGCTCGATCTCGCCGACGTTGATGAACGGCTGCAATCCTTCACCATTCAGACCGCCAGAATTGGAGCCCGCTGGTGCGAACTGGATTGCGCTGATCGCGCGCACTTCAGCCGCAGTCCTACCCACGGGGGTGCCTGTGTGTACCAACAGTGGCGGGTAGAAGTAACCGTCCGACCACGGCGTCACCGTCATCAACTTACGGTCTTCCAAGGTCTCAAACGCGCGCACAGTGTTTCGCAACGCCTTGCGGCTGCGATCTGCACGGAGTGACTTCTGATTGGCCTTGGCAGATTTGCGGGATTTCACTTTTTCAACGTCCTTAAATCAAATCGCGTGCTGATGACTGTAGAGAAGAGGCTGCCACTGATTGGAAATGCTGACCCTGATCGGTTGCGAACAATCCTGCAAAACCCAGCATATTCAAGTTCCGAAGACGTGCCGTACGGGGCTTGTAGAATGGATAAGATGTGACAATTGGGCAAAGAGCAGTCTCGATTCTAATTCCGCACTTTGAACTGTCAACGAATGGCTTGAGTTCTCTGATGACTGCGGACCGCCGCAAGTTCCGATAGGCTAGCAGATTTTAGCT
>JBGSJL010000134.1:0-12160 GCA_041741955.1 Pirellulaceae bacterium | reverse complement strand
GTGATGGAACAAGTCGAGTCCGGTGAGATGCCACCTCGCAACATTCCACGCCGGCCCGACCCACGTCAACAAACCGCGGTGGTGAGCTGGATCAAAACGTCGCTGAGCGGCGCTAATTATGTTCCTCTGGAAGAACAAGATTACCTTTCACAAGCCAAGTATGCGTTTGCGAGAAGTAAAGAAACACAAGCCATCGACTTGTTGTACGCTCATGCGATTGCCACCGATGCCGAAGGAGTGAACGAACTGCTTGCAAATGCGCGTTGGTTTGCGCTGGGGCCACGGCCCGTCCTGTCGCTAAGATTTGCCGTTGCTGCAGTCGTAGATGCTCCGGAAACTCTCAAGGATCTAAAACCAATCGGCGTCTCCCAGGCTGGCGGTGGCGGCGGCGGCAGCGAGAGTTTTGGCGGCGGCCCAGGCTTTGGCAATGCACCAGGGGCTGGAGCTGAAAGTGGTCAACGATCTTTTCAACAGTTAACTGGAGACTTCGGCGAAGAATTGGCCGCAGGCTTTGAGAGCCGTTGGACGTCGGGCAAGTTCGGAGCTGCGCTGAAAGATGTAGTACTCGATGTGCCCAAGACACCCGCGCCGGGCATGGGCGGTGGTTTCGGTGGTGGCGCTGGTGCTGGCTACGGTGGCGGCAGTTACGGCGCTGGCGCTTATGAAGGCAGCTTGGGCGGTGAGTACAGCGGTGGCATGGGCGCAGGGCCTGGTGCGAGCAATCCAATCAGTAGTCGCAAACGAGTCGATCCGGATTCAAATATTTCACCTGGCTTGTTCTTTATCGGGAGCGGCAGCCAAGTCGAAATGCTCGCCAAAGCCAAAGAGCTGGGCGTTGACGGCCTGTTCCTGTTTGACATAAAGGCCAGCCAAAACAGGAGAAACAGTTTGGTGACCAACCAAACCAAATTGCGATTCATGACCCTCGATGGCAAGACACTCGCAGCGACTAGCGCGCTGGATAATGTTGAGATCGAACGCAACAAACTGCGTGGCCAAGAAGACGATTCACTTCGGAAAAATATCGATCGATTCTTCGCGCTATTCGACGAGAAGGTTCAACTTTCTCCTATGCCTGCGCTCAAGCCCGAACACGCGCATGCTCGTATGCGGCAGTTGCTAGTCGACAAGGGTTCGTCAAACCTAGCCAAGATGTTTGAGGCGAGACTTTACCAGTCGATGGACCTATTTACTCAGGACGAATTGTCGAAGATTTACCAAATCGTCATGCGTGGCAACGAAGGTGTTGCACTCGCCAGTGGTACGCTTGACGATCGCCGACTGGTGCTCGCCCAAGTTCTCGTCCAGTAGCTGGATCGCAGCTTGATGAGTGTCCCCTGTGCTTTTTGTGACTCGCCTCTTAAAACAGAGGCCGTATTATTTGGCAATCACAAAAGCCCACGGAGACGACTGTGCAAATTCTGCTAACCAATGACGACGGTGTCTACGCACCAGGCTTGGCCGCACTGCGCGTGGCCCTCGAGTCGCTCGGTGACGTGCGGCTGATCGCCCCTGCTACCGAACAAAGCGGCGTCGGACACTCGATCACATTTTTAGAGCCGCTGGTTTGCAAGCAAATCTTTCGTGGCGATGAGCTGATCGGCATGGCCGTGGAGGGTAGTCCAGCCGATTGCGTGAAGCTGGGCGTCTCAGTGCTAATAGACGGTCAAGTTGACCTGGTGGTCAGTGGTATCAATGGAGGCCTGAACGCGGGCATCAACGTGCTCTACTCAGGTACGGTGGCGGCTGCGATCGAAGGTGCATTTTTCCGTCTCAACAGTTTTGCTGTTTCGCTCGAATACGATCCCCATGCCGACTTTGAAGCCGCTGCGCAAATCGCAGTACCTTTAATCGCTCAAATCTTGGCCAAAAAGGATCAGCCACCGCAACTCTACAACATCAACATTCCGACCTCAGCCATCCTGAAATTCCGTCAGGGCAGCCCTCCTGAAATTCATATCGTTCCCATGGGCGTAGAACGATATGGGGAGCACTACATTCAGCGTAAAGATCCTAAAGGCCGCGACTACTACTGGGCCACCAACGATCCGCCACCTCGTCGTACTGATCATCCGACCGACTTGACCATGCTGGCCGATGGTCACGTGACCGTCACGCCACTCATGTTTGATATGACAGACACGTCCGCGCTTGCCAAAATGTCCGACTGGAAGCTGAAGGTGCAGATGCCCACGACTGCATGAACGAAACTATCCGTTCGGAGCTCTTCTTGGTCTGCATGGCTCCGTCCGCTCAGGGCTTGTCCCTGCCGGACACCGTTTTGGCGTCCTATAACGGAACGCTGGATCAATCAGTCTCATCTGGCCGAATCGCCTTAAGCGATTCGGCCAGATCAGAAGCGTCCCGAGCGAAAGAGCATCGTGTGCTAACGCACGCTCACTAAAGAATGGCCAGTGGATTTCGCGGCTGCTCGAGTGTTCCGCGCGTGACACCTACGCGGTTGTGTGCCTTGAGCCGTTGCCAGACTTCGGGCCCCTCAAGCTCGCCTGCGATCAACTGGCGGTAGAGTCCGACCAACTCGGCTACCTCCTGGCGAGGCGCTGAACGTAACAATTCAATACGGAATTGCTTCACACCAATCGCCTGCAGTGCTCCGATGGCCTCAGCTCCGCTCTGAGCGGTCGCGTTGTATAGCGTGTTGCGACATCCAATATCTGCGTGCAAGGCATGCGCCGCACCGACGCGATCCTGCAATTGCACGTCATGCCGGTCGCAGGGTCGCCCACAGTCGCTCTTGTTTTTTCCGGGGCTCAGCACACTACAAAAGACGCAGTGCTCCATATGAAACATGGGCATGTGCTGATGAACTACAACTTCCAACCAACCCGTGGGAACTTGAGCGCCCAGTTCGAGCAGTTGATCGCGATTTAGATCGTATGAGGCTGTCACACGAGTCGCTCCCCACTGCATCAGTTGCTCGGCCGTAAGTGGGTTCGTCACGTTGAGCGAAAAATCGCACGCGAACGCTATACGCTGGTCTACGCAGAAGCGAACCGCCGCGAGATTGCGTACTAACCAGCCGTCGGCATTTTGCTTGGCCAGCGCCAAAAACAGTCCATCTTCGCCAGGTTTATGAATGCGCAGAGTTGCCAATTCGATCTTCGCACTGGCGTCCCGCGCAAGCGACACTGCCGTGCGGTATTGGCGAAGATCTTGAAACTCGGCGATTAAATCGGTCACACCAGCATCGATGACAAACTGCAACTGTTCTAAGGATCGGCACAACACGCGGAGCCGAGGCGGCACATCGCTGGCAATCTGCGCGACACGACCGAGCATCCGCTGAGAAACGTTTTCGGGTTTACAATCCCGAGGCGGTGTCGTGCGCACGCGATCGAGTGTCTCTACGATTTCGTGGCGCAGTTGACCTAAAACGCTAAGCGGAACCATGGGCGCGCCGGCGATATTGGCTGTCAATTGATCAACTCGATAGACGGTGCCACCCAGGCGCGACAGTTGTTCATGCAGCGTTTCAGGTGTCAGTGCATGTTTCCTTGCCTGCTCGGCCACATGCTGGCTCGTTAATGTTTGCACGGGTGCATCAGCGACAGTTACCGTCAGTTCGAGAGGTCGGCCCACGGACGCTTCCACGTGAATTTGGATCGGCACGCGTTTCTGCGGATCGGCCGCATCAAACGACTTGCGCAGCCGCTTGGTCAGTTTCGGATCGTCGGTTTTCCAAAGCAACACGCCAGGCACAATTTCTTTGTCTGCTAGCGCACCGCGCTGCAACACAACAATCGCTTCACCAGCGAGCGCTTGCTGAACTGGCTGAGTTGCTTGGAAAATTTCGTAGACGCGACCACCGATTTCTTTTCCGCCAAAGCGATCTCCCTGTAGTACGATCCCGTCGCCCAACGCCAGCGGTGCTATGAGCTCCACTTTCAATGCATCACCCCGGATATCCTTGACCGTACCGATCTGCACGCCACGCTTCGCACTACTCAAGCCAGGGACTAAGCGTTTGTGATCGCAGCCGTCGAGCCAGCCAGGCGAAAATCCCCTTGAGAAGCTCAACTCGAGCTCGCGCCGCTGAGTTTCGTTGAGCGTTCGTCGCTGTCCAACCAGCGCCGCATCGATCGCCTGCCGATATTGCTGGCAGACGTTGGCAACATACTCAGGTGTCTTCAGCCGGCCTTCGATTTTCAGTGAACAAACGCCAGCCGCCAACAGTTCTGGCACCAAGTCGTGTGCAGCCAAATCTTGTGGACTGAGCAAATACTTGACATCGCCCAAGTCGCGATGCGTGCCATCGCAAATGACTTCATAGGGTAAACGGCATGCCTGAGCGCACTGACCGCGGTTCGCGCTGCGACCGCCGAACGACTCACTGGTCAAACATTGCCCGCTGTAGGCCACGCATAGCGCACCATGTACAAAGACTTCTAACGGCATGTCGGTGGCAGCCGCGATCTGCCGAATTTCCTTCAGCGACAACTCGCGGGCCAACACGGCTCGCTGGACCCCCAATTGCCGGGCCATTTCGATGGAGGCCGCATTGGTCAGCGTCATTTGCGTACTGGCATGTAGCACCAGCGACGGGCACAATTCTGCGATCAAGCGAGCGACACCTAAGTCTTGGACTAGCACCGCATCAACGCCCGCGTCTGCCAAGCGTCTAACGCTCTGCTCTAAACGGGGCAGCTCATCGGTAAAGACCAGCGTATTGAGCGTTACATAGCCCTTAACGGCTTGGCGGTGCAGCGTTTGAATCAAGTCCCCTAAATCGTCAAGGTGAAAATTGGCCGCCCGAGCACGCGCATTGAATCCCACGTCCAATCCAAAATAGATCGCATCCGCACCGTTTTCGATAGCCGCTCGCGCGCAATCCCAGTTCCCCGCTGGGGCCAGAAGTTCCATTTCAGATATTTTTTGCATTGGCTAGCGAACCTTCGTCGAGCAAGGCTAATGGGACGTAGCCTTGATTATCCCAGCTATTCCTTAACCGTCGAGAGCTTATTCGCGCCAGCCCGCCAGGTTGCCCGCCATAAGTAGCAACTCTTGCAGGTCTTGCACCACAACACTCCGGCCACTGCCAATTGACTAGTCTGTGTTGCAAATCTAAAATTTATCCTCAGATGGTGGATATAGCTCAGTCGGTAGAGCGCTGGATTGTGGTTCCAGTGGTCACGGGTTCAAGTCCCGTTATCCACCCCTCGGTTTGACCAAGTGATTCGTTGATAAAACGTTACCTGATGCCAGTTGTCAGAGCGCTGTTTTCCAAGCACTAACGTCTGTAACCTACAGACTTGCAATTTGGGGACCCGCTCTAATGGCTAGAGAACCTGGTTTCTGTCTACACAAGCCGACCGGCCAAGCCTATGTAAACCTAGGTGGCAGGGTAATCTATCTTGGGACGTATGGTACCGACAAAAGCAAGTCGCAGTACAACAAAGTCAAGGCGGAATGGTTGGTTACTCCAACCATGATCATTGCAGATGTCGAGGGAAATGTTCTCGAGCAAGTGCAGGGAACGATGAGTAAATCCGAGTTCCTCACATTGCTTCAAAAGCCGCACATTCCAAAGCTTGTGCCCTGAATTAAGGTACGCGACTCTTTCGAGCACTCATTGCCTCTCTCATCCCAGGTAACGAAAAAAAGGGGACAACTCGCTGCAGTGAAATTTACCGAAGCGAGCCTAGCAAATCAAAAAGCGACATTCGTTTGTCCAACCGACTCGAGTTCGAGGAAATTGCATACTGCAATCACTGACTATTTTGATATAGTTCCCGTCGGAACGGAATCGGACCGCGGATTTAGCAGTAGTTATTGGGCGTACCGTTTACCAACTCTATCTGGCCGGGCGACAGCAGAGTTCGATGATGACGGCGGATGTGGTACGATTGAGTGTGCGTACCTCTGTTCCCTTGTCCATTTTACATCTGTCGGCCTTCTCGTATGTCCAAAAGCACGAATGTCAGCCACTGGATTGATTTAGTGAAGGTCGGTGATTCGGCCGCCGCGACTTGCATTTGGCAGCACTACTTCGACCGTCTCGTGCGTTCAGTTAGAGCCCGGTTGTACGGGCAAAATCGAGCCGTATCGGACGAGGAAGATATCGTATTGAGCGTCTTCGACAGCTTCTACAACGCGGCCGAAAACGGCCGTTTTCCGGACTTGTCAGATCGAGACGATCTTTGGCGGCTTTTACTTCGAATGGCAGCACGGAAAGTGGTTGACAAGCGAAGACACGATCTGCGGCAGCGACGTGGCGGTAACGTTCGGCTCCATTCTTTGGACCACGCTGGTGACGATGAAAAAGTCATTGAAGCCATCGGCGCCGAACCTTCCCCGGAAATGCTGCTGAAGATACAGGAATCTATGGAACAGCTTTTTTCTCATTTAGGTGTCGGACAGCTCAGGGATTTAGCGGGTGCCAAGTTAGAAGGGTATACAAACGCGGAACTCGCACAGCGTTTTGACTGCTCGGAACGGACGATAGAACGTCGTCTGAACCTGATTCGAGAAAAATGTCAGCAGGAATTGGTCGACCCCGATGAGCATCCGCCAGAAAAAACTACCGATCGCAGCCCTGGAACGCGTTGATGATCTCTGCGCAGATTTTGAACGAAAGTGGCAAGCAAACGAGCCACCGACGATCGAATCATTCCTTTCAGGAGATGTCTCTCCAATAGAGCGAGACGTCTTACTGGCGGAACTTATCGTTCTTGACATCGACTATCGACGACGTCGAGGTGAAATGCCGACTAAGCAGGAGTACCTCGACCGTTTTCCGGAAAATTGCCAAACAATTTACGACGCGTTAAACGAATGCGACAAACGGACAGGCGTGTTTGAGCCGCCGACCGTAGACCGTCTAGCAGAGATTTTCCCAGCGCTGGAAGTCATCGAACTCATTGGCGCAGGCGGCATGGGCGCCGTTTACAAGGCTCGCCAATCAGGGCTCGACCGCCTTGTCGCGCTGAAGATTCTGCCAGAGGAATTTGGTCACGATGTCAAATTCGCGCTGCGATTCACGCGGGAAGCCCGGACGCTGGCAAGACTGAGTCACCCCAACATCGTGTCCGTCTATGAATTCGGACACATCGAAGACACCTATTACTTCCTCATGGAATTCGTTGACGGTTCAACCCTTCGAGACGTTATAAAGGCAGGACAACTTGCGCCCGCACATGCGCTAGCCATTGTGCCGCACCTCTGCGACGCACTGCAGTATGCACACGACAAAGGTATTGTCCATCGCGACATCAAGCCCGAGAACATCCTGATTGCCGTTGACGGTTCGGTGAAAATCGCTGATTTCGGACTCTCGCGGATACTTGGAAACGAAAACCCTTCGGAGATGCTCACTGGAACGCATCAGGTCATGGGTACACCTAGGTACATGGCTCCCGAACAGTTGGAGGGTTCTCGCGGCGTCGACCACCGCGCGGATATCTATTCGCTAGGTGTGGTCTTTTACGAAATGTTGACCGGCGAACTCCCTATTGGACGTTTCGCTGTACCGTCGAAGAAAGTCGAAATCGACGTAAGGCTCGATGAAGTTGTTCTGCGCACGCTTGAGAAAGAGCCACAGCGCCGCTATCAACATGCAAGCCAGATTAAGTCCGACGTGCAATCGATAACTTCGACCATCAACCCAGCGATCGCGCGTACAGTGGTCCACGATGCGAGACCTCAGCACGACCAAGAAACCGCGACCGCAAGTCTGGCTCAGCAGGAACTCGCTGGCAGAATGTTGCTAACACGTCGTCAGCTTATGGAACGTGTCGAGAAATCACTCCGGCCGCTCTTCCGAGGACAGTTGGTACAAATTTTGGTTGGCGTTGCGCTGATTCTGATCGGAGCGCAGTGCTGGACACAAAATATGCTTGTTCCGCATCGCATCATATACGGAGTCATTGTGCATGTTTATGGAGTGATCGTGATCTCACAAGCCGCGCTGGTCTGTACTAGAATCCGACGAATCGACTACTCGAAATCCGTTAGAGACATTCGTAGCAAACTTGACAGCGTGCGAACCAGCTACTTGCGTGCCGGTGTCATCATCGGATTTATTTGGTGGCTGATGTGGATTCCAGTTTGCGTTGCAGTTGGCTTCGACGCCGTGCTATACCCGGGCAGTCTGTACGTCTCATTGGTCGTCGGAATCGTCGGTCTCGTTACTTCGGTTTGGTTGTACTGGCGCGCACTGAGATCCGGCAACCCGTCCTCCGAATGGTGGCGAACCAAACTTTCTGGCGAGAGCCTCGCCGCTGCATATCTCGCGCTCGACGAAATTGAGAACGCAAAAATTCAATGACGCACCGGCGAGAGAAATCGGCGTTCACACATCGACTTCCTTCCCAGCATATCGGTGCGCAGTACTTGATTTCTCAGGAGCAAAACCATCAACACAACAGCCATGAACACAGATATGTTGTTTCCCGCCCGTCCCCTGGCGGCTCCGAGAGCTGCCCGCTTTTCGCGGCGGTAGTTTCCGGCGACATCGACCTGGTGCGCTCCGAGCTTCAGAATCCCGACAACGGCGTCAACACGCTTGACTCGAATTCTGGTGCGTCGCCGCTGTGCACGGCCGTGTTCCTTGGACATACCGAAATTGCAGAATTGCTAATTAATGCGAATACCAATGTGCATCTGCCTAATCGCGGCCTTTCAACGCCGTTACATATCGCTGTGTTCACGGGGCGAACAACAGAAACCGCATTGTTGCTTTAAGCCGGAGCAGACGTGAACGCACTTGACGAAAATAAATTTTCTCCGAAAGAACTCCTTAAGACGGATTTCGGAACGACGAAATTCATTGCAAGCTCGCTTGGAGTACCCGTAAACGAAGAAGCGGTGCTGGCAGGACGTAAGGAAATTGCCGATTTGCTGAACGAGACTGAATATCTTGGCTGAGAAGCAAACTCGGGGCAGTCACTCAATCTCGAAGGACTCAAAGGTTTGCTGTTCCAGCTGCCCGTCTTCATGCATCTTTGGTTCCTGTGGTTCCTCTGTTGGCTAGTCGCTGCATTCTTGATCTACGCGCCGATTGCCAAAGCGGTTAAGATCAAGAGACTGTCGCGGTGGCTAGTTTGTTCGCCGTTTAGTCTGTTGTGGCTAATTCCGCTGACCTTGCTGCCGCAGTCGTTCGTGGCAGCAGGAAGCTTCAGACCGGATTCTTCAATTGGCCTGATTCCTATTCCGAGCGTGTTAATCGACTACGCGGTTTTTTTCTTTTTCGGAGCTGTTTATTGGGACATGGACGACACCTCAGGCCAACTCGGCCGGTAGTGGTCCGTCAGCCTGTCCGTCGCGCTTCTGATCGTCTTCCCCATCGCGTGGGATTTCGTGTCGGGATCAATCGTAGTCCTGTTCCGGTTCAGCCCAGACCTGTGCTTCGCCGTCGTTATCGATTTGGACATGAATCGTATTAGCTCTGCAGCAAACTGGACAGTCCTCAACATACGTCTGAACGGAGCCTTCGGAAAGATCCAGTGGAATAACGATCTCTTCACCGCAGGCATCGCAAATGTAGCTGGCATCTTCCTGTGATGTGGCTTGGCCGTTGCTGGGGGCAATGGCTGGCGATTGTTGCTGGTTGCTCTCCAGCCACGGTAATTGTTTACCCGATGCAAGCAGGTTACATGCCCACAGCATGACTGACAGCGATTCTTCATCGGCAAGGCGGTGATCGTTTCCGACTTCAATGAGCGTCTCAGGTGGCAAACCACTTTTGGCGACCCGTTCTTCAGAGTCGGCGAAGGGGATCACATGACAAAGTTGAGCGACTACCTGCGAATCTCTGATGCGGCTGAGTATCTGGACGTTGCCGCGAATACGCTCCGCAATTGGGAGCGAGCAGGAAAGATCGTGGCGCACCGGCACCCGGTGAATGCATATCGATTGTTTAAGCGAAAGGAACTCGATGCGTTGTTGGATCAGGTCGTTCAGCAGCGTGACGAGTCCAACGAAGACCACCTTAGAAAGCCAAGGTAGCGAGTGGTTTGCGAGGCCAAGTTGAAATATCGAGCGGACATCACGGCAGGCTCTCTGAAGATTGCCGAGAGCCGAATCATTGCCGACTTGCTTATAAAACGGGCCGACGATGATGCGTGGCAGTCTGCGCTACGCGAAGAAAACGTCCTGCAAACTCGATCTCCAAGAACCGCCGACCGGTGAGAAGGAAGATGGAGCCGCATCCCACGCAACCGGCGCGTTTCCTCACCTGCAAAAGATTGATTTCCAGCACGCGCTGGCCCTCACTCGCCTGGGCTCCGCGCCAAACGATACGTACATTGACTCGTTTAACGACTAGCCGCAGGCGTAAGCTGTTTGACCCTGCCGCAGGCGTAAGCTGTCATCCGTCACGCCAAATTTTGGTCATCTTCACGGCTGGGCAAAACCGTCGCCTGTGGCTCCGAGCCAAACGATTGCACTAGTGGCAATTAGGTCCGAGCCGTAACGTGACGAAAACGCTAAGCACCCTTGGCCTTTTTATCCATTTTTGCTTTTCGTTTCTCCTTGGGGTTGAGCTTAGCTTTCTTTTGCTGTTCCTTTTTCCCCTTGTCTCTCTGTCCGCCCTTGTCACCCATGGCTATTTCTCCGAATTGAATGATTTGGAATTTGAACGGAATTTTCTTTGACTATCGCGCCAACTGGACGTTTTCGGCACAAAGTCCCTTTTCAGAACGTGCCTCATTAAATGTGACTTCTTGCCCTTCGCGGAGTTCGTCGTAACTCACGCCTACAACACTTGAAGAGTGGAAGAACAAATCTTTGTCCCTTCCGACATCAATAAACCCGAAACCTTTGTCCGTGAGCCGCTTAATCGTACCTTCAGCCATGATCCATCCAATTTAAGACTTTTGACGCAGCACATACCTAGCGAGGATTGTCTCGGCCAGTCGACTGCCAAAAGCAGTATAGCAGAAGTTTTCTGTCGCGCTGCTAGCGGAATTCACTGGTTTGGCAATTGTCGAATGGAACGCAGGTACAACCGCTCGACTTTGTCTCGCGCCCACGGTGTTTGTCGCAGAAATTTTAGGCTGGACTTGATAGAGGGTTCGCTGCTGAAGCAACGAATGTTGATGCGGTCGCTCAGTTCCTGCCAGCCGTACTCTTCGACCAAGTACTCCAAAATATCTGCTAGCTTTACGCCGTGCAGCGGGTTGTTCGCCTGTTCATTGGGCGGTGGAATGGGCATGTCTCCATTTGCTTGTTTGTGGTTTTTTTGACTTCGCAAGCCGTAACGGTGTCATTGGGACTTCGCTTGGCACATTGTCTGTACAACACCGATTGATTTCAAGGCAGGCGGACCTGGCGAAAGTGTTCTCTGGGCTCTCCGACTTCGGCACGAAATAGGCGTTCGCGACGCGATCGGGGAATTTGGCGGAACATAGCTTGATGACCCGCCGCCGGGTTTCCCATTCCGGTTTGCCGATGCCGTCCATCAAAGCCGCCACACTTTCGCAGTAGTTTCTCCCGATAACTTTCAATCTGCTTTATCTGCAAGCTGGTTGATCCGTTTCTCAAGCAATTCAAGCTCGCCTATCAGTGAACGTGTCGGAGATTCGGAATTGCATCAATACAGCATCACGAAAACATTGCTTCTGGAGTCGTCACAAATTTCGCGATCGCGGCGATCTCCTGCGCAATTACTTTCTGAGCCGATTTGTCGCTTGGCCAACTCAAAATATCAACGTGGTTTGGATTCCCGTCGATGGGTTCAGCTTTCGCGATCAATCCTTGGCTAAGGTAGGTCGCCGCCAGCGCGTCAGCCTTTCCGTAAAGACTCTTCCCAAGTTGTTTTGCTACCGAAAGACCGACTTGCCAGGTTTCATCTTCTCTGGCTTCTAGATCGCGGTTGACTGACAACGCCTCCCGTGGATGAGGCACAAACGCATTTTGCTTAACCGTCCCGTCGGATGGTCGAAAATGACTTCGACTGCAAATGAAACGTGATAACTTCTCATGCCTTCCGACCTCAGGAACGTTCTTGGGGTCGAGCACTTAACACACCCGATGGATCAGTTCGAGAATCGTATCTGGGATTTCGCCCGAGAAGGACTCTGTTCCAAAAGCCTTTGAAGCGCCCATCAGGGCGGCGTAATGAAGCTTGCCGTCCGGATCAAAACTGATCGAGATCGTCCGACGAATTCCGCTGTACCACTCCAGGGTCATTTGCCCATCCGGT
>JBGSJL010000133.1:0-103276 GCA_041741955.1 Pirellulaceae bacterium | reverse complement strand
GATAGGCCGGAGGCCGCAACAAGAACTGCCGGTGGCGTGAGCCACCGGACCAATGGCGACAGCATCGCCATAAGGCCGGAGGCCGACACAAAATCGCAATGTGTCGCCCTCCGGGCTAGTGGTTTGTGGCCCACTCATTCCGGTGGCTCACGCCACCGGCAAAGGTTGTTTCGGCCTCCGGCCTAAAATCAATGCTATCACGGCAGCAGGCTCTAATTGCTCGAATCCCTATCGGGATAAAACCTGAGCAGGCCCATATTCTTCACAAACCCCAAACTTTGTGCTGTCCAGCCATAGCCCAACATTTTACGTTGAGTTGTCGCCGTCGAATTAACGCTATACAAATCCTCATTCGTAGTCGATAATGCACACTAACGAGCCATTAATGCCTCGATTGATAGCGGCCGAATCCGACTCAGGTTGTCGCAATGTGCACTCACTCCCTATCGTCGCTTGATGGCTCCGATGGTAGACCACACACAGGTTCAATAAAAATGCTCAACTCGCCATTAGCAACTGGTTTGCTGACGTTCAGCTCGCTGATCCTATTGGTCTTTCCTCCGCCCAGCGAACACCGCGCACTTTGGGCAGCCGAGCCAGCGGGTTCGGTCATTCCTTTATGGCCCGATGGGGCGCCCGGTTTCGAAGACCGTAAGGCGGAAGCGGAGAAAGCTGAAAGCTACTGGGTAAAGAACGTACATAATCCCTCTTTGACAGTCTTTCTGCCCGATACGGACAAGGCGACCGGTGCCGCTGTGATCATCTGCCCCGGCGGCGGTCATCGCGAACTCGTTTTCGGTGCAGAGGGTGTCGAGGCAGCGGAGTACCTTAACAGTATTGGTGTGGCGGCTTTCGCATTGAAGTACCGCTTGGGTCGCGAAGAAGGCAGTCCCTATCAGCTTGACAAACATCCGCTCGAAGATGGCCAGCGCGCGATGCGACTGGTTCGCAGCCGAGCGGAAGAGTGGCACATCGATCCAACTCGTATCGGCATGCTCGGTTTCAGCGCCGGCGGAGAAGTGGTATCCATGGTCGCCTACGCCCACAGCGATGGCAGGGCCGATTCAACCGATAAGATCGAGATGGTCAGTGCCCGGCCTGACTTTCAGATTTTGATTTATCCAGGTTCGCTTGGCATTCCCGAAACACTACCGCAAAACGCTCCGCCCGCTTTCCTGCTGGTGGCAAACGACGATGTGGGTGCTTCGCAGAGTATCGTTGGCCTGTTACCCAAGTTCCGTGCGGCGGGTGTGCCAGTCGAGGTACACTTATATGCACGCGGCGGCCATGCGTTCAATATGGGCAAGCGCTCCAAACTCACCACACTCTCCTCCTGGCCCGCCCGCATGCACGACTGGATGCAGGACAACTTTATTTTGAATACCGAGGGCCGCGACGCCTATCAACTCGAACTTCAACAGCAGCAGCAACGGCGCGAGCAGTATCGCCAACGTCAGCGGGAACGCCAATCCAACTAAGGCCCGTAACAGATTCATGAACATCAACAGCCTCTACCCAATCGTCTACCCAATCGTCGCGATTCTGATGGCCCTGGGCACGTCACAAACGCTTGCCAAGGGCGAAGACGGCAGTTCGTCCAGCTCAGACGACGTGGAATACCAGCAGAATATTCGACCGCTACTGGAAGAGTATTGCTATGGCTGCCACGCCGATGGGGCCAGTGAGGGCAGTCACTCGTTCGATGCTTTGGCTGAGCTTAAGGAACCCAAACTGGTCAAGGATGCGTGGTATCGCGTGCTGAAACAACTTCGCGCCAACTTGATGCCTCCGATTAGCGAGCCCCAACCGTCCTCCGACCAGCGCAGCGTAATCGAAAGCTGGGTCCTACGCGGCGGGCTTCAACTGGATGAAAACAATTCCAATCCAGGTTCTGTCACGCTGCGACGCTTGAATCGAGTCGAGTATCGCAACACGATTCGCGATCTGCTGGATGTCGAATTCGATACCGATAGTAAGTTTCCAGCAGACGATAGCGGGCATGGATTCGATAACATGGCCGATGTGCTCACTGTCTCGCCGCTGCTCTTGGAAAAATACTTCGACGCAGCCAACGAAGTCATCACCCGTGTTGTACCGCAGACCGCGCGGGCAGTGAAACGCGAACAGGTGGCCAGCTCGCTTTTCAAACGCGATCCAGTAGAAACACAGTCGATAGATACAGAAACGCAGCCGAGAGAAACACAGCCGAGAGAAACACAGTCGCCGTCGTCGGATCGGCGTCGGTCGCGCGAGAGCGAATCATCGCTGGAGCTTTCCTATTACGAAGCAGCGACATGGCGAGCCACTCAGGCTATCGAGATCGAAGGCGAGTACACGCTGGCATTACAATTCGATGCGCGAGAATCTTACGTTGACAATGTCTTTGACCTCAATCGTTGCCGGTTCATTTTTTCTTTGGATGGCCAAGAGCTCTTAAACGAAGAATTTGTGCGTCAGGGAGGAAAGAAATATACGTATGAATTTAGCCGTCATCTGCTGGCGGGTGATCACGAACTAGTCCTGCAAATCGAACCGCTGAGCAGCGAAGAGCCCGTCCGCAAGCTGCGGATACGGATCGATTCGATCGAGTTCGTTGGGCCAAATGCCCAGGAGCACTGGGTCCGACCAGCGGGCTACGCGCGATTTTTTCCACGGCCTGTTCCCGAAGCTCCCGACGAGCGGCTCGAGTACGCCGCCGAGCTGATTGAGAATTTCGCCACACGAGCTTTTCGAAGGCCGGTCGACGCTGAAACCGTCGAGCAATTGGTTGAGTTGGCAACCTTGATCGCACAAGATCCGGAGAGCACCTTCGAAGCGGGTATTGCCAAAGCGATGACGGCGATCCTCGCCTCGCCGCGCTTCGTTTTTCGCGAAGAGGCTATCGATCCGACAGATGCATCGCCATATCCGCAGCTCGACGAATATTCGTTGGCAACACGACTTTCCTACTTCCTATGGTCGTCGATGCCCGACCAGCGGCTCTTTGAGCTGGCTGCTACCGGTGCATTGCGCGACAACTTGGACGCCGAAATATCGCGGATGTTGGCAGACACTCGCGCTGCCGCGCTGGTCGAAAACTTTGCGGGTCAATGGCTGCGCGCCAGGGACATAGGCTCGATTCAGATCAACTCTCAAGCCGTGATGCGGCGCGAAACTGCGCCCGATCCAGAAGCGGAAAGTAGGCGGAAACGATTTTTCGAACTAGCTGGCAAAGGCGATGCGCGCTCCGAAGAGGAAGAAACCGAATATCAAGCCGCTCGGCTGAACTTTCGCTCGTCGTTCCGCAATCGCTCGACGATCGACCTAACTGACGAACTCAGGCGGGCCATGCGTCGCGAGACCGAAATGTTGTTTGCGCATATCTTCACCGAAGATCGTAGTGTTTTAGAGTTCCTAGACGCCGACTACACGTTTCTCAACGAGCCGCTAGCTGGCTTCTACAAGATCGAAGGCGTAGCCGGCAGCGACATGCGTAAAGTATCGCTGCCGCCGGACAGTCTGCGCGGCGGAGTCCTGACGATGGGAACCGTGCTGGCAACTACGTCCAATCCCGATCGCACGTCGCCGGTCAAACGTGGACTATTTGTGCTTGAAAACTTGTTGGGCATGCCAACGCCTGCACCGCCTGCCGACATTCCGCCGCTCGAAGATTCCGAGAAGTCTTCGGAGGGTAAGAAGCTTTCGTTACGAGAGTCCTTGGCTGTCCATCGCGAAAATAGTCTGTGCAGTTCCTGCCACAATCGCATGGATCCGCTAGGCTTATCGCTGGAAAATTTTAACGCGCTGGGGCGTTTCCGAGATCAAGAGTTTGGCGAGCCCATCGACCCAGCCGCGACGCTGGTCACTGGTGAAGCCTTCGGCAACGTGCGCGAGTTAAAGAAGATTCTTACATCCAGTCGGCAACAAGATGTCTACTATTGCTTGACAGAGAAGCTGTTGACCTACGCCCTGGGGCGGACCGTTGACTATAACGATTTGCCCACACTGGATAAGATTGTTGACGATTTGACTACCAACCAAGGCCGCTCGTCAGCTCTTATTTTCGGCATCATTCATTCACGGCCCTTTCAACGCACCCAGCCTAGCCCAACGCCTGCGCTCGCTGGACGTCTCAGTTCTTCCACTTCAAAATAAGCGAGATCACGATGCACAATTCAGCCACGCGAAGAACTTTCCTGCGAGGCGTAGGTGCCGCGCTGGCGCTACCGGCTTTTCCATCGCTCGTTCCACCGGGGCGAGCACTGGCGGCTGCCGGTCCGGGCTTGGCTACAACAGCTACCGGGGCACCGCTGCGGACGGCTTTTCTTTCGTTTCCTAACGGTTCGATTCCCAAAGCCTGGTGGCCCGAGCAATTGGGAAGCGAGTTCGAGTTCAGTCCCACGCTGAAATCACTCAGCCCGCTGAAGGACAGCCTGCAGGTGGTCAAGGGGCTCGATCAAGTATCTGCCGAAGCAGGTCCCGATGGCGGTGGTGACCATGCGCGCGGAAACGGTACGTTTCTGACCGGCGTGCGACGCAACAAGAGCGCTACGGATATTCGTGCAGGTGTTTCGATTGACCAAGTCATCTCGCAGCGCATCGGCCACTTGACTCGCTTTCCTTCGCTGCAACTCGCCTCCGATCCAGTCCGACAAAACAGCAATTGCGACTCGGGCTACTCCTGCGCCTACCAATACAACATTTCTTGGCAGTCGGAGACAACTCCAATGGCCACCGAGACCAATCCTCGACAAGTCTTCGAACGCCTATTCGGTAGCGGGCGACCTGGTGAGCGCGGCGATAACTTGCGCCGCCGCCGAGCCGAACAGCGGAGCATCCTAGATTTTGTCCGCGAAGACGCTCGCAAGATGCAAAGTCGTTTACAACTCAGCGATGCCAAGAAGCTCGATCAATATTTGACAGGCGTACGCGAACTCGAGAAGCGCATTGAACGAGCTGAGTCGTTTGGCGATCCACGCGATCCGCAACTCGACACCCCTGTGGGTATCCCGCAGTCGCACGAAGAATACGTGAGTCTGATGTACGAATTGTCCCTACTTGCCCTGCAAACCGATTCTACCCGCGTGCTCACGCTGATGCTCGGTCACGACGGTGACAACCGCTCGTACGACTTCATTGGAATATCCGAAGGGCACCACGATTTGACGCACCATCAGGATCAAGAGGATCGCATCCAAAAAGTGGCTCAGATTGACGCTTGGAATGTTCAGCAATTCGCCAAATTCTTGAGCCGCATGCAAGAGACAGAAGATATCGATGGTCATTCCTTGCTCCACAACTCGATGGTACTGTTCGGCAGCGGCAATGCCGATGGCAATCGCCATACCCATCGCGACCTGCCGATCATTCTGGCCGGCAACGGTGGTCAAAAACTATCTGCCGGACGCTTTGTCGACCACTCCGGTACGCCGCTGACGAACCTATTCTTAACCATGGCCAGTACCTTGGGCATCCACGACCTCCCGCGCTTCGGCGACTCTACTGGACTGTTGGGTAACATTTAGTTGGCGGTTACAATGATTCTTCATCGATAGATGTAGGGTGGGTCAAGCGTGCCGATAGGCCGCGATGACCCACCATTTTTATGTGATTGCAATATCGGTGGGTCTTCATCGCTTTCGCGATTTGACCCGCCCTACAAAAAATCACAACCGATCAAGGCCTTTGGCCGTGATCGGTTACCATTTAGTTTGGCGGTTACAATGATTCTTCATCGATAGCATAATTTTCAAGGTCTATGGAGAAGCAAGCGATGGTCCGAACCAGTAATTATCGCACGCCATTGACCACTAGCTTGGCTTGGCTGTTGATCGCCCTAGTAGGCGCAAGCACGCCTGCGCAGGCGACCTCTCTAAGTCTAAGCGAGCGTGAAGTTCCAACAGCCGATGAGATCGCAGCTCCGCAGCGAGCCAAATTGCAGATACTCAACGGTAGCCAGCAGTCGATCGAGGTCTTTTGGAATAAATCTCCCACCGAGCGAGTCCCCAGTGGCCGCGTCGAAGCAGGGAAGAGTATCACTCTAACCACCACGCTCGGCCACCGCTTCACACTCGTCGGCGCAGACGATCAAACGGAAGTGTCAATCGCCAGCCAAGTGCCCGTGCAAGCGTTTCGCTTCGATCCGCCAGATGCAGGCGGTGTGCCACGCTTCTATTCGCAATCGCTCTACGCCAATGGTTTCCCAATCGTGGCATCTGAGAAAGTAAATCCGCGGGCGTTGCAGGAAGCCGCCTACCTGGTCGATATGATGCTGGCCAAGCGACCCGATGTGCGCGATGCCATGATTGCTAGTGGCTCGAGGCTATGCATTATGGCCTACGATGAATTCACGACGGACCTGCCTGAGTTTTCCCAATTGGAGCCCAAGAGTTTTTGGGACGCACGAGCACGCGGACTGGGAGGCAGTGAACGCGATCCGTTTTGCTCCTGTGCCGAAGAGAACGTGTTGGCCTTCGCTGGGGATCCCTACGAAAAAGAGTGCATTTTGATCCATGAATTCGCTCACAATATGCACTTGAGGGGCATGGTCAACGTCGACCCGACCTTCGACGCGCGACTGCAGGCTACCTACGATCGAGCGATGGCAGCCGGCCTATGGAAAGGCAAATATGCATCGGTCAATCACCATGAGTATTTTGCCGAAGGTGTCCAATCCTGGTTCGACGACAACCGCGAAGATGACCACGACCACAATCACGTCAATACTCGCGACGAATTGCGAGCTTACGATCCAGGTCTGGCGGAAATCTGCCAAGAGGTCTTCGGTGATACCGTCCTAAAGTACACCAAACCTACCACGCGACTGTCCGGTCATTTGGCCGGCTACGATCCGGCACTCTCGCCGAAATTTACTTGGCCACAGCGCCTGTTGGCAGAGAAGGCTGCCATCCGCGCCAAAGCCGAAGCTCGTGGAAAGCAGGCCGTCGACAATCCACAAACTCGCAACCTACTAGGCTGGACGCTACACGTTGCGCCGGAACTTCTGACCGACGAGGAGGAGCCCACCCGTCGAGCGATAGAGCTGCTGCAAGCCCAGTTGGAGGAGATCGTTCGCGTCGTGCCAGCTCCGGCGGTCGAAGAGCTGAAAAAAGTACCACTCTTCTTCTCGATGGAGTATCCAGGGGTGCGGGCGACGGCAGAGTTTCATCCCAGTGCAGATTGGCTCAAGAATAATGGTCGAGATCCCAAGATGGCCAAGGCAGTCGAGTTCACCAACATCCGCATTTTCGAGGCCGAAGCGCGGCGCATGCCGAACTTGGTCTTGCACGAATTGGCGCACGCCTACCACCACCTAGTACTGCCACGAGGGGCCGCCAATCCAGACATCAAACAGGCTTTTGCGGATGCTAAAACGAGCGGCAAGTACGATAACGTCGAGCGCCGCGATGCGGAGGGACGAGCAACCAAGGAACTCGCTTACGCCATGACAAACCCTATGGAATACTTCGCCGAATCGACCGAAGCCTATTTTGGTCGCAACGATTTCTTTCCATTTACCCGTGCAGAATTGCAGGGCCACGATGCCGGCATGTTTGATCTATTGACCCGACTATGGCAAGTCGACTCCGCGCCCGAAAGCGATGTGAAGTAGCCCGTCTGTTCGTAATTTATTTTGTTTTGGATTTGTGTTTTCAGTCGCGCAGCGACATGCAAACATAGCCCCATGGAACAAACGGCATTGATGTCCCAACGGGACAAACGGTGATAGCCCAGGGCAACGCCCTGGGAGTTAGAGCCACGCCATTGCGCAGCCCCAACGGGGCGGACGGTCCGTTAGCCTACGCGCCCTGGATGTTGCCCCGTTGGGGCATGCGCTAATGCGGGAATTGCTTCCCAGGGCGTTGCCCTGGGCTTTCGGCGTTAGTGCCTTCGGCACATGCAAACATGTCCCACGACCCAAGGCTACCGTCTTCGACCGCTTCGCGGTCTTCCGCCGTTCAAGTTTGCTCTGCGATACGGCAGAAATAATGCAAGATGATGCCCGCGGCGACACTGACATTCAGCGAATCGGTGGCGAGCTCCATAGGAATGGTGACGCGCCGATTGGTAGCCGCTTGAAGTTCATCAGCCAGTCCATAGCGCTCGTTGCCGACTAGAATTAGTGTGGGTCCGTGGCGCTTGCATGTCTCCAGTGGCTCGGATCCGGATTGCAAACTACAGGCTAAGCTTTCGATCTGCCGCTGGGTTTGTAACCACTTCAAGTCTGCCAGCATATCGCGCGAGCGAAACAATTGTAGGTTTAAGACCGTGCCCATCGATACGCGCAACACGCGGCGTGCCAATGGGTCCGCCGTGCCGGGACCAACGATCACCCGCTGGATCCCCAGGGCCGCACAGCTTCGCAATATGCCACCCAGATTTTCGGGGTCCTGCACGCCGACCGCAGCTACTAATGTCTCGTGCTGGTTGGATGGTAAACTCAAATCGGCACGAACCGAGCCAATCGGCTTGCGTGAGCCACATGCCAGGATTCCACGATGGAAATCGTAGCCCAGAATCTCATGGACAAACTCATGATTGACCAAGATTACAGCGACGTTCTCTGGGATCATCGATGCATAGTGATCGAAGTACTTGCGGTCTAACAGCACGCTTTTTACTTGATAGTCGCTGTGAAGTAGCACCTGCACCACACAGGGGCCCTCGGCAATAAAAATTCCGCTAAGCTCGGTCCAGTTGCGAGTACGAATGCCCACAAAGGGCTCTAGCAGCGGATGGTCTAAGCTGTCAATTTCGTGGAGTGTCATGAGACTTGCATCGCGATCGCCCGTGTTTGGTCGCCAATTCGACGCTCCCATTTTGTTGATTTCTCACAATTTGTGAACCTCGGGCGCTGGCCGTGGGATAGGCTTCCAGCCTGTTGATTGCCGCATGACAGGCCGGAAGCCTATCCCACGTATTTTCCGCTTGATCCTAACCAATGCGGCGCTTTAGCACCCCGTCAAACTAACAAGCATTCCCTAACGCCGAAGTCCAAGCACCACCAAGACATTACGGATTTGTAATTTGCAGGGCAGGGTGATTTTGGATACCATTAGCACAAAGCTGCGAGTCCGATTTCCGCCTACATGGAGTCTACTTCGCAACTTAGTCGGCTCGTTCGGGTCCGACCATAGTCTTTTCATTTTCTTTTTGTGGAGTTTCGATATGTCGAAATCAAAAGGTTTTACGTTGGTAGAGTTGCTGGTGGTGATTGCCATCATCGGCATCCTAGTTGGGCTGCTATTGCCCGCCGTGCAGGCCGCCCGCGAAGCGGCGCGTCGCATGCAGTGCTCCAACAATCTCAAGCAGTTGGGTTTGGCGGCACTTAACTATGAAAGCACCTTCAAAAAGTTTTCGCCTGGTTTTATTTGCGCTCGGCCACTAGTTCCCGACGCCAACAATTCCAATGTCGAGGCTTGGGGCTGGACCGTATTGGTAATGCCGTTTGTTGAGCAAGGCAATCTATACAATCTTCTGGGGGCCAGCCAGATGTCGCTCGCAGATTTGCTCTCGAAGCGAAATCCTAGCTAACTCAATCCCATTCCGACACTTCAGCAAGACATATCAACTTTCCGCTGTCCCAGCGATGCGTCTGAGCAACAAGCCAAAACCGATCGCCATTTCGGCGGTGGCGTGGGCACTGTAGCTGGAGCATGGGGCAATTGGCAACCTGGACTGACGAACTACATTTCCGTGCGTGGCGTTCGCGACCAACCCCAATCATCGACCGACACCTACGGTATGTATATGGAAAATCAGTCGATTTCCATTGCCGGCTGTACTGACGGCACCAGTAATACGTTTGCTTTCGGCGAGCGCGACTCGAAGTACGGTCGATCCGGCACGTGGTGCGGAGTTCGCAATCCGCGTGGAGCTGGCGGTCGCGGTATCTACACCGCTACAGGCAACGTGCGTCCGCCACTGAATTCGACCAGCCCACCGTACAATTGGGATAGTGCTAATCGTGGCGCTGGCGCTGGCTTCTCCAGCCTGCACACCGGTGGAGCCCAGTTCGTGTTCGTGGATGGTTCGGTACACTTTATTTCACAAAACATCGACTGGACTGTCGACAGCATCGCCGGCTACGGCAATGTTTACGATGCAGCTCCTCTGCCGCTAGTGCATGGGGTTTACCAACGGCTGGGTCGTCGCAACGATGGCTTCGTTTTCAGTCTTGATTTGTAAGCACATTTGCTTTGGCTTGAACGCTTTGTGTCAGCCGAATGCATGGCATAGTTTCTTAGAGAGCAGGCGCTGCGCCTGCTCTCTCTATTTGTCGAAGTAGCCAGATTGCGTGGCGAAAAAAGCATCACCATTATTTGACAATGATCCGAGGAGAATACTCATGAACTTTCGTTTGAGCGTATGCTTGTTGGCAGGTTCTTTGCTGACTGTTGGCAGCTTGACAGGCTGTAGTAGCGGCGACATGGGCACGGTAACTGGCACGATCACGCTGGACACTAAACCGTTGCCCAACGCGCTGATTCAGTTCTATCCGAAGAGCGGCGGGCCTGCTTCGCAAGGCCGATCAGACGCAAATGGAAACTACGAACTGATTCGCGATCGAGAAACCATGGGGGCAGCCATTGGCGAATATGAGGTTCGCATCTCGACAGCAGGTTCCGGAGGCGGCGACTACGGCAAACCCGCTCCAGAAACCGTACCAGCCAAGTACAATCTAAAAAGCGAATTGAAAGAGAATGTAGAAGGTGGCAAAAACGTAATCAATTTCGATCTTGACTCACAAGGCACGATTATCCAGCCAAAGTAGTATTTCAAACCAAAAACTGCGAAATGCTCGAAGTATGCCGTCCACGCTACCGCTGCTAGATTTAATTGTTATCTCGGCTTACCTGTTGGTGATGGTCGGAGTTGGATTCTGGTTTGCGCGGCGCAGTAGCAGTTCGCAAGAGTTTACGGCGGCGGGCCGGTCGCTGCCGGGCTGGGTGGTGGGATTGAGCATTTTCGGGACGTTTGTCAGCAGCATTAGCTTTCTGGCAAACCCCGGTAAGTCCTACGCCAGCAACTGGAATCCATTCGTGTTTTCGCTCTCCCTGCCGCTGGCGGCTTGGATTGCGACCCGCTACTTCGTGCCCATGTATCGCCACGCCGGACACATCTCTGCCTACCAGCATTTGGAAGAACGCTTCGGAAGTTGGGCCAGGTTCTATGCGGGTGGCTGTTTCATGCTGACCCAAGTCGCCAGAATGGCGACGATCATGTATCTGGTGGCACTGGCGATCGCACCGCTCACGGGCTGGGATGTGCGATTCATAATCATTAGCATCGGACTGCTGGTGACGCTCTACACTTTACTGGGCGGCATCGAAGCGGTTATCTGGACCGATGCCATCCAGAGTGTCGTATTGACCGTCGGGATTCTGGCGACGATTGGGCTTATTGCTTGGCAACTGCCCGGCGGTTTTCTTCAGATCATCGAAACAGCCAGCGCTGAAAACAAATTTTCATTGGGCAGTCTATCCACCTCGCTCACAGAATCGACGTTTTGGGTTGTGCTGGTCTATGGCCTGTTCATTAACCTACAAAACTTCGGGATAGACCAGGCCTACGTGCAGCGCTATATCGCGGCCAAGAGCGACGCTGAGGCCAGGAAGAGTGTTTGGCTGGGGGCGCTGCTCTATATGCCAATTTCCGCTTTGCTATTCTTTGTCGGTACCGCTCTGTTTGCTTATTATGCCGCGATGCCAGACCAGTTGCCTGAGGGAATTGCAGCGGATCAAGTCTATCCTCACTTCATCGTGAAGGAGTTTCCCGATGGACTCACAGGGCTGTTGATTGCTAGTATCCTGGCCGCCGCCATGAGCAGTGTTGACTCGTCGCTCAACAGCTCTGCAACGCTAGTTTATGAAGACTGGTACAAGCGGTTGTTCAATCCAGAACCCACCGAGCAGCAGTCGATGCGAGTGCTCTACGGCTCGACATTCGTGTTCGGCGTGATTGGATCGCTGGCCGCGCTGGCCATGTTAGGTGCTCAAAGCGCGCTGGATATATGGTGGAAGATGGCCGGCATATTTTCTGGCGGGATGCTGGGCCTGTTTCTGCTAGGCGTACTTGCCCCGCGGGCCACCCAACGCTCGGCGCTACCCGCGACGCTGGTAGGTGTGGCCCTGATCGTCTGGCTGAGCCTTTCACCCACTGAATTCTGGCCCAGCAGCTTGGCTGCATTCAAAAATACGTTGCATCCAAGTCTCACCGTCGTGCTGGGAACTTCGCTGCTGTTGGTCGTTGGTCTTCTGTTGACATCCATACTCGAACAGAATTCCAAACGCTCGATAACTTAAACTTAAACTCGAACTTGAACCTAAACTCTTCAGAATTCTCGTCAGTATTAGTTCAGAATTCTCTTCGGTATGAGTGTGTCTTCAGTCGCGAAGCGACTGCAAGTGGAAGCCTGGGACGCAAGTCCTGGTCAGTGTTTTGCGTCAAGCAAAATGTAGTTTTTTGTCGGCTAACGCTTGATCGCGGAGGGCAGCCATCGCGTTAATATGTTGACGCAGCAGTGCCTCGACAGCAGCCCACTGTGGCGAATCGCAAGTACGCCCTCTTCCCTCGGGCTCACAGCTTGTTCGTCTTCCCTCGGTCCCGCGGGGTCACAGCTTGTTCGTCCCTCGGGGTCAGGTTCCTCGGGGTCACAGCTTGTTCGTCCCTCAGGGTCACAAAGGGTCATCCCTCGGGGTCACAGCTTGTTCGCGTCTTCCCTCAGGGTCACAGCTCGTCTTCCCTCAGGGTCACAGCTTGTTCTTGGGCATAGGCCTCGTTCCATCCGGGCCCTCGGGGTCACAGCTTGTTGGTGCCTCTTGCCTCGGGGTCACGGCTTGTTCGTGGGCTGTCAGTGGGCATAGGCCCCTTCCATCTGTCCATCCGGATGGACAGATATTTCACAGCGAAAGCTGTGACCCCAGTGAGACTGACAGCGACAGCTGTGACCCCAGTGAGACTTGTGACCCCAGTGAGACTTGACCCAAGGTGAGACTGACCCCAGTGAGACTGAATGCTGTGAAGCCAGCGAGACAGTGAGGTAAAAGCTGTGAACCCAGTGAGATGAACCCGGTGAGGCAGTGAGATGCTGATGCTGTACCCCCGGTGAGACTACTTACGTCTTCGGAGCCGCTGGAGCTTCGGGATCGAGCAACTCGTTGGTTCGATCTGCCGATGGTTGCTACTCGGAGCTTTTACCGAATCGCTCCGACTTGAGCTGGCGAATCTCGGCGTTGGCTTGATCGAATTGCGCCTGTAGTTTTACATTTCGCTGAACGGCTCGAGAATGCGTGCTCTTCCAATAGCCGACCTCGCGAGTCAGATCACTGACTTGTTGCCGCAGCTCAGCATTTTCCTGCCGCCAGAGCCCCAACAAGCTCCCGTAACTCTCCCACCGTCGCTATCAACGAACGTACTTGTTCAGCCAGGGAAATCGGTTGAAGAAGCGAAGCATTCATAATGCCTCGCAGTTAGAAAATTTCACCTTCCGTCGCCAGATCGATATACGACTCCCCACACCTTCGGCGAATGTTTACCGCCCGAAGAAACAATACGGACTCCGAAATGTGGGTAATGACAAGGACGCAAGTCCCAGGCTACCAGTGTTTAACACGAAGAAGTCGCGAAGCGATGGCAGGTGGTCCGCCTCTCTGGAAAGATCGCATGCCGTCGCTTCGCGACTAAGAACGAGATGACTCTTCACATCATAATTGTTATTCTTTCAGACTATTCTGGCGCTGACTAAAACGTTGGTGAGGGGCTTGGATAGAGCTTTCGAAGCAGCGGTACTCGGCCGCTTCGATCAGGGTGCACGCGTCGTGCTGGTGAATCAATCGCATCAACTGCTCATGATCCTTGATTGCGCCAAGACCGAGACTCTCGACGGCTTCGCTGCGATGTCCCGAAATGAAGTAGACATGATGGCTGGCGATCGCATTCAGCAATGCGGCTGCGGCAATGGCATCATCGCTGCCGTCGCTGGCAAGTTTTTTGGCGATCGTCTCTGGCGACAGATGTTGATTGCGTAATCGATTCAGGCCTGTTCCGATGGGTTCCTGCGTCTGAGTCGCGATGACAATCGAGCCGTTGGGAGCGGTGCATTGCATGGCTAAGTGCAATGTGCGGGCTACGCCCAACCAACTCTGCTGGTTCGCGTCGCCTGCGACTGTCGCCAAGACGAGCTCGCTTTCGACGGCTGGCCCGCGCCACAGGCTACGGATAGCGTTTTGCGATGCCGACTCGACGGGCTCCAAAAGACCTGCAAAGACTGCAGCCACCCGATCGCGTCCCGCCGGTACAACTTGGATGCTGACTACAATTCCGACCCACCAGGCGGCTTGCGTTGCCCAAGCGGTCAACTGGGCGTTTGATTCGGTAGCCTCCAGCGCTGGCAGGTTATAAAAGGCAGCACGCGTGGCGCGATTCGTCAACAGCGGAAATAGGCCGAAGCAACCGAAGTAATCCAGCCCGGCCCCTGGTCGCGCACAGGTAATGGGTATCACGACATCCGCATCCACCAGCTTACGGCTTAAGTAGATCGGGTCGGAGGACTCGTTGGCAGCCACATACGCAACTTTTTCCGGATCATCAAAGTCATGCAGCTCGATAGCGATGTCCTGTCCCAACTTAGCTCGCAGCGCATCGCTCAGCTCTGAGATCACTGCGGTTGCATCTCGGGCTAAAACGATCTGCATACTGCTTATGGGTGTCCCTCGCTGAGCGAACCACTCGACAGTGCTCGACACTACCCGCACCAGCCCTGGCAGAGCTGGATCGACGGCGAATACCAGCCGATCGCCGGGCACAACGGCTTGGTCCAGCGAGGGAAATTCGAGCGGCGACTGGAGGGCCGCTTGCACCGCAGCTCCCTCGTCCTGGGCAGCCTCGATCGGTAGGTCCATGCTAGCAATCTTGCTGTCAGCGGGCAAATCCCAGCCCGAATCATTGCCGAAAAAGAGTTTTAGCGGGGCCATCGCAGGGTTATCCGGTTGCACTGGAAACATTGATTTTGGTATGAGCGAATGTGATTGCTCGGTGCCTTTTCATCGCACATTCTACGCGATCGAGTGTGTTGTCAACATTGCACTTCCGCGCTCAAAAGCCCTCCCAAAACCTTGATACGGGAATAATCCAATTGATCCATCCTTCGCTTACCTATCAGAATCCTACTTGGGTCAAGTACTTTCTAGTTGGTTTGGCATGTGCAGCAGTTATGTGTGTGGGTTGCGAGCGTTCCGCCGACTCTCTGGCGGAAGGCTCAATGTCCGTCGACGGAAAGTCGCGTGCGGTTAGTGCGTTTCGTTCTCCGCGCAGCCTCATCGAGCAGTGTGTGGAGTCCTACCAACAAGCCGCCAGCTATCAGGATGACGGCTTCGTTCGTTTGGAATACAAGCTCGATGGCCAAAAGCTGGAGGATCGCGCACCCTTGTCCATCGGCTGGGAAAGCGATGGTCGCATTGGGCTGAACGCATACTCTGTCGTAGCGGGCCCCAGCTCGGGCCGCTGGCGACTTGCATTGCGCGACGATGAGGGACTCGTTCCAAATCAAGTGCTCAGTCGGGCTGTACCTAGCAAAGTCGATTTCGCGTGGCTGCTAGACGATCCGCTGGTGGCCGATCGATTGTCCGCTGGGCTAGCTGGTTTTCCGCCACAGCTCGACTTGCTACTCAGCGATCAACCGCTGCGAGGACTGATCGACGAATCGGCGGCGCTTTCGTTTTTGCAGCCAGAGTCGATCAAGGATCAAGCTTGTTACGTTGTGAAAGTTCAGCGCGGCGCAACGGAGTTCAAGTTGTGGATTGACCAAGCCACGCTGCTGCTGCGTCGTCTGCGTCTGCCGGAATCGCATTTGACCCATCAAATGTTATCCGATGCGCGAGTAACGGATATATCGCTAACCATTGAACTGGAGAGCGCCTCCTTCAACACGCCCGTGGACTGGAAACGATTCGCCGTTGCCGAAAAGGCTGGCGAGAGGCGTGTCAGCCGCTTTGTCCCCGCACCGGCCAACATCGACACAAAGGGCTTGGGTAAAAAGATACCTGCGTTTCATTTGGAAGACCCCCATGGGCAACAGGTCTTCCGTTCAAATGCCGATCGGCCTGAGCGTAAAGCCACGCTGTTGATCTGGCTGGCCGACCATCCAACCTGTCGGGCCGCCAGTGAACAAGTGGCTGCCGTGGCTCAGGCAATTTCACAGCAGGGTATTCCAGCCCAGGCAGTTGAAATCATCTCGATTTGGGCAGAGCCGCAACCACCGATCGATGCTACGTTTGCGAATTTGCAAAAGCAGTGGCAGCTCCCTGGCATATTGGCAGTTGACCGCGAGGCGATGGGTCGCGATCTGTTCAACATCTTAGAGGCGCCTTCGGTGGTGATTCTCGACGCGGACAATTGCCTGCAATTCCGAGAATCGGGGAGCAATCCGCTACTGGACCAAATCTTACCCTCGCTGCTCGCCCGCATAGTTCGCGGAGAGCAGGTTGCCCAGGAGATCATTGCGACTCAGTCCAACTCGCAGGCGCGGCATCGCGTAGAACTTCAAATGGCTGCCGCCATCGATGACTCGAATCTCACTGCGGCGCACGCTTCGCAGGCACAGAACAACGCCTATGAACCGGAGACTTTTCATCTGCGAGAGCTATCGCGAAGTGCAAACCCATCTGTGGCCGTAGCAGCCACCGTCGATTCGAACTATGCGCAGTGGACGCTTGGCGAGGATGGTCTACTCGTAAAGCAAAATACAGCATCGAAGATTCAATACGAGACTGGCTGGAGAATCGACTTAACACAGCCTAGCCGAATCGCTGTCTCAACTTCGGCGGATCGCGTCGCATTGTGTACGCTGGCTGGTACCAGCATTCAGTTCTGGGACTGTGCTTCGGACCACAATCGCAGCGTCGATTTGCCCAGCGGTGAACGATTGCGCGACTTTCAATGGATCCGCATGACAGACGGTGCGTCGGACCGGCTGGCCGTCATCACCGACGGCAGCCAGTTGCTGCTGCTAGATCCAAGCGACCGCGAGCAGCTAAGCGGCCATTGTCCAGCC
This sequence comes from Pirellulaceae bacterium, assembly GCA_041741955.1. Taxonomy (GTDB): domain Bacteria; phylum Planctomycetota; class Planctomycetia; order Pirellulales; family Pirellulaceae; genus Aureliella. The sequence goes on along the minus strand of JBGSJL010000133.1, from coordinate 86,244 downwards.
GAGCCCATGGCGCTCGTTTGCTTGGGAGCCACGCGTGGGTCGGATGGTCGCGTCGCCCTGATCAACGGCCGGCTCGAGCCGCTCCTATTGCCCAGCGACTTGGCCCTACCCAAAGCCAACGGTCTAGGTAGAAAAGTAGCGACCGCTACCCTCGAGCCGAATGAAACGGCCGCACCCATGCGCGAACAACTAACGTTCCAACCAGACCTCGGTCCCTGGCTGACTTCGCACCTGGGTAGGAACCCGCTGACACTAGCCCGCGGCTGGCTAGCCAAAGATGAACCTGCGCTGTTTATGCTGGACCAGAATCTAAACCCGCTGTGGCATTTCCGCATGCCAATCCAGAAATTCGGTCGCACGGGCTCGCTTTGTGTAGCCATGGATCCTCAGATTGGCCAGCCGGTTTGGGCGGTGGTCTCTGGAGGCCACACGGTACACGTACTCCGCACCGACGGTGTTGTGATAGATTACTTTGCGTCCCAGCAGCCGGTCGTCGATGTCGCGCTCGTTCCCAATGGGAGCCGACTGGAGCTGCGGTTAGTCCACGCCGCCGAAACCGTCAATTATGAATTGACTTGGAAGTAAGCGGAACCACTAGTCGCCAACACCCACGTCGACTTGTAGGGCGTCAAGGATCAGTCGCAGTTCAGCAGATTCATGTGTCTTCAACGCCGTATCGAACGCGACGAACTGTTCGGCAATTTCATCGACGGCGGTTGCGTCGTGTGACACGTTGGCAGAGTTTTCTGCGATCCGCTGCGCAAGCATGTAGAGTTCGGCATGTTGATCGCGAAGATGTCCCGCTAGGTCATGGAAATGGGGCGCGCGCTCGATGGCGTCTTCGAAATATCCATAGGCCTCTTCCAGCGCGAAGTGGAAGGCGAGCTGGTCGCGCAACTCGGACAAGAGTATCGAAAATTCTTTGAAATGATTGATCAGCGCCGGACGCAGATGGATCAGCTCTCGAATACGATCCAGCAAGCAATGTAGTTGCTTGTGATCCTCTTTGATCTCCCGAAAGAATGCCGCGTTAACTGTGAACTTCACACTGACCTGTGTCTCCGACATGATTGAAACTCCTGTACAGGGACGAATGCCGCTACGTTCAGTCTGACAGATCCTGTCTCAACAAACCATCCTATAACTCTTTGGAAGGGAATCTTGGCCAAAGGTGTGGGCAGCGGCTACGGTCGCAACTTTGTCAACTGACGAGTCCTTTAGTGACCATCATAAATACATCCTCGAGCGTCGGTTCTTTGTCGTTAAAGCTCCGCAGCGGAATGCCTTCGTGGATCAAGCGGGTCATGATGGCCGCCAATTGGGCTTCGTCGGCTTCCAATTCGACCGTTACACGATCACCGTTGATTTCGATATCCCGCAATTCGGGGCACGATCGAAGTATCGAAACACCCGCTTCGATTTTGTCATTGAAACGAATGTCTACCATGCGATTGCGCCGAATCTGGCGGTAGATGTTGTCCATCGGCCCAGTCATCAACAGTTGCCCGCGCTCGATGATACCAATCGAGGAGCAGCAGTCGGCCAGCTCGGACAGGATGTGGCTGCTGATCAGCACCGTCTTGCCCATCCGCCGCAACTCCTTGAGCAACGCTTTGACTTCAATGCGCGCCCTGGGATCCAATCCGCTGGTGGGTTCGTCGAGGATGAGTACGGGTGGATCATGTACCAGCGTTTTTGCCAGGCAGAGTCGCTGCTTCATGCCGCGCGACAATCCGTTTACGAAGTCGTCGCGTTTGTGGCCCAAGTCGAGCAATTCGAGCACGTCCATGATGACCTGCTTGCGCTGCGTGCGACCGATTTTATAGGCCACTGCAAAAAAATCTAAAAACTCCCAGACCTTCATGCCATCATAGACGCCAAAGTCGTCTGGCATATAACCGATACTGCGGCGAACGGACATCGCGTCGGTATTGACGCTGAAGCCGTTGACCACCGCATCGCCTCGCGTTGCTTTCAATAGTGTGGCGAGATAACGAATCGTCGTGCTCTTACCCGCACCGTTGGGACCGATGAATCCAAACATCTCACCGGCTTCAATTTTTAGAGTCAACGACTGCACCGCCGTAAACTCTCCATAGTCCTTACCAAATTCAAAAAGTTCGATCATGGCTGTGTTTCAAGTTCGTTGGTTGATTCTTCCACTTCGCCCTTGGGCTCGTCCAGTCCAGTTGCGGTGCGGCTCAAGATAAGTGGGTCAGGTGTGATGGGTGTCAGAAGCTGTGGCGTCAGATGAGCCACAATGACACAGCGTCCGTCGAACTGATCTTCGCTCGGCGAAACGGTCAGAGTGCCCGGGCGATCATCGGTGTAAGCGAACAACCGGGTTTGCCCTGGCATCAGCGGCGTCTTCCGCACCAGCTCGTTCAGTACGCCACCAATGTACAACGCTCCTGAGTCTCCATTGTCGGCGGCTATTGGTTCTCCCTGTTTGCGAACAGAAGTTTCGGGAGAACTATTCCAATGCTGCCAGAGTTGCTGCTCGCTGGCGATTTCGAAAGTCATCGATACCGATTGTTGATGGTCTAACGTCCCAACCCAAGAAAAATCGATATCGCCTTCCTTTGGGCACCTGAGCACTAATGTGCCTTTCAAGGACAGCCCCGTTGTGTTCTTCACAGCGGGCCTGCCGTCGGCGGATTCGCCGAGTAAGATGCCGCCGTCGAGATCGATGACCTGTTCCGCATGTACCATTTCCGTCGAGTTCGAATAGACGGTCAAAGGCTCGAGTGTGACACCTTCCGACCGACCGTAATTAGTCCGCAAGTTGCGCACATCAGCGGCTGCGCGGCGGCGGCTGCGAGAGAGGTCTCCCAATGGCAGCGCGACACTGTCATTCTCTGGGAAATCGATGGCATAGTTGGTTGACAAAGATGTGTACAAGGCGATGTACTGAGTCAAATGCCCGCGGGGATGACGACCGTGCAATTCGAGCACAGATATTTCGGTCGTTCGTCGAGCGAATCCAATATCGAGTCGCGCGACTTTGGTAACAATCGCGACGCCCACCAGGGCCATAATTGGGGCTGCCAGCCAAGCGTATTCCAGACGGCCCAGCACGCGGAACACGACCCAATTTAGCGGTACTAAGCAAGTCAGATAGCCAGCGAGTAGATACAGGATCGTCGAACGCGACGGTAGCTCGATGCCAGCGGCAGCCTTCAGCGCAGCGAGCGCTTGATAGGTCAGGCCTGAGTAATCATTCCAGGCTGCGGCACCGCGACCCCAGCGTACGGCTTCCACTTCGCTGGGTTCTCGCGCACTGGGCGTATTGAAAAGTAAAGAATCGCTTTTGGTTGCCAGAGGCGCGAAGCCTGCATCGGGCGCCAGCGGCTGGCCATCCAGCGCGAGATCCATGGTGGAAAGAGGCAGGTCGCGCGACAGAATGCGAACATTCGAATGTAGCCGAGCGTCGCGCTCCATGCCGCGCAGGGGCTTGGCCCAAACTTGGGAAAGCAGCCGATCTTGCGGACTGCGATCGACCGTGCGGGGCGGCCGACGCAACAGTCCCGTTGAAAAGAAACTCGAAAAGTACTTCCAACGAAAAATGCGTGGTTCCTTCAGTGGGAAAGCGGTTAAGACAAGGCGGCCGCGGCCCACCTGCGCTTCGGCCACCAGTTCGCCGCTTCCGGGTAGCCAAGCGCCATTCTCATTGAGCTCTAGCCGCAGACCCGCGACCGGTGGACCGACGATTTCCAGAGGCTCATTCACGCCAGGCGATGTCCGATCGGTGGTCACCCACGTGGCAGACAGCTCAGCGAAAGCACCTGTCTCCAGTTCAGCAACTTCGCCCGTACTAGCAGGCAAGTAAGGCGACAGAAACGAATTCTGCAATCGAGACCAACTGCTGGGACCGCTCACGATCAATTGACCGCCCCAGTGAATCCAATCGATGATCGCTTTCTGCTGGTCTAGCGAAAGATCATCGACCGATACATCGTCCCATACAATAACCGCCAGCGCAGTCATCGTCAGCATCGAGTGAGGAAACGCATACTTGCTACCGTCGGGTTTCACCAAAGTCACGTAGTAACTCCGCGTGCGCTCTTCTTGCATGAGATCGTCGCCGCGCCAGAAAACTGCGTCGAGCACCGACAAATACTCGTAACCGAGCGGTTGAGGACTCACGACGGCCATTTGAAACTCATGCTCCAGCAACTCGTTGGCGGGCTTGACATTGGGTGCCTGCAAAATGGGCGTCATCAGCGGCCAAGCCAAAAGCTCCGTTCGAAAATTGAGTCGAGTGGAAATAGGATTCGCGAAATCATTCAGATCGTCTTTTTTTCCCGAGTATGGCACAAAATACTGAAGCTCGATATTCTTCGTTTGACCTTTGGGTAGACTCGAACGGCGTGTAAATTCGTTGACCACATTGGTCCCTGGGATTTGCGTGAGCTCGGTCCCCCTAGCCACACTGCCCACCGCGACGATCTGTATGTCTTCGCGGTTGGATTTGAATTGCTGTTGCGTCTCCAACCAATGCCCCGGTTTGGCGGTAAGCAGCTTGGTGTCGGTATCTGTCGGCAACGATAGCAGCTCTGTCATTTGGAGTGCTTCGCGCTGCTCCCTGGCTCTCTTTTCTAGTTCTTCACGCGTCAGCTTGTCCGATTCGGGCAGGCAACCGCCGCAGCCCGCGAGGCTTGTCAGTGTCAATAACAGCAGACATTGACACCAGCGCAGACAACCGAGGCTCGACAAGCCGCTAGTGTGCCAGCCACAGCGAAGTTGCGAGTAATTTCGTTTTAACATTCGAGTACTCAACAACACGCTACCTATATCCCGAGGTTCACGTTCTTAGTTTCTAACGGACAGCATTGTCGCACCGTTGCGGGGCATTTGGCAACACCACTAGGATTCAATCGCGCGCCACTGTGCACCTTGGGCTGCTGGAGTCGTAATCGCTATCGACCAAGGCTGCCGGTAGTCGCTTAGTCTGCGCAGTGATGATTCTGCCGCAGCCGCATCTTGCGCGAATCCAAACACAATGGGGCCCCAACTGCTTTGACCGACCCCGCACAGACCCACACGGCGAAACGTGGCCACTGCCTCCGTGATGGCCGGACCGTTGTACATTCCTCCCTGTGAGTCTTCGAATATTTTCGCGGCGTAGTGCATGTAGCGGTCGAGCAGATTTGTGAACGGCTCGAAGTCTGCGGCGCTGCCCGTCGAGCAGTCCGCGATGGCCATCGCCTGTTCGGCCAACTCCAACATGCGGTACTTGTTGGTATTGACGCTCCGGCCCAACTTGGCCATCAAGTCGGCTTCGCGTTTTCCGGACATGGGTTCGCATTGAGCGGGCCGCGCCAGAATAACTCGCCAATTGGATGGCACTGTACTGACGCGTGAGTGGACTGGGCGACCGACTGAGGAGCAGCCAGAGTCATTGTTAACTACATCTTCAACATCTACGTCGGAATCGGTTTCGCAGTAACCTTGGTCCAAGATAAGTCCACCACGGAGAAAGCCTTCCAGACCCACGGCTGATCGCAACCCACGCGCCGCAAATTTAACCAGCCATTCTGTCGTGAAATCGCGCGAGAGATCGCACACATTTTTCCACTGGCCACTGCGATTGCCGCCGTCGAGTTGCGAGCTCCGGCATCGATCGATCAGTTCAAGACCAATGGCCACTGTAGATGCCAACTGCGTGCCTGCCCCCAAGCCGTTGTGCAGTGGCAGGGCCCTCTTCACCCGCAGGCCATAGTGTCGCGAGCTGCCAAGCAGCGAATTACGCAGCTCCAGGACCGCTCCAATGCGATGGTTGACTTCAGCATCGACCGCGCTGTCGAACGCGATTCGAGTCTGTTGGCTGGCCCGAAAATCAATCTGCAGCGAGGGCTCGGATAACATCAACCCCAGACCACCAAAGCGGAGTGGTTGGCCCGGCGCGAGTTCCATCAGCCCGAAATGCAAGCGACAACCTGTTCGAACTTCGAGCAATTCTGTCTCCGCCATCAATGCGATGCAAAATAGTCCTGTAACATCTGCCAAGCTTCCAGTTCTCGGTGCCCAGCCGTTTTTTCGATGGCAGCTTCGAGTCGCTTTAGATCTTCGTTGATGGACTGCCGGTCTGCAAGGTGCAATCGAGTTGCCAGGATAGTCGCTTCTAAAATCGCGTGCTTGGCGCGATTCCATCCCCAAAATGGTCTCAGTACCGAACTATCTCGCGGGGTGGCGGTGGCCTGGCTGCGCATTTCACTCAGGTCCCACTGGGTAACCTGCAAATGATACCAATGACAGGCGGAGGGAATGACCCAAAACTGAGAATCATCAAGTGCTGATTGTCGACGTTCGAATTGGAGGCTGCTGGGGAAGCCAAGCGCAGCTTCGACAACTGGGACCACGTCGTCGACGACATGGAAAGCGCAGTGCGAATTCAAGCGCAGCCATCGAAACGTATTGGAGCTTGCAAACGGACGCAGCGTCCATCGTGTCAGCTCTTCATTCACCACGGGCCCCAAGGCGGCAACATGGGGAGAGCCATCCTCTTGAGTTGTTGTCAACAGACCTTCAATGATCATAATTTAGCGACCAACACTCTCGCCGATAAATGCGACGTACATGTCAATAGCTTTCTGCCTCGCTAGATCCCGAAATGGATCGTGGAAGAAACCCTCTAGAATTTCGAGTCGGCATGCGTCTCCGGCTCGTCTCGCAAACTCTGCAGATGCAATCGGCGATGTCATCGTGTCGGCTGTGCCATGCGATAGCAACATCGGCGTTTTAAGTCGCTCTGCGTTGTTCAGTGCCCATGCCCCAGTATCCAGCAGAGCGCCTCCCAAACGGAGCGTCACTTGACTGTGAAACAGTTCATCGGATCGCAGCAATTCCTGCTCCGTCGGATCGTTCATGAGGCGTTCGGGAACCACCTTCGAACGCAATTTTAGATTGGGTGCTAACCACAACGCAATACGCGCCAGTCGTACAAACCCAGCACTTGGCGGCCTCACCTGCTCAATCATGGGACTCGACGCAATAACTCGGTGCGGCTGAACGAACGTGCGAAGCGCATAGTTGATCACCAAGTTCCCGCCCATACTGTGACCAAAAAGAACTTGGGGTATGCCCGCGAACTTGACGCGGTTCCAGTCTAAAAACGATTCAATATCCGTCAGCATCGAATCGTAAGAAGCGATCTGACCACGCACTTCGGAACTGCGACCGTGCCCCTGTTGGTCGAATGCTGTTACGCAGAAGCCCGACTCGACAAATGACTGGGCCAAGCGATGGTAGCGGCCGCCGTGTTCACCCAATCCATGTACGATCGCCACGTTTGCAGTGGGCGCTGCGTCAGGTGTCCAAATATGGACGAACTTTTTGATTCCAGGCCGGATTCGTGTCCATTCCGCAGTAGTTAGCATGAATCGAGTTTACGCGAAAGGACTTGAGGGGCCGCCTAGGAAAGAAAGGGTGGCTCGCAACGGCAATCCATACCGGTGATCGAACCTCGGTTCTTCAACGACATTAAAACCTTGGGTTGGCAATCGTAGCTGGACTCGCCACAGTTCAGTTTTTCTGCGACGCACTGAATTCTATTCTGGTGACTCCAGCTACCCCAAAATCAAAAGTGGACAAAGCACTAGTTTACAGCAAAAATGCAGTTTTTTTAGGCGACTTGATCGGCGGCCCGCTAGGCAGCGGGATGCAGTAGGCGCTGGGACCGCGTGGGCTGGGGACGATCGGCACTTTCGACGTTCATTCCCAAATGACGCCAAATCGATAGGGCCGCTTCACGACTAGCCCCCGTTTTGGCAAATTGTTGACTGAGCCCCAGTAGCTCGTTGCGCTGGGCCAGCCGCGCCGACGAGTCGCCAATGAGCCGATCCATGGCGGAGATGGCTTGGTTGGTAGCAGTGGTCGTCGAGCCTACTGCTAGAAACTCGGGCATGACCGTTCTGCCCGCGATCATATTGGGCAATGTCATGCTTTTTAAGTTGGTTAGACATCGCCCGATCCCGTACAGTGTGCGACTGACGTAGTAAACGACTACGCAGGGCGTGCCACGAGCCATCATTTCCAAACTGACCGAGCCTGACTTGGTCAGCCCGCAATCGGCCAATTCAATAATTTCGCTGGTCTTGCCAACGAAGAATTCAATATCTACGTGACTGTCCGCAGCGGATAGTTGCTGGCGGCACCACAGGCAATGTTGATCTTTTAAACAGGCCACCAGGAATCGAGTGCCAGGATGCCGCCGCGCTAGCTCGCGAATGGCTGCTAGCTGCATCGGCCAAATCTTTTTGACTTCTCGCGCTCTGGAACCCGGCAATACCGCCACTTGTGTTCTATCCGACTGCCAATTCGCTAGAAAACGAGCGTCGAGCTGCCGTTCTTTGACTTCGTCAAAAAAAGGATGCCCCACAAACTCGACCGACATCTGCCGTTGGCGGTACCACTCCGGTTCGAACGGCAGATTGCAAATCACATGGTCCACGCTGCGCCGCATTTTGGCAATTCGCCAGCTTCCCCAGGCCCAAAGCTGGGGCGGAAGATAATAGATGACCGGTATTCCCAGCTTTTTTGCTCGCTTGGCGATATGCCAATTGAAGCCAGGAAAATCCACCAACACCACCGCGTCGGGCCTATCTTGCTCGAAAACATCGCTGGCAAGCTTGGCAACACGGAAGAATTCGCGGAGTTTTGGAATGACTTCGACAAATCCCACCACCGCCAGATTGGTCAATTCATAGTCGATTTGGCAGCCCATATCGCTCATGCGCACTCCTCCCAAACCCCGAAACGAAGCATCCGGCCTATATTTCTGTAACTGTTCGATCAATCGCGCAGCATGCAAGTCGCCGCTGGGCTCGCCAACAGAAAAGAATAGTTTGGGACTGCTCACGGATCACCTAATAACTGGCGGGAGTGGTAGGAACGGAGGCTTAACTTGGTGAATTACCAAGCCGCCTACCTTGCGTCTACGGCAGTCGGCTTGAACTTAGAATAAAACAACCCACGCAGGGGGTGGTCTCGTGCTGGCAGCTTCTTTCCAAGAAACTATACTAGTCCACCGCTTAGAATAAAACCTGTGATGCCGTAATGAACCTCAGGTGCCAAGAGCCGTGGGCACCATCCTGAAGCGAGGCCGGCAGCTGGCGTCTGAGGTTCACGATGAGGCCCCATGGCTAGGGCCTGAGGTTCACGAGAAGTCTGTAGATATTGCGAGATTGATGAGAGTATTTCAGCGTATCCGAACTTGGACGATGCGTCTGCCAAATGTCTGCGGACTTGGACAGGCACAAATACATTCGTCTCTATTCATCATGCTGTTATTGCTCTCAGGATTAATGGGCGCAGTGGGGCTTTCCCGCCCTGGGTTTGAAGAGCTGGTCCCCGCCATGTTGACGCTGCCCCTGGTCTGGGTCTTGAGCCTAGCTGTGCGCGTAGCGGCGCAGCAGTTGGTGTTGGGCGAAAACTCGATCGAGATGGAAATGACCGTCGGGCCGTCGGGCAATCTTATGACCGACTACGAGTATTTGCCAGCCAAGCGCATTCTCGTTTATTCGGTTGCGGGTCAGGTTGCAACATTAGCCTTGGTTTTGTTGGGGTTTATAGTGACGGCAGCGATGACTCAGGTGGAAGGCGAATCGCCCGCTGTGCCGCGCCTGCTGGATTTTCGAGGCGGCTGGCAGAGCGATGCATGGGCTTCGCAAATCATGTGGGTCAACCTGTTTTTGTTTTCATTGCATCTGCTTCCCACAGTTCCATTTGACACGCGGGCCAGCATTTTTGCGCTGTTCAGTTGGCGCAATCGCAATGCACAGGAACCGATTGTCTTTCGCAAAATGGCCGAGTTGGTCTCGCACCTGTCGATGCTGATGCTTGGAGCCGGATTGGCTATGTTGGTCCTCAGCCTGGCGTTTCGCCAAGAGATTTTTGGTTGGTACGTGTCGATCGCAGCGGCTGTGTATTTGTTTGTAGCTGGTCAGTGGGAGTCGGCTCGCGCGGAAGAGTTAGAGGCGCAGTATGCGCCCGTTCATCCACGCAAGCACAGACGACTCAAAACCGGCAATGCATCCTCGAGTCGTCCACACCTCAAGTTTCGCGCGGAAGAACCGATTTCGAATTCTGAAGGCCATACTCCCGCCTCCTCGGTGGCGGCGGACCCGCCGTCCGCGCAGGACTACAGCAACTCTGAAGCGTCAACGCCGGTGGACGTCGATGAGATCCTTCGCAAGCTGCATCGCGATGGGCGGGCGTCTTTGTCTCGACTGGAGCAAGAAGCACTCCTGTCCGCTAGTCGTGTGCTGCAGGAGCGGCGCGGACAGAACAGCTAGCCCAACCCACGAAAAATTGCGTCTTTTTCGGCCTGCACAAATCGGGGAAATGGCTATAATGCGGGCGTTGTGAGTCGCCCTGTTCCGATGTTTCTTTGCCAAGCTGGCCAATGCCTATCACTCTCCCGATCGTCGAACCGAAATCCGCTCCAGCGCCCTGCAGTGATGAGCCCAATCCCAATTCGCGGGGAAAGTACGCCTTCGTCAGCCTGGGCTGCCCCAAGAATTTGGTGGATAGCGAACGCATGTTGGGCTTGCTGCGCGACGATGGGTTTAGCTTGGTTCAAGACCCAGAGGACTCCGATTTCGTCGTTATCAATACATGCGGTTTCATCGACAACGCCCGTAAGGAGTCGATGGAAGCGATCGACCAAATGCTGGAGCTTAAGCGTCAAGGCAGGATTCGCGGAGTTATTGTGTCCGGCTGTTTGGCAGAGCGTGAACGCGAGCATCTGCTGGAACTTCGCCCCGACATCGACTCGCTGGTCGGCGTGTTTGGCCGCGACGAAATCACCCGCATGGCTGCGCGGCTGGTCGACGGACTCGACGAACAACGCACGATTTTTCGCCCAGCCCCGATCCGAGCACTGAATGATACCAACCGCTTGCGAATCACGCCAAAACACTTTGCATATCTGAAAATCTCCGAGGGCTGCGACCGGCTTTGTACTTTTTGCGCAATCCCCAAGATGCGCGGCAAACACGCCAGCAAGCCGCGCGAAGCCGTACTGGCCGAGGCTCGCGAACTGGCGGCCTCTGGCGTGCGCGAGCTGATCGTTGTCGCCCAGGACACAACCTATTATGGTAGAGACATCTACGGAGAAAGCCGGCTGACGGAGCTGCTGCAGGATCTGGAAAAAGTGGATGGAATCGACTGGATTCGTTTGATGTACTTCTATCCAATGTACATCGACGATCGACTCATCGAGACGATCGCCGAGTCCCATAAGATATTGCCGTATATCGATATGCCGCTACAGCATTTCAACGCCGAGATGTTGCGGCGCATGTCGCGGCGGGTTACGCCCGAAAGCACACGAGTGCTGGTGGCCAAGCTCCGCGGCCGTATCGATAATTTGGTCCTACGGACGACATTTATCACTGGCTTCCCCGGCGAAACGGAGGAGCATGTGCAGGAGCTGGCTGACTTCATCCAGGAGTCGCATTTCGAACGACTGGGCGTGTTCACGTACTCTCTGGAGCCCGATACGCCGGCGGCAAAATTGCCTGGGCATTTACCCGATGAAGTCAAGGCCGAGCGCCGCGATCGGCTGATGCAGCTCCAGCAAGAGTTAGCCTTCCAGTGGTGCGCGAGTCAGGTGGGTGGCGCCCTGGAGGTCATTCTCGATAAGGCCGTCGATCCTGATGCGGGAGTTTGGCTCGGGCGTAGCTATGCCGACGCACCCGATGTGGACGCTGTCGTGTATGTTACTGGCCAAAAGCGACAACCGCTGGCAGCCGGGCAAATCGTACCCGTCGAAATCGTCGGGCATCGCGACTACGATTTGATCGCCGCCGCCATCGGCACTCCTCGCTAGCGACATCTGAAATTCTTAAAACAGGGAACTTACGAATTGGCGATCTCTGATTCGCGGGCTTTTCCAGTGGCTCCGAGCGACCAAGTTTGGAATGTACCCAATGCCCTATCCACCGTGCGACTGATACTCGCCTTGGTCGTGGGCCTGCTCATCGAATACGGATATTTTGTGCCTGGCCTAGTGCTGTTTGTAATTGCGGCTGCCACAGATTGGCTCGATGGCTGGTGGGCGCGAAAATACGATCAGATCACCAAGCTGGGCAGAATTCTTGATCCGTTTGTCGACAAGATTATTATCACCGCCGCTCTCGTTGCTTTAGTAGGACAACGCGGTAGCCAGATCTCTGCTTTTATGGTTACTTTGATCCTCGGACGCGAATTGCTGGTCACCAGTATCCGCGCAATGGTCGAAGGTAAGGGTGGCGATTTTTCGGCGCGGTGGCTCGGCAAGTGGAAAATGGTGCTGCAGTGTGCGGCCATCGTTTCAAGTTTAATGTTGCTCAGCGCGAATGCATCTCAAGAAGTAGCGACTCGAGGCGGGCTTCACTGGACCACGCTTGGGTTGGCTTGGGGTGCCGTTGTAATCACGGCTGCGTCCGGAGTGGACTATGTCGTGCAAGCGCTTCGCATAAGTAGAAACAGCCAACATGGATGAAGTGCTCTCCGAATCCGCAACCCAAGTCGGCTCGAACACCGCGGGCGTGGCTGCCGATTCGTCTCCGCCAGTACTCGACACGGCCCAACTGCTCGAGCAGCATCCCACGTTGGCCCTGCTAATCTCTGCACTGACCCTACTCGCGATTGTGTTTTTGATCGGTTCACTGGCTAGTTGGACGTTCCTTGCATTGCGAGCCAGACGAGGACAATCCTGGTTGCCGGTCGAGCCCTGGCGGCCAAGAGTCTGGGGACTTGCAGACGTCATGATTGTGGCAGTGCTGGTCGTTGGCTGCCAATCGTTGGCAGCGTCGACTTACGTGCGCTTCGCAGGCGCGGACCGAGCCAGTTTGACGGACATATTACCCGTTGAAATCACCACGGCTGCCAGTCTAGGTAGTCTGCTGGCGGTGGCGTTGACGTTGGCTTGGATGAGCCTGCGTTACCAAGTCGCACCTGCCCATGTTGGCCTTGGATTGAAAGGACTTCCTAGGCACCTAGTCATCGGAATCATCGCCACCCTGGCGACACTGCCGCTGGTTTATTTGGTGATGGCGGCGGTGAGTGTGGGGCTGAAAACTGACTACGATCATCCTTTGCTGGACAAGATCAAGGAGACGGCCAGTCTCAAAAACTATCTGTTGGGCGTGGTGACGGCCGTAATCCTGGCTCCCTTGACCGAAGAGTTTCTGTTTCGTGTCATCCTGCAGGGCTGGCTACAGTCCTGGCAATTTAGTTCGCTCAAGTCGAACGTGTTGGGAGCCAGCGAGCCCGAGCGGCTGCTCGAGATGCAGTGCAAGATTGCTGCGGCGGCGAGTACCGTGCCGTACACGCAGGAGTCGGATCCACAACCTGAGGAGCTGCCGTCTGCAGCTGAATCGCAAATCGATAATGGCGCCGCGTCCATTGAGGTCAGCGCTATCGATGACGCTTACTTCAACGTAGAACCACCCTGGTGGCCGGCGATCGCCACCGGAATTCTATTTGGCTTGGCTCACTGGGGTTACGGCCTGAGCTTTATTCCCCTGATTGTGCTGGGAATAATCTTGGGAATATTGTACCGAGCGACGCACTCGATTTGGCCCTGCCTGGTTGTACACTTGGCGCTTAATGGCAGCAGTATGGCTGGCTTGGGCATAGGTATCATGCTCCAGCAAGCCGGTGCAAAATAGTGCGGCTGTAACCCGAGATTCGAACCCTTCGTAGCTGTAGTCGCCAGACTTCAGTCTGCATGAAACAAAGCCTGGCGACTCCGGCTACGGCAACTTAATTGCTGCCGCTCGCCTAAGAGCGCACGCAGTCGACATAGAATTTCAATTCTCCATCCACTCGCTCCTCCACTAAGCCGTGGATGTCGGTGTCGAAACCCGGGAACTGATTGTTGAACATTCGCGCAAACTGCAGATACTCGACAATCGTCTTATTGAAGCGTTCGCCTGGAATCAGCAACGGGATACCCGGTGGATAGGGTGTGAGCAGAACGGCTGTGGCGCGGCCCTCCAATTGATCGATTTCAACGCGATCGATCTCGCGATGTACCATCTTGTCGTAGGCTTGCCAGGGCTTCATGGCGGGATCCATATGCGACAAGTACATTTCGGTCGTCACTCGCGCAATGTCGTGCTTCTTGTACGTGTCGTGGATCTGTTGGCTAAGCTTTTTCAGTCCGATACCTTCGTATTGTGGAAAGTGCTGGGCAAACTCTGGCAAAATTTTCCACATCGCCAGATTTCGGTCGTAATCGTCTTTGAATTGTTGCAGGGCGCTCAGCAGCGTATTCCAGCGGCCTTTGGTAATGCCGATGGTGAACATGATAAAGAACGAATACAACCCCGTTTTTTCGACGATGACTCCGTGCTCAGCCAAGTAGCGAGTCACGATCGAAGCGGGGATACCCGTCTCCGCGAACAGGCCTTTGACGTTTAAGCCTGGAGTAACAACAGTGGCCTTAATGGGATCGAGCATGTTGAATCCCTCGGCGAGGTTGCCGAAACCGTGCCAGTTATCATCGCCGCGAAGCATCCAGTCCTGCTGCGTCCCGATACCCGATTCGACAATTTCCTCCGGTCCCCAGACTTGGAACCACCAGTCGTCGCCCCATTCCGCGTCGACTTTTCGCATCGCGCGTCGGAAATTGAGCGCTTCGGCAATCGACTCTTCGACGAGCGCCGTGCCACCAGGCGGCTCCATCATGGCCGCCGCCACATCGCACGAAGCGATGATCGCGTATTGCGGAGATGTCGACGTGTGCATCAGATAGGCTTCGTTGAAAATATGCCGATCGAGCTTAGTCTTTTTGGACTCTTGAACCAAAATCTGTGACGCTTGCGAGATACCAGCTAGCAATTTGTGCGTCGAGTGCGTTGCGAATACCATCGCATTGTCGCAACACGGTCGGTCGCGACCGATGGCATGCATATTCCGATAGAATTCGTGAAACGTTGCGTGTGGCAACCAAGCTTCGTCAAAATGCAACGTGTCGATCTGCCCATCGAGTATCGACTTGAGCGTTTCCACGTTGTAGACGATGCCGTCGTAGGTGCTTTGAGTAATCGTCAGGATGCGCGGCTTGCGATCCGGATGTTTTGCTTGAGCCTCGCGGGCGAACGGGTTGGCGTCGATCTTCTTCTGTATGTTCTCGGGTCTAAATTCTTCAAGCGGAATTGGCCCGATCAGCCCTAAGTTATTGCGCGTTGGCGTCAGGAAAACGGGCACGGCACCAGTCATGATGATCGAATGCAAAATCGACTTGTGACAATTGCGGTCAACAACCACGATGTCACCCGAAGCGACCGCAGAGTGCCAGACCATCTTGTTGGAGGTCGACGTGCCGTTGGTAACGAAGAAACAGTGGTCCGCGTTAAAAATGCGAGCCGCATTGCGCTCCGAAGCGGCAACGGGGCCGGTATGGTCGAGCAATTGCCCCAGCTCTTCAACCGCATTGCAGACATCCGCCCGCAGCATGTTTTCACCGAAAAACTGGTGAAACATTTGCCCCACAGGGCTCTTCAAAAAAGCAACGCCGCCGGAGTGGCCCGGGCAATGCCACGAATAAGATCCATCGCTAGCATAGTGAACCAGTGCGCGGAAAAATGGCGGAGCGAGACCGTCGGTGTAGGCGCGGGCTTCGCGCAATATATGTCGAGCGACAAACTCGGGCGTATCTTCAAACATGTGAATGAAGCCATGCAGCTCCCGCAAAATATCGTTGGGGATATGGCTCGAAGTGCGAGTTTCGCCGTACAAGAAGATCGGAATATCACTGTTCTTAAAGCGGATTTCCTGAATGAATTCGCGCAACTTGGCAATGGCTGGTTCTTCGTCGCCACCGGCAGTGAACTCTTCGTCATCGATCGACAAAATAAATGCCGAAGCTCGCGACTGCTGCTGCGCAAACTGGGACAAATCGCCATAGCTGGTTGCACCGATCACCTCGGCACCTTCGCCCTCGATCGCTTGAGCCAGCGCTCGTATCCCAAGCCCAGAAGCGTTTTCAGAGCGAAAGTCTTCGTCAATGATCAGTATGGGGAAACGGAATTTCATAGATGGCACTTAAAGAAACTAGTATGAAAGCCCCGAATTCTACCGCCTGCGAGCAATTGTGTCGTGGGGCGAACCAACCTGTATTGACTTTGTAGCCGCCGGAAATGTAACTTCGGCAACATATTTGCTTCGCCGACTCCCATCTGGCAATTCCATCTTTATTCGGTCAAGGACGACCCATCATGTCTGCTAACGACACATTAATCACAGCGGTTCCGCTCCTCGATGTCAGCCGCGGCAACGGCCCGCTACGAGATGAAATCGTCGCTGCGTTGGCGGATGTCTATGATAGCGGGCGATTTCTACATGGTCCGCAAGTCACCGAGCTCGAAAACCAGGTCGCCCGACTCAGCCACACCCAGCACGCTGTGGGTTGCGCCTCGGGAAGCGACGCTCTACTGCTAGCGTTGATGGCAATCGGAATCGAGCCCGGCGACGAAGTCATCGTGCCCAGCTTCACTTTTTTTGCAACGGCTAGCTGCGTTAGCCGGTTGGGGGCCAAGATCGTTTTCGCCGATATTGATCCAAAGACCTACAACGTCGACCCAGCCGCAGTCGAAGCCTGCGTTACCTCGAAAACGCGGGCAATCATCCCCGTGCATCTGTTCGGACAAGCCGCCAAGATGGACGCGCTTTGCAGTCTAGCCAATCATCGCGACATTGTGATTATCGAGGACACCGCCCAAGCCCTGGGTGGCGCCTATCATGGTCGTCCGCTGGGAAGTTGGGGACAAATCGGTTGTACCAGCTTCTATCCAACAAAAAACTTAGGTGGTTTGGGCGATGGTGGTATGTTGACGTGCAGCAGCGATAGTTTGACAGATCGTCTGCGCTTGTTGGCTGGGCACGGTATGCGGCCGCGCTATCATCACTCGGCAGTTGGCATCAACAGCCGGCTGGATACATTGCAGGCTGCAGCGTTGCTGGTCAAGTTCAAGTACCTACAAAGCTACACGGCCGCCCGTCAGGAAAACGCCTGCCGCTATTACGAACTGTTCCAGCAAGCCGGCTTGGTGGATTCGAGCGGTCAGGGAATGGTAGGCCTACCGCATCGCGATCCAGCCGCGTTCCATGTCTGGAATCAATTCAGTCTGCGTGTCGGTGCGGGTCGTCGCGATGCACTAAGAGCTTACTTACAGCAGCAACAAATTGGTTGTGAAATCTACTACCCCATTCCGTTGCATCAGCAGGTTTGCTTCCGCGATTGTGGCTACCGCGACGGCAGCCTGCCTGAAACAGAGCGGGCCTCGCAGGAGATCCTCCATCTACCAATCTACCCAGAATTGACTGGCCAAGAGCAAGGGCAGGTTGTCGACTCCATCGCAGGCTTCTATCGTACCGCATATCGCAGCGCCGCAGCTTAGTAAAATAAGTTGGATAGGCTTCCAGCCTGTCATAGCGGAATCGACAGGTTAGGAGCCTATCCCACGCCAGAGAATCCGACACTAATTATGCGTTCGATCCTAAGTCACTGAGAATAGTTCTGACAAATCTAAATTCGCTTCGGGCCGACAAGCTGGCGAGAGGAATTGCGGAGCGACGGCGATCTCGATCTTTCGATACGATTTGCCATCGCTTTTGGAAAGCACGTGAATTCGAGACGACGGGACATCGACGACCCAGTACTCTTGAACGCCTGCTTCGGCGTAGATGTCGGCTTTCTCTTGCAAGTCCAATGAAAGGCTACTGTCCGATACTTCAATAAGCAGCATTACCTCCTTGGCCGTTGGACGTGTTCGACCGTAGCGGCGTGGCTGAAGCCACAGGATATCTGGCTCGGGACGATTGTCGTCGCAAACGAAACCAGATTGCACTCGAATATTCGCGGTTTCTTTGGTCGTGGAATTGTTCGACCATCGGCTGAGATAGTCAATGTAATCGTCATGGATTGGACCCGCCGGATTCATGAATCGCAGTTCTCCTCGAATCAATTCCACCTTTTTACCGTCGATGCCATCAAAGGCACCACGGTCGGCCATCGCGTCGAACTCGATACCAGTTAGTTTTGCATTGATCGTGCTCATCGCTCCCCTCACTGAAAACGCCGCCAGCGGGATTAGGCCAATTTGTTTTGCGATCGCTCCGGACTTGAGCGAACGACTTCCATATGAAAAACTCTAGTATAGCCAAGCCGTTAGGCTAGGACGAACGCGTGAAGAGCTAATCGTCCTCGAAGTCAGTCTGCGATTGGCCGGTGCTCTGCAGGTAGGCGGCCCAAGCGAGCATTAGCAGCGCGATGATGATATACCCCTCCACCCAAGACATAACGGTCGGCAAATGTTGGCTGGGCAGTACCAGCGACTCGGGCAGAAAGCCCAAGCCAATAGGCGCTAGGATGGGTGAGTTCGGAAGTGGCGAATGCATGAGTCCGAAAAGCGTACACGCCGCCGCGATAAAGTAAAAGCCAGCAGCCGCGAACAATCTGCGGTCGATCGCCATGGCTAACGCTGATGCCCACAAGATGCTGGTTAGTATAAAGCCGTTGGCCAACATCGAAGTGGTTGCCAGGTTCGCTTGCAGTTCGTGGTTTTGGAGCGTGCCCGGGTGGATACCGTGGCTGGCAAGCGCTGGGTCGCCCCATAGCTGCCCCACGAAGAATACGGCCAGCGTGGCCAGTGCAGGCACGCAGGCAATAGCCACAGCCGGATAGTGTCGGCGCGGCGTCGCAAGAAAGCTTTGGGCCGCGATTTCCAAACCGACAAAAACCAAAATGGGATAGACGGTAGCTTTGGGAATATATTCGTAAAAGTAACCGAACATGCCTGTCATACCCAGCACGCCCATCATCACCGCAGTGGCTAGAGTATACGCGGCGCGTCCGCCCATCGCTTTGTAAGCCGGATGTCCGATGTAAGGAGTTGTCTGAATCACTGCCCCACACAAACTGGCCAACAATGTCGCTACGGCCTCAACTCCGATAACCGTATTGGTGTTGTATTCGTCGCCAGCCGCCGCTGCACTTTCGGTGCAGTCGATGCCACCGACGACCGTGGCAATGGCAAACGGAATGACAACCGGTAAGTACTGCATGGTTTCACCCATCGAGCTTATCCAGCCAAACGACCAAGCTTGGAGCCAGTCGGTAGGCCACAGCCCGTCGGCTGGGTCAAATAGGGCGGGGGCAGGTTCGCCCAAGAAACCTAGCCCGTGCATGATCAGGTAGATCGTACCGGCCACCAACAAACCTCCCACCGCACCGGGCAATTTAAATGGCAGCGGTACGCGACCAACTAGCGCAGTGAGGATGACTGCCAACGCCACCAAACCGACGAGCGGATTCCTCAGAATTTCCAGTAGCGGCAGGAAGCTGATCAGTACAAGTGCAATCGCGGCGAGCGACCCCAACAGGCCAGCGCGAGGTACGACTTGGCGGACCCATCCGCTTCCAAAAGAGCAAATGATTTTGATGATGCCACTGATGAAAATGCTGCAGATGCCAATTTTCCAAGCCGACATGGCTGCCGCTTGAATATCCACCGCGCTAGGATTATCGCCCGCAGGCAGGGCCGCCATATAAGCGGGCCCCAACACAAAAAAGGCCATTCCAAATGTGCTCGGTGTATCGAGCCCCAGTGGCATAGCGGTGACAGTACCGCTGCCGCTGCGTCTGGCGAGCGCGAAGGCCAACACGAAGAACGCTAGGTCGCCAATGACCACACCAATAGCGGTCCCCGGGATCATGTAGCGTAGCGCGAATTCAACGGGGAAATTAAAGTTTTGATGGAGCAAGCTGACAATAAGAATCAAGCCAGCGACATTGTCGAGCATCAAACCGAAAAACGCATTGATATCACCTACAGTCGCCCAACGATACTTGCCATCCATCGATCGTTTTCTCTCTCTAAAGCGGTCTCTGTAGCGAACTAAACTTCCACTCGCCTCGGTTCATTGCATTTTCCGTTTGACCGCGCGGGCATCGGCTCGCCATTGTGTGGTCTAAAAAGCGCGGCCCGTTGGGCACGCGGTTAAACTATTGGCAAACGCAGCCCATTGGGCACGCGGTTAAAAAACAGAAAATTTAACCTGCAGGTACGAGCGAACTAGTTACCGGCGGCGGTACCGCTTTCAGCATCGGTCTCCGCAGGCTGCTCCAGCCGAACCAATACGTAGTTCTCGACTCGATCTGCTCCGAAATGGACTAACAACGGAGCTTCGTCCTGTGTCAAATTGTAGATACCGGTCTCGGCGACAATGGTATCGCTTTCACCCAATCTAAAAGCCACACGCTGAGTCTCTTTGTCAACGCGACCTTGGACAGCATCCGCTTGGTCGGTTTGACGGTTGTACATGGTTCCAGAAATAATACCCGACTTGTCGACCGCGAGTTGCACCACCCGCGATGGCTCAGTGTCCGCTTCACTAGTTGAGAGCGCAAACGTACCCAGTGGCAGCCACTCAGCCGCATCGGCTTGTTCATCCGAGGCGGGTGGTTCGACGGTGGCCAGCGCGGCGGCACTCTCAGCGAACTCGGCTACCGAGGCAACGGGTTGCCCGCTCACGTACACATTGTTGTTCTCGTAGGTAACATTGCCTCCGGTACCGTAATCGTAATAAATGGGCTGCGACCAAACGTTGGCCGGTGCCGACCAAGCAAACCAGCTAGAGGTCACTGCCCAGGCAGGCCGTCGCCACCAATAGTTCCAGGGATAATTGTTGAACCGATGGTAGTAGTGCCATCGGCAAACGCCCCCAGGATGTCCATACCACCAATCGCCGGCAAACCAACGACCATGATAACCAGCAGAGTGCCAATGCCCTCGGACGTTGTTGCCCCAGCCATTCCAATAACCGACGCGACCTGGGTTGGTGGTAGCCCAGCCATGCAAACCACCAACTTGGGTCTGCCAGCGGTTATTGATTGAGTTGATGCGATTGTTATCGATGTTGACCCAACTTGGGCGATTGTTAATCACGGTATTGCCAACGTTGATATTTCCGAGGTTAATCGGACGTGTGTTAGCGCCCGGACGTCCTGGAATGCCTGTCGGCAAATTCACTGGCCGACTGGGCAACGTGGTCGGACGTCCGCCAGGACGATTGGAACCCGGCAGATCTAAGCCGGGCCTGTTCTGACCAGGCAGCGTGTTAGGTCGGTCGGCCAAATTCGGCAGCTTGCCCGGCAAAGTCGTCGGTCGGTTGGCAATACCAGGCCGCTCCGACGGCTTCAATCCACCCGGAATTCCCAGGAAATCGCCGATGTCGCCAGGCAATGGACGATTCGCCAGCCCAGGCAGCGTACTGGGTCGATTGCCAGCTCCTGGCAAATTTCCCGGACGCGATGAGCCGCCGCCACCGAGACTGGGAAAACTTGGTTTGGTGCTTGGCAAGTTACCTGGCAGAGTACTGGGTCGCGAGCCCGGCCGATTTCCAGCGACGTTACCGGGCAATCTAGTCGGCCTGTTTCCGGCCGATGGCAAGGATGGTTTCATACCGCCCGTGATCCCGCCACCCAAATTGGGACGACTGGCATTGGGCAAGCCGGCATTGGGAAGACTGGGACGCTTCTGCGGAACCGATGGCCTAGCGGCCGGTAGGCTTGGCCTGGCCGCTGGTAGGCTGGGTCGACTTATCCCGGGGGAACTGACATTAGGGCGAGATAACGAAGGACGCGATACTGTAGGACGCGATACCGAGGGACGGGCAGCAGGCATTGAAGGACGCGACACCCCGCCGCCCATGTGCGGCATGCTGGCCGGACGCCCGCCACCGCCAGAGAATCCGCCGCCACCGCGACCTCCACCACCACCTTTGAATCCACCCGAAAAGGCGGAATTGACGTCGATGCCTAATGCCGCAATCAAGAACAGGGAGATCGATAGATACTTCATGGTCGGGACTCCGTTATCGTGATGGCGAAGTGTCAGAGGGGGTTGATACAACTACACGTTTAACGGACACAGCGGGAGAAGCTGGTTGCGGCTCGCCTTCGATTTCCCGACCAATCAATTGAACGCTGAAGGAGTCAACGTCTTGCACCGTCATGACGTAGGTCCCAGAGGCAGCTCGGCCATCGGACAATGTTTGCGTACTCTTGATCAGCCATTGGTCGTCGCTCTTGCTCCAGACGCCGTCACCAAAGGAACCATCTGCGTCAAAGGTCCACGAGCGAAAATGTTGAGCCCGTGGATCCCAGCCGATAATTTGTGTGCTTTGCAGCGGCGAACCTTCCGCGCCCGTCGCCTCGAAAGTACGAACCAAAAACGATCCACCTACGGCTGACTTCACTATAGCTCGTACTGGAGATTCGCTGGATTCGTCTTGCCATTGGCCGACCAACCACTCCAGCTCAGCCAGCGCGTCGGCCGCCGAGGCAGGTAACGCGACGGCTCGCTCCTGCATGGAGTCGATGACCCAACCGCCATTTTGCTTCAGTAGGACGGCAGAAAATCGATTGACTATTGGCTCGCTGCCATCGGACAACATGGCTTCGCCGTCGACCAGGGCGACGTCCTCTTTGACCATGCGAACCGTCTCGATCGAACCGGCTAGATTCAGCGCAGTGGAGTTTTCGAAGGCCGTCTTGATGTCTTGAACAATCGGACCTCGACCCTCGGTGCGCTGGCCTGTTTGCTCGTCAACATAAATGGCCTTTTCAGACCACAGCTTCTCAAGCGCAGCCAGATCCTGTGCATTGAATGCCGTCACATAGGCCCTGATGGCTTCGCGGACTTCGCCATCGTTTGCAGACGATGTACCGAAGCTCAGCACCGGGCAGAAAAACGCAAGGAGGCTCAACAATGTGGCAGAACGCATAATAACTCTCGACGTGGACGGACTTGGCAATGATTCATTGGGGGAAGTTCGCGACGCGCAAACTTCCCGCGGCCTATTGGAGGGACCGATGATCAAGTTTGGTCGCCAGTAGTGTAGCGATTCGGCTACGCTAATACTGCCAGCCGAAGCCAACGTTCGAGAAGAAATTCGCAGATTGGTCGTTCAGCCCCCAGCCGGTTCTGAGTCCAATTTCCAGGTCTGGGGAAACCAGATAGCTCACTCCTGGGCTAAAGAAGTGTCGCACAGACTCAACGTCTCGACCGTCGGAAAAAATGCCGAAATACTCTGCGTGTACACTTACGCGTTCGAAAACAGGTACCTTGATGACAGTCGATGGTGCCCAGCTATTAAAGTGATCTTCCTCAGCCGAAAGAAGTCCGTAGCGCATCCCCGATGCGATGTTGATCCTGTTTTCAAACTCCCACCCGAAAACATAACTGGAAATCAAGCTCGTCGCATTTTCTTCTCCACCCGTCGGCGTAGCTCCAGCGACGGTCAGTGCGCTTTGCGGGCGCCAGCCATCCTGCTCGTTGAGCAGCATCTTGACTCCGTAGGTGACTTTGCTTTCGGACCCTAGCTCACCTTCGCTCGCACCCTCAAGGAAGGAGCCTCCGCTAGAAACGACACTCGACTCGCCGCCTGTCTCGTAATTGGCCCCAAACCGCACTTCTAAGTTTCTGGTCAATCCGTAGCGCAGCAACAACTCAGGTAGGCTGTGCGCGTCTGCAACTCGCTTGTTGTCGGTGTACGACCAAGCGGACTCGACCATCAGCCGCTGTTTGTCGACCGTCGTGATGGCAGGCGTGAACGAATCCCGATCCGTCTCGATGCGCTGCGTCCCTTCCGCATCTTGCGCTTGGCAATTCGTCTTTGCAGCGGTAATCAGGAAGCAGACTAAAA
Source organism: Pirellulaceae bacterium (assembly GCA_041741955.1). Taxonomy (GTDB): domain Bacteria; phylum Planctomycetota; class Planctomycetia; order Pirellulales; family Pirellulaceae; genus Aureliella. The sequence continues at coordinate 62,541 of JBGSJL010000133.1, read as the reverse complement.
CGAAACTGAATCCTGAAATCGGATGCATGCGAGACTTCCTCCGTGTATTACAGCCAATAATTCGACCGATGGCACATGATCAAACCCATTGTTCGAACGCGCGTCACGATTTTGAGGATCGACACCGCTCAAGTCGTCAATGGAGCTCAATTTACCAACGCCCCTGCTTGTTGATACTCCCTTATAAAGAATCGTTTGAATAGCTAGAACCAGCTCAACCGTCATCGCGATCCTATCTTTCCTAATACGAAAGGACGTACCGAATATGGAAAGTTTTAATGATTGAGTCGACTATTTCGATAACAGTCTGAACCCTAGGCGACACTCCGCTTTTTGAATGGTGACTGTGCCAAGCCGTTTTTCAACCGCAAACCGAATGGCGATTCTACTCGCTTGCCTGGGGGTGTCGCTACCCGCATGTGCGGTTACCCGTACGACTTGGCCTCAACGACTTTCCGAGCCGATAGTCGGGTCCGCTGCCGGCCAGTCGCTGGCAGCAGCCGAGTCTTTGTATGAGGCAGCCGCTGGGCATGAGAGGCAGTGCTTGGAATCGTGCGTGGACTTGTATTTCAAAGTGGCGGCGATGACTTGCGCGGAAAGCAATCAGCCGGGGGCACCGCGACGCTGCCGCGATTTGCACAACGCCGCGTTATCCAAGGTCGTCTCGACGGGCCAGCATTTCGCGCGTTTTGAGCCCAACTGTGGCTTGCACTTGCGCGAAAATCTTGGTTCCACCACAATTCCAGTTTCGCATCAGGGCTTTGTTTGGGATTCCGCAGACTTTGGGTCCATTGAGAGCGTCAACGAATACGATGAGAGCGCTTTCAGCGCAGCCCATCGCTCAAGCGGCATTGGGATACCCGTGGTTGTGACGAGCGATGCGGATAGTTCGCGGCCCTACCTTACGCCGCGTATTATCTTTCCAGCTACCCTAGTGCTGCGCGAACGGACTAGCAACTCGATGGACGAGGCGTGTTCGACGCACTTTGCGAGCCGCTTCCAGCTCGACTTTTTCGATCCATTGCGAGTTGACCAGGTTGATGTCTGCGGCGCAAAACGGCAACTCGCCAAAGACACCACTGCGGCGATCGCATTTCGCCTGCGGGGGCAGCGGCCAAGCATTCTCAAAAACTTCATCAATTCAGAATCGACCAGCGTAACGAGTCGACTCTATTCGCTAGAACCCTACCAACCGAACAAGATTCCCATCGTCTTCGTCCATGGTTTACTTTCCGATCCATTCACATGGGTTGAAATGGTCAACGAATTGCAAGCGACCGAAGGAGTCATAGAGAATTTTCAATTCTGGTTCTTCGAATATCCGACTGGGCAGCCATTCTTGACTAGCGCCAAGGATTTGCGCGAGCAAATGGCTGAAACCTTCCATCGCCTTGATCCCCAAGGCATAGATGTGGCTATGTCAAATTCGATTTTGGTCGGACATAGCATGGGTGGGCTTATTGCCAAATTGCTCGTGTCATCGAGCGGTGATCAATTGTGGTCTGCGGTTGCAAACCGGCCCATTGAACAGGTCGCCATGTCGGAAGAATTTCGCGCAGCCGCGACCCAAGCTTTCTTTTTCAACTCATCGGACTATGTTTCTCGAGTTGTCTACATTGCGACGCCACATAGGGGTTCCGTCTACGCCCGGCGAATGATCGGACGGCTGGGCTCCACGCTTGTCTCCGAACCATTTGAAAAACGGACTCAGCACCGCCAGTTGATCGATTGCAACCCAGGTGTGTTTACGCGCGAGCTTACGCGGGGCATCCCAACGAGCATCGATCTATTGGAACCCAACAGCCAACTATTAAGTGCGATGGCCACATTACCTTTCCCCCAAGAAGTAGCCATACACTCCATCATTGGCAATGGAAGGTGGACGCTTGGATACGGCGCTTCGGATGGATTCGTGCCCGTTTCAAGCGCACGAGAGAGTCGGGCGATTAGCGAGCGTTACATCCACGAAAAACATGAAAAGCTAAATAAGCATCCTGAGGCCGTCGAGGAGGTTATCCGATTACTGCAGCAGCACCTCTTGGAAGTGCCGTGATCACGCCTGAAGACTTGCCTACTGGATACGATTTTAACCGGTTCGATCGTACGTTGATTTTGTACCACTGTCCAATTAGGCCACCCAACCCTGTCGATTCTTCAGTAATTTGTTAGCCGGCAAGGCTGGCACCCTTTGATCGGAAGCCGGCCAGAGACTAACCCGGCCCAATCTCGCGGACCGATTCAGCCGAGGGTGGATGCAATGTTGTAAGCAAACGCCGCGAGTCTCGGCCTAAGCGTTCAAATATTCCGACGGCTTCGTTGAATGGCAATTCCGTCGGAAAGACGCGTTCTGGTGGCACGAGCACCACGGAACCGATCCACGTATCAGGTGCACCAGGAAAAAAGACCACGACGAGTCCGTTGTCCAGTCGATCCGACTCAAATGCCAGGCGATAACCCTCGTGCGTGGACACCAAGACCGGCGACAACGAGGGCCCCTCCTGGCTGTGCTTGAGGTTTCCGGCCAATAGATCTCGATAGATGGCGTACTTGGGAAAGATGGTCATCAATTGCTTTTCGATCGTGCTCGAAAATTTGCGGCCCAGGGCACGGCTGGCGACGACTCCTGCCACGAAACATGCTGCCACGATAATTGCGACCGCCAACAGGAAAAGTAGCAAAACACCCAGCGGCGAATTTACGGGAACCCAAGCATGCAGTGGTTCGGCCACGGCACCAACCACGCTGTAGACTTTCCCCAGTAAAGCTAGAACCACCACCAGGGGAAGCAGGAAGAATAGACCTCCGATGGCCGTAGCCCAGAGAAAGCTTACGGTCTTAGTTATGTTATCGCGCACAGGACAACCCGCTGTAGGAGAGCTTGAACAATCGAATTTCGCAAAAGCCTAGAGCAGGTAGCGCATCCAGCTTTGAGCGCGGATTAAGAACATGATTGGGATTCCAGCGATTTGTACTTCTTCCGTGTAGACAGCCATCGGCCAGTAAAAATCTGGCCTGGATATCCGAAGAGTGCGATCTCAGCGTACTGGCCTTCTTTAATCCTAAGAAAGTTCTTCTGGTTGAACGCGGCCACGACCACACCGTCCGTCAGCTCACTGCGATCGAGTACGAGACTCATCACGGCCGATGCGCCTTCAAATCGATGTAATTTCATTTCGAGGAACCGTCTACTGATGAGGAGAGACCGCGAGATACCGACAATTTGAGCTGCTAGGAAACAGGGTGCTCGGCGTGAAACGTTTCGATTTGGGCGGAAGACCGCGAGCAGCTAAACAAAGTGAGCTGAGCTGGAAATTCGACATTGCGAACACCCCAATGGCACGATGGCAAGGAAGGCAAGGAAGGCTAGTAGGGGCTACGCTGACTAACAAGTGTACTAGTGCTCGGTGCCGCTTACAACTTAGGGTTCAACGCACACCTTCTTACCAGACCCGCTCGATAGGGTACGCTATGCAAGGATTTCCTACCGAACTGAATGTACAAAATATCGCTGCTTCGAGGGACGTGCAACCACGAGCTTTTCACGGGCAATTGAATCGCAAGGCAGCTAACAAATGGCAGGCCAAATTGAATATCGTGGTTCCGTCTCGTTTCCTCAGCCGCCTTGGATCGGTTACACTTAATCCTCCCAGCGAAGCGGAAGTAGGCTCTTCAGAATGTTCTCAAGAGCCAAAAATACGATGACCGAAAAATTCAAGGTTTGGTTTTAACAGATGTCGTAGGCCAACCCCGTGTGCCGTAGCTGGTTTAATTATAAATTTAATACTCAACCGGCACACGGAATTCGCGTGCTACCTAGCCGCAGCAGCTGGAATGCGCCTATACCTTTTACGCCTTAGCTTTATCGGAGAGGTCACATGTTTCAAACAAAACTGGTTAACCTGTCGGTGTTTTTCACTCTGGGCCTATTGGCGAATCTTGCGTGTGGGCGCGAGTGGACAAGCGCTTCGGGGACTTACAAACTGGACGGCGAAGCAATCAGCTTCAGCGAGACCATGGTCGTCCTAAAAAAGCCGACAGGCGAGCTTGTGGCAATCGAACTGGACGAGCTTTCAAAAGAGGACCAGGAGTATGTCAAATCTAAGGAAGTCACGGATGCACATCAAAAGTCCGCGGACGAAATGCAGACTTGGACCGCGAAGGATGGCATGAAAGTTAGAGGACGCATCGCGGCTTACGGCCGCAAAGAGTTGGTCGTGCATCGAAAGCTAAACGAAGTCTACATCAACGACAAAAAGTTTAGCTCGATCGATGCACTGCATCAAAGGGTCCTCTTAAAAATACTTTCTGAGCTGGGACAGTCGAAAATCACTGATGAGAAGCAGCTTGATGCTTGGGCCAGAAAGCTGGGAGCGACCGCGAAAACTTACCAACTGGAAGGTGTGCTGTTGCAGTTGGAAAGCGGCGACGAAATTGGAGTGCCCTTCTTTCTGTTTGCTCCCGAAGAGATGGCCATCCTCGAGCCGGGCTGGGAGCTGTGGAAAGAGCGAGCCGAGAGCGATGAGAGCCGGAATCACGAGAGCTTTCTCGTGCGCTCTGCCGCCATGGCCTACCAACAAGATCGAGCCGCGACGCGTCAGATCGAAATGCTGAAGTTGGACATGCTCGGTGCCGTGGCCGGCATCACAGCCATCTGGCAAGTTGGCTTGGCACCTGGTCCCAGAACTTTCGGCAGGCCCACCTCCGTCATGATCACCGCTCAAAACTCAGAACTCGCCGCACAGATGGCCCTGCAACGATATCCCGGTTATGTGCTGGTCGGCGTGCGGAAGGCCAGTCGCTAAAGTAAGGCAACCGCCCGCTATCGCCAAAACGGCTCACCTAAATTTTGATATGTGACAAAGCAATAGTGGCCTATTCGGCGGCGTAGGGTGGGATCTTTCCGGCAAACTTGATGTCGTAGTCGACTCGTCGTCGAAACATCGCAGACCTCGTAAAAAAAATCACTTAGTACTCGCAGTACGAAACGGAAAATTGAAGGTCGTATGGCGACGAAGCGGGGCAACGTAGCTGGGCAGTTTGCTCGCGTTAGCGTTCTTGCGAAACTTCTCCGAGCTCGAGCGATGTTCGTAACGACTCCAACGCCTTCAACTTAGGGCAACCGCCGCTTCTGTTCTTGGCTAGGTTCGCGTTCACAGCGATAAAGTGCGCACAACCACACACGCGGCACGTCCAGCCGCCGGAGCCTGCCTGCACGCAATCAAACTCGATATTCGACTTGAAAGTCGTCGCCAACATTCCACTTGGAGTGACCACACTGCCTTTACGATAAGTCGGAGGTCCTCATCGCCTCCACTAAACCGCATCTACTGCCTGGCTTGTTTGCGAAACTCGGAGGGCGTTACGCCTGTCGCAGTTCGAAAGGACCGAGTGAATGCGCTTTGGTCGTAGAAGCCGCTCGCCAGCGCAATTTCAGAGATCGAGTTCGTTGATTCGAAGAGCAAACGCGATGCAGCAGCGATTCGAGTCTTGGTGATCAGTTGGCTAGGAGTCAATCCGAAGAGACGCTTGGTTAGACGAGCCAACTTTTGCAGCGATATTTTCGATCGCGAGGCCAGCGCGGATGGCGTACCGATTTCGCTCAGATGCTGCTCAAAATATTCCAGTGCCGCCGCAAACTCAAGTGGAATCTCGTGACTCTCGACTGACGTGTGTGCGTCGCGCGAGAAGCCAACAATTCCCACTATTTCGCCATTGGGACCAACAATTGGCAGTTTGGTGGTCAAACACCAAACCGGCTCATGCGGCCGATGCCATTGCATCTCAAGATGGTCGATTAAAGGACGACCGGTTCGTAAAACTTTTTCGTCTTGCTCGGATGGGACCTGTCCAAAGTCTCCAGGGCAGATGTCTCTGGGGCGATTTCCAATCGCTTCGGCTTTATTCTTTAAACCGTGCCGCCGAACTAGAGAATCATTAACCGCCACATATCTGCCGCCCGCATCTTTGGCGAAAAAAGCGACATCGGATGCCTGATCGAAGAGCTGAACCAATAAGTCAAGCTCTATCGCTTTGACTTGGTGCAGATTGTGATCGTCCATCGGTTTTGTGGGCTCGTTCATAGTTGCCACCGCTTTCAACGGTGCGCGCCTACCAGTGGAAAATGCCTTCCCAGCGTATTGATTTTAGCGACCTACACAGGCATCGTAAACGCGAAAGTCTGGCCGACAGGGTTCGCAGTGTCCTAGGGCGGCTATCAGGCCTGTGGGGGCTGAAGTCTGGCGATTCCAACTACGAAGACTAGCTGTATCATTGTTGTTTGATGTCGTTGCGGCTAACTTGAGCTGGGCGAGTCGCTGTCTCGACGCTGGGCCAGCAACTCACCGCATTGTGTTGGAATGATACCACGGAAACGAAAATGTCGCGAACAACTACAATGATCGGTCGAGTATTGAACATGGCAAACTGGTGGCTGGTTTGCGTGGCGATCACGGCTGCGGCTCAACAATTCTGTGCGGCAGAGCAACAGGTCTCCGAGAGTCCAGCCTGGCTGTCCTATTCCGGCGAAAAGGGACCGGGAACAGGCAAACATGTCGTATTGATCGCTGCCGATCAGGAATATCGCAGTGAGCAGTCGATGCCCATGTTAGCCAAGATCTTAGCCAATCATCACGGCTTCCAGTGTACCGTTTTGTTTGGCGTCAACGACATGGGGCAAGTCGATCCGACCATGCCGGTCTATCCTGTCAAAGGCGAAGAGGAAAAATTTCGACCGCATAGCATCCCCGGCTTGGAGCATCTCGAACAAGCCGACCTCGTGATTTTCTTCAATCGATTGTTGACATTGCCACAGGGACAGCAGGAACAGATTGTCCGCTACCTCGATTCGGGTAAGCCGCTTATTGGATTGCGGACCGCAAATCACGGTTTTCGACCGGAGTTGCCCTACAAGATTGCAGACAAACAGGTTCAATTCGGTCGTGATATTCTCGGTGGTACTTTCTTAGGCCACCACGGCAATTGGCATCGAGACTCAACTCGCGGTGATCTCGTGGTTGCCATGCGAGACCATCCCATCCTGCGTGGCGTCAGCGACATCTGGGGACCCTCGGATGTTTATCGAACCTACAAACAGGGTGAGCAATTGCCGGAGGGTTGTACGGCCCTAGTATTGGGGCAGCCTCTCATCGGTCGCGAAGTGGATGGTGTTGACAATCCAGACAAAGAGCCCTTGCCCGTTGCTTGGATTAAGAATTGGCAGACAAGCGACGGACAATCCGCACGCGTTTTCCATTCCACCATGGGCAGTGGCAAGGACTTTGAATGCGAGGGGCTGCGACGGTTAGTTGTCAATGCGTCGTATTGGTGCATGGGTTTGGAAAACGAAATAGCTGCTACCAGCAGTGTCGCCTACGTCGGTGAATACAAGCCACTAGCAAGTGGCTTTGACTATGCAAAACTTGGTGTCAGTCCGCAGATCCCCGCAGCCTACAAATGATTTGCCGCGACCTGTCAGAAAAAAATGGTGTGCCTGCGTTGGCAAGCTTGGGAATCGGTCGGTCGCAACTCAAACGCAACTTTAATTTTATCCAGTAGTGTGAATTGGCATGCATCTTAAACTTCGACTATTCATTGCATCCATCTCCATCGCCATGGGAGCTAGTCTTTCGACGGCTGACGATCCGCCGCTCAAACCCCGCGAGGACCTGGTCGTCGTGACCGCCATCGGCGAAGGGCTGTGTGTGAGTAACGCCTTTCAAGGCAACATGGTTCTGCAACGCGACAAGCCGCTAAAAATTTGGGGATGGGCCGATGCGGGTGAGCAAGTCACGGTGTCTTGCGCAGGGCAGCAGGCAAGCGTTACTGCAGCCGCCGATCGGTCATGGCAAGTGGTCCTCGACGCGATGCCCGCCAGTACGATCGCTCAGACCATGACCATTCAAGGTGCCGCAGACAGGCTCGCGCTCGATAACATTTTGGTGGGCGACGTTTGGGTGCTAGGTGGCCAAAGCAATATGGAATTCCGACTCAACGCGGTCGATGACGGTGAACTGGAGATGGCGTCGGCCAACTTTCCGCTGATTCGATTACTTACGATCCCTGTCGGCAAAGGCTTTGACTCCGTACACAGCTTCGAACGGCTTTACGAATGGGGTAGTTTCTTCAGCACACACGATCGCAAAGGCGACTGGGTTGTGTGTTCACCCGCATCCGTTAGCGAATTTTCAGGCATCGGCTATATCTTTGGTCGCCGCGTCTTTATGGCCAGCCAAGTTCCTATTGGTTTGATCGACGCGTCGATCGGCGGAACCACCGTCGAAACCTGGACGCCCGAGGACGTGCTGCTGAGGATCGATGGTACAGAAACTCGCGAGCTGATGAAAGATTGGGCTGACAAGATCGCCACGTTCGACCCAGGGGCGGATCTCCAGAGTCGCATTGAACGCTACAACGTCAGAGAACAGAAAAAGCCCAGTGGGCAACCGGCACCATCCGATTTGAGCCCAGGTCCGGTGGCGGACATGAACCGTCCAGGCCGCTGTTATGCCAGTGTGATCAAGCCGTTGACCGGATTGTCGGTCAAAGGCGCCGTTTTTCACCAGGGCTTTAACAACTGCTTCAATGGTTCCGCTGGAACGCAGATGTATTATCAAGTCTTCGGTTGCATGATCGAAGCCTGGCGCCAAGCGTTTGACGACCCACAGATGCCGTTTTGCATTATCTCGCTTTGCACTGCTGGCGAGCCGCAGACGCGCGAAAATTACCTCAAACCGATGCTGGATGCGGGTTCCAATATCCGCGAGGCTCAATACCAGACCTTCCTTGATTTTCGTCATGCAGGCGACAAGAACATCGGTTTCGCAAGTAGTTTTGATCTTCGCAAAAGCTGGTACCACCCTCAGATCAAAGTTCCTGCGGGCGAACGCGCTGCCAAGTGGGCGCTGGCGACGCAGTATGGCATCTTGAACGAAGACCATTGGTTGCCTCCCTCAATCACCGATGTCCAAATCGTGGACAGCTCGCTGCATTTGGCAATGAGCACCGCCGTTACGATGAAAGACGATAGCGATGCCAATATGAATGGCTTTGCCATCGCTGGCAGCGACCGACGTTTCTTCCCAGCTCAGGTAAATTGGCTTGCTCAACCCAGCCAAGCTAACAACATCAAACTAGATAAAAGCGTGCTCGTGCTAAGCAGCCCGTTTGTTACGCAACCAGTCCACTATCGATACGCATGGGCGCGCAACCCACAGGCTAACATTACCAACGGACGGCAAGTTCCAATCGCAGTTCAGCGCAGCGATGATTGGCTGATGGAAGAAACCCCATTGAAGTTCCCGATGCCAGCTGGGATGTCCCCCGCCGATTACGTCAGGTTTCAAATTCTCCAAAATCAGAAGCAACTAGAGCTCGACGACATTCAGCGCCGCATCCAGGAAGCCGAAGCGACCATTGCAGACCTTACCGAAAAAAATCGGTAGGGACCTGTAAGCTTTGACGCAGAGAAAGACGACTGAACCGTGCGTTGCTTTAGGCCGCAGCCCGACAGTACCCAGGCGGTGGCGTGTCTTGACCCGCAAATGTACGGTCAAATCCGAGGTAATCCTGGTTTCGAATTCGTACTCAGTCCGCAGGACGGTACTCGTACTCGGGGCGTTTCGAGTACGAGTACTGTTTCACTGAGTACGAGTACGAGCGACAGGTAGATTTGTGGGTAAGGTTATGAAGGTTTGATTGCGATGCGAATTGCATTTTTCAAACCGGGATGCGAGAGCACAGAATTGACGTTTGCCAAAGCAAATTCTAGCGAGACGATTTCTGAAAAGGGATACTTGCCAGCCGCGATGTCTAAAAAGTCGACCGCGTTCACCAAGTCTGCTGGCCGATAGTTGTGAATTCCGTGGATTGACAACATACGGCGAACGAGCGATTCTGGCTTAAATTCGACCAGAGGCGTGGGGCGCACCGATCCCACCAGTAACACCGACGCACCCACGGCAGCGACGCGCAGGGCTGCTTCAACGGCCCGCACGTCGCCAGACATTTCAAAGACCAAGTCATATTTTGGGCTATCGGACCGAGTGTCAAAATCGTCCCAGAGAATGGTTGCATCCGCCCCAAAGCGCTCAGCCAACTCGAGTCGCGTGCATGACGTGTCACAAACGGTCACCAATTCGGCACCCTGTTCCTGGGCCATGGCAGCGGCCGTCAGTCCCAGCAGGCCTGCACCGAGGATCAACACGCGCGGGCCTGGTTGGCAATTTGCAGTTCTAAAAGCGGCTGCTACGGTCGACGTAGCGCAACTGGCCGGGCAGAGCGTCGCGTCAGTCAACTGGGAATCAACGACCAACAGCTTTGTACCAGGCATCAGATGACAGTATTCCGCCAGACCGCCGCTTAACTGCCACTCATTAGACAATTGCTGGTGGCCATATTTCTTGAGAAACGTACATTTTTGGGGCATGCCACGCAAGCAGTTACGGCAGCGGTCGCACGAGGCTGCGACCGACCAAACGATACGATCGCCGAGCTTTAGGACTCGCCCTCGCAAATCGACCATTCTCTCTGGACCGATGGCTGCCACAGTCCCGAGAATTTCATGGCCTAGAATGCATGGCGTCGGCTCCTTACGATGCCCCAGCAGCGTCGACAAGTCGCTTCCGCACAGCGTACAGCAGGTTATTCGCACCAGCACCTCGCCCGCACCGAGTGTGTTTGGTAAAGTGATTTGTCGCAATTCCAGCGGCAACTTGGGACCAAGAAAAATCGCTGCCAAACTTTGCTGTGGCGTCTCGGCTCGCATGTTTTATAGATATCCGTTCTTGCAAGGGCCGCCGCCATCCAACGTTTCTTCATCAAATCGTAATTGAGCGTCAGTCGCGTGCATTGTCCGCAGATGTTTTACTTTGCCCTCGTGCGAAACGATAGTCGAGTGTATGGATTAGATACCGATGCGTGAGTCGAAAACTGAGGATGTTTTGGGGGCTGATAATCCGCTACTCGCACCGCAGTATTTCACGTTGATTTGGGCTGTAATCGCTGCGTTTGGCACCTATTTCTGCATGTACGCTTTTCGCAAACCCTTTGCAGTAGCTCAGTTCGATGCGGTCGAGGCTTGGGACTGGGATTACAAGACAGTCGCTGTGGCTTCCCAGGTTTTGGGATATTGCGTGTCGAAGTTTATGGGCATCAAGCTTCTGTCTGAGCTACCCGCCGCGCGACGAGCTGTGGCGATCATTGGACTGATTCTGATTGCCGAGTTGGCTTTGATTGGCTTTGGCTTCATCCCAGCTCCCTACAATTTAGTTTGCCTCTTCCTCAATGGTTTGCCGCTAGGCATGGTCTTTGGTTTAGTCCTCGGTTTCTTGGAAGGTCGCCGACAGACCGAAGCGCTAACGGCCTGTTTATGTACCAGCTTCATCCTAGCTGACGGAATCACGAAGTCGGCTGGCAAAGCACTGCTAGATGCTGGCGTTAATCAATTCTGGATGCCTGCAGCGGTCGGCGGACTTTTCTTGTTACCTCTGCTCTTTTTCGTGTGGATGCTTCGGCAAGTCCCCCAACCTACTGAAGCAGACATCCAAGCCCGTAGCGCGCGTTCGCCGTTGAATGGTCACGAACGTCGAGCTTTTTTTTGGAAGTACGCTTGGGGCCTCGTCCCCCTATTGTTGATGTATCTGCTGGTTACGATTGTCCGCAGTATTCGTTCCGATTTCGCGCCCTCGATTTGGGAGAGTCTCGGTGTCACCACAACTCCCTCGCTGTTCAGCTATTCCGAGTTATGGGTGGGACTGGGTGTCACGCTCACAAATGGAATCGCCATGTTGGTCGTGAATAACTATCGCGCCTTTAGCTTGGCGTTGGCTACGTGCGTCGTTGGCTTTATCATCCTGCTGGTGTCAACGTTAGGCCAACAACTGGGCTATGTTTCGCCCTTTGTTTACATGGTATCGATTGGTATTGGCCTCTACCTTCCCTACGTAGCCACGCATACAACCATCTTTGAGCGGTTAATTGCCATGACCCGCGATAAAGGCAACTTAGTTTTCCTGATGTATCTGGCTGATGCGATTGGCTACTTGGGCTACGTCGCTGTCATGCTAGCCCGCAACGCCGCGACGGCGACAACGACAACGGATTTCATGGCGTTTTTTCGACCGACGTGTTACTTCGTTGGCTGTGTGTCGTTGCTGAGTATGGTTGGCTGCCAGTACTATTTTGCTCGAGCCAACAGGCTGGGCTTTACGTTGGCGGGCCGCGCCGAACCTGTGTCTACTAGAATTGGAGAACTTCGTTGATCGTCGATTATATGAATCCAAACCTAGCCAGCGGACTAGCGCGAGTTAACATTCCGATCGTCGATGCCACGCCGGAGAGCTTGCAGGGCTATGGGTTTTTGGTCGACGACCCCGATCAAGTCGACATCGAGATCGTACGTTGGCCGGCTCAAGGCTGGCGCCCCGTGGATCTGGACAGCGGCGATGAAGCTGGTACCACCGAAGGCGTATTTGTCAGTTCGTGGAAGGGTGACATTTTGTACGGCAGCAACGAAGCCGTGGGTGGCGAGTATGTCTTGGGGTATGCCACCGAACCCACGCTTGCCAGCAGCGACCATGCGCGACCGCCGCAGGAATTATTGGTCTGGCACGCGAACTACCATCCCGACGGAGGACAGCTTTTCTTTCCACTCGACCAGCGTCCCTATCTTGTGCCGCTAGCATTGCCGGGCGATGACATCCAACCCAGCGACTTTGTTTGTTTCCGATTTAGCGGTGAGACAGGTTGCCGCATTCATCCCAACATTTGGCATGACGGGGTTTTTGCACTTGCAGGCTCACAGCGTTTCTTTGATCGACAAGGAAAAGTACATGCCAGGGTCAGCGTCGATTTTGCCCGAGAATTTAACTGTCTGCTGCAAATCAATCTGTGACACATCCAGCTGCGCCGGTTCTTCTATAGTGTTGCGTCGTTGATTTTGCTACCGTCCGCCGCGTAGCGCTGAGCTGGTCTGGAATCGGCTTGCAAGCGAGCGTGCGCATGGGAGCTGCCGGATAATGGCGCGAGCAAGACGAAAAACTCGACGATCGAGGACTCAAAGTGTCGCCAGCTTGCTAGCCCTGGGCCTGCCTGCGCCTGTGCAACGAATCGCCGATACGCAGATCGGGGCTAAAATTGTCTTTTTTGGTATCCCAGCACTTCTCTTGGCTGGGCTGCTGCAAATCAATTGGCAAAATGGTCGTCCTCGGCTGACTGTTAATGCCAGCAAGGCGCAAGAGCTGCGCGAGGTGGCCAAGGAAGAATTGAGCCACTTGGAAGAGCAAGCCACGATCCAACAATGGGAGCTTAAGGCTAACGATGTTTGGAATGCAGCGAGGAACCGGCTGCAACAATTTGACGCGAATCAATCAAGCCAACCTGCAGGTGGCTATGAACAACCCGTTGGATATACGAATCCCAACGGATATTCGCAACACAACCCGAGTCTGCAATCAACGGGTAGCCTGCAAACCGTTCCCAGTGCAAACAATTCGCGTGTCCCGTTTCCCTCCACGCGACCGCCACAAGTCAGCTCTGTAAGCTCCACCCGAACTCCGTCCAATACTTTGAGTTATCAGGAACGACAACCAGAGCAACAGGCAGCCCCACAGCAGCCTACTCAACAGCAGCTATATCAACAGCAGCTATACCAGCAACAACTTTACCAACAGCAGCTATACCAACAAAAACTCTACCAGCAACAGCTATATCAAGAGCAGTTATATCAGCAACAATTGTATCAGCAGCAAATGAATCGCGATCAACAACTACTGCAGACATGGCAGGCTCAGCAGGCCCAAGCTCAGCAATCTGCGCAGAACTATCCCGCAACACCTACTTGGCAGACACCCGCAGCGTCAAACTACCCTCAGCGATACAATCAGCCGAGCTCAGCCAATGGGTCTGCCGCCAATTATGGGCAGAGTTACGGGACGAGCGGCTATAGGAATAACCCTGGACAATAAAGGTTTCTTTCTGTGGCACATTGGTCCCCAACATGTTGTTCGCTGCGGACCAGCGAGCCAGTATGAATCTTAGGGTGCGGACCACTGAGCCACCTACATCAACTTTGCATACTTTTTTCTTAAAGCGATCGTGTGGGTTGTGACGATAAATCTGGTAGTGCCAAGGGGGGCGCTAGATGCGGGCCGTAGTCTCGTGTCAGTTGGCGAACTGAGTTTCTAACACAAACGCTCGGTCGCTTAATAAGGAATCCGGAGTGCCATCCGCCGGACTAATCACCCCCAATCAACCAACGCGCTGGACCATGTGTCCAGTTGCGAGCGCCACAGACAAGCCACATCGAGTCTGGGGGCTGCAACTCATCAACTGCCTGTGGATCTTCGTCCTGACAGGCTTCGGCGGCTGTTCGATGATCCCGGACGTGAAGCACAAGCCTCAATTTATCAATCCATTCCCGCAATTGCGGACTCTGGCGGTGCTGCCATTTGCCAATCAGAGCGAAGACGCCACGCTTAGTGGCGAGCGAGTGGCGCTGGCGTATATGAACGAGCTCCAGTCGGTACGCGGCTTTGAGGTCCTACCGCTGGGGGCGATCAAGCAAAGAATGGCCGTGTATCAAGGTCCCTTGGCCAGCGGAGAAGATTTTCAGGCGTTCGCACAATCTCTGGGAGTCGATGCTGTTATTGTTGGCTCGGTCACGGACTATGACGCCTTCTATCCGCCGCGGATGAGCCTCAAAGTCAGTTGGTATGCAGCCAATTCGGGCTATCATCCAATCGAAGTAGGCTACGGGCTGCCGTGGGGCACCAAGGAAGAAAAGAAGATACCGACTTGGGTCCAATATGAAGCGCAGCGTGCGCTGGCTGCAGAGCAACTCAAGACGCAGACACCTCAAGAAAAAATGGCCGTCGGCCTGATGCCCGAAGACCAAGAACACGAAGACCGAGAAGAAGCTCAACCCGAGTTGTTATCTGCCGGTCAGTACAATCGGAATGGTTCGGTTGAAATTCTCAACGGGGCAAGTTGGAACGATGGTACTGCTCCACTTCCTCCGGACTGGCCCGATCCGCGGGGCTTCGTACCCGATCCGCCGTCGCCCGACAGGCCCGCACTGCTGGCTCAACACGCCCCAATCATCTCTCACATGCGTAACTTTAACGGTCATGACGAAGATTTCACGGAGCAGCTTGCAGAGTACTTTTATTATCGAGACGATGCGCGCTTCGGTGGGTGGCAAGCGTATCTCCAACGCAGCGAAGACTTTATTCGTTTCTGTTGCCATTTGCACCTGGCAGAAACGCTCTCCAGTCGTGGCGGACAGGACAAAAGCCGCTTGATCTTTCGGTGGCCTATCGACCGATACACACGTTAAGCAGCCCAGGTCGGCAGTTCACAGGCACTTGAACTTGCACCCTCCGAGGCGCGATAGCTGATTAGCCAACCACGCCGACAGAGGTAACGCTTTGGGAGAGGCCACTTCTGTTTGAACTCGGTGGCAATCAGCCGGCAACGTTGTTGCCATTGATTGAAAGTCGCTCGGAAATCGACCCAGACGACGGAGTGACTCGCACAGCACTACCAATCCCTTTAACTGAGTGGCTCAGTTAGGGATTGGTAGCTGCGCGAAGTGAGGGAACTATTCATGCAGCAGGGAGGCACGGCATGGACAAAGAGATCAATGTCTTGGCACTGGTTAAAGGCCAGGAGCGTTACGTATTCTTGTACGACGATGCAAATCGAGTCGAAACGCTGCGAATGCTCGGGCGTTATGCGGCCGACCCGCAGTTGAGTTTTTCATGGTACGATGCGGCTGTCATGAGCAAAAAGATCCGTGAAATCGCGCTGGAGCTCGCCGTAGAGGTCGAACCCTCCAGACGCGCGGCCAGCCACGTACCGAGATTTTCAATGGGACACAAAGAAGACATTATCTGATTCCGGAATGTTTGAAACCGTTTGACCTGCGACACGAATTCAGAGTGGCCAGATGCATAGCGAAATCGCGCAATTCCTACGCTACCTTGGAGTTGAAAAAAATGCGTCGGCGTTGACGATCAAGTCGTATCGCGAAGACCTAATCGACTTGGCGGATTACCTCGAAGAGGCGCTCGGCAAGGGTATCCAGCCGAATCAGGTGACACCGCGCGATCTCCGCGGTTATGTCGCTGCGCTGCACGAGGCTAGCTATGCAAAAGCCAGTATTGCGCGGAAACTAGCCAGCCTCAGAAGTTTCTATCGATTCGCTCAACGTCAGCAATGGGTCGATAGCAATCCTGCCAAACCGTTGCGAAATCCACGTGGCCAGCGGAAGCTGCCGCATTTTCTGAATAACGATGAAGTGGGTCGACTGCTCGCCGCGCCCGCGCTGCACGATCCGCTTGGCCCGCGCGATCACGCCATCCTGGAGACCATCTATTCAGGTGGCTTACGTGTCAGCGAGGTAGTGGGGCTCAACGACGGCGATTTGGACTTCGAGGAAGGCATTGCACGTATTCGTGGAAAGGGACGCAAGGAACGGCTCAGTCCGCTGGGTCGCTATGCGATCGAAGCTTTGCACGCCTACTTGAAACAGCGCGAACTAGCCGCCAGCGAGCCCACAGGCCGCGCCGCTCCAGTCTTCGTTAATCGCTTCGGTACCCGCTTAACGACTCGTAGTGTCGGTCGTATGCTGGAAAAGTATATTCAGCAAACGGGGCTCGATACGCGGACTTCGCCACATACCCTGCGACATAGTTTCGCAACGCACCTGCTCGATCGGGGTGCCGATATTCGCAGCGTCCAGGAATTACTTGGGCATAAAAGTTTGGTCACGACTCAGATTTATACCCACCTATCCACCGCCAATCTGCGAGAAGTCTATCTGCGAGCCCACCCGCGAGCGCAGAATTGATTCACTTACAACTATCTCAAAAGAGAGCAGACTATTCGCCGCGCTTCGGGACATTGATGGGACTAAAGTTGTGAACGCTCAGCCAGGTCAGATGTCCTTTGCGGCGCTCCATCGACTTCATCAGGGCTTGCACAACGGGCTTATCGTTCCACTTGAGCAACCCCCCGATGTGAACGGGGAAAAGAATGGTCGGCTTCGATGCTTTTTTCGTGAAGGATCAATCTCTGCAACCCAAGATTCAAGGCCTGCACGCGAAGGTCACATTCTATCTTGCCAAGTGCCCGTTTTTCTCACTGCAGACATCGGCTGCGATAGTGTTGTACAAAAGCCCTTCAAGGTTATTGTGAATCCAATTCAAGTGATTTTTTACATGACGTTGTTCATGTCCTAAAGTTCCTTGCGGGTCAATTCCCAGATCAATGTGGTCCTGCAAATCGATCCTAATAAAGAATTCTATGTGAAGCTTGCAGTCGACAATTTGTACGCACGGACATGCCTTTGTTTCACATTCGTCACAGCTACAACTTAAAGTACCCTGCCAATCCGTCCGCCCTACAACACGCCCTTTTCTACCGTCTGCTCTGGTATCTGGAATATGAACGAATGCAAATGGTGTCCTAGCCGCATTCTGTGGGTTCGTTGTGATTGATAAGGTCGGGTCATCGCAGGTTAGTCCTAACGCGTCACGGTATCTTGTCGGCGCGTTTAGTGCGTAGTTATAAACCCCAACTCCGCCCCAATACCCTATCGGATCTTTGGAGCAAGACCCCGATCGGTTGCAAACGTCATACGTCGCTAGGCGCAAGCCAGCTTGGCTATTGGACGTAGAGCAACGCACTGCACCCAATCTGTATCTATGATTCTGCGCGCGCCCGCGTACAGGCCGTTGGGGAAAAGCTGCAGATTTGTTGGCGAGTGCTACCATGCCAAGATTATAAGCAAAGTTGTCGCGCAAATTGTGGGAATAGCAGGCGTTCAGAACGCAGATTTGTTGCCAATGTTAGCCATTCTGGAAAGAGCCCGTTTGCAAGCCTAAACTTAAACCAGGCAATAGCTTGGATCGAGCACTGGAACGACAGAGGATGCACTGGTGGCGCACTTTAGCAGCCGACTTGCTCGACTGCTGGGCGCTGCATCCTGGCTCCTGGGAATCGGCAATACGAAAGATCCCCACGAACTTTGGAATGCGGTGCGGTCACGAACGATCTGTGTTGCAAACAGCCGAGGCTTCTCAACAAACGAGATGCTCAGGATTTGAGAGGATTGGGCCCTATCGACGAGGGAGGCGCCCGGAAGCGCCCAATGCGGCCTGTGGGCACTCTCAAGGAAAGTACCGGTGGGATAGTGACGTCTATCAAGACTTGCGATTGCGTAGTCGGCTTTGGAGTTGACTAATCAGCGTACTAAGCTCGCTCAATGGCTGACTGTCCAATTCCTCGTTGGCCGTTAGTTGCTCGCCCAGCATTTCTTGAAGTAGGTGGATCTTGCCCCTTAACTCTCCACGCTCCAGTCCCTCTTCGCGGCCTTGAATCAGGAGGCGATCTGCGAGCGAGCCGGGTTCGAATTGAGTGGGGAAAACGCTCTTAAGCGTCTGCTTGTACTCTTGCGCGCCAATATTCTTGTTCACCGACATGACATATACTCCAATCGCCTTGATCCATTCAGACAAGCTATTTTCGGGCAAAGACTGGGCGATCAATTCAAGAATGTCGCGTAGCTTGCCAACCAATTGCTTGCTCCGGCTGTATTTTAGCAGCCGAAGCGTGTTTCGCAAAACCGGTTCGCCAGCAATCTCTTCGTCACTAAGCTGGCTCAGGTCCAGCAGCGGCGGACAAAAGCCGACTTGATACTCGGGCAAGCCATCGGGTACTGGAATCAGTTCTACTAAACTGCGCGCCGCCGTCCAACCCGACTCGCCATGGTAGACCACCAGCGGCACGATCGGGCAAAGCGGAAGTCCGTCACGCAACCGCTTTTCCCAAATGCGGACAATGTATGAAAGCAGTTGCAGCACCGTCAGCGGATCGATTTGACTCTTGTGCTCGAACAAGAAGTAGACTAACGCATCGCCGGCCTTTGCGTCTGCTTTCTCGCGTGCAAGCCGTACCGAGAACAGCAAATCGGAGAACTTTTCACGCAGATCAGGATCAATGAAGCTTCCGAACTCAAGCTGTAAAGTCTGCAAATCCAGTTCGGCCAGCGCTGCACTGGACAGTTGTGTTTCGATCAAGCTCCGTGCACTAGGTAAGTGCGAAAGCGCGAAGGAAAAGAAGTTATTGTGTGGCGTAGGCAATTGTTCCATGCCCGCCAATTGTAGCGAATTCTTGAATCCCCAGACTTGTTCCTAGTCCTCAGACACCACCCATGTCTTGATTGTTCCTGGCAGCGAGCAGACTCCAGCCTCCCGATTGCCACCGTGCCTTCGCTGGTGCGGGGCTCCCTGGCCGCTTGCCGCGTTTCGTTTCCATGCATCTGCGTTGCAGCGAAAATGGCATCCAGCCACCGCAGCCATCAACCCTCGCGGCATCCATGACCGCTCGTTGCGTCTCGGTCATCATTACTCCCAGGCCAGTTCAACTGCTCGCTGCCATTGAACCCAAACCATCGAGAAGTTGCGACCGCAAACATCATCAGCAGCAAGCACTCACCAACACGCGGTCGTTTCGAACGACTGCCCCTCTGCCGGGTCGTAATCACACTCCCTGATAAAATGCTGTGACCCGGTATCCTCGCCCGATTCCTGGTCCACAGTTCGTACAGCTGTTCTGTCTGCACATTCTACCGAGAGGCTTGTTTCGCGTGCGCTACTGCGGTTTGTATAGTGCCTGTGGTCGCGACACACGACTGAAGCGTTGCCGTGAATTGATGGGCATCGCTACAGAAATGAATCTTGAGTCGGTTGAAAGAACAAGCAGTTGCGCCGATAAACTGCTGCCAGAGCCAGACGAGGAGGACCAACCGCTGACCACTTCCTGCAGCTGCCGCTACTGTCAGGCGGAGCTGATGGTCGTCGGACGCTTGCAGGGCACTCCCACCTTGAGACTTATGGCTTTAGCCCGAGCAGTGCTGCCAATCTTGACTCAGCTCTGCGGCTGGGTAACCGACGAGCTGCTGTCGCAACCGCAGTCGGGCACGTTGGACTTGACGTGTTTACCCAGTTCGCTCCGCACATTGTTGGCTGGCAAATGGCTGGGTACTTTGGAATATTGCACCTTAGCCGCACTGCTGCATCGGCCCACGGACAGCATGCCATCGGCCCAAGGCGGCCAACATCATTCGGGCATTCCACCTCCCCAGCTTGCAAGGGTTCACACCGCATGAGGCACTCCCAGAACAATCACTTGCCTCAACTCTCGCAAGATGCTCCAACGCGCGTCGCCATCGCTGTTTGTTCGCAGCGTGAAAATCGGCTGTTGTTCGACTCGGCAAATGTAAATTGTCGTTCGATTCTCGGACGAACCGATGCACTGACTTGCTCAGTCGCAGTGCTGCCCTGCTCAACCGAGCTCCAACGATAGGGCAAAGCATCTTACGGCCAGCGACTGCCACCAAAGAAAAAAGAAGGACAAAGACAATACCGCTACCGACCACGCTGGTTTGAATCGTGATCAGTTAAACTTTTCAAGCTCATTGACGCGTTTCGTTAGCTTTGCCACCAACGCTCGCAATTCGTTGATTATTTCATCTCGTTCGTCCATCGCTGGACAGCACCAAATCCACCTATACTAGCGCACGGTCACTTTTAAACCCGTGAACGGTTACGAGTTTTTTTTGCTTCACAAAATAATCACGCTCCATATACGGCATGCAATGCGTTGTATCCCCATACCGCCAACAGCATCAGACAGATGCAAGCACACGCCACAAAAGCACCTAAAGCCCCCCTTCTGCCTATCGCAACCAATGCTAAATATAGAGCTATCGCGATAAATGGCGAGATTGGGAGTATCACATCCAGAAGATAGCTAGTGACGGTTAGAGGAAGCCAACCGTGCGCTAGACAGGCAGAAAGAATGCTGATAAGGCTAACCGCCAATACGAAGTCGACCAAAGAAACCTGCAGCCACTTGCGATTGAATGACTCACGACCGACATTCAATGGCTCGTACGGATTCGTTTCCGTCAAGTTCACATCTCCCAGAATCGTCAGTATGGGCTAATGTCGCTCGGCGGAATTTCATTTTCAGATGCTGTCATGCACCCGCCGGGCATCGGTACACATTTCTTGTTACTATTGACCGG
Source organism: Pirellulaceae bacterium (assembly GCA_041741955.1). Lineage (GTDB taxonomy): Bacteria > Planctomycetota > Planctomycetia > Pirellulales > Pirellulaceae > Aureliella. The sequence continues at coordinate 41,453 of JBGSJL010000133.1, read as the reverse complement.
CCGAACTTCGTGGTACTTGTCGATCATCTTCAGCCCGTAGAGCTTATCGAGTTCGGATGCGCACTCATGCGGCAAGACATCGCCGACTCTATGCTTAGTGTTGTATACTTCTCCGCAGCCTCCGGAATAACGATCCGCACTTCCGGCGCCTGGAGCTGACGTTATGAGTTTGCCGTCCAAACCATATGTGCATTGCGACCCTGGATTGCACGAGTTTCCACCGTTGTCACACGTGTTCTCGCGGAGCTCGTGAAAAGTACCGGGATGGTAACCGAATAAGTCCGCTGGCTTGATGTATTTGAATCCCAGCGGAGATTTAGGGCAAATCTTGTAATTACGGCACTCCTCTTCCCAGCGTAGCGGGCCACACCTAGACGACTTCGGAACACGAAACGTCATCTTACAACCAAGATCACATGGGCATGGTTTTACCTTTGGCAACCATGTCGACAGTTCATTTAGCTCCTTGATATACCAGTCGAGGTACTTTCCCATCGTACATGGCGAACCGGGCCAGTTAACTGCGCAGAAGCCAGATGGATCCATCAATCCAAGTGGCTTTCCACGTAGAGAAAGATAAACATTATTTGAATCGAAATAACTTATGGGATCTTTGGAGCAGAGTTTCACCATTGTTGGACCATGCGTTTAGCCACGCCATTCGTAGCTGCGATTTCGCTAGGCGTCGCGACGTCTTAGGCGAGATTGGAGAGACGTCAGCACCGTCGTAAGCGTTTCTCGATCGCGAGATAGCAACTCGTCGTCCGAAGTTACAGTTTCGCCAAGCAGTTCTTGAAGCGTCTGGATCTTTCCAGCCAGCTTGCCCTCTTCACGTCCCTCTTCACGTCCCACTTCACGTCCTTCTTCGCGTCCTTTTGCCAAGCCGAGCTGTTCGCCTTCTTGTTTGGCAGCCAGAAGCGTTCCCCGTTCGTCGCGCAGAAACTTTAAGCGATCTTCGTAGTACTGAAGGTCTTCTGGGGATTTGGATATCATCTGAAGTACTCCTATGGCCTCATGGTAGGCTGGGTCGCGTAATAAGTTGGCTAACGTAACTGGGTCCGTTTCCGCAGCATGCGTGAACAGGTAGAGCCATTTCTCATCAGCGGGTAACTCTCCTATATTATCGCTCGACGGTACGTATTTGGGTAGCTCGAAAATGTGGAATTCAAGATCGCTCGTCAAGATCAGAGCGGAATTTTGGTCACAGCGAAGTTGGAAACTGTGATGCCAGCGTGTCGATTCGGACTTCTGCTGGAACATCCGCCGATCCAGCAGGCAGATACTGATGGCGGGTCGCAATTCCTCGTAGCCATTTCCTTCACGCATTTGTCGAACATAGTTCTTGCAGTTGTAATAAAGTAGGCGATTGGGGAACGAAAGAGGAAGCCGAGTTTGCATCTCGATGTTGAACAAGCGCCCCAAACCGTCGCGAGCCAACACGTCCAACACAACCACCTTGTCCTCCGAACGATCCTTTCCCACAAGAGGATTGAGAATCTCGACCTCGACCAAAGGGACTGAGGGCCGCATCATCGAGTTGAGAAAGTGGATCGTAACCGCAGGATGCTCGGGGCTGCCGAGCATCAGTTTGCAAGCAAAATCGACCCGCGGATCAATTCCAACGGACATTGGGCGAATTCCATCTGAAAGTTAGGATTCTACCCATCTGTAGCCGCAGTTTCTACCGTCACTCCCTGCCTGCGCTAGTGCGGGGCTCGCTGGCCGCTTGCCGCTGCGCGGTTTTCGCTTACGGGTATCCATGCCCGACACCGAAAATGGCATCGTGCCACCGCAGCCATCAATCAGGCGATCATCCATGCTCGCCTCGCGCTTCGCTATCCTTGTTCTTTCACATAGTACCCACCCAACCAAGCCCCCACAGCATTCTTCGCTACCACTCGAACACAGACCAACATCGTGGTTGCGTCTCGGCCATGGTCACTCGCAAAACGGCCGATTCTCTCGCCGCTGTTGAACCCAAACCGTAAACAAGTTGCGACCGCGAATAGCAGAAGCGGCTGGCAAGCAACAGCGCGCGGTCGGGAATTCAAAGAGCAGACGATTTTAAGACGCATGGCTCGTTTTGCTTCTTCATTTTGCTATTTCATTCGCGGAATAACCGAACTCCTTGCTTCTCCTGGGGGTCGCAAGCTTTGGGTTTAAGATGGTCGGTCCAAGACGAAAATTCACGATCGTCGATCGTCCATTCGAAATACCTTTTTACCGCATCACCAAAGCTGCCAACTGGCGTGATTTCATGCGTTTCAATTTGAAACCACGCTGTCTCACCTTCCAGATTGACAATCAATGCATCGCCACCAAGAGAAGTGTAGAAAACCACCGCATTCCTCCAGGAGTCCACCGATTTCCCTATATTCTTGTGCCCAAAATCGACATAATCGGTCGCCGCTAGACCTCCGGACCGGAAAGGTTCCCTCATGTAGTCGATGCTATCGCGTGCGTGTTTTAAAACCCCAAGCGCCAATCGCAGTTCGGCATTCATGTCGTGCCTTTCGGGATCGTGTGGCTTAGTTGCAAGTAGGTCTAGATTTACGGGAATATATATCGCCCCCGATGATTGCTTTTTCACTGTGCGCTTCGCGCTCAGAACCCAGAACTTCTCGTGTGCCAATGTGCAGACGGCTTCGATCTTAAGTAGCTCATTGAAAGACGAAATCAACGATTCCGGAAGCGGAAACTCCTCAGCTCCCGACAAGGCATGAAAGATCAGTCTTGTCGGCAACTGATCTTCCTTTAACAGTTGCTCAGCGGTTTCTGGTAACTCAAGCGATTCCACCAGCGCTGGCGTTAGCGGTAACTTGAATGTCTGCATTTGGCTTTGACCTCGGCAAGCACTTGGAAACGCAACGGTCAAAAGGAAATCGTTAAATTTAAATATGTGTGAACTTTTCGCATTACGCGGCAATTCGCCTTGGTATTTGAAATGGAGGGGCCAGTGGTACAGGGGGAGCGAGTGGAACTGGTACTCCCGGAATTATTCGAGGGATAAATGGCATGATGTAGATTTCCGGGTAGACTTCCCTGACGCCACCTCCGTCTTCGAATACTTCAACCTCAGGCGGTAAACGGTCCGGCTCGGTCCCACGACGACAGGCCGAAACGATATCCGCAAAAAGCTTGGTTGTATCAGGCCAAGGACGCAACTCTGGGTTGTGCGGGCGCCGGAAAGTACGTAAACGGTAGCAGGGTGGTTGATTGCAATCCTCGAATTCATCTGCGATACCAGCGTAGGCAGTTGCAATTTCAGCAGCCATTTCAATTAGAAAACCACAACATGTAGAGGAAGAGTCGAGAATTTTCTCAACGTCATCGACCCAGTCCGTCCGTAGCGGACGATCCGGCTTGTTCTGCCCATGAATCCATCTATGAACGTCGCAGTGACTATCGGGGCCATCGCACTTGTTCAGTGGCGTTGTGAAATAATCAACATTGAAGTTGATCGATTTGCACTTTCCTTCAATTCGAAATCTGTGCTTTTGAGGAAACCAATGATGATTCTGGGGCGCACACGCCAAGCCTCGTGGATCAAGGTACAGTAGTGGATTGCCAAGCACGTACTCGAACAATACGAAACTTCCACCCTTGTACCCGATGGGGTCTTTGGAGCAAGAACCCAATCGATTGCACTCGTCATAAATCACTGGGCGCAATGTCATTTGGGTATTGGACTTAGAACAACGCACTGCACCGGATCTGTACTTATGAATCTGCGCGCGTAGAGATGTTTCAGGATAAAATTCAGGGCTTTCGCGGAAGGCTGCCACGCTTAATTTGTAACCGATGCGCAGCGGCTTGGCCAGTTTAGAGCGACGCAGCCGCTTCAGAGAATTCTATTCTTCGCTGCTGGTATCCTGTCACCGCGGCCACCAACCCTCGCGGCATCAATGACCGCTCGTGTTCAGCGAGTGTTCAAATGACCAGCCTGAATTCTCGTTCCGTCTCGGCCAGCACGACTCGAATGGAAGCTCACCGCGTGGTCGCTGTAGCCACAACCGCCGCTACAGTGCTCGATTATCGAGTCCTGGAACCTTTGTTTTCTTCGATTATCGAGTCCTGGAACCTTTGTTTTCTTCTGGAACCTTTGTTTTCTCAAGGAAAGTGCCAGTGGGATGGTGAGGTCTATCAAGACTTGCGATTGCGTAGTCGGCTTTGGAGTTGACTAATCAGCGTATTAAGTTCGCTCAATGGCCGACTGTCCAATTCCACGTTAGCGGACACTGGGTCACCCAGCATCTCTTGCAGTATGTGGATCTTGCCCCTCAACTCTCCGCGCTCTAGCCCTTCTTCACGCCCTACTTCACGTGCGTCCTGAACGGCTTGCTTGGCTGCCTCGATCTGTGAATGTTGGTCGCGCAGGAACTTCAGTCTGGCCTCGTAGAATTGTCGGTCTTCAGGGTTCTTCGAGATCATATTCAATACTCCTATGGCTTCCTGAAAAGGCGGGTCAACTAACATGGCAGCGAGCTGGTCAGCATCCATCGTTTCCGCATGACGCAGTAAGTACAACCATTTTTCCTCCGCTGGCAGGCTTCCAATATTATCACTCGAAGGAGTGAACTTGGGCAACTCCAACGTGTGAAATTCAAAATCATTGCAAAATACCAAGTCCTCTTGGTCACACCTGAGCCGAAAACTGTGGTGATAACGAGGATAAGCGGCTCTGGCGAAGATGATTTCATCCAGAACGCAGATGCTCAAGACCGGACGCAGGTCCGTATAGTATTCGCCCTCGCCGATCTGCCGAGCGTAGCTCAGGCTGTTGTAGTACAGCAATCGACGGGGCAAGTCGACCTGTCGAGTCGTCTGCATTTCGACATTGAATCGCCTACCCTGCGAGTCTTTGGCAAGGATGTCGAGCACAACAATCTTGTCATCCGGTCGGTCTTTTTTCTCGTGGGTTGGATTGAGGATGGTTACGTCTGTGACCGGTGATTCGAGCCGCAGGATGGCATTGAGAAAGTGAATCGTCACGGCCGGATGCTCGGGGCTGCCGAGCATTACCTTGAAGGCAAAGTCTACTTTGGGGTCAATTCCCAGTGGCATGTGCAAAAGTCCTCGTCTCCGCGAAACTCACAAACTGCTGGCCAAACCGCGCTCGACCACACTAGACCACAACTACGGGCGGTCGAAAAGGTTGTCCACCAGCCGATCTATGCTTGCCAACGCGTTATCCGTATTGTAGGTTCGCTGCACGTTGATACTGTCCGGGTAGGTGAACTGCGTTATTTACCCACGACTATTGAAGGCGATCGTGGTCGCGTACGTCTTGCCCGAAATCGTGGTGCCTTCGGTCAATTTGCGGCCAGCTCGTGCGTAGGTGTAGGTCACCGTGTTACCTCCTGCTTAATTTGGCCAGCTCTTCGTCTGCAATCACTGACATTCGTTCAATTTTTCATAATTCGGAGAGTTCGCAATGCAAGCCATCAATCGTCGCAAACTACTTGCGATCGGAGCGATTTCATTGTTCCCCATTCGCTTGAAAGGGGCGGTCCTGGAAAACAATTTCGAACTGGCCGCCAAGATCTTGAGCGATGCAACTAGTAGCGGCCAAGTGCGAGCCGCGGCTATCTATGCACGCAACAAGGTCACGGAATTTTCACAATCATTTGGTGAAGCAAAGTCGGTTGACGCGTCTTTTTTGCTTGGATCCATTTCCAAACCGATTTCGGTGGCAGCGTTGATGACTCTGTACGATCAGGGCAAATTCGACTTGGATGATCCGGTCAAAAAATTCCTGCCCGAGTTTCAAGGTGAAGGACGCGAGCGAGTTTCGATACGTCATCTGCTGACGCACGTTTCGGGCTTGCCAGATCAATTGCCGACCAACGATAGCCTCCGCGCTCGGCATGCTCCGTTGTCGGAATTTGTCCAAGGGGCAATTCGCGTACCGTTGAGCTTCGAACCCGGTTCGCGTTACGAGTACTCGAGTATGGCAATTTTATTGGCTGCCGAAATTGCTCAGCGAATGGCCGATCAAGACATCCGCACTTTGGTATTTGAACGCGTGCTGCAGCCGCTGGGAATGCAGCACTCGGCGCTCGGGATGGGCCGGCTTCAGGCAGACAACATCATGCCCGCTCAAGTTGAATTCGGTGCTGCAGAGTCCGGTGGCGGCTCGGAAGGATCGCGTGGTTGGGATTGGAACAGTCCGTTCTGGCGCGAGTTGGGTGCACCCTGGGGTGGAGCGCATGCTTCAGCACCCGACGTGGCCAGATTCCTTGAGTCGTTCCTCGAGCCTGCCGGGAAAATTCTGCGTCCGGAGACTGCAGCCTTGATGGTTCGCAATCAAAACCCAGTCGGCTTAGAATCGCGAGGTCTGGGATTTGACGTCGGTTTTCAGAGCTACTGCGCGGCGTGTTCCGAGCGAACATTTGGACACACGGGTTCCACGGGAACAATCGCCTGGGCCGATCCAGAGCATGATCGATTGTGCGTGGTGTTAACGACCCTGCCCGCTCGTGCCACGGTTAATGAACAACACCCCCGGCAGCTCGCGTCCGACGCACTATGCCGCGCGTGATTAGGCGTAGGCGGACCCATTCGCGGCTGAACACGAGGCAGGCTACAACCTACAATTGAGCCACATCCGCAAGGGCTACCAATTCATTTGGCGGGTGGGTATATAGACTTGGTCGTAGATCACATAAAGCGCGACCAAGAAGATCGCAATGGAGCTAATCCATAATGCTGCGTCATACATCAAACTGGGTAACAGACGCGAGTCCAGCCGATAGTATCGGAAGTACAACGCTGCAAAAACTACGATCAGGAGGATAATCACGGTCGCCAGCCCACCTAAGATGACCATCAAGGCCGGATTGTTCATGACTAAGAAAAGCGTGGCCCATATGAGCGGGATGCACCAAGCGGCAATGCCGATGGCTTTCTCGCGAGCCTTCTGATCTTGGAAGTTGTAGAACCCGATCCGACCGAAGGCATCGGCAAACATTCGCGTCCAAGCGGCCAAAGCGGCGAAGAGGGTCGAATACAAGACAACGATGGCGCCGACGATAAACAGCGACTTGGCCCAAGCACCCAATGATTGCGTGTACATGTTCCCAAGCGTTTTGATCAAGTCTGCTCCCTCGGGCACCAGTCCTTGGCGGTGCAGTATGGCCGCACCCAGCAGGTAGAACATCACCGTCATGCCGGTGTAGGCCACCATGGCCAAGCACGCATCCCAGTACATGATGCGAATCCAGCCGCGCGCTCGTCGCTCCCAGGCAATCGAATTGCTCTTGGGTCCGGTATAAGCCGCATACCCTTTCTCGATGAGCCAATAGTTGTAGGCCATGATCTCGTCGCCTCCCACACCGGTAATACCGAAGGCACCGATGGCTATCAGGAGCAGCGTCGTTTCCACGGGAATACTTGGAATCAACCCGCTGACGAGCTCGCTGGAAGTAATGGCCATGTCGGTGGATTGTAGCGCAATCAACGACATGAATGTGAACACCGTAAAAGCGCCAATCATGATTAGAGAGGCGCGTTCGATGAGCAAGTAATAGCCGCGATAGACCAACAATGAAACCGAAACTGCGATCGCATAAGCTGCGATGGCTTTGGTGGGCATCTCCTTAATCGCCGGAAAAAGCTCGACAGTCGCCAGTACAACGCCTCCGACAATCCCACCGACCTGGAGCATTTTTACGAGCATCAGCAAGAGCCAAACCCAGATCGACCAGTTTGTTTTGCGCCAGCGCGGCCCCGGTAACGAATTCAGAGAGGCCATCGTCGATTCGCCCGAGCTGATCGCGTGCTTACCGAACTCGATTTGTACGACGACTTTAACAAGGCAACTGAAAATTATAAACCACATCAAGATAAAGCCAGCTTTGGCACCCACCAACGTCGTCGCAATCAACTCGCCGGAGCCAACGATCGACGCCGATAAAATGAAGCCAGGTCCCAGATATTGGAGACTCTCCCAAATCGATGTCGGAGGTTCTTTGATCGCCGATTCGCTCAGCACGTAGGGATCGTTCTTTGGCATAGTGAGAGTTCACAAGGAAAAGTCTTAGGAAACAATGCGGAAAGCTCGTATCGACTCCGCAGCGCAGAATGGGGACTCGCATCATAACGCATCTTGGATCGCGACGAGGTCTCTCGTCAGTAGTTTCCCGGCACCCTACAATAGGCATCTTGCCAGGGCGGCACGTGGCTTTGAACCGAATTATCCAGGCAGACGCGTCCTTACCAAAGTTGTTTCCTCCCAATCGATGCAGAGGTGATTTGTGATTGTCGGTGTTCCCGCTGAAGTGAAACAAGATGAATATCGCGTGGCCATGCTCCCAGTCGGCGTGGAAGAGTTGACCGCGCGCGGGCACAAGGTAGTGGTTCAGGCTGGTGCGGGTGTTGGCTCGGGGTTGGCCGATCACGATTATTTACTCGCCGGTGCCGACTTGGTGGCTAGTCTTAGCGATGTCTATGCCGCAGCCGACTTGATCGTCAAAGTCAAAGAACCGCAGGCCGAAGAGTTTCCACTTATCCGCCCCGGTCAGACTCTTTTTACTTACTTTCATTTCGCAGCCAGCCGCGAGCTCACCGAAGCCATGTTGGGCTGCGGCTGCAACTGCTTGGCCTACGAAACGCTCGAAGACGAGCGTGGTCGCCTGTCGCTACTGACGCCGATGAGCGAAGTGGCAGGGCGGATGAGTATCCAAGAAGGTGCCAAATACCTCGAACGCCCACAAATGGGACGCGGCATACTACTAGGCGGAGTGCCCGGTGTGGCCCCAGCCCATATTACGGTCTTGGGTGGCGGAGTCGTCGGCGCCAACGCCGCGAAAATCGCCGCTGGTTTTCAAGCCGATGTAGCGATTCTAGACGTGAATATGGAGCGATTGCGTTACCTGGACGACGTCATGCCGCCCAATGTCAACGCGCTCTACAGCGATCGCCACATCATTCGCGAACAACTAAAGTTGGCAGACTTAGTGATCGGTTCAGTACTAATTCCCGGCGCCAAGGCTCCGCATTTAGTCAAGTACGACGACCTGAAAATCATGAAACCCGGCTCCGTCATTATCGACGTGGCGATCGACCAGGGCGGCTGTGTCGAAACCAGCCGACCGACGACCCATCGCGAGCCTACCTATCTAGTCAACGATGTGGTGCACTACTGCGTCACCAATATGCCCGGTGCCGTCGGTCGCACCAGCACCTTTGCGCTGTGCAACGTCACGCTGCCCTGGGTGCTAAAGCTGGCCGAAACTGGAATCGAAGAATCGTTGCAATCACTCAAACCCATTCGCTTTGCAGCCAATATTCTGGCCGGACACGTAACCAATCGAGCTGTCGCGGAAACGTTTAATTTGCCGCTTAAAGCGATTTAAGTTGCGCTGAGTTTAGGTTTAGGTTTAGGTTTAGGTTGCTGAACTCTTAGAACCAATACGAGAGGCTTACAGCACGTGAGAGAGACCACGGAACACATCATGTCAGCCGATTCAAAAGCTAAACCCATTTCGTTAGCGGCCATCGAGTGGCGGGGTGGCGTGGATGGTGTATTGCGCTTGATCGACCAGACGCTGCTGCCCTCCGAACTGCGCACGATCGATTGTCGAAACGTAGAAACGGTTTGGGAAGCCATTAAGACACTCCGCGTGCGCGGAGCTCCCGCCATCGGTATCGCCGCCGCCTATGGCGTGGTGCTATCGCTAAACTCCCAAGCAAGCCATCATTCGGATGCGCAGTGCAAATTGGCCAGTGCAGCCGCAGACTACTTAGCAACCAGCCGACCCACGGCCGTCAATTTGTTTTGGGCTCTGGATCGCCTGCGAGTCGTAATCCATGGACACCCCCAGGGCCAACCCGATTTAGCCACAAAGCTGCTCGCAGAGGCCATCGCCATCCACGACCAAGACCGATTGATGTGCCGGCAGATTGGCTTGCATGGAGCGAAGTTAATTTCCGACGGCGCGACGCTCATCACGCACTGCAATGCGGGTGGACTGGCGACCTCAGAGTACGGTACGGCGCTCAGTGTCATGTTTACTTGTCAGGATCAAGGTAAGCACATTAAAGTCTTCGCCGACGAGACGCGCCCGCTGTGGCAGGGTGCTAGACTGACCGCTTGGGAGCTCACGCAGCGCGGCATTCCAACCACGGTGATCTGCGATTCGATGGCCGCCCATGTCATGCAAACTCAATCGGTAGACGCCGTCATTGTTGGCGCCGATCGAATTACTTCGCGGGGAGATGTTGCAAATAAGATTGGCACATACGGCTTGGCCGTGGTCGCCAAGCACCACGCCGTGCCATTTTATGTGGCCGCACCCAGTAGCACCTTCGATTTGCAATTAGTCGACGGCTGCGATATTCCCATCGAGCAGCGCGATCGAGCGGAAGTCGTGGCACCGTATGGCCACGAAATCGCACCCAGGGGTGTCGACGTCTACAATCCCGCTTTTGATGTCACGCCCGCCGAGTTAATCTGCGGTCTAATCACCGAACGCGGCATCATTTCACCGGTTAGCTCCGAGACAATCTCGCAGCATTTTGCCGAATGCGGAACCAGCGCTACCACCGGAGATCGGCGCTAGTTAAATAAAGTTGCCAGTGGTTGGATTTGCAGCTCCCCAGCCGTACGCTGGCATAGTTCGTCCAAGATGTTTGCCTGCGTCCAGTTGGCCAGGCAGGGCACCACGTTGGCAAACGCCAGTTTGCCGACGTCGAGACTTCCGTAGTCTTGCTCGCTGCCCAGCGCCTTGGCGGCTTCGCTGGTTACAGCCGCCAGTAAATCGGCGGCAGAGATATTGGCAGAGATATTAGCACCCAGTCGCCGAACGTGCGCGACTTCGTCCCACAGGCTAAGGTTGGGGCTGCTGGCCCGCGAGTCGGTAGCCAGCACCCACCGTATGCCTGCCTCTCTCAATTTGTCCAGTGGATACGCCGTGTGAGAAAAATGTGCATGCGTACGCGGGCAGAAAACCACCGAAACATTCTTGGCGTTGGCAAGCCTCTTAATCTGTGAGGGGCTTAGATAATTGCCATGTATCAGCAGCGATCGCTGTTGGCCCGCAAGCAATTCGAGGCACTCGTCGACGGTTGGCCGAGTCGCGTTCAACGGCAAACCCAACTTCGCAAACGAAGTCGAAAACGGGCCTGTACCAGCCTGCAGCCATTCCAATTCGGCTGGGCTTTCGGCAACATGCATGGCCGCGATCGTCCGGTCCGGCAGGTGCAACAAGGCGGCTTCAATAGCGACCAGCTCGATGGAGTAGGGAGCATGGGGAGAGACTCCCATCGCCACTAGCATTTCATCAGATGAACAATCTGTTGCACCGGATATCAATTGTCGAGCCCAGTGGCAGTTTGCCTGCAAGCGGGCAGGCGTAAGTCCAATCATTTCAGGAAATGCAATAACGCGAGGGAAGGCGAGCGGCAACAAATGCTGCCTCCACGTTTCCTGGCTCAGCGAGCAATTCCTGTCGCCTGCTGGCAATCTTAGATCGAACAATCGATCGTGAAACTCGTCCACGGATGGCAACCAGTCCGGTGCCCAGGGGCTGGTAACGATATCGCCAATCAGGCCAGTTCCACTCGAGTAGCATTCGATCAAGCCAGCCGTCAGTATTTCTTTGACCTTTGTCTGCGTCGCGGCTGGGACCATGGGTGGTTTAACGAGCGATTGGTTTCGATAGGCAACTACCTGCGAAATCCATTCAGGAAAATTAGCTCCGGGAGGGAAGGGCTGGTCCAGTCCGCTGAATTCCAAATGTGTGTGCGTGTTGACGAGGCCGGGAAAAATTACAGTGTCACCCAGGTCGATATCGGGGCGATTGGATGTCGAGCGTGTAACTTCCACGACGCGACCCTGACGGATTACCAACTGGGCAGGGTGCAATATTAGCTCAGGAGATACGATCAAGAATTTTGTCTGAAAACGAATCGAGTCCATCCGGTTTACCTGAAAGGGAGTCGACGAATTGCGACCAACGTGCGCATTGCCCGTCGTCGAGAGACAACTAGGCGGGCGGGAATTCATCATACAGCTAAATTTTTTGGGTAGCGGGCTTGGCCCGAATTCCTTAGTAGTGACTAAGCACGAGCCTTGCTAGGAAGCTCTGCCAGCGGGCAACTAGAATTTCTACGGGAGTTTCAAATTCTCGTTTTTCGATCACCAGCCACTGTAGCCATTGAAGGGCTCCCAGCAAATTGGCGGCCTGATCGAGAATCTCTACGCGCCGCAAGTCGACGGTCGCGTTGACGCTTTGGTAGCATCTCCAGCCATGCCGCCAGCGCTGCATGTCGGTGGGTACTAGCGAAGCCAGCAAGCGGGCCACATCTGTGGCGGGTTCGTCATGTCGACCTGCTCCGTAATCGATAATGCCGCTGACGTGCTCGTCGACGAACAGAATGTGATCGCTCCAGATATCGCGCATCACAAAATGCAGTGTGACGCGTGGGGCAGCGATCGATTCGAGCTGGTTGAGCAAACTTGGACCGCGACGCTCCAATTGGCGTGTCGTCTCTTCAACCAAACTGACCTGGTTAGCATACGCGGTATCGATCCGCGAAAGCGTGCGTTTTCGCAGCAGCCAACCTTTCAGCAGCTCGATTCGCTGGAGGACCGTTGGACTGGGTGCCTGCGTAGCGCCAGCGTCCGCCCACGCATTGTGCAAACTGGCCAGCGCTCCCATCGCGGACTGCAAGCGACTATCCGAGGGCTGGTCGCGGTAGTCGGCTTGGCCGGGCATCCATTGTGTCAATTCCCACAGCGACTCGCCATCGCTGACCGCAGACAGGCCGTCGCGACTTGAAAACAGGCGAGGGACAAACATGTGGCCGGCTTGTCGGGCCAACTGCATCGCCAAGTGGATCTGAGCCAGTCGACTTGGAGTAGGGTGAGAACTGGGCCATTTTCTTAATGCGACGTTACCATGCGGCGAATGGCACTCCCAAATCTTGGCTCCGGAAAGTCCACCGGTGACTGGCCGTTGTAGTTGAGCAAAATTCGGCTGCAATAGTTCTTGCTGCACGCGTTGTGGGATAAGATATGCTGACACCTACGGTATTCCGAACAGCCTAGTGGGCGAGACCTACTTCAAGAAGCGGTCGACGAAAGACTCTGCATGATTCTAATTGGCACGATGAACTGGGCGAGCACGCGACTGCGCGGATTATTTCGCTGCCCAACTTGTAACTCCACCGAAAAATTTCGGCTGCGAGTTTCGCGACCATTCCTCACACTTTACTTTATTCCTGTGTTGCCCATAGGTGGACTGCAGGAAAGCGTACAGTGTACGAGTTGCAAAACATCCTTCGAGACGGACATCTTGACGACCTCGATGTTGGCCACGGGTCAAGCAGCCCACAAGTCGACCGTCGCAGAATCGACGCTCCAGGCAGCCGCTGCATTTCCTGAGGACCTTCTTAAGGTCATCGCGCTGATCATGGTCGAGGATGGCCACGTAACGGAAGACGAAATCCGCATCGCCAGACGGATCTATGAAAATATTACGGAAGAGAACTTGCCACGCGACGATCTTGGTCGGATGTGCGGTTATGTCCAGCAACAGCGATTGTCGACACTTAGTTTCCTGGCGACGGCACGCAATCGGCGAAACCACGAAGAACGTCTGCTGATGGTTCAAGCAATTTTTGGCGTAGCCGGAGCCGACGGAGAAATTTCCCCCAGCCGCTTGCGATCTTTGGTCCAGTCCCAGAAGGTGCTAGAGCTCGACGAAGCCGAATTCCAAAGGGCTGTCAGCAGCACCGCCCAATGGCTGGTCTGAGGGTGCGTATTGCCAAGCAAATGCCATCGTTGAAAATCCTTAACCTTCACCCCCGCAAATAGATTGCTATACTTGCGTTCGTGAACTAAGGTTTTTCTTAGGGGGACTAGCCGACATGAGTTCGGATCATCTTGACGAATTACTAGAGCAATGGCCATTCGAGCCCGATTCTCTATGTGTGAGACTCGTTAAGGGCACTGATGGTCGCGATATCATTCAGCTACGGGTTGATCTAGGCATATTGCAACTTGAAACCACGGGTAGGCCTGATGGCTTGCGGCCCGAGGGACACCATACGCTGCTGGATTTTCTGTGTACGCAAGAAGCCGAAGAACCCGATTTCGAGCTGGATGAGGATTCTTGCGGCGAAATTGATCGAGAATTCGTGCAGTTCTACCACCGCAGGGTGGCATGGCTCCGCCTACAGCGATTTGAATTGGCGGTCAAAGATGCCGACCACACGTTGGCTTTGATGGATTTTTGCCGAGACCACTCGCCCTGCGAAGAGTGGACGCTCCAGCACGAGCAGCATCGAGCATTCGTAATTTTTCATCGTACTCAGGCTGCCGCGCTCAGCGCGATCGAGAACCAAGCGCCCGAAACGGCCATCGAAGCTATCAACGACGGGCTAGAGCTGATCGAAGAGAATTTCGAAGATCTGGGCTGGGAAGAGCACTTTGAATCCGATGAGTTAGTCGAGCGACTTATGGAATTGCGGGAATCGCTGCGCAATGATTTTTCGATCGGAAAAAGTCTGAAAGAACAGTTGGTTGAAGCCGTCGAAACCGAGCAATACGAGTTGGCGGCGCAGCTTCGCGATGAAATGGCCAAACGCAATACGGCTTGAGGACCGCTACTGGGGCCGCGGCCGGTAGAAAAACTCGGCGTCGCTGCGATTGTCCAGTGGAGGCGCTGTCGGGTACGTGCCATCGTACCAGGGTTCGTTGTGATACTGCGGCGTCAATGGAAAACCTGGAGCGTTGCCGTTAAGTTGAGGCCCGCCAGGTCGAGGGTAGCCGTTGGGTAGAGGACTTGGATAGCCATAACCAGACTGTCCACCTCCTGGATAGCTATTTCCAAGATAGCCACCTCCTGGCTGTGCATTTCCGAGATAGCCGTTTGGAGCTAAGCCACCGGGCCCGTAGCCTCCATAACCGACCGAGCCGTTGAAGATGCCGTAGGGTGCCTGCGGCCCCCAAGCGTCGTAGGGGACTGCATAGGGACGAAAGGGAAATCGCCATTGTTCGTAGGGCAGGACCGGCTGGCCCCATTGCTCAACAATATGCAAATTGTCCGCCGACTGGCCAGCCTGAAGTGTGCTGCGAAAATTCCGATAACCGCTGCGCACGAAGTCTTCGCGGAACGGCGCCTCTGGCTGGATCGCTTGCGCGTATTGATCCACACGCTGCCCCGTAAGCGGCGAGTGCGTGTAGGAAGAGGGCCAAGTCATCCATTCATCGGCCAAGACGGCGCAGGGCACCACCCAACTGGCCAGCGCGAAGGCTAAGCAAATTGAACGCAATCGTCGATTGGAATATGTACATCGCATAGCTCCTAGCATAATTGGCGGCAGGCAATTGGCACTAGTTATTACGAATTTGTGGCAGCGCTGCGGGTGATTGGGATCTTTTGTGCCCGACTTAACGATTGTGCAGACCACGACCAGCTTCTATATTTGAGGAGGCCCTTTTGAAATCTATAGCGGCGAATCTATGTACCGAAAATTCTTGCGATCCAAAATCCACCGCGCCACGGTAACTCAAGCCGACTTGGACTATGAGGGCTCGCTCACGTTGCCACCAAATCTAATGCGCGCGGCCGATATTCAAGCCTACGAAGCGGTGCATGTTTGGAACGTAACTCGCGGCAGTCGCTTGGAGACTTACGCCATTACTGGCGAAGAGGGTAGCCTAGACATTTCCGCCAATGGTGCGGCAGCGCATTTGATTCGACCCGGTGACGTGGTCATTGTGGCGACCTTCTCTTTTGTCGTAGATGCCTCCGGCACGCCCCCGAATGTCGAGCCGCGGGTGGTCTTCGTCGATAGCTCCAACCAAATACTGCGCGTGGGGCAGGAGATCGCGGGCCCAAGAAGACGTGGCTTGCCCACCAAGACAGCGGATAGTTGTTGCTAGCGTCTGAGGTTCACGAAGACACAGACGGTCGAAGCAAGTTTTCCGTCTGCTTAAACAGCCACACTGACATTCTCTGGTGGCACTGGAATCCGAACTGTTGATAGAGTCCTAGTGCGGGCCAGTTTTTTTCGTCTACAGCAGCCACGATAGTCCGAGCTTGATCGTCCCGCGACCGCTGGATAGCGCGTTGCAAGAGTACGCGCCCGAGTCCCTGACCTCGAGCTGTGGGTACGAGCCCCATATAGGTCAATTCGCTGAGTTGATTGGGGTGCTCCGTTAGCATGATGCAACCCACCGGCGAACCATCGATTAGCAACACGTCCCACCGCCGACCTAGGCTGCGAAATGGACGCCCCTCTAAGAACCCGTCCATGACTAAGTGCTTGTCGCGCAGGCCATTCATTTGAGGGCAGTCGAGCGTCTGCTGGAATGTCGCCTCAATCAAATCGGTCACACGCGACTTGGCAAACGCCACTGCCGGTCGCCACACTATGGTTGGCTGGTCTAAACCAGATTTTTCCGAATTTACAAGCTGTGTCCCATCGCGTGCAGACGGGAGCGTGCTAAGTCCCAGCGCATGATTGGGGCTCGATAGGTCCAACCACACATGCCGAATCCAAGTCAGCTCGTGGAAGTCGGCTTGCATGAGGATTGCCCGCGTAGCCCGGTCGTGTTCGCGCACCACCGCTTGGATTTGAGGCACCGCTTGGGCCTGCAAGTGTTTAATTTGGATTGAAATTAGTTCAGACGCTGCGTTTAGGTAGCTGGTATCGACCGCACGCACACCGCCCAGAGTGGCCACACGGCCTGCCAACGTTCGGAAATAGCAGGCCGCGACCCTTTTTTGCCCGTATCGCTGCTCGACGGCAGGAGTATTTGATTGCGAGGGATTATCAGCACGATTGTTGGCGACCATGCGACCGTAGGCGTCTTTAAATAGCCCTTCAAATTCGTCCTCGGGCAGGTCGATATGAATCCAACGTAGCGCCCGCTGGTAGTCAGCAATAGCTAGCTCTTTGATAAAAAATTCGCCCAATTTACCAAGTGTCCTGTAGCCGAGGCGCGATTTACAGCGAGGAAACCTGTTTTACTCTGCACTGCCAATCATGTTAAGGATCGTGCGGAAAATTACTGTCTGGTTCTGAACGTGGGATAGGCTTGCACCCTGTCGATTCCCGCATGACAGGCTGAAAGCCAATCCCACTTATTTTCCGCTTGATCCTAAAATTCGAGCGGTTGCTACAATAGGAGTTCTCCTGCTAAAAAGAAGCTGCTGAGAAGAAACTGTGGGTAGCTACGGTATTGCGACGATCGAACACAACGCACACTCATGGACTTTGGAAAATGCGGAACCTCAGAATGAACCTGCAGCATTTTGACCTGCGCTTTGCCGCTGCACTCAGCTTGGCATTTATCGGCTGGTCGTCGGACTATGCCTATGGCCAGACATTTCTGGAAAAGCTGGAATCCGCCGTGCGCGAGCGGTTGAATGATCCCAAGCAGGAAGTGACTCAGGAAGAGCTACCTGGACCCCAGACGACCGCTGTGGTCCCTGAACCGCAATCGAAACTTCCTTCGATCTTGGATAAGAGTCCCGCTGAGTCTGCGGGAAGCGGCGTGCCCGCAGGTGCCCCGCCGCAAGCAGTCCCTGCGAACCCGCCAGCTGCGAGAATCTACTTGGGACTTGACGCCGAAGGCATTTCTGGAGGCGGCATTGGGGTTCTAGTAGCTAGCGTGACCGAGGGTTCGCCGGCTTGGAAAGCCGGCTTTCAACCGAATGACCGTATCTCTGCGATCAATGGTTTCGCCATCGCCAACTTGGACGGCATGGTTGAACAACTCAACAAGACGCTTCCTGGGCAAACCGCCAAATTCTTAGTCTCGCGCGGAGGCCGAAACTTTGAATTGGTAGCCGTGCTGATGCAAGCCGACTTAGCCCAGCAGATTGCAGGCGGCCCACTTCTACTTGGCCCAACCGCCAGTCCGCCAGAAATGAATGGTCCCGCTTGGTTGGGCGTGCTCGTCAATGACTTGACTCCACCCTTCCGCGCGCAGTTTGGCACGAGCGTATTTCGCGGAGCCGCTGTGACCAACGTTACGCCCAATTCACCGGCGGCTAAAGCAGGAATCTTGGCTGGAGATACAATTATTGCTATCGGTCCAACGACCATCGATACCGCCCGCGACTTGATGGCATGGATGAGTGCTGCTCGCCCAGGCCAGACCACGGAAGTGACTTACCAACGTGGCATCTTTACTCGACAAGCCACCTTGACCCTCGAGGTTAACCCTGGCACCACTGAGCCGCGATCCGCTGGACGCGCTACGGTGCCTAACGAAGCCTCTTCTGCGTCGCAGGAAGTGGCTGCGCTACAGCAGGAGGTGTCGAGGCTGCGTCTGGAGCTTCAGCAAGCCAGCCAACGATTAGAGTTGACGCAAAACCGGCTGCAACAAGTCCTGAATGGGCTGGGCAAAGAGGAATGACAATGTCTGTAGGAAGTCTGAGATGACATGTAAAATCGCGCCTCCCAGATTGAACACTCTTGGCTGTTTGATCGCCAGCTTTTTTGTCTACGCTGGACTGCCCCACTCGATCCTTTGTGCGCAGGCCGATGAGGGCTCAATTTCCTCCATCGACGTGCCTACGCATCAGCCGTCTGCCGACGGACAACCCGTGGTGGTCCGCCGCGAGTTTATCGAGGAACAAATTCGCAGCCTGAGCAGGTCCAGCTACCGCACGCGACAGCTCGCACGCTGGCGATTGGAGCAATATCCACTTCAAACGCTCGATGCCATAGCGGACCATTTGGGTGACGTTGAATATAATACCGGAGCCCAATTGATTGACCTGCTCAGTTCATTGGCGATGCACAGCGACCTTGCTATCAGTGTCAAATCTCGCGAGCTACTACAGAAAAACGCAAATCGAGTCTCATCTTTGGGACGTCTGGCAGACAATGCGATCCGAGCGATCGCGGACGTTCAAGAAGAGCAATCGCTGGAAGTCTTGCTACACCACGGTGCCCGAGTCGGCATGCAGGACATGTTGGGATTCAACCTGAATGGTCGCGAGAAAAACGGCCCAGAGCTCGCGTTATGGATCGATGATCACTATGACGGTGACGAGCAGTCCGTGGAGCGAATTCAATTCCTAAAATCAATTGTAACGGTTTGCCTTGAAGGCTCAAAAATCAACACCCGCCATTTCCGTGCGATTGCCAAACTGTCGAATCTGCAAAATGTGAAGATCAAGCGAGCTACCATCACGAAGTCCGATTTGGAGCTGCTAAAGTCGCTTACTTCGTTGGAGCTACTTGAGCTTGATTACGTTGATGTTGGCGACGAGATTCTGGCAACCCTTGCCGAGTTGCCCATCAGCCAGTCTCTGCGACTGTACGGAACGCGAATTTCCCCAGCCGCCGTGAAAAACCTTACCCAGCAGTTGGATGGCATTACGATCTACTGTGGTCTGGGGGGTTTTCTCGGAGTTGGCACGCAGCCTTCCGACACGGTCGTTACACAAATTGTTCCTGGTTCCGGCGCAGATTTAGCCGGCATCCTCAGAGGGGATAAGCTCTCTAAGATCGACGACATCGAGATCAAGAATTTCGCCGATCTGCGCACGGAACTCGGCAAGCATATCGCGGGTGACAAAATCAAAGTTTCGTTAACTCGCACCCTCGCGCCCACGGAGACAATCGAGCTGGACGTCGTGGTTACGCTAAGCGAAGACCAGAGTTAAATCCCGCTAATGGTATCAGCCCCTTCTCATGCGTGGGATGCTCGTGTTCGCAGTAAACTGCTGCGCTGGTATCGGCAAAACCACCGCGTTCTGCCGTGGCGCGCCACCCAGGATCCCTACGCGATCTGGATCAGCGAGATTATGCTTCAACAGACCCAAGTGGCTACGGTGATCCCATTCTATTTTCGCTTCCTGGAACGTTTTCCACGAGTTGAAAGCTTGGCCGCAGCCGCAGAGCAGGATGTTCTTACCCACTGGGCAGGACTCGGGTACTATCGACGCGCACGACAACTGCATGCGGCCGCCAAAATCGTCGTCGAGCGCTTTGAGGGTCTATTTCCAGCAGACGTCGAATCGCTTCGCACACTACCTGGCATTGGCCGCTACACCGCAGGTGCGATCGCTTCGTTTGCCTATGGCACGCGTGCTCCCATTCTGGAAGCAAATACCATTCGCTTGTTCAGCCGACTGATAGAACTACGCGAAGACCCAAAGTCTAGCGCTGGGCAAGCCAAGCTGTGGGCGTTCGCCGAAAGCATCTTGCCCGCTCGAAGGACGAATGTGGGAATTGTCAATCAAGCCGTGATGGAACTTGGTAGTCTGGTCTGCCTCCCTCAGAAGCCGAAGTGTTCAGCGTGCCCAGTCGCATCGGCTTGTTCTGCTTATCAGTCTGGTACGCAGTGCCAAACGCCTATGGCTGCCAAAGAAAAGCGGCTGGATGCGTTGGTGCATGTGCTCGTTGCCATCCATCGACGCGGCAAATACTTACTGCGCAGGAATCCAAGCGGTGGCTGGTGGGAGGGACTTTGGGATTTTCCACGAGTGGATATCACCAATCTCAACCAGACATCCGAATTCGACGCAGCAGCCCCCAACCGCTCTGTAAATCTTGCTCTGGTTGGCTCGGCCATGGCCCGAGAACTGGACTTGGATTGCCAACCCACTGCGTATTTGCGCACGATCAAGCACGGTGTGACACGGTATCGGATTTCGCTCTACTGCTTTGAAGCCAAGCTCGAGTCCAACTATCAACTACCCAAGTCACCCGATTGGCGATGGTTCAAGCTGACGCACAAACCCGAAATTCCGCTGACCTCCACGGCTGAGAAACTGTGCCAACTGATTTTAGCTGGATAACATTAGTGGTCCGTCAAGTTCAAGAATTAGAGTTGTCTTGAGTCGGCTTTTTCGACACCTTGGGGAAGCAAGGAGGTTCCCCATTGAACACGAAGTATATCTTTCAGCTGAACGATGCGGAGCCAGAGCAGCCTAATCAAATCGTCAAGAAGTTCAGCCGCTCATGCGCATCGACACCGCATGCTACAAACTAAAGTCGGTGTGACCCAAAAATAAAATTAGAGTTTGACGGACCGCCAGTCGTCCTGTCCGCCATTTAATCCAACAGTTTACGGGAGCAGCCACCAACCGTCTGGAGAACTCTTTGAGTATTCATTCGCAAATCTTAGCGGAAGACCATTAGGTAATGGGTTGGCAATTCTTAGCGAAAAACCATCCTTGGCTTGACTCGCTTGCTCTTCGGTCAATTCGATAGTCCACGTTCGAGGCTCCTCGTCAGGCAAAAGGCCAACGACAGACCACTGAACCGGAACGGGTTCGGCAACTTGGCCGCTGCGGACCGAGGCCAATTCGACTTGCCAGGGATAATAGAACGGTGCTACGCCGGAATTACGAATTCGGATGGTAATCGCCAATCCCCCTGAGCTGAGCGGGCGGCGCTGGGCTGACACGATATGGAATTCGTATCCCATTTGCTGAACCTGCTGGATAGCACTCTGATGGCGCTGAGCGGATGGCTGTTTTTCAAACATGCCAGTATCCATTAGCCAAGTGGCATGGGTCCGGCGCACACACTCAGAAAAATCCTGTGCCTGTTCGTGGGTTGGGCGCAGGTCAAATATTTGTCCCCATAGCTCGGGTCGGATTTCACCGCCGATCGGACTCGTTTTCCATTTGCTCATTGCGTCCGGTCCGGCAGCGTTCAAGGCCGCCATGTAGAACCAGTCATCTTCTTTCCGACCAGTGTCTAGCGTGGCCCAGGCAAACGAGTCATCGTGGTAGCCAAATCGCCGCGTGTGATTGGGCGCATGTGCCCAAGTATCAACTCCGGCTGGATATCGCAACAGCACCGGCGTTGTTTGAAACGCCCGCTCGTAAGCCTCCATGACTTCTGTTTGCACGTCTTTGCTCGCCATCAATTCGGAGCGGGGATAAGTGTGCCACTCGCCCCAGGTACCCAGCAGACCTGCTGTGATAAAGCCGATGCGTGGATCGCCATCGAATCGTTCTCCCAAGGCGGCGATGAAGGATTTCAAGGCGGCACGCAGTTTGGGGTCGTTATAGTCCGGCGTGCGCACCTTCTTTGCTGGAAATGGTGCTGTATTCGTATTCAACCACTCGGTAACTTTCAGCCCAGACTCAAGCAGAAAAGTCGGAATGCCCTCTTCGCGCCCTGGATACTCCATCCAAATGCGAAAGACGGTCTGGTGCCTGCGAGAAGCGATGTCGGTTAGCAATCTCTCCAGCGGTTGCCAGTCGAATTCGTTGGGCCCAGTCATCAAATCGCTGAGCGGGAGGTAATCAAATTCCAGGCTATGTGGAAACCGGTCCGCGTGCGCACCCGCGTAGGGAACCAACCCTTTTAAAGGATTATCCGGCGGCGCAGCAACGTATTTCAACGGTGCCTGAGCCAGCACGGGCTTCGGCAGTATAAGCGCGATCAACAAAACAATTAGAATTCGCATCGGTGGCCCCTGGTTAGATTGCTAGGTAATATGTGCGATTGCCCGCTACTTTGCTAGCGAGCTTCACTGATGAATCTACAACCTCGATTCAGCGAATAGTAAGCACTCTCATGCTGGCAACCCAATCTCGATGGCAGCTCGTGTCAATACTGTTAATCGCGTTACTCTTCATCGCGGCAGGCATCAATCACTTTGTGAATCCTGGCTTCTATTTGAAAATTACACCGGACGTAATACCTTGGCCACTAGCGATGATCTACCTATCGGGAGTCTTTGAAGTTTTGGGAGGGGCGGGAGTGCTGGTACCGAAACTACGACAAGTGGCGGCGTGGGGACTCATCGCGCTATTGATCGCAGTGTCGCCAGTGCATGTGGACATGTTAGTTCAGGCCGAGAAGTTTTCCGCAGTGCCCATGTGGGTGCTAGTGACGCGGCTGCTGCTACAGCCGCTACTGGTCGGCTGGGTGTGGTGGACAGCAGCTCGCGCTAGGGTTCACGGCATCGCAGGATTTCGCAGTTTATCGCGCTGATCCCTAAAAACTAAAAATACGGGTTGTTCAAAAATGCATTCCAAAAAAACTTCATCGCCCTGCGATATCGGGATAGCGATTTAGATTTATTGTAGACTATCGCAACACAAATCCTTCGGAGCTCGAATATGCCAACTAAATTGAATCGATTGCTGCCGGCGTTGATTCAGTCAGTTTTCGTTGTGTCGCTGTGCAGTTCACTGATCAAGTCAGACCTACTGGCGCAAGCACCTGCGACTTTAACTGCGACGACCGCGTCAACTGCGACGACCGCGTCCACGACTGATTGGCCCTGGTGGCGAGGTCCGCAGGCGGATGGTACGTCTACGGCGCAGGAAATTCCAATGACTTGGAGCAAGGAAGAAAATGTATTGTGGAAAACTGATTTACCAGGAAAGGGTTATTCGTCGCCAATTGTTGTTGGTGGAAAAATCTTCTTGACATCGGCTGAGGACGAAGGCGAGATTCAGTCCCTGCACTGCATGAAGTTGCAAGGCGGTGAATTACTTTGGTCTACTGTATTGCATAAGGGGCAGTTCCCCAAGATGCACCGCGATAACTCACAGGCGTCTTCAACACCAGCATCGGATGGGAAATACGTCTATACGTCGTTCGGTAACAAAGATGGAGTTTGGCTTTCAGCCGTCGACATGAACGGCAGGGTCATTTGGTCCAAGAACACGGGGCCTTATCCATCAGAGCATGGTTACTGCGCTTCGGTTTGTCTGGAAGGCGATTTGGTATACATCGCTGGCGAGGCACTCGAAACAGGATTCGTCGGAGCGTTCGATTGCAAAACACGCGATGGGGCAGCGACAGTCTTCAAATCAACCGACAAGTTTGAATTCGTGGCCAAGAATAATCTCGACGATGGCGGTGGCAACGCCACGCCAACAGCCATCGATAACCGGCTGCTGATTCGCACCGATCATTCACTATTTTGTATCGGTACGAAATAGCCGCCGCTACGATTGCCTGCTTACCCGCTCTGATTCTCCATTCCAAAGAATGACATCTGTGAATTTGCCACGTGTCGTCGCCGATGGTCCTATTTCGCCGGCTTTAGAAACACTGCTGCACGGACTTGTTGAGTTGCTGCCCTGGTCGACGGCGGAATTTGGCCAGGACGCATCGGTCGTAGGACTGTACACTTACGCCAATCCCATGGTTGACGGGCATATGATGGATCGATTTCCCAGCTTGCGGGTGATCAGCAATAACGGTGTGGGCGTTGATCATATCGACCTGCAAGCCGCGAAACATCGAGGGATTGCAGTTGGAAATACACCTGAGGTTTTGAACGGTGCAACTGCGGATATGGCGATCGCATTGATGTTGGCCGTCGGCAGGCGTGTGGTCGAAAGCGACCGGCTCGCGCGCGGCATAGACCTTGCCAATCTCAGTCCCCAAGTGCTGATGTCACATGAGGTCCACAGTACAACGATCGGCATCATCGGATTGGGTCGGATCGGTCGCCAAGTCGCGAAACGAGCGGCCGGATTCGATATGCGAATCCTCTACCATAACCGCCGCGAGATAGTTGTCGACGATTTGGAAGCAACTTATGTTTCGCTCGACCAGTTGTTAACGGAATCGGATTATGTTGTCGTGACGGTTCCGCTATCGCCTAGCACCAAGGGCATGCTGGGTGCACGCGAGCTAAACTTGATGAAATCAACAGGAGTTCTTATCAATGTTGCGCGTGGACCAATCGTTGATACGTCCGCGTTGACGCACGCTTTGCAACAGCGCGCGATTCGCGGTGCAGGTTTGGATGTGACGGACCCTGAACCACTGCCGCAGGACCATCCGTTGCTGCGCTTATCGAATGTCGTGATCACACAGCATCTTGGCAGCGCAACCTTCGAGACCCGTCAGAAAATGGCGGAACTTTCTGTCGAAAATCTACTTTCTGGACTTCGGGGGGATGCTTTGACTCACCAGATCTACGTCTAAATCACTCCATGTTGCCAGCCTGGAGGCTTTAATTCGACTGGCTCCATCCAGTCTTGCAAACTTAGAGATGAGTGACCCGAGTTGTGTGACTATTCGCAAGTTCGTATCAGTTGTCAGTTGAACACCCCGTATTACCGCTCCCGTGCGAGACGTGACCTCTAACTTGCTAATAACGCTGATACGGCCGTTTTGTTTTTTCCAAAAAATCTAAATACGCCAGCAATGACTTCGCGAATCGCGTGTAACAGCTCAACGTGTCCTACATCGCGACTAATAATCCCATGGACACCGGCTCGAACACATTGCACCAGCTCAAAGTCAGTCGCCGCTGCCGCAAAAAACTACTGACTTGATTTGCTTGACCTGAGATTGGCCAAGTTGGCATGACGCGTCGTGTTCTGATTAGACGTTGTACAGAGCTCGAATGATCAAGTCAGGACATGTGTTCTCGATCGAATCGGAGGCTCCTGCGACCCTGGCAGCTTCGCCAACAACCGTCAATCTCCTGTCATCTCGAACACGCGACACAACGCCCGTGCGAAATAGTTCTTGATCGCCAATAACGGAAATACGGGCAACGGACATGCACGGAATCTAGGGCAAGGGCTACGCGATGGTGGCAGGCGCACAAACGCTCTCGACCAACCCTACTGAATCGCAGCCGATGGGCGGTGAACGTTCGCGGAAACGCTGCCGTTTCACCAATCTTAGGCTCAACGGCCGACGAATGTTGTCATTTAGATGACAATTAATTTCTTGTTTGTGTATAAAAACAGGAAGGCCCTCGATCAGACAGGCGATAGGGAGCAGAAAAGGAATATGTCAGCGAGCGACAACGATCAATGTCAATGAATTCAAGGCTACATTCCTTCATCGGCGGCGACGCCGGCGATTGGATCGTGACTACATGCCGCGGCGTAGTTGGCGAACCATTGATACCCGTCAACTGCCTGACGATTTGCAGTCATGTCGACGGCGAGTCTATTGGCGACGGTGCTACCTGGATACTTCGCGGTGTGACCAGCAACGAACGTTAGGCGACACAGCCTGAGCAAAATTTCTCGGAGTTCGGCAAGCGCATCGTCGCGCACCGAACCTGCCGCTCTGATTTGCAAGTACAGCCTCTCGTCGTCGATCATGTCCAAACCCGGAATCAACTTAAGTTGAACTTGCGACTGGGAAATCTGTGTATCCCTTAGCGCCCGTGGGATTATACCAAGCAGAAACTTCGGCCTCAGCAGCTAGCGGCAGACCATGCTCAAAACGATGGACCAAATCCGGATTGCTAATGAATGGACGACCGAATGCGATCATGTCGGCATCACCAGCGGCAATGGCCGCCTCAGCGGATTCTTGCGTGTAACCGCAGTTACCGATCAACGGCCCACTGAAGACCTTTCGAAAGTCGACCAACGTCATCGGCTCGCCAAGCTGGTGAAAGCCAAAGGCAAGTCCATCCATGACGTGCAAGTAGGCCAAACCGAATCGGTCGAGCTGTGTTGCAACAAAAGTAAACTGCTCGCGGTAGTCCGGTGATCCCATGTCGTTAAAAACACCGTTGGGTGACAACCGAACGCCAACACGGTTGGCTGGAAAAACTTCAATCAACGCCGACACGACTTCATTTAGCAGGCGAAACCGATTTTCGATGCTTCCTCCATAAGGGTCCGCGCGATGGTTGCTCTTGGATTGTAGGAACGTATCGAGCAGATAACCATTGGCCGAATGGACTTCGATGCCGTCAAAGCCCGCTTGCTCGGCTCGCTTGGCGGCTTGGCGATAGTCTTCGACAATGCCGGAAAGTTCGGCGGTTTCGAGTGCTCGCGGCGTCTCGTGCGGTTCCTTGCCCTTGGGGGTATAAATATGATCTTCATTGATCGCAATTGCCGATGGCGCGACGTGCTTCTGACCATCATGAAAACTGGGGTGCGATGCGCGACCGCAATGCCAGAGCTGCATGAAAATCTTGCCGTCCGCTTGATGGACGCGATCAACGATCGACTTCCAACCGGCTTCCATGGCGTTGGTATAAATGCCTGGCGATTGGTTCCAGCCATTCGCTTGCGGAGAAATCGTGGTCGCTTCAGTAATCAATAGTCCGGCAGTGGCCCGCTGGACGTAGTAGTCGGCCATCAAATCATTAGGAACGCGTTCCACTCCAGCTCGGCCCCGCGTCATCGGAGCGAGGGCAATTCGATTGGACATGTGCAGGCCATTGAGGTCGAAACGCTCAAACAACTTCGCTTGTGTCATACGCCTAGTTCCTGGTTCAAAAATGGGTAGTCGATGTAACCGCTGTCAGCCGGCCCATAAAATGTTTCGGGGACAGTCGGATTGAGCGGCGCGTCGATGCGTATTCTCTCGGGCAAGTCTGGGTTGGCTATGAAGTATTGACCGAAAACGATCGCATCGGCGGCTCCTGTTCGAATCGCTTCTGCCGCAGTCTTTTTGTCATAGCCTCCATTGGTAATTAACGTTCCTTCATAATGCTTTCGTATATGCGGAGTGACTCGCGGTGCATCGGGGTTGAACAAACGGCCTGGTTGAGCGTCCGCGGGTCAAAGGTGCCATAAAAATGCAATGCGGCGTCTCAATGGCACCTAGCTTCAAGGGATTGAATAGTACTTCGTTATCGTTCATGCGATGACTCCCGGAACTTGTTTGTTGCAGCCTGCGGCGGCTTTCCAGCGAGAGAATCCACGCGCGTTCATAAATAAAAAAAAGCGACATTTCGAAGACAATTCCGTAACTGCCCGCCATCGAGCCGACAAACAGCTAAGTTATATTTGCCATCACGAATGATGCAAAGCCCAAGTGCGAGCAAAGCTTATAAGCGCCGACTTGGCCGCTGCATCAATCGTTCGCTGAGCAATCCCAAGCACTGTAAGCGATGAGACGTTGACGATTCGTCCCCAGCCTCGTTGCTTCATTCCTGGCACAAGCGCCGGTGTAATCTGTAAGGCACTTCGCAAGTTGACGTTCATGACTTCAAAAAACTTTTCGTAGGTAACATCGTCCAATGCAGCAGGATGCACCAGTCCAACATTGTTGACGATACCGTCGATCTGCGTTGACTGCATCAATTCATTGATTGCAAAAGGTGCTGAGACGCAAGCCTCCAGCCGATCCGTTTTTCGTGAATCACCTGAAGCACGGACCACCGCGATGGCGGCTTGTTCGGCGTTTCCTCAGATTGCTGGGGCAGCAGGGAAATCGACGGGCACTTCGGTGATATTGTGCAAGTAGTTGGTGATGATCTTGTCGCCCATCGCGAGGACGATATCGACTAAGTTCTCTTGCGTGAAGCCCGCATCTAGCAATTCGGCGCGTTCTGTGTCTGACACCTTGCCGCGATTCTCGGCTGCGGATTTGACGAAGCGAGCAAGCACGTCAATTTGGGTGTCAAAGCTAGCATGACCCCGACGCAGCTCGAGAACCTGATCATCGCTAAAGCCCTTCATCTTGCCCAAGACCGTATGAGCCGCCAAACAATATTGGCACTCGTTGACTTGGCTAACGACCAGGTTAATAACTTCGCGCTGTTCGCCTGAGAGCGACGACTTGCGATTCTGCAATGTCAAGTAATCGCCCAGAGCCGTCTCGCTGTGTGCAAACCTAGCGTATAGATTGGGAACCATTCCAAGGCCCTTTTTGAGCTGGTCAAAGATGGCTTGATTGCTTGCGGAAACGGAATCACGGGAGGGAACAATGAATGCGGTAGCCGTTGTGGACATCGAACTGACTCCAAAAGTGTGGGCAAAAAACTGAGAACACACTTGAGACGCTGCGACCCCCAGCGCGCTTACCTCAAGGAATGCCTTTTATCGCACACGTCAAAAAATCTGCTGCAGGCAAGCGTACCTTGAATGGTTGAACCCCTTTCCCCAACTAACGTTTTAACACCAATCGGTACCGAGGCGAGCCGTTGCGAAGCTTCTCAAACGCTTCGTTGATTCGTCCATGGCGTAAACTTCGGTGACGGTTTCTACGCTGTTCCATTCCCTTGACTGAGCCCATGTATGCCAACCAAACTGCACCAAAGACTAGAAATTGACTTTCCCAAAAACAGGTACTAACCTGGAGGTAAGTACTCGATGACCCAACGTTCATTCTATCCAGGTGATCTCAGCAGCATACTGCAACAGCGCTGGCAGGTGGCAGGGCATGATCCGGCTGTGCTTCCAGCAGGTTCGGCTATGGAGACGCTGATCGATACGGCCTATCAAGCCAGTCTGTTGCGCGAGGAAAACGATCCAGTCCAATGTCGTGTACTGGTTGCTTCGCCCGACGATCCAGAACTTGACGCCGACGAGAAACCAGATGGGGTTTACGTCGTGCAGTTTGACGTTCCCACTGAATTCTCGGCTCACCAAGTCCGCAAAATGTCGACTGCCGTCGGATATTATCGATCGTTAATTGGCGTCCAATTCGATGCGGATCAACGCGGAAAAGCGACCATCTGGGGCATGGTCGTTAGCGGTACTGGTTGGGTCAATCATACCGCTAACACAGTCCACGACGCTATTAGTTTGCCGCGCAAGTTAGTCATTCATATCCTCGGACCCGGACATTTGGTATTCGCTCAGGGGCTTACGCGTGTGCTCGAAACGATCGGCGGACAAGTGCTGACAGAAGGTTTCGATCCGTTCCTATCGAATTGGCTGCCCAGGAATTTTGAATCTTTCCGCGCGACGCTGATGAGTAAGCTCGATGTCAATTCTTTGCAAGCACTAGGCGCAAAACTGTGCGACTCATTTGTCCGTGATGTCGCCCAGAATGTCGTTCGCCGCGTGCTGAGTCTAGTGCGGGGGCGTGGCCACGGCGGAATGTTGATCTATCTGACCGATGCACACGACAATCGGCTGGACAACTGGTTGAGAATTCGGATGCGATTCAAGCATACGGAGGCTACAAATCGCTTTCAGCAACTGATGTTGAAACTGATGCGGCGAGCATTGGAGGTCGGTGCCGAAAACTCAGTCGCCGAAGTTCGTTGGAAAGACTTCTTGCAAATGCAGGATGCGTCCCTCGGGAAACTGCACGATTCGTTGGTCGAGTTCAGTCATTTTCTTGCCGATTTGATGAGCGTCGATGGATCGGTGGTTCTCAATCGGGAGTTTCGACTGATCGGTTTCGGCGGGGAAATTTTGGGTGATTCGCATGTAAGCTCCATCGAGCGGGCGATTGACCTCGAAGCAGAGAACTCTGTCACTGAGCCGGCGGACGCTTCTGGAACGCGGCATCGTTCGGCCTATCGGTTAGTCAGTAGCGTGCAGGATGCCATTGTGGTGGTTGTGTCCCAGGATGGAGCAGTTCGTTTCGTTGCCCATCAAGGCGGACGTTTGGTGTATTGGCCATACCTTCCTTAACAATGCAACGGTGCCGCCATTCCTTCTTCGCATATTGGCGAGCACTGGAAACTCGACAGATCCCCCTGCGATCTTGAGACGACCATGCCGGGAATTATGGCAGCCGGCGACGTCCGCTCCGGATCTATCAAACGTGGTGGCTTCGCCGTCGGCGACGGTTCGCCGGCCGTGACCTGCGTACATCGCTACCTCGCCAGCATCGACTGACACATCGAGAATTGATAGCGGCAGTAAAGATGTCGGTCGAAAAAAATTCTCTGCACAAGGATGATATGGATTGGTGCCGAGATTGTGGTGGCGAAGTACCCCATCCTATCCATTTGCTGTCCCGAACCAAGCCTAAGAAGACCAACTCATGCAATACACTAAAGTCAAAAATTGAGGGCAAACTGTCCAGACTTTACCTCTACACTTTTGCCTTCAGGACACTTTCGTCTTTAGGACATTTGCTGTTGTAACCCTTATGCGATGGTCGCGTGTCTTCATAAGTTTCAACCTCGTTGCCCCATGCAGTCCAACCTTCAGCGGGTTCACGTGCAAAAATCTCAAGGTATGGACCAGGACTACATCGCTCAATGAGACTGTAAGTTTCTTCAGGTTTTCTCGAATGCTCGCGCTTCCGAGTCGATATCATATTGACTTGTCGGCGGCCCGGATCGAGTGTTCGCATGCTACCTCGGACGCCGAACAAAATAATTTCTGTCACGTTGCGAAAATAAAACCCAACGCCGCGCCCATCTGGACCGCCATCTTTGCGGACTTTGTACCAAACTACATTCGTCTTATAATTGAAGCCCCATGCCTTCATAACTTCTAGACCTTCGGGCAGAAGAGCATTGGGACACCACATGTATAGATGGCATGGCTTGTTTGCATGCGCGGCGACTGGCATTCGCTTAATGTCGTCGAGTTGCAGGGTTTCGTAGCGATTAAGCCGTCGATGCTCCGGGGCCATCTTGCCTGTTCGATTTTGAAAACGCCAAGGAGGATCAATCAATATTGTTGAAAACGTTTTGTCCTCTAAACCTTCTAACTGGTCACCGAACTCAATCGCGTCTTCGCCGTAACGAGGTTTGGTTTCTTTGACAACCGAGTTGGAGCGCGACGTTTCGTAAAGTCCAACTTGAAGGTAGTCAAGAAGTGTTTCGAGAGTCTCAATTTTCATTGAACCGCCCGCCATGAACTTACTGAGTCCGGGCTGCTTGATGCAGGTCTCCCTGGCAATTTGATGTTGCGAAAGATTGCTTCCGCGGATCAGCTCTCGGAGCTGTTCTGCGAGTTTTCCGTGACTTCCTTTTTTCATTCCATGCTCCTGCTACACGGCAACTGATTCCCGCGGTTATCATATCGATTGGCCTGGGTAATGCAAGTTCGGCCACAACAAATTTAGAGTGCTGAGGCGTGGCAGAAATCGACACAGCTATGCCAGCGACAGGCTGTCATCTGCGCAATCAATGTGTGGGATAGGCTTCCAGCCTGTCGTGCTGGGGATGACAGGCTGGAAGCCAATCCCACGTTTAAACCCCAAACTAGTCTGTACAGCATTTTAAAGGAAAATGGGACACATCAGTCCGTTGGCTCCAAAAATTGGTCCATTCGCAAAACTGATGGCGAACACTTCGCGGCGGCATTGGGTTTTACCACGTTCGTTGCGGATGAGGACTTGTGGGAGCTCATGGCGCTGTTGCCCTCACCGTTTCGGCTGCGGCCTACGGACTTTTAGCACGGTCACGTGTGACCGCTCTGCCAAACTTGACCGAAGCGATGAGTGTCGTCCTGGCAGACTCGATGGCGAGCGGCATGCAAGGCGACGCTATGATGTCAGAGCCTGCGATGCATGCGGAGGCAATGATGGCTGATAGCTCGATGGTCAGTGCGTCGATGAATCATTGTTCACTGCGAGCAGCATTGCTTTAGCGACCACTTTCAGGCGGAAGGGTCAGCAACTCGCGGGGTGCAATCAGGCTATTACTTCTTTTTGATTGCGGCAAAACTAAGGACGCAGTAGTGAATCTTCATCGAACTTTCATCTCCTCAGGTAACGCCAATATGCGGCTTGTGAAACGATCAATGCCCCGAAACCTGAGAACGCCCGAAACTTGCAAACAAACATTGAGGCAAGATTGATTGTATGCGGGACTGCCAGGCATCCAATCAGTCAAAAGGCTTAGTTGCCGTCTATCTTTAGGTGGAGATAAGCCTGCGAGGCAGCATTAGTTTGAAATTTGGAAAATATGGTGGACTACGGGTAAGTTCCCAGCCCCTGGTAGCGTCTACCTTTTGGTAGAGGACACGTGGGGCGCGAAGACCCAATATATAGTCTAGGCTTCATCGCTTTTTACAGGAGTACAATCCGTTGAGCGAGAATCTGTCCGGCCGAGAACTTCAAAACGAAGTCACGCCCCATTCGCTGTACGCCACACGCCGTCGATTCATGCAAGGACTTGGAGCCGTCGACACCTTGGCCGCTTCAACGGGTATTTATCGTTGGTTCAACCCAGTTCGCCAAATGGAGCTGGAGACCGTCGCGATTGCTGACTTGGCATCAAACGAGCTGACGGATGATCAACGACGCGAACTTGGCTATTTTCTGGGTGAGCCGATGACGAGCGAGCCGAATATCATTTCGTACAGCAACTTCTACGAATTCACGACGGACAAGAACGCGGTTGCAGAGAAGGCCAAGAATTTCGCGGGAAAAGGCAAGCTGCAAGATTGGGGCACTCTTAAGTCTGGAACTGCGACGAAGACCCAATAGATCGTCCTGAGGTCGACTAAGGTCAATATCGGATTGCCTAAACGGGGTGATAGCGTTCATGCCTGGCTGGTTCGAAACGAACCAGGGCTCTGCGATGCAACGTTGCAGACTACCATCAAGGAGCTATGGCTGGTCAACCAACGAGCGGCCAGTATAGCGAAAAAGTGGCATGGTTTTCACCTTTTCTAGTTAGTTCAACTTCCAATCGTGGTTTGGCACATGATATGCGACAGCACATCCAGGTCGGCCGTTTGGAATGGTTCCAGCGTGGCAGTTGGCTCTCCATTGCGACGAATTTCTAGTCGCGAAAAGCAAGAGTCACAACGATGCCATTAGAGTCGGCAAATATGCGGCTGGTTTAACACCAGTCGATACTTTTGTGGGAGTCTTGTCATGTACAAAAAGTGGAAGAAGTTTACGGTTGTGGCTCTGTGTGCCGCAGCGGCTGGAAGCGGGCTGGCACTCACCGGTTGCGAAGAGTTCGCGAATACCGACTCAGTCGTTACCGGAGGACCGGATGGCCTCGTTGGGGCAGAAGATGATGCTCGAGGGCGTACCTCTTATAAGGTTGGGTTGGATGCCGAGGACCTGTCAACTCCGGAAGCGCTGGACACGTCCCTGCACGGGATACCGGATCTACCGGCCGATACCACCACGTTGTTGAATCCATCAGCGACGCTTGACAGCGCATCAGTCATTCCTGCACAAATCGTTCCGCTGCCCGAGGAAGCCCAAGAAAAGACTCTACTAGGGAAGATTGCTAGCCTCGACGAAGAGTCGTTTAAGGTCAAGGTCAACGAAGGCAAGGAGGAGCTGGTACGCGTCAATGCAGACACTAAGTATACTCTCGATGGCAACGAAGCGAATTGGGAACAGTTGATGGCTGGGCAGAAGGTCTCCGTGCAAGTACTTGACAAAGACTTAGGAGTCATTGTCGATGCGACGACTGACGAATAAGTAGTTATCGGGTTGGGCTGGGCATCGGCTTCGCACGGGGTCGCTCGACCGCACCCACCGAGAACCTTCCTCGCCGGTATGTTACTGGGTAGCTCTGCATTCGGCACACACATACGAGCCGACGCGATGACCCTCGCGGTCATCACCGTCGGCAAACTCGTAGTTATCTGGCCAAAGCGCGATCCTGATGAGTCTTGCCCCGCTTCTTCCAGTCTGATCGTTGTCTCAACCGCTCGACTTCTTCAAGCGGGTCCTGTTTATCGCTGCACAGCGCTTTTACAGCCTTAAGTAGCATGCGCAACGACACATGGCATAACTGCCCTGCACATTCCGCTGCTACGCGCGTATCGTCACCTCTGGCGACGCACCTTTTTGCTATGATGTTTTGACAGGTTTTTTGATCTACCGTTACCCTTGCGGAGTCTTGAGGATTTTATGAAACTGCATGCATTGAAGCTTTTTGTAGTACTTTTCGTGGTGATACCTTTGACGACCTTGGCAGAGGCCCAGGATGTCGCGAAGGTTCGATCTACGGAAGTAATTTATGGACACAAGGATGGCTTAGCGTTGACGTTCGACGTGTTCGAACCAGACGTGGAGCCCAATGGTGCGGCGGTGGTTTTCATTGTCAGCGGAGGCTGGTTTTCAAAGTGGACTCCACCGGAGCAAACCCGATCGGCACTAGGGCCGTTTCTTGCCGCTGGCTATAAGGGGTTTGCGGTTCGTCATGGCAGCAGCCCTCGATATTCGATTGCCGAGGCTGCAGCGGATGTGCGGCAAGCGATCCGAACGATTCGCCAGGATGCAAAATCGTACTCAATCGATGCGAATCGAATCGGCGCGATGGGGATGAGTGCTGGTGGGCATTTGACGCTGATGCTTGCGACTACCGGCGACGACGGCAATGCCGAAGCGAAAGATCCGATTGAGAAAGCCAGCAGTCGCATTGCCGCCGGCGTGGCGTTTGTGCCGCCCAGCGACATTACCAACTATGTTTGGAGCACAACGGGTTTGGACAATCAGTATCGCCGCTTTCCCGGACTTAACATTGCAAAAGAAGAAGCCAAATTGGTTTCTCCGCTTTACTTCGTCACTGCTGACGATGCCCCGTGTCTGGTGATCTCGGGCGGCAAAGATACGCTGGTGCTGGCGGAGCAAGGCCGTTGGATTCACGAAAAGATGGATGAAATCGGCGTTGAAAACAAATTCGTCTTGTACGAAAACTCCGGTCATGGACTTGAAAAGGATATGCCCAGCGCGGTTGCCGAATCGCTCCACTGGTTCAATACTCATTTAAAGTGACACGAGCCGTTAACCACCACAGTTCGATCCTCTCCATAACTAAAGTAGGTGCAACATGCTGCGTTTATTTGCGATTTACTCGATGATGATGCTATCGGCCTTCAGTGCGGTCTATTGCTGGGCGGCTGATCCGCCCGCCAAAATTCCGCTGTGGGCAGACGGTGCCCCAGGTTCAGTAGAACGGATGCACGAACCGGAGCTGCAGGACGGGACCAATGTCAGCAACGTGCATCATCCGTCGATCACGCCCTATCTGCCATCGGACGGGAAGTCGACGGGTACTGCTATTTTGATCGCACCCGGGGGTGGTCATCAAAAGCTGTGTTTGGGCCACGAAGGCGATTCACTGGCCCAGTGGTTTGCGGAGCATGGCATTGCTGCATTTGTGATGCGATATCGACTTTGCCGCGAACCTGATTCCAAATACACCTTGGAAGGCGATGCGATGGACGATACGCGGCGGGCAATTCGCATGGTCCGCGCCAATGCAGCCGAGTGGCATATCAATCCAGATCGCATTGGCATCGTGGGTTTTTCGGCCGGAGGCGAACTGGCCGCCTATGCGGGTATGAATCCGCAAGCAGGCAATTTGAAGAGCAGCGATCCGATCGAGCAAGTCAGTAGTCGGCCAGATTTTGAAGGCCTGATTTATCCAGGCAAATCTAGCTCATTCTCTGTCAAGCCGGGGATGCCACCGGTCTTCATTGCATTCGGCTTTAATGATCGCGATGACATTTCAATTGGCATGGCCAACGTTTATTTGAAGTATAAAGAAGCCAACGTGCCCTGCGAGATGCACGTTTATAGCAACATTGGTCACGGGTTCGGGTTTCGTCCCGGCGCTAACAACGCAGCCGGTCAATGGCCGGAACGAATGTACGATTGGCTGGTCGACACGAAGCTGTTGAATCGAAGTCCCTGAGTGTGAGGCGGCTGATTGCGGGGAATCAGACTGCGGCGTATGCTGGGCCTGCTGCTTTGTCAGACGCATTGCGACAGTCAATGGATGATCTCTTTGGAGTTTGTGTCTCCCTGCGTTGTTTAAGATCGCTCTTCGCACGATGCCGTCTCGTGCACAGATTGCCAATCGAGCACGTTGGTCGACGAACTGCCGCACAACATCAGGCCGAGGCTTTGTGAACCGGAGGTTCATTCTCCTTAGATGGCTGGCAACGCACCATCCATGATGGACTCGGCAGAACGACTCCTAGTCGGTTCTCAGATCGTGGGCATTTCTTGGCGAAGGGTTGCGTCGTCAAAGGTCCACCTGGGTCCGCAGTTTGAAAAGCCGTTTGAGATGGAGGTCCCATCAGCCAAAGTAACGTCCGCACGCGAAGTCGACGCAGTGAAAGTAGTCGACCCTATCGCCACTTCACCGGCGGAGCGCACTTTAATGCGAGTGCATCCAGTGGTGTTTCGTGCTCGCCCTCTTGGAACGCTAATCGTCTTGACCGTAACCGCCGCATCAGCTTATGGATTGTGGCGGGCGCTTGCGATGGACGGATCGGCCAAGGAAGCAGAGTTACTTGGATCGACGACACTCGCGTCTATCGATTGGCTGCTGTGGACATCCGCGAGAGCTACTTTGAGTATTTGTCCAAGCTCGACGACATGGTTCTGCTGATGGATGAGCTACAACTTTCACAGTGGAGTCAAATTTCACAGTGGAGTCAAAAGAGTAACACATAGAAGTCCTCTGGGATTGGTTTGCGCCTCTGGGGAGTCCACAATCCAAAGTGGGATGCTAAATCTGTTTTGTAGCAGCCGCTTCGACGTTGGGCAAAGAATTCATCGTGGCAATGAGCCGCATGGCATTGTGGTCGGATCGAGGCTGATAACGATAGACTAGCTCCAGCGCACCTCCGCTCCGCACAGTCTCGGCGGAAACAAGTTGGTGGCTCTGGGTGAGTCGCCCAAGTTCCGCTTCCCAAACTTCGAGCTGAGCGGCCAAGCCGACTTGCAAACTGAGTCTCCATAATGCAGGATCGGTATGGAGCGAGTCGCTCGATGGCGTTCCGCTCAGCAACATTTTCGGGGAATTGAATTGGGTTGCCAAAGCCACCGCCAATATTCCCAGGGCTGTGACAATGTACTGGCCAGCTCCTATCGCCATACCAACCACGACAGCGGCGAGCACAAAAGCGACGTCGCGAGTGGCCGGAACAGCAGTGCGAAAGCGCACAATCGATAATGCTCCGACGAGGCTAAATGCTCGAGCGACATTGTCTCCGATAATCTGCGTGGCCATAGCAATTAAGATACACATTAACACCAAAGTCAACGTCAATGTGTCGGACGAACCAGGCGGCAGCTTGCGCCGCGCCAAGCAGGCGACGAGCCAGCCGCATCCCCAAGCCAACAATAGTCGTGTTGCAAGAGTCAATGCATCGGGCTGTAGATCCACCCCGCCAACGGTCAACCAATCGGGCATTACGACAGCGCTCCTAAGTATCCCACCGGCGCGGTAAAATCGTGGCTGTCAACGGTCCGCTGGTGTTCAGCAGGTTGGGATGGTGCGCCCAACTCATTCGGCGAGCCATGCGATGGGCAGGACACATCGCTTGATTCTTCCACCGCGATCAAACCACTCGCGCTCACGGCCGTGCGGTACTTCGAGAACCCTGTGGCCATAATTGGAAATTTGGTCAGCAGCTCCTTAAAAAGCAATGGCATGTGATTGTGAAACTTGAGTTCTAAGATTTGGATGTTTGCGATCGCCAGACGCGGCGATTCTTGACCACTTCCAGCTACCAATGAATCGCTCCAATCGCTCACACGGCTGGCTTGTAGATGGCTATCGATGGTAAGTCGTAAGTTCTCATTCTCAAGTAGGGTGGTACGGGCAAACCTTCGGTAGTGAACTTGGATAGCAGGTCGCAGCAGCCGTTGAGCGACACGCTGCGCAAACCAATCCCCGCACCACGGGGCGGAGTCGGCCACAGCCCTGCCCGCGAATCGTTCGTAAACTTCCTGCTCAGGAACAGCTGTGCGGCTCTTCTTCACAAAATCGTTTTTCTTACGTTTGCGTTCAAGCCAAAGTGTATCCTCCGAACCATACCGGCGTATGCGATGCTTGCTGGAACCGGCAATACCTGTTCGGTGGTAAAGATCCAGTTGCGGTGTATCCAAATAAAGGGTGTGGATATCGTAGCTGTCACCCAGTGTACCGCAGCAGTGAGGATCGACTCCCAACTGCTCGCGTGCCCAGAATTTGACTTCTTCGGCAAGGTGCTCGTCGAGCGCATACTTGAGTTCGATACGGTTATCTTGATTGGA
Organism: Pirellulaceae bacterium; assembly: GCA_041741955.1. Taxonomy (GTDB): domain Bacteria; phylum Planctomycetota; class Planctomycetia; order Pirellulales; family Pirellulaceae; genus Aureliella. Next base: position 2,909 of record JBGSJL010000133.1, on the reverse strand, counting down.
AGTTGTGCTCATTTGCCGATCTCCGCTGAGGTGGCCTTCAACAAATAAGTGCGACGACCCTGAACGAAATCCCGCAGGTTCATACTTCCATGTCCACCGCCACGGGATTCCGCGCGGTTCTCTGTCGTAGGCTTATGCTCGCTGGCGGTCGCTGCCAGGAAAGCTTCGTAGCTACCAAGTTTGCGAGTCTCTGTTTTGATCGTCGCATCGATCAGGGCAGCTTGTTGCGAGACGAAGCGCCCAAGCTCATTCCAATCCAATGCTTTTTCGGCGATTGTGCGCACGTTTGCCAAGTAGCGTTGGCGATATTCGGGCACGGCGAGCACCTTGCTGCGTAGCGGCTTGCTCGTATCATCCAGGCCGATAAGTGGGTCCAGCTCGAGCGGCGATTGCTCGGCGAGCCTTCCACCGCGACTGGTGCCTGGATCGCGTCCGCCTGGTTGTGCGCGCTGGCCATTCTCAGGCGGACCGCCAGAGCCCTCTGCCAGTGCATCACCCGGCCTAACTGGAGGACCGTCGAAACGTCCCTCTGGCCTGCCTCCGGGACCCCGTCCACCACCGCCAGGTGGTCCACCCATGCCTGGGCCACCTGCCCCGCGAAACGCTTCGTTCATGTCGTGTGGGATGAAATGAAACTTGTCTGCATCATCCAAGTAGATGCTGTAATCGCTGGCCCGGATCCAATATCCATCTGAGTTGATAAGCCCGTTGTCTAGGGCCAGAAACCACAATAGCCCATCCACGTCAGCGATCGGTTCCAGCGCGGCAGGCAATTCACTCGCAGGCGTTTCTTCCAGCACGCGACAGAGCTCGATGAGCTTCTCAACCGCCTTTTTACCCCCCGACTTTTGTTCGTACGGATGTTGGTAATTGGCTGGATCCTGCCCGCGATACTCCAGTCCGCCACCACCCATCGGCGAGCCACTAACTTTCCAACGCGCGCCCTGGCCGGATCCATAGTGCTCCGTGAGAAACTCTTTATTGAACTGTTGCACATTGGTATAGAGACCCCAGTTCTCGCCATTGATCACCACACGAACAAAATTGGCTTGGGGTGCGGGAACTCCCAAACAGCGGGCGACGTGTGCATAGAGTACGGTGCTGAGCATCGATTCGTCGCCGCTTCCGTTGAGTAAATTCAACGTCTTATAACCCAACAATCGCTGCTCCTGATCCGCCAGGTCCAGTGAAACATTGAGAGAACGTTTGTAGCCCGCCGGTACCATGCCGTAAGATGACATGCCGCGAAAGTGAACGCCGCAGTTGGCGTATTCTTTTCCATCCACCGTGAGGGTGGCTGCCACGTCGACGTCGGTGCCATGAAAGTCTTCCAACTCCTGCTCCCAATCGCTGTTCTGGAAGTCGATGAACACAGTTCGCAGTGCGCTCGAGTCGTAGAGGTCGACCGCCAGCGGCTGGACCGATGACTTAGCTATCTGTTCGCCTGGAGTTGCTTCCGGTCGATCGCCGCCCCTGCCAGGCGGTCCGCCTCGGAAGCCACCAAATCCCGGTGGACCAAATCCCGGTGGACCAAAACCCGGTGGTCCAAATCCCGGTGGTCCAAATCCCGGCGGTCCAAATCCCGGCGGGCCAAAACCGAGGCCACCGTCTCGTCCCGGACCACGATCACTCGGACCACGATCACCCAGACCACGATCACCCGGACCTCGATCACCCGGACCTCGATCACCCGGCCCACGACCACTCGGACCTCGATCACCCGGACCTCGCTGTTGGATTGGACTTTCTTTGAGAAAAGCTCGCGCGGTAGTTCGCTCTTGGGAATCGAGCCAACCGCTTTCATCCAAGTCAAACTGCTTCAGTAGCTTGCGTTCCTCCCCACCAGGTCCACCGGGTCCACCAAAGCCACCTGGACCGCGTGGTGGTTGAGCAAACATAACCGCGGCGGAACACAGCAATCCGCCACATAGAGCGCTAGCAATGATGCGTAGTCTCATGAGATCGTCCTAGAAAATTAGCGATGAAATGGTTTTGGGGCGCAGGTTTATCAGCCAGACCAAAAGCTTGGATGGTGCCCTAGGCTAACAGTTGCCGACCCACACATGAAACCGCCACAGGCGTAAGAAAAATTTCTGAAAACTTTTTGTGGACTCAAAACCCAGGATTGGAACCAGAACCTAAAAGCACTTCTCGGTGAACACAACCAACTGATGAATGGGCTCCGCCAGGTAAGCCAACAACGATCCCACTGGAGTCCCACTGGGGTCACAGAGTCCCACTGGGAAGTCCCACTGGGGTCACAGCCAATAGTGAAGTCCCACTGGGGTCACATGAGTCCCACTGGGGTCACAGCATGCATGAGTCCCACTGGGGTCACAGCATGAGTCCCACTGGGGTCACAGCATGTACACCATTCATCTGTCCATCCGGATGGACAGATGAATGGTGCGTTCCGTTAGCCGTCAACATGCTGTGACCCCGACGGTGTGACCCCGACGGTGGCCGTCAACAGCTGTGACCCCGACGGTGTCCGTGACCCCGACGGTGTGCTGTTAGCCGTCAACATGCTGTGACCCCGACGGTGACCCCAACGGTGTGCCCCGACGGTGCATTCAGTCGCTCGAAGATGACAACGTTCGATTCATTTATCGGGATCGAGCTGATGGTGATCGCCAAAAGACAGAAACGATTCCAGCTGAAGAGTTCTTGAACAGGTTTCTGAACCACGTTCTTCCAAAGGGTCTAACGCAAATTCGGCATTATGGATTCCTGTCCAACCGCACGAGAAAGGAAAACTTGATTCGATGTCGCATGCTTCTCGCAGCAGAACCACCTCCTGTCGAAAAAACTCAAACATTGGCCGAGTGGTTCCTTGAGCTGACCGGTATTGACCTTAACGTCTGCCCAAAGTGCGGATGTCAACTCCGGCGTTCCGAAATCCCGCGATT